>NZ_CP072675.1:3870000-3894662 GCF_023650795.1 Pseudoalteromonas sp. SCSIO 43088
TTTAGCTCTGGTTTCATCTATATATGATAAACAACCATCATCTTCATCGTAATCTAGACCACCTTTTGCTAAACAATCAGCTTCGTCGGTTGTATCAAAGAAGTATTCTCGTGCATCACCTTCGTTCGCTGTGACAATAAAGTTAGCACCTTTCCAGGTAAAGCTTGAAATAGTATCTGGTTGATACATGCCATAGAGACCAGGGTACGATTTAAAGTTAACGCCACCGTCTTTATCTGATGCATCAAAAAGTAAATTAGACCAATCCTTAAATCCTAAGCCTTTAAGCTCTAGGCTATTATCTTCAAGATTGACGATAGCAAGGGCGTTATTTTCTTGTAGTGACACGTAGGCAAACTTATTGTCTTTCGAAACGCTGATGTATTCAGGTTCTAAATCCATAGCTACGGTTGTATTAATCAAGTTACCGTTGATTGTTCGACCTGTCGGGTTAGCAAATACAATCCCAAGTTCTTCAAGCTCTGCTTGTTTGTCGTTATAAGCTGAAAAAGTAAGGCTAATAGCAGTATCTGCAATTACACCATCATTAATATTAATAATGCTGATAGAGCCTTCAGGGTCAATACTGTAATCACCATTGGGTTCGCCTTCATTTGCAACCAATACTTTATTGCCATCATGGCTAAAAGTAACCATGTCGGGCAGGGCGCCTACAGTAACATTTTTAATAAACTGAGGCTCGTCGCCACTAATATCATAAAATGCGATTAAACCGGCATCACCGGTATTACTTGCAGCCATAGCGACTGCTAAAAGTTCATTATTAGCATCAATAGCGATACTGTTTGCATCGCCCACACTGTGCTCATTAAGTGCAAGGGTAATCTCTGAGCTTAAATTAGTGCCGTTTATTACCCCTTCGTTATCTTTAACTAAAACTTCACGATCAAAGCTATCGGCTTTCATGATATTAACGACCGCAGAATCACCGGAACTATTGATAGCAAATATTCGTTGTTTAGATGCTTGGTAAGCAACAATTTCCGCAGCACCTTCAGGGCTTTCTGCGTTCAGCACTGCACGGCCGATAAGATTTATAGTTAAAGCAGCGTTTGCATCTGTACCGTTTGCTCCGTCAGTTCCGTTTGCACCATCGGTGCCATTTACCCCATCAGTTCCATTAGTACCATTTTGACCTGCAGGACCTTGTTCACCTTGTAGGCCGTCTTTGCCGTCGTCACCGTCTAATGAGCAGCCAGAAAGAATGGTTAAAAGTGATAGCGCAATAATTGATCTTTTTAACATTATTATTTTTCCTTGGAGTTGTATTGAGGCAATTACAACACGCAGGCATTACAACTATATGGCACTTTTATGAGAACAAAATTTAGTCATAAAAAAAGCGAGTATAAACTCGCTTTTTATTTATAAATTAGTAGGGTAGCTCATTACTTTTTAGTTGGGCGCTTCCAACCAGTAAGGTTACGTTGTTTACCACGAGCGACTGCAAGCTGCTCATCTTCAACAGTATTAGTGATAACAGAGCCTGCGCCAATCGTTGCCATTGAGCCAATATTAACAGGGGCCACCAGTGATGAGTTAGAACCGATAAAGGCGTTATCTCCAATAATGGTTTTTGATTTATTTACGCCATCATAGTTACAAGTAATAGTACCTGCGCCAATATTAACTTTTTCGCCAACTTCAGTGTCGCCTAAGTAGGTTAGGTGGTTTGCTTTTGAGCCTTTGCCTAAGCGAGTCTTTTTCATCTCAACGAAGTTACCAATGTGTGAGTCTTCTTCCATAATCGCACCAGGGCGAAGGCGGGCATAAGGACCTAAAGTACATTTAGCAGCAACACTGGCTTCTTCAACTAGTGAGTTAGCTTTAATAACAACGTTATCGCCGATAGTACAATCTTTAAGTACGCAATTTGGGCCAATTTGTACGTTATTACCAAGCGTTACTTTACCTTCGAAAATAACATTAACGTCGATCAGTACGTCTTCGCCAGTCGTTACTTCACCACGTACATCAATACGAGCAGGATCAGCAAGTGTTGCGCCGTTTAGCATTAGCTCTTCTGCTTGCCATGCTTGATATGCACGTTCAAGCGCTGAAAGTTGTACGCGATTATTAGCACCTTCAACTTCCATCGGATGCTCAGGCTGTGCAGAAGTAATTTCAACACCTTCACTGTGTGCCATCGCCACAATATCTGTTAAGTAATATTCACCTTGGGCGTTATTATTAGATAGGTTACCTAACCAGCGTTTAAGTAGCGCACCATTAGCAGCCATAATACCGGTATTGATTTCTTTAATCGCAAGTTGCTCAGGTGAAGCATCTTTTTGTTCGATAATACCTACTAGCTTGCCATTTTCACGGATCATTCGGCCATAACCTGATGGGTCATCTAAGGTAACCGTTAATACTGCTAAGCCTTTTTCTGGAGTCGCAGCAAGAAGCTTTTCTAAGGTTGCGCGTTTTGTTAGTGGCACATCACCATAGAGAATTAATACGGTGTCATCATCGGCAATGTGTTCTTTAGCAACAGCGACAGCATGACCTGTACCGAGTTGTTCTTCTTGTAATACCCAGTTTACTTGGTTGTGCGATAGGGCTTCTTGAAGCTGCTCACGGCCATGACCGTAAACAAGATTTGTTTCACGAGCGCCAAGGGCAGTGGCATTATCAATAACGTGCTGAACCATAGGTTTGCCAGCAACTTTGTGTAATACCTTAGGTAGAGCAGAGCGCATACGGGTGCCTTTACCCGCAGCGAGAATAACGGTAGTCAGAGACATTAAAACAATATCCTTCTTTCTTTGTTTTAGTGGGACGTAATGAATTTAGCTATAAACATGCAAAGTTGCGCAAGTCACATCATGTGCAAATACTCAATCCTAGCTTGAAGGAAAGAACCTTGTATAAAAGCTTAGCTCATTATCAATTAACACATTGTAGCGGGGAAAAGTGCAGGTTATAAGTACAATGATCAGAATAGGGTATAAAACAGTGAATTTTAGACACAAAAAAGCCCACGTTAAGTGGGCTTTTCGAAAACCGAGTAGGCTTACTTTTTACGTAATTGTTGAATTACGCGAAGTTGAGCGATTGCTTCAGCAAGCTGTACTGCAGCTTGTTGATAATCTAACTCAGCAGTTGACGTATTCGCCATTTGCTCTTCAGCATCACGTTTAGCTTTTTCAGCCGCTTGCTCGTCTAGGTCTTCACCACGTACTGCAGTATCTGCAAGAATCGTGATGCGATCAGGTTGAACTTCTAGCGTGCCGCCAGCAATATACATCACGTCTTCGTGACCAAATTGCTTAACTAAACGTACCATACCAGGTTTTAGGGCAGTTAATAATGGAGCGTGACCATAGTTAACACCAAGGTCACCTTCACTACCACTCACTTGAATCGATTCAACCAGACCAGAGAACAAGCTCTCTTCTGCGCTTACTACGTCAAGATGTACAGTCATAGCCGCCATACTACCCTCCTAATTACATGCTTTTGGCTTTTTCTTGAGCTTCTTCAATAGAGCCAACCATGTAGAACGCTTGCTCTGGCATATCATCAAACTCACCGTTTAAGATACCTTTGAAGCCAGCAATTGTGTCTTTAAGTGACACGTATTTACCAGGCGCGCCTGTGAATACTTCAGCAACGAAGAACGGCTGAGATAGGAAACGCTGGATTTTACGTGCACGAGATACAACTTGCTTATCTTCGTCAGAAAGCTCGTCCATACCTAGGATTGCGATGATGTCTTTAAGTTCTTTATAACGTTGAAGAACTGTTTGAACGCCACGCGCAGTATCGTAGTGCTCTTGACCGATTACTAGTGGGTCAAGTTGACGTGAAGATGAATCAAGTGGGTCTACCGCAGGGTAGATACCAAGTGAAGCGATATCACGAGAAAGTACTACTGTTGCATCTAAGTGAGCAAACGTTGTTGCTGGAGATGGGTCAGTTAAGTCATCCGCAGGTACGTATACCGCTTGGATTGAAGTGATTGAACCCGTCTTAGTAGATGCGATACGCTCTTGAAGTACACCCATTTCTTCAGCAAGAGTTGGTTGGTAACCTACTGCTGAAGGCATACGACCTAGAAGTGCTGATACCTCTGTACCCGCTAGAGTATAACGGTAGATGTTATCAACGAAGAAAAGTACGTCACGACCTTCGTCACGGAACTTCTCAGCCATAGTAAGACCAGTTAACGCTACGCGTAAACGGTTACCCGGTGGCTCATTCATTTGACCGTATACTAGAGATACTTTATCTAGTACGTTTGAGTCGTTCATCTCATGGTAGAAGTCATTACCCTCACGAGTACGCTCACCAACACCTGCGAATACTGAGTAACCGCTGTGCTCGATTGCGATGTTACGGATAAGTTCCATCATGTTTACGGTTTTACCAACACCGGCACCACCGAATAGACCAACTTTACCACCTTTAGCGAATGGACATACAAGGTCGATTACCTTGATACCAGTCTCTAAAAGTTCTACTGAACTTGATTGTTCTTCATAAGAAGGTGCTGCACGGTGAATAGACATACGCTCTTCTTCACCAATTGGACCAGCTTCATCAATAGGGTTACCTAATACGTCCATGATACGACCTAGTGTCTTCGTACCTACTGGAACGTGGATTGGCTGACCTGTACCTTCTACTGCAGTACCACGACGTAAACCGTCAGTAGTACCAAGTGCGATACCACGTACCACACCGCCACCTAGCTGTTGTTGAACTTCTAAAGTTAAACCAGCTAAGTCGCCATCTGTTACTTTTAGTGCGTCATATACGGCTGGCACGTTGTCTTGTGGAAATTCGATATCCACAACGGCGCCGATAATTTGGACGACCTTACCTAAACTCATGTCTATTCCTCTCATTAAACTTTGCCGAAGCGTTAAACTGCTGCCGAACCGCCAACAATCTCACTAATTTCTTGTGTGATTGCAGCTTGACGAGCCTTGTTATAAACAAGCTGTAACTCATCCATAAGGTCGCCAGCGTTATCAGTTGCAGCTTTCATTGCAACCATACGGGCAGCCTGTTCAGAGGCAGCGTTCTCAACTACACCTTGGTATACTTGAGACTCAATAAAGCGTACTAACAGAGCTTCTAAAATCGCTTCTGGGTTTGGCTCATATAAGTAATCCCAAGAATGTTGAGATACTTCTTCTTCAGCTTTTGGCAAAGGGAGTAACTGATCGATTGTTGGCTCTTGCTTCATAGTATTAACGAACTTGTTAAATACTACGTATAAGCGGTCAATTTTACCTTCAGAGTATGCATCTAGCATTGTCTTTACAGGACCAATAACGTCTTGTAGTGAAGGTGTATCTCCTAAGTTCGCTTTTTTAGCGACTAACTTACCGCCAAAACGTTGGAAAAAGCCAGCTGCTTTGCTACCTAAAGTAGTAAATTCAGCTTCAACGCCTTTTTCTTTCCACGCTTTAACATCTAGGGCAACTTTTTTGAACTCGTTTGAGTTCAAGCCACCACATAGACCACGGTCAGTAGAGATAACAATATAACCAACTCGTTTTACTTCACGCTCTTCTAAGAAAGGGTGAGTAAAATCAAGATTTGCTTGAGCAACACGACCAATCACTTGGCGTAAGTTTTCAGCGTATGGACGGCTTGACGCCACACGTTCCTGCGCTTTTTTCATTTTAGACGCAGCAACCATTTCCATTGCGCTGGTGATCTTTTGAGTATTCTTGATACTCCCGATCTTGCTTTTAATCTCTTTTCCGCTGGCCATGACTCTCTCTCCGAATCAGGTGGGCTTTAGTTGCCTAAAGCTCACCATTCATAACTAAATTACCAAGTTTGCGTCGACTTGAACTTCTCTAGAAGTTCTTTAAGTTGAGCTTCAATCTCAGCGTTGTAGTTACCAGTTTCATTGATTTGAGCCATTAGCTCTGCGTATGTGCTGTTTGCATAAGAAATTAGGCCAGCTTCGAAATCCATGATTTTCGCGATTTCGATGTCTTTTAGGTAGCCTTTTTCAGCAGCAAATAGCGACAGAGACATTTCAGCAACAGACATTGGTGCGTACTGTTTCTGCTTCATTAGCTCTGTTACGCGCTCACCATGCTCTAATTGAGCACGTGTTGCATCGTCAAGGTCAGACGCGAACTGCGAGAACGCAGCTAATTCACGGTACTGAGCTAACGCTAGACGGATACCACCACCTAGTTTCTTAACGATTTTAGTTTGCGCTGCACCACCAACACGAGATACCGAGATACCAGCGTTAACAGCTGGACGGATACCTGAGTTGAATAAGTCAGTTTCTAAGAAGATCTGACCATCGGTGATAGAGATAACGTTTGTCGGTACGAACGCAGAAACGTCGCCGCCTTGAGTTTCAATGATTGGCAATGCCGTCAATGAACCTGTTTTACCTTTCACTTCACCATTAGTGAACTTCTCAACGTAATCAGCGTTTACACGTGATGCACGCTCTAGAAGACGTGAGTGAAGGTAGAATACGTCACCAGGGTATGCTTCACGGCCTGGTGGACGCTTAAGTAGTAATGAGATTTGACGGTAAGCAACAGCTTGCTTAGATAAATCATCATATACGATTAGCGCGTCTTCACCACGGTCACGGAAGTATTCACCCATAGTACAACCAGAGAATGGTGCTAGGTACTGAAGTGCCGCAGATTCAGAAGCAGATGCAACAACAACAATCGTGTTTTCTAATGCACCGTGCTCTTCTAATTTACGTACTACGTTAGCGATAGTAGATGCTTTTTGACCAACTGCAACGTACACACACTTAACGCCTGTACCTTTTTGGTTGATGATAGCATCGATTGCTAATGCAGTTTTACCAGTTTGGCGGTCACCGATCACAAGCTCACGTTGACCACGACCTACTGGGATCATCGCATCGATAGATTTATAACCAGTTTGTACTGGCTCATCTACTGATTGACGTTCGATAACGCCTGGTGCGATTTTCTCAACAGGTTCAAAACCGTCGTTATCTAAAGCGCCTTTACCGTCGATAGGTGCACCTAGTGTGTTAACAACACGACCAAGTAGACCACGACCAACAGGAACCTCTAGGATACGACCAGTTGATTTAACTTTTACGCCTTCTTTAAGGTCAGCGTAAGGACCCATTACTACAGCACCTACTGAGTCACGCTCAAGGTTTAGTGCGATAGCATAACGGTTGCCAGGAAGCTCGATCATCTCACCTTGCATACAGTCAGCAAGACCGTGGATGCGGATGATACCGTCAGTAACAGATACGATAGTACCTTCGTTACGAGCTTCACTTACAACTTCGAACTGCTCAATACGTTGTTTGATCAGATCTGAAATTTCAGTGGAATTAAGTTGCATGCTCTTTTTCCCAATTACGATTGTAGTGATGTAGCTAAGCGGGCTAATTTGCCACGTACTGAGCCGTCGATTACAGTGTCACCCGCCTTAATGATAAGACCGCCAACAACTGTAGTATCTTCACTACAATTCAGCTTAACTTTGCGTGCGAAACGTTTTTCAAGTGCCGCTACCAATGTTGCTTGCTGCTCAGCAGCAAGCGGTGTTGCAGAAATCACGTCAACGTCGATTTCTTTGTCGTAGTCCGCTTTAAATTCAGCGAATAACTCAGCAACAGCAGGCAGTGCAACTAAACGTCCATTTTCAGCCATCACCTTGATTAGGTTCTGACCTTGTTCGTTGAGCTGCTCTGCACAGATCTTGATAAACAGATCTGCTTGTTCAGTAGCAGTAGGCAATCCAGCTAGCGCGGCAGCGGCTTGCTCGTTGCTGGCAACGTGGCCAGCAAAGAACAACATGTCGTTCCAACTTTCAACAGTGCCTTTTTCAACGGCAAGTTCAAAAGCCGCTTTAGCGTATGGGCGAGCGATAGTAGCCAATTCAGACATGCTCATACCCTCCTAATTACAGCTCAGCGACAAGTTTTTCAACGATGTCACTGTGTGCGGCTTGATTGATTTCGCGCTCTAAAATCTTCTCAGCACCAACCACTGCCAGCGTCGCTACTTGTTTACGTAGTTCTTCTGTTACACGGTTACGCTCTGCTTCGATTTCAGAGTGCCCTTGAGCAATAATTTTTTCACGCTCTTGTTGACCACGAACAGTTTCTTCGTCAACGATTAGCGTGGCACGCTTTTTAGCTTGTTCAATGATATCAGCCGCTTGAGCTTTTGCCTCTTTAAGCTGCTCAGCAGCTTTCTTTTGCGCAAGTTCTAAGTCTTTTTCGGCTCTATCAGAGGCAGCTAAACCATCTTCGATTTTCTTCTGGCGAGCTTCAATTGCACCATTTAGTGGTGGCCATACGTATTTCATACAGAAAAGTACGAAAACCGTAAATGCAATTAATTCACCGATAAGAGTGGCTGTTAAGTTCACGACCGCTCCTCCTTAAAATAGTAAGCTGTTCAAAAAATAATATTAAAGTACGAACAACAATACCATTGCGATACCAACACCGATCATAGCTACGGCATCGATTAGACCAGCAAGGATGAACATCTTAACTTGTAATGAAGGTGCAAGTTCAGGTTGACGAGCACAAGCTTCTAGGAATTTACCACCCATGTTACCGAAGCCGATTGCAGTACCGATTGCACCGAAGCCGATAAGTAGAGCAACAGCGATATACTTAAGACCTAATACTAGTTCCATTTTTTTCTCCAAAGTTTCAATTGTAAATTAAAATTAAATTTTAAAAGTGTAAAAAATTAGTGATTATCTGAGCTTGCCATGCTTAGGTATACGATTGTAAGCATCATGAATACGAATGCTTGCAGTACGATTACTAAGATGTGGAATACAGCCCAAATAAAGTGCAACGGTAGTTGCATTAAACCAACTGCGCCGATCAAGATGAAAATCAACTCACCAGCATATAAGTTACCGAATAAACGCAGTGCTAACGAGAACGGCTTAGCAACTAAAGCGATTGTTTCTAGTAATAAGTTACATGGGATTAAGAACACCATTGCTAGCTTGTTATTAGAGCTAAACGGGTGAAGCGTTAATTCAGCTAAGAATCCGCCAATCCCTTTGATTTTGATTGCGTAACCGATCATCAGAATGAATACACCAATAGCAAGTGCAGCAGTCATGTTGATGTCTGTTGTAGGTACAATCTTCATGTAAACATCGTGAGAATCCATACCAAATGCTTGCTCGCCAACGAAGCCAGCGAATGCAGGTAGGAAATCAACCGGAATCAAGTCCATTAAGTTCATTAAGAACACCCAAACGAAAATCGTTAGAGCTAATGGAGCGATTAATGCGCTTTTACCGTGGTATGTGTCACGTACGTTGTCGCCAACGAACTCAACGATCATTTCAATGAAGCACTGAAATTTACCAGGTACACCGGTATTTGCTTTCTTAGCGGCACTACGGAAGATCCATAAAAATACAAGACCTAGACCGATTGACCATGCGAGGGTATCTATATTCCATGTCCAGAAACCACTGTCTGCACACGCTTTGTTGAAGGCAAGACCAGCGTCGGTCGAGCACATCTTAGCGTTAGTTAAGTGGTGCTGAATATGGCTTGATAGAGTTACTTCTTCTGCAGCCATGTTATATCCCAAAAGTTAATGATTAAAAAAAACGGGCGCAAACAATCCGCTAAATAACACCAATACATAAACACAGAAAAACGGTAATAAAACGACCGTGTAAGACTTCAGTATCAGTGCAAACAAAACGATTGTTAGCATAAATTTTAATCCGTTGCCGCGCTTTAGCGAGGCATACACTTGATTTACTCGACTTGCACCCATATAACGGAATGCATAGACAGCAAATACAAAATTAGGGAGTAGTGCAACAGCTCCGCCAGCAAGCGCTGACTGGCCGGCATTGACTCCCCAACCTATAAAAACAATTACTGCAGCGATTAATGCTACGATACCCTGAAGACAAATTAATTTAAATGCGGCAAGCCTATACGGCCTTGCTAACCTATTAGTCACGTTTTGTTAACCTTTAGAACGTTAAATTGTCAGGGTATGAAAACTGGCGAAATTATACTGATTCCTACCAGTTTTGCAACTTGAGTCGACCCTTTGTAGTGCAAAAACACCACAAATGTCTCTTTTTGGACATGTTATTAATTAATGACGGGAATAGTCTTAATTTATACGGCTTAAAATGCCATCCAACTCATCAAGAGTTGTATAAGAGATAACCAGTTTGCCTTTGCCTTTTTTATTGTAGTTTATTTCTACTTTGGCGCCTAAATTTTCAGCAAGTTTTTGTTCTAACTGTTTGACATCCGGATCTTTTTCTTGCACTTCTTTTTTCGGGGCTGGTTCTAAGATAGAGCGAACTAATTTCTCAGTTTCACGAACAGTCAACGCTTTAGCAACCGCTAATCTAGCAGCATCTGACTGCGCTTCGCCTTCAAGTGCCAATAAACAACGTGCATGACCCATTTCGATGTCGCCATGCTCTAACAAGATTTTAACATCTTCGTTAAGATTATTTAGACGTAGTAAATTAGTCACAGTCGTACGCGATTTACCAACAGCTTCGGCGACTTGTTGATGAGTGAGTTCAAATTCGTTAAGTAAACGATTCAATGCAATCGCTTCTTCCATCGCGTTTAGGTCTTCACGTTGGATATTTTCAATCAATGCGATTGCAACGGCTGCTTCATCTGGTACATCTTTGATGATACATGGAACAGCATCTAATTTTGCAAGTTGAGCAGCACGCCAACGACGTTCACCAGCAATAATTTCATATTTGTCTGCACCAATTTGGCGCACAACAATTGGCTGAATGATGCCTTGAGCACGAATTGAGCTGGCTAACTCTTCTAGCGCTTCTTCAGACATGTCTTTACGCGGTTGATATTTACCCGATTGTAAAAACTCAATCGCTAATTTTTGCAGCTCACCTTTGCTTTGCTCTGCAACAACTTCAGAGACTTGCTCTGGTGTTGCTGTCGCTTGTTGCTGATTATTTGCACTTGGGGCAGGTTTTGATGAACTTAATAAAGCGTCGAGTCCTCGGCCTAAACCGCGTTTTTTAGCAGACATGTTATTTTTTTACCTCGAAGTTAGGCTACTGCTGAAGATGTTTTCTCTTTTCTACGTAACATTTCGCCGGCTAGGGCTAAGTAAGCTTTAGCACCACTTGATGCACGATCATAATACATGGCAGGGGCACCAAAACTCGGCGCTTCTGCTAAACGGACATTACGTGGGATAACGGTACGATATACTTTATCGCCAAAATGTTGTTTGAGTTGTTCTGATACATCATTTGCAAGGCGATTGCGCGGATCATACATGGTGCGCAAAATCCCTTCAATTGTTAACGCTGGGTTTACTAGCTTAGATAGCTGCGTAATGGTATCCATTAATGCCGTTAAACCTTCAAGGGCATAATACTCACATTGCATCGGAACTAAAATCGAATCTGCGGCAGCCATTGCATTAACAGTAAGCATGTTAAGTGAAGGCGGGCAGTCGATAAAAATGAAATCGTATTGGTCTTGAATTTGTTCAAGCGCATTACGTAAACGCACTTCACGAGCAAACAATTCCATTAGTTTAACTTCAGCGGCAGTCACATCGCCATTAGCAGCAATTAAGTGATACTCACCTGAGGTTTCTTTATTGATCACTTCATCGATTGGTGTTTCTTCAATCAATAAATCGTAAATAGTCGCAACATCACCGTATTTATCGACACCACTACCCATGGTAGCGTTTCCTTGCGGATCAAGATCGATTAATAACACTTTACGCTTCGTCGCGGCCATCGATGCCGCGAGATTCACAGCGGTGGTTGTTTTACCAACACCACCTTTTTGGTTTGCTAATGCGATGACTTTTGCCACAGTGCTCTGATCCCTAGTCTTTAGATAGAATGATTAGATGTCTTTGCGCATCTAACTCAGGTACTTCCAAGCTGATTTTTTCATCAAACTTAATACCTTTAGGTAATGAGTCTAGTTCTTCGCTCGGAAATACGCCTTTTAAGGCGATAAATTTACCTGAATGATCAATCAAGTGCGCACACCAGTCAACCATATCTTGTAAAGAGGCGAATGCACGACTTAATACACCATCTAATTTAACACTTGGTTGATATTCTTCAACTCTAGACTGCACTGGGGTTACATTTTCAAGACCAAGTGCATGTTTTACCTGCATCAAAAAGCGCACGCGTTTACCTAAACTATCTAACAATACAAATTGTGTATCAGGTAAAGCGATGGCTAATACGATACCCGGTAAACCAGGACCCGTACCTACATCAATGTAATGTTTGCCTTTAAGGTGTGGTGCAACAACTAAGCTATCCATAATATGTTTAACCATCATTTCTTCAGGTAAACGAACAGAGGTTAAGTTATACGCTTTGTTCCACTTGTCTAATAATTCAACATATTGCACAAGTTGTTGTTGCTGTTTTTCTGTTAGCGCAATATCAGTTTGCGCTAACAGCGAAGTTAATTGTTGTTGTAACACTGTATTCCTCACCAACTACGCAGTCTTGCGCAGTAAGCCTTGCTTTTTCAGATAGACTAATAATAGCGAAATAGCAGCAGGGGTGATACCTGAAATACGTGACGCTTGGCCAATTGTATCTGGACGACTATCAGTAAGCTTTGCGATAACCTCATTTGATAAACCAGAAACAGTTGAATAATCAAAGTCTTTTGGTAATACAGTTTGTTCATGACGTAGCTGCTTATTGATCTCATCTTGCTGACGAGCAATATAGCCTGCGTACTTAGTATGGATCTCAACTTGCTCAAGTGCAGCTTGGTTATCAAACTCAGAACCTAAACCATCGATCGCCATTAAGTCGTTATAACGAATTTCAGGACGGCGGATCAGATCTTCAAGGCTCGCTTCACGAGTCAGTGGTGTTTTTAATAATGCATTTACTTGATCAACAGCAACGTGATCTTTGTGGATCCATGTTTCTTTTAAACGTTGCGTTTCTTTTTCGATGATTTCCATTTTTTCGTTAAAGGCAGCCCAACGAGCATCGTCAACTAAGCCAAGTTCACGGCCTTTCTCAGTTAAACGAATGTCGGCATTATCTTCACGAAGTAATAAACGGTATTCAGCACGGCTAGTAAACATACGGTACGGTTCTTTAGTACCTAATGTTGCTAGGTCGTCAATGAGTACACCTGTGTATGCTTCATCACGACGAGGTGTCCAAGACTCTTTACCTTGTACTTGTAATGCGGCGTTCATACCCGCAATTAAACCTTGCGCGCCGGCTTCTTCGTAACCGGTTGTACCATTGATTTGGCCTGCGAAGAATAAACCATTAATAAACTTAGTTTCTAATGATTGCTTTAAGTCGCGCGGATCAAAGAAGTCATACTCAATAGCATAACCAGGACGACAAATATGTGCATTTTCAAAACCAGTGATTGATTGCACAATTTCAAGCTGTACATCAAACGGTAAGCTCGTTGAAATACCATTTGGATATAATTCGTATGATGTTAAACCTTCAGGCTCAACAAAGATTTGATGTTTGTCTTTATCAACAAAACGTACGATCTTATCTTCGATTGAAGGGCAGTAACGTGGACCAATACCTTCAATTACACCTGAATACATAGGTGAGCGATGTAAGTTATTGCGGATCACATCATGTGTTTTTTCATTTGTATAAGTGATGTAACACGGGATCTGCTGTGGGTGATCCGATTGTTTACCCATAAATGAGAATACAGGCGTAGGGGTATCACCAGGCTGTTCTTGCATCTTGCTAAAATCAACAGTTCGCGCATCAATACGAGGAGGCGTGCCTGTTTTTAAACGATCAACACGGAAAGGTAATTCACGTAAACGCTCTGCAAGTGCAATTGAAGGTGGATCACCTGCACGACCGCCTTTGAAGTTCTCTAAACCTATATGGATCTGACCACCTAAGAAAGTACCTACGGTAAGAACCACAGAAGGCGCACTAAAACGTAGACCCATTTGCGTTACAACACCGATTACTCGATCACCTTCAACGATTAGATCGTCACATGATTGTTGGAAGATCTTTAAGTTTTCTTGATGTTGTAAAGTGTGTTGAATAGCTGCTTTATACAAAGCACGGTCAGCTTGAGCACGTGTAGCACGTACTGCAGGGCCTTTAGATGAGTTTAAAGTACGAAATTGAATACCGCCTTTATCAATAGCCTGAGCCATTGCACCACCAAGTGCATCGATCTCTTTAACTAAATGGCCTTTACCAATACCGCCAATTGCCGGATTACAAGACATTTGACCAAGGGTATCCATATTATGAGTTAGCAATAGGGTATTCATGCCCATGCGAGCAGATGCTAATGCAGCTTCAGTACCTGCATGTCCACCACCTACAACAATAACATCAAAACGTTCGTGAAAAATCATTTATGGGATCCTACTTAATCGACCAGCAAAACTTTGTAAAGGGAGCGTATTCTACCTAGAAATTTAGAGAAGATAAATGATTAAACAGTGCTCAAGATCTAAGTGGGTGATCTCTAATAATATAAAGGATCTTTTAAAGAGATCTTTTATTACTCTTACTACTAGTAACGGCTAGATCTGTTGATAATGTTCGCTTTACTATTTAAAACATGATCTTAACGCAGATCTAAAGGTGTTAATATGATCGGATCTTCCCGCGTAAAAGCTTTGATCAAAAGGGCTGTTTATACACAGGGCAATATCGATTGGATCTTATCCAAGGGATAAACTAGGTTAAAATCGCAGTTAGATCAGTGTTTATCCACAATCCGATCTAAATTATCAGTAAATTGTGGGTAACTTTTATAACAACGATCAACACCGATCGGCTTAATTGAGCCCTGCTGATTCGATCCAGCTTGGTAACCAGGCTAATGCCGTGTCTTCTGGCAATGCTTCATCAAGAATATTTAGCTCTAAGCGTTCTGCCACGCGGTTTGCGCCTTTATTAGCTAATAACTCATCTAGATTACGGCCTGCATAGTTATAGGTGTCGTAACTAGTGTCACCTAATCCGATCACACTGTAGTTTAATCCTTTAAGATCAGCCTGTTGGTTAATAGACTCAACAAATGGCAGTAGGTTCTCTGGGTAGTCTCCCGCGCCGTATGTAGAAGTACATAACAACCAAATAGTATCTTGCTGATCAATATCATCAAATACAGGCTGTTCATGAAGCTGCACTTGGATCCCTTGTTGTTCAAGGGCTTCTGCTAGTTGCTCTGCCACGTATTCTGCAGATCCCATTTGGCTGCCAACGATGATATTTACTGATTGCATGTGATTGATCATGTATAGAAATAAGTGGCCACATGATAACTAAGTTAGGGTGTGAGTAAAGCGTTGAATTACGATCTGAATAAGTTTTTCTGCTTAAAATGACAGCTTTAATTCATTGTTTTTTATAATCTACTGTTTTTAATAGTTTTTTATATTTATTCATAAATTAAACCCTTTGATCAAGCTGTTAATAAATTTGGGGAAAGTTCTGATCAAGCTAAATATTGGAAACTGTATAACTTTGCTAAGTTGTTGATCTTTAATTATGTGTAAGCGCTTAATTTTTCAGATCTGATAAAAATAGTGAGTATGATCGTTTTGTGGATAGATCGCTTGTTGATAACGATCGGTTTGCAATTTGCGATCAATAAAATAGATCGGAAAAAACTTAAATAAGCGCTAATAAAGGCTGTTTTTAAGAAAATTAGTTATCAAAAAGGGCTGTTGTATGAAAATAAATTCAAATTTCCGCGTTTTTTTATGATCAAATCAGCCTTTAGATCTAAAAAAGCCCCAAATGTGGATAACATTTTTAGCTAAATTCGATCTTAAAAGCTGTTTTGATCTAATTTTTAGCTCGCTAAGTTAGTTTTCGATCTGAGTTAAACTGGTTTTTATCGTATTACCGACTAGATCATAGAGTGAATTACCCAATGAAAACCGTTTTGCACCACCAGCGAAAGCGGCTTTTGCTGAGTTAAAATTGCTCATTGCCATCACATTTAATGGCATATCTATTGTGTTAGCTAAGCTGGTTATGTGCTCTATGTTAGTTAAGCCGGGCACAAACAGACCGTCTGCACCTGCATCTTGATACGCTTTCGCACGCTCTAATGTTGCTTGAAAAGGGGAGTCACTAACAAAGTAGGTATCGGTTCTGGCGTTTATAAATAAACCACCGAAGCCATTTTCGTTAAGTGCTTTTTTTATCTCACTAATAATAGTGCATTGTTGTTCGATAGATCTCAGTGCATTAGTGTCTTTATCTGAGTCCTCTATGTTGATGCCTACAACTCCTAATCTTGCTAACGCCAAAACGTTTTCGCTAATTTGCAGCGGATCATTACTGTAGCCTGACTCTAAATCCACAGAGAGTGGAATATGAAGGTGTTCGGTTAAGCTTTTAGCTAGTGCTAATTGAGTTTTAAAAGAAATGTTTTCACCATCAGCTAACCCTAAACTTGCCGCAATACCCCAGCTGGTTGTTGCTACTGCTTTAGCTCCCGCAGCTTGGATGAATTGTGCTGAACTAAGATCCCACGCATTAGCAAGTACAAAGCCCCCATGCTGGTGGTGTAATTGGTGAAAGAGTTGATATTTGTCCATGATGTCCTCCGTTTAATGACATCGCTAGACTAATTGATATGAGGTTAATTACTGGCTGGTTTCGGCCCTGAACCGATAATTGCTTACTGGACTAAAAACAAAAAAGAGTCGCAAGACTCTTTTTTATAATATTGATGACCGGAACTTATTTACCGATACAGAACGAACTAAAGATTTTCCCTAGTAGGTCATCAGAGGTAAATTCACCTGTTATCTCATTTAAGAACTGTTGAGTTAGGCGTAACTCTTCAGCCAAGATCTCACCAGCAATATGCATCTCTAGTTGCTCTTTACCTGTGTTTAAATGATAGGCTGCATGATCAAGTGCGTCTAAGTGACGACGGCGTGCCATAAATCCACCTTCAGTGGCGCCTTGGAAACCTATACATGCCTTTAAGTGAGTACGAACTAACTCTATACCCTCTGCATTTTTAGCGCTTAAACGGATCACCGGATATTGTTCATGTTCATCCATACCGACATTTTCACCGGAAATATCGGCTTTATTTCGGATCACAGTAACACCCATACCCTCTGGTAATTTGGCCATAAACTCTGGCCAAATATCATGAGGATCAGTGGCTGCTGTGTCTGTGCCGTCTAACATAAATAGTACGCGATCGGCTTGGTTAATTTCATCCCATGCGCGTTCAATACCAATTTGCTCTACTTTATCTGGGCTTTCACGCAGGCCTGCGGTATCAATAATATGTAGTGGCATACCATCAATGTGGATATGTTCGCGTAATACGTCACGTGTTGTACCAGCTATTTCGGTAACGATGGCTGCATCACGGCCAGCTAACGCATTAAGTAGGCTTGATTTACCTGCGTTAGGGCGACCCGCAATAACAACACGCATACCTTCACGCATGATGCTACCTTGTTTAGCTTGCTGAGTTACATTCTCTAACTGATCAATAATGGCATTGAGATCTGTTGATACTTTACCGTCTGATAAAAAGTCGATTTCTTCATCTGGAAAATCAATAGCGGCTTCAACATACATACGTAGGTGAATGACTTTCTCCACCAGCGTTTCAATATGTTTAGAGAATTCACCTTGCAGTGATTGGAGGGCGCTTTTTGCTGCCTGTTCACTGGTTGCATTAATTAAATCGGCAATTGCCTCTGCTTGAGTTAAATCAAGCTTATCATTCATAAATGCGCGCTCAGAGAACTCACCTGGTTTTGCTAAACGTACACCGTCAATTTGGCTAATTTCTTTTAATAGCATATCTAATACGACAGGGCCGCCGTGACCTTGTAGTTCTAGTACGTCTTCGCCGGTAAATGAATTTGGCCCTTGGAAGTAAATAGCAATACCTTGGTCAAGCTGTTCACCGCTCAAGCTTTTAAATGGTACATAGTCTGCGTAACGTGTTTTAGGACAACGGCCAATAATCTGTTCTGCCACTGTTTTAGCTAAGCTGCCAGAGACGCGAATAATACCAACCCCACCACGTCCTGGTGCGGTCGCTTGTGCTGCAATTGTGTCTTGATTAATCATGCGATGAAATAATGCCAATAAAAGAATGAATGCTGGCTCTATTGTAACCTATGGCTTAATTTCATGCGAATAGCTGTTTGAGTAATGAGGTAGCAAAAGTCTGATGTAAGTAATACTTTATTTAGCTTTAATTAATAATAAACGACCATTGCAAATGATAATTATATTCATTACCATGTTGCGCATTCTATATCTTATCGTTTTTTATTATGCGTCTTTCTGCTGTTTTTATTGCACTTGCTGCTGGTTTTTCGGGCGTTGCCCATGCTCAAACTGAAGTGACTACTTCTGATCAAAATGATTCTAAAGAACTCGAAAAAATAGAAGTTGTTGGCCGTGCGTTTTCTTTATATCGCCCAACCGAGTCTAGCTTTGCTACTCGTACCAATACACCTTTAGAGAAAATTCCTCAGTCAATTCAAATTTTGCCGCAGGAGCTGATCAGTGATCAGGCTGCTCGCCAAATTACCGACCTTTATAGCAATATAGCTGGTGTTAATGCCTTTAGTTATTCAGGCGTGACATTCCGTGGTTTCCGCCAAGATGAGATTTTATATGATGGCGTAAAGGGCGACCCTTTCAATGGCTTTGCTGTACCGCAATTATTTAATATTGAACAAGTTGCGGTTTTAAAAGGACCTGCTGGCGCTATATACGGTAGTGGTAATCCGGGTGGTATTATTAACTATGTAACTAAGAAGCCTAAATTCACCAGTGAACACAGTATTGAAGTTGAAGTAGGTAATGATGACTTCTTCAGTGGTGCATTAGAAAGCACAGGAACATTGAGTGAATCACTTGATAATCATGCTTACCGTGTTGGTCTTTACCGTGATACTGAAAAACCATTCCGTGCAAATACTAGCAGCGATAATACCATTGTTGATCTTGGATATACGTGGCTTATAAATAGTGCAACTGAATTAACCACGCAGTATACCTATATAGAGCAGGAGTTGGGTGGGGCACGTTTACGTGGTGTCCCTGCTGATGATAATGGCAATTTTCTAACTGACATTAGCTGGAACCATAACGAGGCAACAGACTTTCAAAATGTTGAAGCCCATGTCTATCAGGCAACTTTAAAACATGAGTTTAATGATGTTTGGCGCACAGATGTCACAGCACGTTATTTTGATAACAAAGAAGTGCAAAACTACCATGAACCAAGAGGCCTCGTAGATACAGATGACGACGGTATTGTTGATTGGAGTCATCGTGAATTTCGTGATCAAGTACGTGAGAACGAAGGTTTTAGCTTAACAGCTAATGCGATTGCAGAATTTATAGTTGCAGACATGCAGCATCAAGTGTTGTTTGGTAGTGACTGGTATGAACATGATTTTGAAAGCGTTTACCGTACAGCTACGCAACAAAGTAAAGGTGGCCCAGTACCAGGACTTGATCTTAACAACCCTGAGTATGGTTTAACCTCTGCTGATGATTATAACCTTGATAGTATTACACCTAGGCTTGGCAAAACGAATAGCACCCGCTTTGGTGCCTACTTGCAAGATCAGCTAGATATCACCGCTAATTGGAGTGTGACAGCTGGCTTAAGGTATGACCGCTTTGAAGATAAAGATCTGTTAAATCAAACCGAGTTTTCTGATAGCGACTTAACTTACCGTATTGGTACTAGCTATAACATTAATAATATGTTCTTCCCTTATGCGCTACATGGCACTGGCTTTGTGCCGCAAAGTGCGAGTAATCAAGAAACAGCAAAGGGCGGTCCGTTCTCGCCGGAGACTAGCCGCATTAACGAGTTAGGTTTAAGAACCAAGCTATTAGCAGACACACTTGCTGTTAATATGGCTGTGTACGATATTGTCCGCGAAAACATCCTGCAGCCTAGCTTATTAGGTGATGTTGCAGGTGACGGCGTTGATGACCTAGTTGCCGTTGGTGAAGTACAAAGTAAGGGTTTTGAACTTGAAGTGGTTGGTGACATCACTGAGCGCTGGGTAGTTACTGCAAGCTACGCTTATAATGATACCCGTATTACTAAAGCCAACGACAGCATTCGTAACCAAATTCCTGATAGCGATAAATTTGCTAACGCGCCGCAAAATACCCTAGGTATATGGACACGCTATGAGCTACCTAGCTTATCGTCATCTATTTCTGCTGGCTTAGATTATGTTGATGAACAGCTTAGTTTAGGTGGTCAACGTGTTAAACCTTACACTGTTTACAACATGGCGTGGCAAACAACCGTTGATAACTGGCAATGGCAGCTATCAGTTAAGAACCTATTTGATAAAGAATACGCAAGCAGTGGCTTTATCGAGCGAACAGGGCACTTTCCTGGTGAGCCACGCCGTGTCTATTTAAGTGCTAAATACAGTTTTTAATGGTGGCGTGTGAACGCTAAAAGTTGGTTTAACTTACATTCTTGGGCAGGACTCTTTGTTGGAGTCCTGCTTTTTGTTACCTGCGTATCGGGAACACTCGCTACGTTAAGTCATGAACTCGAGTACTTAACAGACGCTAAGTACCGTGCTTTAACTTCTTCTGCTTCGACTAACTACCCAGCTCTCGAAAACACTCTTAATAAGCATTATCCGCAAGCTCAGTTACTTTATATCCAACGTCATAAGCAAGATTACCTTGCCATTGAAGCGGCTCTTAAAGTCGGTGATTCATTTCGCTTTGTTTATTTAGATGCTGCAACGGGTCGCTTACTCGGTGAAGGAGAGTGGGCGCGGATATCGCGGTTTTTACGTAACTGGCATATGAACTTGTCGATGGGCTGGATGGGTAAACTAATCGTCACCAGTTTGAGTATTTTACTCGTTATTTTATTGGTCTCGAGTTTTTATGTGTATCGGCGCTGGTGGCAAGGCTTTATGAAAAAGCCTGCTGCGCTAAGCCTTGATAAACGTAGTAGTTGGTCTGATTGGCATAAGCTGTTAGGGCTTTGGAGTTTATGGTTTATTGCTGTGATGGCCATCACAGGGATTTGGTATCTGGTAGAACATGGGCTGCAAACTGCGAAGGTACCTCACTATGTCTCTAGTCCACCAGCCGTGAGTGAGTTTAAGAAACAAAGCCCTCGCAAAGATCTATCGCCAATTAGTTTAGCTACAGCTTATACAGCTGCTCAACAGGCATTTCCTAGCCTTGATATTCGCTATATTCGTTATCCTAATAAAGCGGAACAGCCTATTGAAGTACGTGGTTATAACGATGATATTTTACTACGCCTTCGTGCTAACCGGGTTTATTTAAAACCAAGTTCCGGTGAAGTTCTAGGCATACAAAAAGGGGAAGAACTCAACCTGCTTCCACGAATTAAAGACACCGCTGATCCGCTGCACTTTGGTAACTTTGCAGGAATTGGTACCAAGCTTATTTGGGGGCTATTTGGTGCATTGATGAGCTTTGTAAGCGCTGCTGGCATCTATATGAGTTGGCTTAGGGTTAAGCGTAAATCAACGGCTGTAAAGTGGCTTGGTTTATCTGGGGTGGTTGCAATCGGTTTGGTAGTTGCTTCGTTACTAACAACAAGTTTGAGCTTTACTGAACGCAGTGTGCCCAATCAAGTTTATTCTCCTATTCTCGGTTAGTTTTTTTTCAGGCATTAAAAAAGGCGCAGTTAGCGCCTTTTTTATTGGGTTAAGAGTTTAGCCTCTTACCTTAATACCTTTTTTCTCCATACCGCGGTAGATGATTAGCATCTGTGCGATTGAGATAAGGTTCGATACTAACCAGTAAAGTACTAGGCCAGATGGGAACCATAAGAAGAAAATAGAGAATACAACTGGCATAAAGGTCATCATTTTTTGCTGCATAGGGTCAGTAACCGTCATAGGTTGCAGCTTTTGAGTGATGAACATACTTAAACCAAATAAAACAGGTAATACGTAGTATGGGTCCATTGCTGATAAGTCATTTAACCATAAAACGAATTCAGCATGACGTAGCTCAGTTGATTCTAAGAATACGTAGAATAACGCTAAGAAGATTGGCATTTGTAGTAACAGTGGGAAACAGCCACCCATAGGGTTCACTTTTTCTTTGCGGTACATTTCCATCATAGCTTGACCGAATTTTTGACGGTCATCACCATACTTCTCTTTTAGTGCAGCCATTTTAGGCTGTAAGGCACGCATCTTAGCCATTGACGTGTATTGTGCTTTAGTAAGCGGGTACATTGCCGTTTTAACGATAACCGTGATTGCAATGATAGCTAGACCCCAATTACCTAGGATGCTGTGTAACCACTTAAGTAGTACGAATAATGGTTGTGAGATAAACCATAACCAACCATAGTCTACAGTTAGGTCTAAGTCTGGGTGGATTGCTTCTAGTACGTCAGACTCTTTCGGGCCCATGTAATAAGTTGAGCTAAGTGTTGCTTGCGTACCAGCTTGTACGTTAACTGCTTCACCTTTAGTACCAATAATTGCCGCATTACCAGCAACTAATTTGCTGTAAAGGGTATTTTGTTGGTCTTGCTTTGGTACCCACGCACTTACAAAGTAGTGTTGGATAAATGCAATGTAGCCGCCAGCTGTAGTGATGTTAAGGTTTTTATCAGCCATGTCTGAGAAGCTGTACTTTTCGTATGGCTCTTCTTCAGTACCAAATGCTGCGCCTAAGTAGTTTTGATCTACTAAGCTACCTTTTTCTTGTACTGTGCGTTTTACTTGCGTGTATAACTGAACTTGAATTGGATCAGCTGTTACGTTGTTTACTGTGTACTCTAAATCTACAGCGTAGTCGCCTTTTCTGAAGATATAAGTTTTAGTAAACGTCACACCTTTACTGTCAGTAAACTCAAGTGGTACACGTAGCTCATCACCCGTTAAAGTGAATGCTTTTTGTGTGGTTTTATAAACAGGGCGACCAGCAACAGTTGCGTCAGGACCATTTAAACCAATTAAGCCACTTTGCGAGAAGTATTGCTTACCATCGAACTCACCTAATAGCATGTAAGGTGTGTTACTGCCTTTTTCTTCTTCGTACTGAAGTAAGTCTGTTTCAATGATGTCACCACCACGGGTGTCAATTTTAACAGTGAATACATCAGTTGTTACATCGATAACTGAGCGCTTTGCTGTCGTTACAGCTGGAACTTCACCGTCAGATGATGCAGGAATAAAGTCATCAGATTCTGGTGTTGTTGCGCCTAGTGTTTGTGTTGTGGCACTTGGATCAGCCTTTGGTGCGTTGTAGTCGTTATTCCATTCTTGAAATAATAAAAACGACACAAGCATCAAGCCGATTAATAAAAACGTGCGTTGCGATTCCATAACAGCTCTTATTTCTCGTGTTGGTGGTTAATATGATTTTTTGCCGGTACGGGATCATCCCCACCAGCATGTAAAGGGTGGCATTTTAATATGCGTTTAACAGCTAACCAACTGCCTTTTACACTTCCATGCAAATTAATTGCTTGAATAGCGTAACTAGAGCAGGTTGGATTAAAACGACAATGCGGGCCTAATAGTGGGCTTATCCATTTTTGATAGCCGCGTATTAGCATGACTAAACAGCGCTTTGGAATAGCAACAAGTGGTTTAAGTAACCTCATGATGTGTCTGCCCCTGCGTTAATTTAGTCAATGGATACCATGAATTTAAATTCCCATCGTAGAATTTTAAATGCATGATTAAAAGGTGAGCTAAAGATACCTTAATTAAGCCTGTAATTCTATTGCTATCAGGCTTGTTTATTAGATTTAGCTGATTTATTCGGGCGTTTTTTAAATGGTGGTGGTTTAGGTGCACCAGGCTTGCAGCGTTCGTTAATTTTTCGCCACAATTTATTTAGTTGCTTTGTTAGCTCTTCGTTGGACTGTTCATCAATACCACTTTTAACCATAAGCACAATATCAATGTTATCGAGTTTATGTTGATTTAAACGGAAACTTTCGCGAGCAAGTCGTTTAATTCGATTACGTTGACAGGCTTTTTTAACGCGTTTTTTTGCGACCGTAAGACCTAATCGAGGATTAGTTTGGTCATTGCGTTTAGCTAATAGGGTAAAGAAAGGAGTCGCAGCGCGTGCTGGTTCATTAAAGATTCGAGAGTAATGCGAGGGAGTTAACAGACGTAACTCCCTGCTGAAGCTAAAGTCTTCCACTTATATATTAAGCAGAAAGAACTTTACGGCCTTTAGCACGACGACGAGCTAATACTTTACGGCCATTTGCTGTTGCCATACGAGCACGGAAACCGTGTGTACGTTTGCGTTTTAAAACGCTAGGTTGAAAAGTTCTTTTCATAACAATTCCATCCGATCGGTTAAGGTTAAAACATCCTATGCAGGTCGCGATCCTGGCACAGGTGCCATTGCGAGCGCGAGATATTATAGATGAAGACAACAAAAGTCAATCATTAAAACGCTGCAGAGGCCGTAATTATAAAGGATCCTTTTAACTGATCATATAGGATCATCATAAATAAGAAGTTTTCCACAGCCTCTGTATAAAAAGTGAATAAAAGCTTGGGAAAAGCCAATTCGATCGTAGAATTTGATCGCGATCTGGCTGCAGATTTGTTATGATCACTGTTCGAGCTTAAAAAATAATTTTCTTAAAAATCAGT
>NZ_CP072676.1:0-906921 GCF_023650795.1 Pseudoalteromonas sp. SCSIO 43088
ATATGTGCAAAGCGATAATGCGTTTTTCAACATAATTCCAATCCGTAAGGTCTTTTGACAAAGCTAGCTATACAGTGCTAGCTTACTCGCGTTTTTAAATGTTCCTTTTTTTTATAGCAAGCAACAAAAAGCTGCGCAAGCAATTTTCTAATATTTTTTTACAAGAGTGTAACAATATGAACATCCTTAAGGAGCAAAAGACTAAATATCAAACTTCAGCTTTTTCTTTGGTATTTGGTTTATTTTTCGCATCATTTGGCAGCAAAGTCTATGCAAATGATCAACAGCAAACGTTGGTCTTAGTCGGCGGATCTTTGACCACCTGCTCAAGTATGAGCCCTAAAAACTGTCTTTCTAATAAACAGATTAGTGGCAAACAAACTAATCAATATCGATTAAATAATGATGCTTTATCTGCAATAAAGACAAATTGGCCAACCAAGAATAAAAAAAATCGTCAGCAAACGCTTAAGGTATTAGCACAGATTGCACGTGAAAAGTCAGGCGTGATCACCAAAAGTGATATTTTATGGGCATGGCGTGATTTAGATAACAAGTTACTAAACGAACTCACTGATTCAGAATACAACTTTGTCATAGACTCACTTGAAGTCGCTGTATTAAATACAGATTCTACCCGCCAAAAAGAGCAGGTTAGTACAAGTGATAATAACGAACGTGCAGCCAATGATATTTTAGACTTTGTTGCTGCTTCATTAAAAACAACCACCGAATCACCAACAATTTTAGCGGTAACGGCTTCAAGCAGAGACCCATATGAATCAGCTGACTTTTATGAAGGGCTATTAGACTCTACTGGTGTAGAATCAAGCTGGTTACCTCTAACCCCCGCCTTAGCAAAAGCGATTACCAGTAAGCAATGTGAGAGTTTGGATTCTTTACGCACTGACTCTATCGGCGTTTTTAATCGTGAGACAATTTACCCTGATCGAATTAAGGCCGAAAAAGCGCTTTGTGATAAAGGGGTCGATCATTTAGTTAAACTGATTGAAAACGCGACGGGGATCATGTTTAACGGTGGCGATCAGAGTTTAACCAGAAAAGTACTGTTTGATGATAACGGTAAGCAATATCCTTGGACTCACGCAATTTTACAAAGACCATTACTTGTTGGCACAAGCGCAGGTACAGCGGTGCAAAGTGGTGGTAAAAATGCCTACGGCACAGTGCCGATGATTTCAAATGGTACAAGTTTAGCGGCAATGCGAGAAGGCTCGTTTGCGGTGTCTGCGCCGAGTGAGCGCTGTGAAAATGAATGCGGTGATAAGATTTCGGCTGATAGTCTTACCTATGAAAAACAAGGTGGACTTGGCAGCTTTACTTATGGTGTTCTTGATACACACTTTAGCGAGCGCAACAGAACAATGCGTTTGGCAAGATTACTAGCAGATACCGGGCAACAGCATGGCTTTGGCATTGATGAGACCACCGCCCTTGTATCAATTCGAGCTGGTGAAACCGCACTAATGACGGTGATTGGTAAAAGCGGTGTCGTGCATGTTAAATCTGACGCTAAAAACAACGGAGCAATCAGTTATTGGCCTGCTGGTGCAGTTATTGATGTAACAAAGGATGGTTTTACTCTAGCTAAACGAACTGTTGATAATGCACTCCCTAGTATTAAAATTCCGCCACTGCCAATGCAGCGTTTTGGCACTATTTTTTCAGATGCTAAATTACGTTCGCTTGTACAAGCTATGTGTTTAACTCAAGAACAACAAGCAGTCGCTCAGCACGATGAGTTTTTATTGGACTTAAATGCCACTGACAATACTCATTATTACCGTGTAAACACCAGTAGTACAGGCTGTGCGGTAGAAAACTTAGCTTTTAAAGTTAAGACATTTTAACGATGTAAGGTACTGAAAAAGTAGTGGATTATTTGTTCATTATTAGTTAGCGTAAGACTAATAATGAACAAACCATGGAATGGGGTTATGAAATATAACGTACTACTTTTATTTATTTTTGGCTGTTTATTTGCCTATTTATCTATACCAGTCATAGGTTATGGCTCGGCTATTGCGATTCCAACCGAAGTACTTTCAACCCTTTATGACTTGTCACCTAACTTTGCTTTATCAATGGTTGATATCGTTACTTTAGGTCTTCCTTTATTAGCGTTACTCTTAGTATTTTTACTCATTAGTAAGTCCCTGTACCTTAAAGATAAAGCGTATTCATACTTTATATTGCTGACACCATTTTTAGCGCTCCATTTATATTTTGCTGTTAACACCTTTTCTGCAAATATTGATAACAACACTTTACTGACTAGTTTGCCTAAGTATGTATTACTAGTGCTATTTGTTGCGCTTTTTTCTACGCATAAAAAACCAAGTTTTAGTTGATGTAAGTCATACGCGAAACTTCAACATATAAGCTAATCTGTAATTAATCAGTGAACGAAGTTGGTAACACAATGAAAAAATTACTGCTATTAACAAGTGGGGGTGATTGCCCTGGGCTCAATGGGGTGATCAGAGCGGTGGTTAAAGCAGCCGAACATGATGGCAATTGGCAGGTGTATGGTAGCCGAAGAGCATATTGTGGTGTGCTTGAAAAGCCAAATGATATTATACACTTAACCAGTGAAGTAGTGGCGGGTATTCATGTTCGTGGTGGAACAATTCTCGAAACTGTTAATAAAGGGAATCCTACCGCATTTCCTGCTGAAATAGCGGGTGAACAAGTGTTTATAGACCGCTCTGATGAGTTAATCAGTATTATTAAGCAACTTGGTTTTGATGCCGTTATAAATATTGGTGGTGATGGTTCACATAGGGTATCTCAGCACTTATTTGAACATGGCTTAAATATCGTAGGCGTGCCAAAAACTATTGATAATGACTTATATGGCACTGATTACACAATTGGTTTTCAGACTGCTGTCGATACAGCCACCGAAGCCATTGATCGTTTAATACCAACAGCGCAAAGTCATAACCGAGTGATTGTGACTGAAGTAATGGGGCGCGATGCCGGTTGGATTTGTTTGCACTCTGCTATTGCAGCTGGCGCAGAAGTCGCACTTATTCCAGAGATTCCTTACGATATTGAAGCTATTAAAGCCAAACTAACATCACGATTTGATAAAGGCCATGGATTTGCCAACATTGTCATTTCAGAAGGAGCAAAACCTGTTGCTGGTGGTGTTGTTAGTAAACAATCAAATGAACTTGGTTACGAAAACCCAGTGCTTGGTGGCATTGCTGAGCAGCTTGCTTCACAAATACGTGTGGCGCTAGAGCTTGATGTAAGAGTAACCGTATTAGGGCATATTCAACGTGGAGGCACACCTAATGCGTTTGATAGGGTGCTTGCGGCAGAGTTTGGGGTGCAAGCATTCGAGCTTGTTAAGAAAGGCCAGTTTGGTTTTATTCCTGTCAGTAAAGACGGTGAAATTAAACCAATCAGTTTAAAAGAAGCTACTTCTGAATATCGCGTCATCCCTCTAGAACATTCTTTAATTGCAAGTGCCCGCGCAATGGGCATGTGTTTAGGCGAATAATCTGCGAATTGATATAACTTCAATTCGCATAACTAATAGTTTTAAAACAACTTTCTCAGTTACGTTCGTAATAATTCAATTAGCAATTTATTTATTGCACAAAATTCATGCGTTAAAGCAAGCATTTTATTTAATGTAAAGTTCTTTAAAGATGGTTGATCTGTGCCTTTTTTAGTTTAGAATGATCGTTCACTCTAAACTAAGGAACTACACATGCAGCGCTCTCGCATTCCATTTTTTGCAGTGTCAGCTTTGGCTGGTGCTGTTTTATTATCAGGCTGCGGCCAATCAGAATCGGCTCAAGGGCAAACGCAGGCAGCTCAAGCTGTTCCTGTAGGCGTTATTGAGATGCAAAGCAAACCACTTACACTAACTAAAGAATTACCGGGTCGAGTGGCTGCTTCACGTATTGCGCAAATTCGTCCGCAGGTTAACGGTATTATTCAGTCTCGTATGTTTGTTGAAGGTGCTGAGGTTGAAAAAGGCCAAGCTTTATATCAGATTGACCCATCTACATTTGAAGCTGAAGTAGCAACTAGTAAAGCCGCTATTACTAAAGCTCAAGCAAGTATTGCAAATGCCAAAGCAAAAGCAGAACGCTATAAAGAGCTATTGAGCATCAAAGCAGTAAGCCAACAAGATTACGACGAAGCTGATGCAGCATACAAAGGTGCAAAAGCTGACTTACTGACAGCTCAAGCGCAGCTTAAAACCGCTGAAATCAATTTAAACTACAGCAAAGTGTTAGCGCCAATTAGTGGCCAAATTGGTAAATCAGATGTCACTGCCGGTGCCCTTGTGAGTGCAAATCAAGCAACTGCATTAGCAACCATTACTCAATTAGACCCAATCTATGTTGATTTAACCCAGTCAAGCAGTGAACTAACACGTTTGAAAAAAGCCATTGCTGCGGGTGATCTTGATAAAGATGCCGCTTTACATTCAAAAGTTGAATTAAAGATGGAAGACGGCAGTACTTATCAACATAAAGGTACATTGCAATTCTCTGAAGTGACTGTTGATCCAAGCACAGGCTCAGTAACCTTACGTGCTGAATTTCCTAACCCTGAAAAATTACTGCTGCCTGGTATGTATGTTCGTGCAGTGATTGTTGAAGGTGTGAAAAGTGATGCGATTTTAGCACCACAACGTGGCGTTAGCAGAAACACAAAAGGTGAGCCTACTGCCATGGTTGTAAGCAAAGACAATACCGTAGAAGCACGTGTGCTTAAAACTGATCGTACTGTTGGTTCAAACTGGTTAGTGACAGATGGCCTAAACAGTGGCGATAAGTTAATTGTTGAAGGTTTACAGAAAATCCGCCCAGGTGCACCAGTCAATGCAATGCCTGCAGAATCAGCAGCTAACAGCCAGTAACGGAGAAACTTAATGTCACGATTTTTTATTGATCGGCCCATATTTGCGTGGGTGCTTGCTATCGTTGTGATGCTGGCAGGTATCTTAGCAATTAGAAGTTTGCCGGTTGCGCAGTATCCATCAATTGCACCACCTGCAATTAGTATTCAAGCCACATACCCTGGTGCGTCGGCCCGTACTCTAGAAGATACGGTTACACAGGTTATTGAACAAAAAATGAAAGGGCTAGATGGCTTGCTCTACATGTCTTCAACCTCTGAGTCTAACGGCTCAGCGACGTTAACCTTAACCTTTAGTGCAGATACAGACCCTGATATCGCACAGGTTCAAGTACAAAACAAATTGTCGCTTGCAACACCGTTATTACCAGAAGAAGTACAACGTCAAGGTGTCTCGGTTGCAAAATCCGCTCGTAACTTCTTAATGGTTGTAGGCTTTGTATCTGAAGACGGCAGTATGAACAACATCGATATCGGTGATTATGTTTCATCAAACGTGCTTGATATTATCTCGCGTGTAAACGGTGTCGGTGAAGTGCAGCTGTTTGGCTCTCAATATGCAATGCGTATTTGGTTAGACCCAGCTAAATTACTGAAGTACTCATTAACTCCTGCTGATATTAGTGCTGCAATCAGTGCTCAAAATGCACAAGTTTCAGCAGGTCAATTAGGTGCGTTGCCAGCAGTAAGTGGCCAACAATTAAATGCAACGGTAACTGCACAAAGCCGCTTACAAACACCTGAGCAATTTAGAAATATTTTTGTAAAAACCAATGCTGATGGTTCAGTTGTTCGTTTAAGTGATGTTGCTGATGTTGAATTAGGTGGTGAAAACTACGGTGTTGTTGCGCGTTTTAACGGCAAACCGGCATCAGGTTTAGGTGTTAAGCTTGCCAGTGGTGCTAATGCACTTGATACAGCTGATGGCGTAAAAGCGGCCCTTGCTGAACTTGAGCCTTTCTTCCCTGAAGGTTTAACAACGGTTGTTCCTTACGATACGACGCCATTCGTCTCACTTTCGATTGAAAAAGTTGTCAGCACTCTAATCGAAGCTGTTGTGCTGGTGTTCTTGGTCATGTACTTATTCTTACAGAACTTCAGAGCAACACTTATTCCGACTATTGCAGTACCTGTTGTATTGCTAGGTACGTTTGCTATCTTGCAAGTGTTTGGCTTCTCAATTAATACCTTAACCATGTTTGCGATGGTACTTGCCATTGGTCTACTTGTAGATGATGCAATCGTCGTGGTTGAAAACGTTGAACGTGTAATGACCGAAGAGAACTTATCTCCTCTTGAGGCAACACGTAAATCAATGGATGAAATCAAAGGTGCCCTTGTTGGTATTGCGATGGTGCTGTCGGCAGTATTCGTGCCTATGGCGTTCTTCCCTGGCTCAACAGGGGTTATTTATCGTCAGTTCTCAATTACCTTGGTAACTGCGATGAGTTTATCAGTACTTGTTGCATTGATTTTAACACCTGCTTTGTGTGCGACAATGCTTAAACCAAGTCATGTACATAACGATAAATCTTTATTTGGTCGTTTCTTCCTTGGCTTTAACCGTGGTTTTGACAGAACGAACTCGGGTACACAAGGTTTTGTGTCTCGCATGATCAAGCACAGTAAACGCTATTTACTTATTTACGGTTTAATCGTGGGTGGCATGGTGTTTATTTTCTCACAATTACCATCGGCATTCTTACCAGATGAAGACCAAGGTATTTTGTTTAACCAAGTAAGCTTACCTGCCGGTGCAACAACAGAGCAAACTTTAAAAGTTGTTGAAAAGATGGAACATCACTTCTTAGAAGAGCAATCAGAAGCGGTTAAGTCTATCTTTACGGTAACAGGTTTCAGCTTTGCAGGTTCTGGTCAAAACGCGGCAATCGGCTTTGTGGGTTTAAAACACTGGGATGAACGTCAGCGTCCTGATCTAACCGTCGGTGCGGTTGCGGGTAAAGCCATGGGATACTTCTCAACGATTAAAGAAGCGTTCGTATTTGCTTTCCCACCTCCTGCGGTTGTTGAGCTTGGTACTGCAAACGGTTTCACCTTGTTCTTACAAGATAGGGTTGGTCTAGGTCACGAAAAACTACTTGAAGCACGTAACATGTTTTTAGGTATGGCTGCACAAAACCCGGTGTTATCAGGTGTGCGCCCGAATGGTCAAGAAGATAAACCTGAGCTAGAGCTTGACATTGATTTAGCGAAAGCCGAAGCATTAGGTCTTACTCAAGCAGATATCAATAATACGTTATCAACGGCTTGGGGTAGTAGCTATGTAAATGACTTTATTGACCGTGGTCGTGTGAAAAAAGTGTACTTACAAGGTACGCCTGAATCACGCATGGTGCCAGAAGACTTAGATGAGTGGTATGTACGTAACGCCAATGGTGACATGGTGCCATTTACAGCCTTTGCTCACTCTTATTGGACATATGGCTCACCGCGTCTTGAGCGTTATAACGGCTTTTCAGCGATGGAAATCCAAGGTGCGGCTGCACCCGGCTACAGTACAGGTCAAGCGATGGCTGAAGTTGAGAAAATGGTTAAGAAGTTACCACCGGGTGTATCGTTCGAATGGACAGGTATTTCATATGAAGAACGTTTAAGTGGTGGTCAAGCGCCATTACTTTATGCACTTTCATTGTTGGTTGTATTCCTATGTTTAGCGGCGTTATATGAGAGCTGGTCAGTTCCTGCAGCAGTTATGCTTATTGTACCGCTTGGTGTATTTGGTGCGTCGATTGCGTCATTTGTATTTAATTTATCAAACGATATTTATCTCCAAGTGGGTCTCTTAACCACCATAGGTCTGGCATCAAAAAATGCCATCTTAATTGTAGAGTTTGCTATTCATAAAATGGATGAAGGTATGAAACTTGTCGATGCCGCGGTAGCAGCTATTCGTCTACGTTTACGTCCAATCTTTATGACATCAATGGCATTTGTGTGTGGTGTACTACCATTGGCAATTGCATCAAGTGCAGGCTCAGGTGCACAAAACGCACTAGGTATTGCTGTTATTGGCGGTACTCTTGCGTCATCGACAATTGTGGTAATTTTTGTGCCGCTGTTCTTTGTACTGGTGCGCCGAGTATTCCCAGGCAAAACAAAATCAACTAATGAGGAGCAGGCATAATGAAAGCTAAACTTATCTCAGTGTCTGTTGCTGCACTGATGTTATCTGCATGTAATATGGCGCCAGATATGGAGCAACGTGAATTACCCGTTGCTCAAAACTATGATATCCAAGGTACAGCGGGTGATATAAATGCGCTCAATTGGCAGTCATTTTTCAGTAATGCGCAACTTCAACAGTTGATTGCGCTCACACTTGAAAACAACAAAGATATTAAAACTGCTGCACTGAATGTGCAGCAGGTTAGAGCAATGTATCAGATTGAAGATTCAGCGCTTTACCCAAGCATTGATTTGAATGCATCGGGTACGCGTCAGCGTCTTCCGGCAGATTTATCTGGTACTGGTCAAGCAACTATCTCTGAAAACTATACAGCAACTGTAGGCTTAACCGCTTACGAAATTGATCTTTGGGGCAAAGTACGCAACCAATCAGAGCAAGCATTACAAAACCTATATTCGGCTGAATACAGTTTAACCAGTGTACGCATTAGTTTGATCTCCGAATTAGTGAATGCATGGCTTAACTATGCGACGGATAAAGAGCTTTTGGCACTTGCAAACGAGACTTTGAAGTCTCAGCAGGAGTCTTTAGAGCTAACTCGTAAGACATTTGCTCTAGGTGCTGCTTCTCAGTTAACGCTATCGCAACTTGAAAGCACAGTAGCAACCGCTAAAGTCGATATTGCAAACTATCAGCGTTTACTAAAGCGAGATAAAAATGCCCTCGATTTTCTAGTAGGTAAAACCGTCACTGCAGATTTATTACCAAGTGAAAGTATAGATGATGTACTTAGTTTGCCTGATGTGCCAGTAGGGTTACCGTCTGAGCTATTGACTCAGCGACCTGATATCAAAGCTGCAGAGCATGATTTATTGGCTGCCAATGCAAACATTGGTGTGGCAAAAGCAGCATTCTATCCAAGCATCAGTTTAACCGCGAATGCGGGGACAGCTTCAGCTGACTTGAGTAATCTTTTTGACTCAGGCTCAGGTACTTGGAGCTTTGTGCCTTCGGTAAACTTGCCTATTTTTAATATGGGTCGTAATCAAGCCAATCTTGATGTTGCAAAAGCACAACAAGAAATGGCAATAACCAGTTACGAGCAAACCATTCAACAGGCATTTAAAGAAGTCTCAGATGCCCTTGCTGACCGTGAAGGTTATATGCATCAGCTAGATGCCCTTAATGACTTGTATCAAAGTAATGAGCTATCTTTTACTTTATCGGATGCACGTTTTCAAAAGGGCGCAGACAGCTACTTGCAAGTATTGGACGCACAACGAAATTGGTACAGTGCAGGACAACAGTTAATTTTGGGTAAGCAAGCGTATCTAGCGAGCCAAATTAATTTGTATAAAGCACTAGGTGGCGGCTGGAACGCACAAAAAACTGTGCAATAAATCAGCAAAAGCATAATTTATTTAAGGTTTTGCAGGTTCTTAGTTGTTTTGACTCTCCTCAAAGATTAAGATCCTGTAAACCTTGTTTAAATTAAAGTTAACCCTAGTCAGTAAAGCTTGGAGAAACCATGACGCAAAAAACGAAAAGACACAATGATCCTGCGCTTGCTGAGGCAAGACGTAATCAAGTGCTTTGTGCCGCAGCGGATTGTTTTCGACGTAAGGGTTATCATGGCGCGGGAATGGCCGAAATTTCTAAAACCGCGGGTATGAGTGCTGGTCATATCTACAATTACTTCGCCAGTAAAGAAGCAATTATAGAATCGATTGTTGAGCGTGATATGGAAGAAATGTTCTCAATCTTTAAAGAGTTTGCTGATAAACCCGGCGATCGTGTCACTGTATTACTTGATGGTCTAGGCAGAGGCGTTGAGCGCCATACCGATTTGAATCAAGGTGCGCTTGATTTAGAAATGCTCGCCGAAGCTGCTCGTAATGAAAAAGTGGCTAACTTATTACGTGAGTCAGATAGCCACGCTCGTGACTCTATGCGTGAATTATTAGTGGGTGAAAGAGGGCCATTACAAGGCACAGCACTTGAAGAAGTCAACGCCCGTATTGAAGTCATGTTTTCTGTGATGGGCGGCTTGTTACTGCGTAAAATGCTCAACCCAGATTTAGATATTCATGAGTTACTTAAAGCGCTACGTCCAACAATGAAAACCTTGTTGTTACCCTTTGAATAAAGCGCTTATTAAAAGCGCTCTATAGACCATTGGATTGCCATAATGGCAATTAGCACTGAGCCTGCTGGCATAATAGCTTTTTTGTACCAAGTGTTATTTCTAAGTAGCATTAGCAGTGGTAAACAGATTGCTAAAATAACCAGTTGACCAATCTCAACCCCTAAATTAAAGGCTAAAATACTCATTAGTTGGTATTCATTTGATAAACCAAGCTCACCTAAAACACTCGCAAACCCCATACCGTGTAATAGACCAAAACAGAATGTGATCCAGCCTAAACGCACTATCATTGGCCAAATATTATTTATTGCAGCAAATAATACAGAAAGCGCGATACCTAATTCTACCCATCGGGTGTTTGGCGATATGATATTCATAGCAGTCGCTGTGAGGGTAATTGAGTGAGCAAGTGTAAAAGCGGTGATGATCCAAGCTGTATCAATTAGAATTTGTTTTTTAGACTCGACACGTTGCCACTCGCCTTGCTTACGAACTAACACACAGCCCAGTAATAGCGCGATTAAAAACAAGATATGATCGGTGCCCATCCAAATATGTAATATGCCTTGATGTACATATTCAATAAACGTTGTGGTGAAGCTTTGCTCATTAAAGTTTATAACTTGTTTTGGCGTATTTTGTTCAAATACGCGGCTTGATTTAGCAATGGCAGCAATTGCTTGATGATGCTCATCTATATCAAATAGGGTAGTGTAATTAACCGTTATAGAACTATCAGATGGACAATCAACTTGTAGTGGCACATGGATATACGACTGATTAAAGTGGTTATCTATACTAAGTGCACCATCAAACGTGACCTGACAGTTTTGACTTTGTTGTAACACATTAAAATGGCTATTTAGATAGTCTAATACTGCTTGCTGATGTGATGTAATTTCATACCATGTAATTACATTATCCTGATTTTTATCGAAGCTGAGCGCTTTATCGAGATCATTCACCGAGGCTTGCCAAGAGCCTACTAGTGATAGCTTATTGCTCGTTTGTTGTTCTAAATTTAGATAAGCGGTGCTTTGCTGGTGGGCGTGACAGATAGAGCTAAAAATTAATAGAAATAGCGTAAACAACAACGACTTTTTCATTTTTATTCCTAAGATAATACAAGGAGACGAGTCTAATACTCGATTTACCGCCTATTTTTTAAGGCGGATATAAAAAGAGGCTGTCAGTATAGCAATTACAAAGGTTTATCTACTAGGTCATTTATCTTAGAAATACTGGCTTTGCTCGTATTTATAAATTGTTTCTACGCTTTGAAAGATTAGTTAGCATCGAGTACAGCTGTATAAATAATTTCACTTGGGCTACCTGATTGTGATCCGCCAATTGGCTCACGGCTTATTGCAAGTAAAGTGATATTTTGTGGTTTAAATAATGCGTTTCGGGCAATTTCTTTGCTATCTGTTTTTGGCAATAAAGCAATAGGGATGGCGCTCGGGTGGCCTTTTAAACGGATCCACAACTGGTAATCATAATCAGTTTGTAAACTCATGCCACTAGCCGCTTTAAGTAAAATACTGTGATGGCTTATTTCTAAATTCCAAACTGGATTATTTGCTGAGTCATAAAACGTTACCGAGTGAGTGATTTTATCACTAAACGACTCTTGCGGTTGCCAAGTAATTAATACCAACACAATACAGACCGCTGTTGCAATAGCAGCCCAAGCCTTAAATATTCCAAAGTTAGGGTCTTTTGCTTTCTTCTGTGTTGGTAACAAAAGTGGGTCAATCCGTTTTGTTATTTTATCCCAAACTTGCTGATCAGGTGGGTTAGATTCAATCGCGTTTTCTAGGTTTTTTATATGTCTTTGCCATAGTGAGGTTGCGTATCGGGCTCGAGGAGAAGTGCGCATTAAGCGGCTAAATCTATCTCGGGCATGGCCATGTAAAGTGCCTAAAACATATTCTGCTGCAAGTAAATTAAGTAGCGTTTGGTCATCGTATTTCATAACGAATTAGGCTCGGGTTGATTTAAATTTTTAACGAAAACTCTACTAAAAACCTGTGATTATTAGCATGGCTTTTAACTTAGACTAGCAGGGAAAGAGTAGTTGGCAAATCTATCCAATTGTTTCTATGTAAATTATTGTAAGTTATTCATAAAATAGTGAAAAAATGTCCTAAACTAAATTAGTAAGCTTTTTTATAAATGCTAAGTTACTGATTTTAAATAGCCAGTAGGGGTAATTTAACGGCTTTTACTGGAGTGAAACTTGCAACGTGTTATGCAATTAGAATAACAAGGAGTGATTATGTGGGCAGCATTTAGTTACTTAGCTTTAGCGATTGTATTTATAATTGCGGCTATTCGGGTAGAAACTGTTTACTTTGCGCTGTTTTTTTATTGGACGGCTTTGTCGTTGCTATTGGTGAGTGGCGCATACTTTTTTAATATCGCACGTATTTTCAGAAAACGTGAAAATGGCGTTATTCCTATCTATATTCGTTGGGCTTTTATTCCATTTTTATTGGGTGCACAACTTTACAATGCTTGGTCGAGAAAACACGACAAAGTGCCACCATTACAACAAATTAATGAGCATTTATTTTTAGCCTGTCGTTTATTTCCTTCAGATATAGACACCATGAAAGAAATGGGTATTACAGCTATTTTAGATGTAACTTGCGAGTTTGATGGCCTTGAATGGTCTTCTACGCAAGAGAATATTCGTTATTTAAATATCCCTGTTCTTGATCATAGCGTGCCAACACGCGCGCAACTACACCAAGCGATTAATTGGATTGACCATCAAGTAAAAGCAGATAGACGTGTCGTAGTTCATTGCGCTTTAGGGCGTGGCCGTTCAGTATTTGTGATGGCAGCTTACTTACTTAGCCAAAACAAAGATGCCGATGTCCACCAAGTACTCGCACAAATTAAAGAGACACGAGAAACTGCAAATTTAAACAAGCGCCAGCTGCGTCATCTTGTGCGTCGCCATCGAAGAGGTGACTTACTAATCAAAAATAAAGCTGTGCTCATTGCTAATCCTGTTTCTGGCACAAAACTGTGGGAAGCTAAACGTAAGCAAATTACCTCTCGTTTGTCTGAGTATTACGATTTAACTGTTTACACCACGTCAGAACAGGTAAATGGTACTGAGTTGGCCAATGAAGCACTTGAATTGAACCCTGATGTAGTCATCGCCTGTGGTGGCGATGGCACAGTAACAGAGGTTGCAAGTGTACTTGTAAATACAGAGTGTAAACTGGGTATCATTCCTTTAGGTACTGCCAATGCGCTCGCTCATGTGTTGATGGGTATACAATCGAAGCTTATTCCTATTGAGCAGGCTTGTGAGCTGATAATTGAAGGGCAGGCGAGTCGGATAGATACCGCTGTATGTAATGGCGAGCGTATGTTATTACTTGCAGGAATTGGTTTTGAACAAAAGATGATTGAAAAAGCCCATCGTGATGCTAAAAATGAGTCTGGGCAATTAGCTTATTTACAAGGGTTTTGGCAAGCATTAGGTGAACATGAAGCTCAAGACTACGTTGTTACTCTTGATAATAACGATGAGCAAACAATCAATACCACCAGTTTAATCATCGCCAACGCCGCACCATTTACTACCTTACTTGCTCAATCTGCAGGGCAGCCAGATCATCAAGATGGTTTACTTGATGTAAATTGGCTAACACCTAGTGCCGATTCTAAAGCGAGTACCTTAAGCATTGCGGAATTAGTGTTCTCGAGCATTACGCAAACTAGTTTTGCCATTAACAGTCACCACACAAATGCTAAACGAGTAACAGTAAGCGCAGAAAAAGGATTGAGCTATGTTATTGATGGTGAGGTGAAAACCGCAGATAAACTAGAGGTGGAGATATCACCGAAATCGCTTTCGGTGATTGTAGCTGCTGAAGATTAAGTGGTTACTTTTTGATGCTTTTCCATTGGAATATGCCATCATCAGCTTGGTCATTATTGATAAAGGTATCAATATATAACTGCTCTACTTTTTCTCGTGCCCAAGGGGTCTTTCGTAAAAATTTAAGGCTCGACTTCACACTTGGGTCATTTTGAAAGCAGCGTACGTCTACGTGCGCTGCCATACCTTGCCAACCAAGTTTTTCTTCAAGTTTAGTAACGATGTCGGCTAGTTTAACGCCATGTAACGGATTATTTGGTTGATTGTCCATGATAAATCTTAGGTTATTTGCAACCGCGCAATAGTACCCTATCTGTGCGTTTTAAGCTAATTGACGTGAATCGTTTTCGCTTGTTTAGGGTAAATAATCTCGCCATTAGCATTTAGTCTGAGCCAAGCCAAATCACTGTTTGAAAAATTAGGCTGTTTAGCAGTGCAAATTAACCTAATATCGCCAACGGCAATATACGCGCCTTCGGTATAGCGTTTATTTTCATACCAACACACTTTTTGATTGTTTAATGCCTCTTGACCATCAAGCACGATTAGTGGTTTTTCCTTTGCTAGTGCTTGGTTTAGAAACCCTAAAGTAAACAAAGTACTTAACAGTAAAATTTTCTTTAACAAAATACGCCTCCCGTTGGGCAGATCTGTATAACTACACTAAGCTTATGACAAGGAATAAATAATAAAAAGGTGAACACATGCAATTTGATAAAAATATGATCGACGAACTAACCCTGCTTGCAAAATTTCCTCGCAACTCTCAAATGCAGGGAATTAAAATTCATTCCGATGCCGAAAGTTCAATTAAAGATGCAGCAAAACGTCTTTATGATAAAGGTATTACAGATAGTCCTGATGGGGGCTACTTAACCGACTTAGGCCTCGATTTAATTAACCATGTGAGTGTGATTAACTCAGCACTTAGATAAAATATAAAAAAGGCCCGAAGTGTTCGGGCCTTTTTAACTACAAATCTTAAAGCTTAAATTGCATCTGGCTGATTTTGTGGTGCAGCATCAATAAAGGCATCAAGTTTATTACATTGCTCATATACCGCAGCAATTTTAGGGTACTTGGTCATATCAACTTTAAAGCGCAAGGCATTAAATACTTGCGGCACTAAGCACACATCAGCAAGCGTTGGTTTGTTGCCCACACAAAAAGTGTTCGCTTCATCAAGTAGTTTTTCGATACTCTCAAAGCCCACTTCTACCCAATGCTTATACCAGGTCGTTTTTGCTTCTTCATCAACACCAAGATCGTTAGCTAAGTACTTTAATACACGCAAATTATCGATAGGGTGGATATCGCACGCTACGGCATAACATAAATTACGGATCTGAGCTTTTTGCCATGCATCACCAGTCAACAAAGGTGTTTCTGGATGAGTTTCTTCTAGCCACTCTAAAATAGCCAGCGATTGCGCAAGCAATCCTTGCTCAGTTTCAAGTGCTGGCAATAACCCTTGTGGGTTCTTAGTTAGGTACTCGTCGCTTTGTTGCTCTGATTTTAATAAATTAACCGTCACTAACTCGTGATCAATGTTCTTTAAATTAAGCGCAATGCGAACTCGGTATGCAGCTGATGAACGAAAATAGCTATAAAGTTTCATTATACGTCCTGTTTACCTGTGAAATGTTTTTTAATAGTGCGCCAACAATCTGTGTAGTTAGGCTGACGCTCTTTACCTTCAAGGGCATATTTAGTTGGTGAAATAACGTAACGCGATTCGAACATAAATGCCAAAGTGTTTTCGTAGCGTTGTGGTTCAAGCTCAGCATTTGATGCTTTTTCGAATACATCTGCTTCTGGACCATGTGGCGACATACAGTTATGTAAACTAGAACCACCTGGTACAAAGCCATGTTCTTTGGCATCGTACACACCTTCGATTAAGCCCATAAACTCACTCATAATATTACGGTGGTAATAAGGTGGGCGGAATGTGTTCTCAGCCACCATCCAACGTGGAGGGAAGATAGCAAAATCGATATTAGCGACACCTTCTGTACCCGATGGTGATGTTAATACAGTAAAGATTGATGGATCTGGGTGATCGTAACTTACTGTATTCATAACATTGAATCGAGCAAGGTCATACTTGTAAGGTGCACTGTTACCCGTCCAAGCAACCACATCTAATGGCGAGTGGCCAATATCACAACGGAACATATTGCCATTGAATTTAGCAACGAGTTCAAAATCACCTTCAATATCTTCGAAAGCCGCTACAGGGTAGTGGAAGTCACGGTCATTAGCATAACCATTGGCACCCACTGGGCCGCGCTCTGGTAAAATATAGGCATGGCCATAGTTTTCACAGATGTAGCCTCGTGCTGTATCGGTGAGCAAATCAACTGCGAACTTAATGCCACGAGGAATTACGGCAATTTCTCCTGCACGAACGGTTAGTTGCCCGCACTCGGTTCTAAGTAATAGCTCACCTTGTTGCGGCACAAATAACATTTCACCATCAGCATTATAAAAGTAACGGTGTTGCATTGATTTATTAGCGACATAAATATGAATACCAATACCTGTTTGTGCATTGGCACTGCCGTTGGCAGCCATAGTGACTAAACCATCTATAAAATCAGTTGGCTGTGCTGGAATTTCAATTGGATCCCAACGTAACATTGTCGGTGGTGTTGGCACTTCTGTAATAGGAGCGGTACGAATAAGGCCATTATCAATTGGCGTGTAATCACCTTGTATTACTGACGGGCGAATGCGGTAAAACCAAGTACGACGGTTATCAGCACGGGGGGCTGTAAATGCCGTTGTGCTGAACTGCTCTGCATATAAATCGTATTTAACTTTTTGCGGGCTGAATTGACCGATAGGTAATGCACCGGATAATGCTTCGGTTTCAAATTCATTACCAAAGCCTGTCATATATTGTAATTCGTTATTCATCACTAGACTCCTGAAAGGTTTTAGGTAAGATACTCTCATGTGAGACTAAATTCAAACTACACTGAATTTACTTGTGTAAATATTCTTTGACAGTAGTGCAGCCATGACGACAGATAATCAAACAACGCTCGATTTAAAACAGTTCTTACCTTATTCATTAACCAATATTGCAATGCAAATGAGTGAGCAGTTTAGTGAGCTATATCAACAGCAGTTCGATTTAACCGTGCCACAATGGCGTATAATTGCGAATTTGGCCCAATATGGCGAGCGTACTGCCAAAGAATTATGTGATATGGCACAAATGGATAAATCAACGGTGTCTCGTGCAGTAAAGTCGCTATTGACCAGAAACCTTATAATAGCCAAAGAAAACCCTAAGGATAAACGCGCAAATTTATTATCACTATCCGTTGAGGGGAACCGTTTGCATGAACAAATTGTGCCATTAGCAAACGAGTGGCAAGCCGGTTTAGTGAGTGACTTAGATAGCCAAGAACTTAAACAATTTATGAACACTCTTAGTAAGCTTTCCAATCACTTAAATAAAAATGTGTAATTCTGTAATCAAGGCTTTATAGCAATTGATTTAGACAATCGATACGTATATGATAATGGCTATCATTTACAATTAGAAACTTGGATGTCCCCCTATGAAATTAGCGTTAAACACCGTTAAAACACTAGGTCTTAGCCTAGTATTAGCATCTACTTTTATTGCCCAACCTGTATTGGCAAATGGCCCAATTGGTGAGCACGTTAATCATCTAAAAGAAAATTTAAAAGATTACTCAGAAGACGTTGAGTGGATGATCGGTAAAGTTGACACCATGGTTACCGATTATGAAACAAAAGGCGCAAAAGCAGTTAAAAGCGATGATTTAATTGAATACTGGGAATCAGTAAAGTTTCACAGTGCGATTGAAACGAATTATGTACCGGTTTATGCATCAATCTGGCAAGGCATTTATGGTATCAAAATGGCCATTGATGACAAAAAACCAGCAAGCGAAGTACGTGAGCACCAAAAGGCCTTAAATGCTGCCTTGTGGCAGGGTCTTGGAGCTGTTAAACTTGCTGCCGACTTCCAGCAAAAAGGCTTATTAAAAGCTGTAAAAGCAACTGCTTCTGAAACAATGACGCAAAGCGCTACTATCGATGAGATCAAACATAAATTAGACCGTGTTGTTGCAAAATACGCAGAACGTTTAAGCGATGAAGCAACGCAAATTGTACATGATACTTACCTTCACTTATTCGAAGGTGTTGAAGGTACACTTATCGAAAAAGATGCGAAGTTAGTAGAAGTTCTCGAAAAAGATTTTAACGTAACCCTGCCTAAAGCTATTTCTGACAAAGGGTCTGTTGACCAAGTACGTGCAGTGGTTGTTGATATGCAAGAAAAACTAGATCGCGCTAAGGTGTTACTAGAAGAAGCCGAAAAAGCACGTAAGGATGTATTTTAGTGAAGCGTAGGACCTTTATTCAAGGCCTGGCTGCGTTTGGGGTAGTGGGCGCAATGCCACTACCTCTTTCTCGTGCCTTTGCAGCCTCTGCTGCAAGCCCAATTTCAGTGAAAGACTTACCGGCCCTAGAGGGTGACTTAACCTTATATTTAGGCCGTGGTGAAGGTGGTTTGTACGAAAACGTACTGCAATCAATCCAAAAGAAAAACCCAAAACTTAATTTATCTATTCGTCGAGGCCCAACTGCTGCACTTGCCAACATGATTGTGGCTGAAGCGAAAGCGGGTGTTAAACGTGCTGATTTATTTTGGGCCGTTGACTCAGGCGCGATTGGCTTAGTAACAGACGCAGGTTTAGCTAAACCGCTACCAAGTGACTTAGAAGCGCAATTACAACCGCAGTTCCGCTATCCGGGCTGGGCACCTGTAACAGGTCGTATTCGTACATTGCCTTATAATACTAAGCGTTTATCAAAAGATCAGATCCCAGATAGTATTATGGCAATTGCTGATAGCGATTTATCAATTGGTTGGGCACCGGCTTATGCATCATTCCAATCATTTGTCACGGCAATGCGTATTCTTGAAGGTGAAGATAAAACGGCTAAATGGCTTAAGAAAGTTCAAAAACGTTCGAAAACCTATGCCGGAGAGCTTGGCGTAGTGATGGCCGTTGAACGTGGTGAAGTGGATATTGGTTTTGCAAACCATTATTACACGTTACGTCTTAAATCAGGTAAACCAGATGCAAACCTTGATCTTGCTTTTACCAATCAAGATGCCGGTTGTTTAGTTAATGCATCAGGTGTGTTATCGCTGACAGATAACCCGAACGCAATGAACTTTATGCGCTACTTACTAAGTTCAGAAGTACAAAGCTACTTAGCACGTGAAGCCTACGAAATTCCATTGATCCAAGGTATTGATCAGCCAGCTGGATTACCAGCCTTAACGGATGTGTCACCGCCGAAAATCGATTTAACTCAATTGGCAGATTTAAGGCCAACCCTCGACCTTATGCGCAGTAGCGGTGTTTTATAATGCGCATACCTGCTTCTTATCCCATGGCGCTGCTTGCAGCGCTTTTGGCGTTAGTGCCAGTTTATATTCTGATCACTTTAGCAAGTGATGCGACGGCTGTTTTTGATAGTCACAATTTAAAAATTCTAGGTAACACTTTATCACTTATGGTGTTAACTGTTTTAGGCTCTATTTTAATTGGCGTGCCTCTGGCGTTTATTAGTGCCTATGTTCAACTTCCTTTTAAAAAGCTTTGGCTTGTTTTGTTTGCAGCTCCACTTGCTATTCCAAGCTATATTGGTGCGTTTACTTTATATGCAGCTTTTGGCCCCGGTGGTGAAATTAATCAGCTGTTAGGCTTTGAAACTCCGCCTATGTATGGCTTAACGGGTGCTGCCATTGTAATGACGCTGTACACGTTTCCATTTGTAATGCTAACAACGCGTTCGTCTTTACTTAGTCTAGATGCCAGCATGGTAAACGCGGCTCGCACTTTAGGTATGTCGATGCCAATGAGTGTGTTTAAAGTCATATTACCGCGTGTAATAAACGGTATTGCGGCGGGTTCATTACTGGTTGCACTTTATACTCTGTCCGATTTTGGTACACCGGCAATGATGCGCTTAGATACCTTTACTCGCGTGATCTATGTTGAATATAACGCCTTTGGTCTAAGCCGAGCAGCGATGTTATCGCTACAATTAATGGTGATTGTAGGCTTTTTACTGTTCATCGAATCACAAATTAAAACTGCTTCTGAGCGCCACGGTAGACCGCTAATGTTATTTCCATCTAACGGGCAAAAGTTAGCAATGTTAGTGACTTTTCTACCGGTTTTATTACTTGCAATTTGTTTACCGTTAGCTATTTTTACCCTTTGGCTTGCCCGCGATGGTGTTGCTGATTTTGATTTCAGCATTGCGTGGAACTCAGCATATGCATCTGGCATTGCTGCTATTGTCGCTGTTGTGGTTGCTGTGCCTGTAGCTCATGCTGCCTTAAGTGGTAAAGTAGGGCGCATTATGGAACGGGTTACTTATTTCGGATTTGGTATCCCGGGTATAGTGATGGGTACTGCACTTGTTTATGGTGGCCTGCAATTACCGCTTTTATACCAAACTCTGGCATTATTAGTTATTGCCTACGTGCTACGCTTTTTACCGCTGGCAGTTGGCTCTGTGCGTACAAGTACAGAACACTTAGACTCGAGTTTAATCAAATCGGCACGTGTATTAGGTGCCAGCCCTCGTGAAGCATTTATGCGTATTACCTTGCCTTTAACACTACGCGGTATCATTGCTGGTGCAGCCTTGGTATTTTTAGAATCAATGAGAGAGCTTGAAGCGACCTTGTTACTTGGCCCAACAGGCTTTGAAACACTATCAACCTATTTATGGCGAGTTTATGAAGCAGGTTATTTCGGTCGCGCAGCCATTCCTGGGCTCTTGTTAGTAGTGATATCAGCATGTGGCTTAGCTATAATGCTCTCAGGCGAAAAGCGCAGTCAATTAGAACATTAAGGATCAGTTTAATGCTATCAGTTAGTAAGCTGTCTATCGATTATGGTAGCAATCGTGTGGTAAGTGAACTTAACTTATCACTAGGGGAAAGTGAGATCCTCATGCTAGTTGGTCCAACTGGCTGTGGTAAAAGTACAATTTTACAAGCGTTAGCTGGGCTTATACCTATCAGTGAAGGCGAAATTAATTTAGGCTCATGGCGAGCTACCCCAAAGTTAAAAGTTCCACCAGAAAAACGTAAAGTGGGTATGGTATTTCAAGACTTTGCGTTATTCCCGCATTTAACAGTGCAGCAAAATATTTGCTTTAGATTAACCGATACCTCAAAAGCTGATCATTGGATTAAGTTACTGGGTCTTGAAGCATTTCGTGATAAAAAGCCCGCTACTTTATCGGGTGGTCAAAAGCAGCGTGTAGCACTTGCCCGTACATTAGCTCACGAACCAGACTTTGTATTGCTTGACGAGCCGTTATCAAACTTAGATGCAGCTTTAAAAGACACCCTTCGTTGGGATATTCGTAATGCATTAAAAGATGCGGGAGTACCTGCTATTTGGGTAACTCATGACCAAGAAGAAGCCTTATCTGTCGGTGACCGTGTTGGCGTACTTAAAGAAGGCATTATTCAGCAAATCGATACTCCTGAACGCTGTTTTAGCTTACCAAGCAATCGCTTTGTAGCGCGCTTCTTAGGTGAAGCAAGTTTCATTGCCGGTAATTGTGAAGGTGATATTGCCACAACTGATTTAGGTAATGCACCAGCGATTAGGGTTGATCATGATACTGCAAAAGTTGATGTATTACTTCGCCCTGATGATATTCACCTTATTCAAAATGCAGCTACTAGCAACGGTAAAGTGACTTGGGTTCGTTATGAAGGTGGCAGCCGTTTATGCGCTGTAAAATTAGCGTGTGATACTGTAGTGACAAGCCGTGTTAGCCATGAAGTGATGGTACGCCCAGGTGATGCAGTGCATGTATCTATTAATACAACACATCCACTTGCGGTTTACGCAGCTTAAATAAAAATATCTTTGCAGGTCTCATTGGCCTGCATTTTTTAGAAAGCTTTCAGCTGTCAGCCATCAGACGCAAATAAAATCTGCTACCTAGCAACTTGCTAACTTTCCCCTAGTAGCTTTACTCTCGTAACTAGCAACTCGTTAACTTCTCCAAAACGTAAAAAGCCCGCCAGTAGGGGCGGGCTTTTGTTTTATAACAAGGTTAACTCGTTATTAGAATGTGTAACGTACACCTACACGCATTTCCCAAACTGATGCACCGCTTTGAGTTGCAGTTTTACCATTGTTAGGGCTGAAGTCAGAGTATACGTAACGACCTTGGTCATCGATTGATGTTTTGATCATACGGTTACCAACGAAGTTACCTTTCTTAAGTACGCCCCAGTCATCATTTAACATATTTGTTAAGTTATCGATAACGAAGAATACTTCACCTTTGTGACCAGGCATGAAACCAGGTAACTCTTGAGTCATCTTGAAGTTAACTTTAGTGAACCAATCAGCATTTTGGCTGTTACGACCAACGATTTCACCACGTTCAAGGCCTTGAGCAGAAATCCACTCATTGAACTCAGTTACTTCTTCTGGTGTCATGTCATAAACAACGTTAGGGTCATTCACTTCTGGGATATACATTAGCTGACGGCTGCGGTTTGAGTTGCTATCACCCCAAACACTGTCGCTACCGTTATATGTATAGCTGTAAGGAAGACCTTTGAATGTTTCGCTGAATAGGTTGAAACGAGTGTTGTAACCATCAAACAATTCAGTTGTGTAGCCTAATGTCATAGTAAAGCGGTGCGGGATCTCGTAATCAGATGTGTGTGCACCTGGATTAGTAGGATCGTAAGTCGCCATGTTACCGTAGTTTGAGCTAGCTACCGAGCTAGTCATAGGGTTAACGTCTGTTGAGTCAGTGTAAGCATATGCTAGTTGTACGCTAATACCGTTATCAAAACGCTTGCTCATTGCAGCAGAAATGATGTGAGACTCACCACTGTCACCACTTACGTTTGTAAGTAATAAGTCACCGCTACGGCCTTCGATAGATTCAAGAATTGGACGACCATCAAATGTAGTGTTACCAGAATCTTGTAACGCGATGTCCTGTAAGATTGCAGCATCTTTACGTTTAGTGAATAAGTAATCTAGAGAGAATACGTACTCATCTTCAGTTGTGTATGTTGCACCTACTGAGTATTTCCACTCTGATGGCATTTCGAAATCTGGGTCAACAGCATTTACAGACGAGTCACCTGCACCAATTGTTGTATTAGCAACTTCATCATACATTTCTTGAGGTACTTCGTAACCTGGAGTACCACCGTTTACTGTTGGAGTATTAAATAAATCTACACCAGCACGGAAAGTACCAATGTTTGTAATACCGTCGTTTGAGTATGAGTTAGATAACCATACGTTCGGGTTACCACCTGAGAATAGGCCAACACCTGCACGTACTTCTAATGCATCAGTTGCGTACCATTCAAAGCCAACACGTGGTTGAATTAAATCGATGCCGTCGAATGTACCTTGGTTGCTGAAACCGTATCGGTTAGTGAAGTTTTCATTGTAGTTAGGTGTGTCGTCACTTGTGTATTTGTCGTAACGTAGACCAAACGTTAATGTAGCATCTAAATCTGTGAAGCTGTACTCATCTTGAACGTATAATGTATGTTGAGCGTATGAGAAACTTGCAGCAGCATCTGTTGGATCGTTTGTACCAGCAGCATTGTTATAATAAATACGTGCAGCTTGGCCTGCTTCAAAATCATCTACAGAATCAAAACGCCACTCACCTTGAGTGTGCTGAACGAATTGGTTAAATACGTCTAGCTTTTCATACTCATAACCACCAGTAATCGTGTGTTGATCAAGGTAATAAGTACCTGCAAGTTTTACAGTCGTTGTTTCGTAGTCTAGGTCGTTTGATTGACGAGAGTCATCAGGACCAATGAAGATAGTACCGCCGTCAGCAGTATCGATTTGCATTTCACCAAAGCTGCTGGCTGCATCTAAAGATTGTACCGTTGCATCTAGCTCTGATTTACCAATACGAACTTCAGTAGAGAAGCTGTCTGACCAATCTGAGTATAATGAACCGATGATTGATGTAAACTCAGCACCTTGCTTATAGAAGTGGTTGTCTAAAGCTACTGTATCGCTATAAGCATCTGATTGAGATAGCGTGAAAGCGTCATTGTAGTTGTAGATTAAGTTTGCACGGTGATCGTCATTGATGTTCCAGTCAAGTTTAACTAAGATTTTTTCATCTTCAACTGGTGCGCTTGATGGCATGCCACCTGCGTCATAACCGTAAACGTCTTGTGCGATTTGTTGTACACGAGCAACGTCTGCAGCTGAAACACTACCTGTATTTAAACCGCCGTATTCGTACTGTTTAACACCTTCAACTTTCTCATAAGATGTGAATAAGAAAAGATTATCTTTGATTAGTGGTAAACCTACGTTGAAGCCGTAACGTTTTTCAGTGTAATCACCGTTGTCGTAGTCTTCACCTTCAATTTTATCGCCTTTCATTGAATCATTTGTGTAATCGAAGAAAACACCGCCGTGTACTTCGTTACCACCTGATTTAGTAACAGCGTTGATGTTACATGATGTGAAACCACCATATTGTACATCAAAAGGTGCTAGCTCAACTGCAACTTGCTCGATTGAATCGAAAGAGAAAGGAGCACCGATAGTTGGGTAACCATTTGAGCTTAAACCGAAGTTATCGTTCATACGAACGCCGTCAAGCGTTAAGCTGTTAAAACGTGGGTTACCACCACCACAGTTGATTGAACCGCGGCTATCATCGATTGTTACACGTGGGTCGATACGGATGATATCTTTTAAGTCACGGTTGATAGCTGGTTGGTTTTCTAAATCTTCAAGTGTGAACGTTGCAGCAGGGCCTGTACCACCAGACATACGGCTGATAGGACGACCAGTAACTACGATTTGTTCTACATCAGATTGTCTCTCTAACGTAACATTAACTGGGTAGTCAGCACCAACTTGTAGGTTGATGTTGTTGAATGTTTGATCTGCGAATACGTCAGAATCTACAACAACGCGGTAAGGACCACCTACACGTAGGCCTTTTGCTGTGAAGTAACCCGCATCGTTCGTTTCAGTTTCTTTAGTTGAACCTGAAGGTAAGTGAACGATAGTAATCTTAGTGCCTGCAGCAGGGTTGCCGCTAGGACCTTTGATTTGACCCTTGATAGCAGATGTTGTTTCATTTGCTAACGCTGCACCACTCACACCAACACATGCTGCAATAGCAAGTGATAGAGCTGTTTTGCGGAGTTGGATTTTCATTATGTTATTTCCCGTGTTAGAGGTTATGTTTCATTTATAGTTTGCTGTCAGTTGGCATCTTAAGTGCCTTTACTAACGGTTTTGCTGATTTATCAAATAGATTATTTAATAAACCTGCCAATCTTATCCCGCCTTGTTGTAGGCGAGTTTTAACAATCGGTAAGTTTTTATAGATATAACTATAACTTACGTTTGTTTCATTTTCTTTATACAGAGAGTTTGCAATATTATTTGATTCGATTAACCAATCGCTAGGTGAACTGGCAAGATAGTCCGTTATTAACGCTTGATTTGTTGTATTTATAAATTGCGCAAACTCAGTATAGGACAAATTTTCATTTTCAATGAGTTTTGTGTCCCACAAGCTATGTAAATTGGTATCTTGACCGAAGAATGTGACAGAAATATTGTTGCCGCCACGATCTTCACCGCGACCGGCATGAAAAGGTTGATGGCTATCACCAACGAGGTGAACTAAGAAACGCAGTGCGAACTGTTTTTCACCTAGAGAAGCTTTTTGGTTTTGTAATACTGAGATTGAATATTCCATGCCTTCGAGGATATCTGACACGGTTTCTTTGTTATGGTGGGCATGTGAGTCGTAATGAGGTTTAGCATCGCCTTCTTTAAAGTTAATGTAATGCCAGCGCGAAGATTTCTTTTGCCAGAATTTTTCTGGAGCAGAACGCATTTCATCAGCCCACGTTGCTACCTGTGGTAAAGAATCACCATCAAGTAAAGGAACTAATGCTTGCTTGGTGGTGTCTGTAATATGCTTAGATGCAATTTCACCAATAATTCGGTGACCATTCTGACCCCATGCATTAGCTGGGTTACTTAACACCGCAGAAATAACTGGTGTCGATAACAGCAACATTTTTATTGTTTTTTGTAACATTGACTCAGTGTCCAAAAATGAATGTGCCCTGAAGCACGATTTCTTGATGCATATTTTCCTGAATTTAAAAGCAAATAGAAAGGACTCAATAAGATTCATAATTTCTTGTTCATATATGTTATTTATCAATAACTTAAAATATTCAGGTAAAATTACTTGTTGTAATAAGTAAGAATAATTGTTCAAATAGAGACAACGGAGCGTTGTTGGCTATTAAAATTGAATTTAAGAACAATACTAATAAAAAAATCGTCGATTGTTACATTTTTGTTTCTAGCAGTTATTTTGTTTTTTTATATCGGAATTTTGCAGGGCAAACCGGCTGTTTCTGATATCGATGCATTTATTGAAACGTCTTTTCAATGTGATACTAAATCAGAGGTTAACCTTAACGAGTTGGTGGTGTATTCATCGGGCAAAGTATTGGCTGAGGATGTCGCTAAAACTTTGTGCGCTGATGACATCATTAGTAAACAATACGGCAAGGTCACCTCTTATTGGGGTTATAAAACATCTGACACAATTGAGTTTTTAGGTAAAGGGATAGCAGATTTGATCCTGGCTAAAGAAAACTTGATTAATGCCTTTATGGCCGAGTCAACCTATAACTACCAAGCAGTTGTTGGCTTTCCTGACTACACTGCTTATTTAATTTCTAGTAAAGAAAAGCCACGCATTGAAAAAAGCTACTTTTTAGATAAACGTATTGGTTTGCTTGATTACCCAACGAGCCGTTCTGGACACATTCTCCCTAAACAATTATTTAAAAAATTAGATATCAACCTAGAAAACCTTAATATCACTTACGCAAGTTCCCATACTGAATTAAGAGAGCTGCTTGCAAGTGGTAAGGTCGATTTAATTTCTTCTTATTGGCAAGACAGCGACCAGCAACGTTTTTCTAAAAACTACATTACGCCTATACGCGACAATATAAGTGGTAGTCGTTGGTATTTAAAAATGCAGGATGAAAACACCGACCTTTTATGTGCAGTTCAAGCGCAGTTAACCCAATTGGCACACAATCAAAATTCTCATTACTTTAATCATGTTGAGTCTTTTTGGGAATGTGAGTCGACTCAGCAAACAATGAAAGTAGGGGATAGCAATGCTGCCAATTAGAGTAAAACTTGCTTATGGCGGAGTATTTATAAGCTGTTGCTTGGTTTTATTTGCCAGCTTTATTACAGCAAAAGCTTATAAGACAACAACTAATGATGCCCTGACTCTAGCAAAAGTTGAAAACCGCATTGCCCTTGATTTAAACCATTTAAATTTACCTGATGATTTTTTAAAGCATTCAGGTAGTAAAGATATGGTACTCAATTATATCGCGCGTCTTAATGCACAATTAGCTGACTCAGGCGTGATGGTTTACTCCATTGAGGGGATCTCTGATTATCCTGCTCGTGCAGATTTAATCACTAAGCAATTGCATGCACCACAAAAATCATTAACTGTTAGCTTTGTTGTGGCATCGTCTTTATTTGCTAAAGATGATATCGCTGTGTTGATTTTGGTGTGTTTATTTGCAGCTGCATTTACTTATTTATTATTTATAAGTGAACGCACTAAAATCCAAATTGCTAAACACGAACCAGAAGTTGCAATTCAGGCAGAAGAAAAGCCTAAATTGATAGTCGATCTTCAAAATAAAACCTTGGCTGCTAGCTGTGCTGTTGATAAAACAGTGGCGCTTGCTAATAAACCGCTGTGCTTTTACCTTGCATTGGTTGAGTTTTGTATTGAACATCCGGATGTAGTGCTTAATCAAAATAAAGATGTACCAGAAGAATTACTGACTTTAGCAAACAAGTATTTTTACCGGTTAGTAGAGCTTGGTCATACAATACGTAAGCGCCCAAACTTTACCAATAGTTTAGAAAAAACATTAAGTGAAATTCGGGCTGCACTTGATGAAGTTTGGCAAGAGCAGCCTGAGATAAAAGAAACCTATTATCCACCTAAGGCCCATGGTGAAGGCTCCCGTTCTCGATTACATCATTACGGATTGAAAGCGATTGAGATTGCCGATATTGAAGTCATTGGGAAGTAATCTAGTTTAAAAGTAAAAGGGAAGTCACTGACTTCCCTTTTTCTATTTAAGTAGTCTTTATTTAGGGGCGTAATCAGCCGCTTTAACAGGACTATTTTGCTCAAAGAAGCGTTTTAATGCCTGTGCATCTGTATCATCTGTACTCACAAAGCCTTTTTTACTGGTAAGAGTAGGGTAACCATCACCACCAGAGGCATTATAGCTGTTAATGCTCATACGATAAGTTTTAGCCATATCAAGTGGTTTACCAGCAATTTTAACATCAGATAAAGTGTCGTTATCGCGTTTAAAGCTTAGCTTATAATATTGTAAGTAGGCACCTGAATCAGGAGGGAAAGAAGTAACAACTTGTAAGTAGTCAAATAGCTCTTGGCCTGTCATATCAATATAGGTGATACGGTTTTTAAAAGGATGAACTTTTAAAATATCTTTATAACTTACATCGCCTGCTTGAATGCTATCGCGAATACCGCCACCGCTTATCAAACCAAAATCAGCACCCACTGACTGCATTTGTGCAGCAATAATAACGCGTGCTAAGTTTACTTGCTCATAGCGTACTTTATTGCGGTCACCTTCAAGTTTTGCATCCACGTTACCTATTTTACCAGCAATTTGTGCTGCGCCTTTTTGCTGATAAACCGCAAGGATGTCTTGTAAGTTTTTGTTTGGTTCAATGTACTCAGCCGCTAGCTTTTTATTACCATTTTCATCATCGATATAAAGATTTACCGGAATAAGTGAGTAATTGAGCAAAGTTAATTCATCGTTTTCTAATTTGAATTCAGCTTTACCAACATATTTACCCCACTCATGGGCTTGCATGATCCAAGTACCATTTTGTTGGTCAGGCTTACACTCTTTACCTGGCATAAAGCTTTTGTCAGCAACATTGGCTTCTTTCATACACACAGGCTCTTGTGAATGACCGCCAACAATAATATCAAGCATCCCTTTTGGTAAGTTGCGCGCCATAGTCACATCACCGGGTGCATTAATACCAAAGTTAGCATCAACATAGTGACCCATGTGAGTAACAGCGATGGTAATATCTGGGTTGTACTGTTTATCAATTTCTGGAGCTAACTTTGCAGTAACGTCTGTAGGGTCTTTAAATTCTAGGCCACCGATATATTGCGGGTTACCGATTTTAGCGGTATCTGTGGTAGTTAAGCCGATTACAGCAATTTTAAGCCCATTCTTTTCAAAGATTTTATAGCCTTGGTAACGAGCTTCACCAGTTGTTTTATCGATGATATTGGCTGATAAAAAAGGGAAGTTTGACCATTTTTGTTGTTGATCAAGTACTGCCAGTGGATTATCAAACTCATGGTTACCAATTGCCATGGCATCATAACCAATTAACGACATACCTTTAAAATCTGGTTCCGCGTGTTGTAAGTCAGACTCTGGAATACCCGTATTGATATCGCCACCAGAAAGCAGTAAAACAGCATGACCTTGTGCTTTGGCTTCGGCTTTTAGTTGATCAATTAAAGTCTTACGAGCAGCCATGCCATATTCACCTTGTTCGTTATGCCAAAAACGACCATGGTTATCATTAGTATGAAGCAGAGTTAAATATTGGGCTGAATCAGTATTATTAGAAGAGGAGCTACATGCGGTTAGGGTAACCAGTAGCGATGTTAGTAAAAAAAAGCGCATAATTGCTTGCCTGAATAGAGCAGTAGGTTAATTATGCGCTTAGTTTAAACGACTTAAGTTTAAATTAAATGTCTTTTATAAACTTTTGTCGCTATTTTCTGTATTTAGTTGTCCTGTTGCGGCAAGTTGTCTGCGTTGTAGTTCTTGTTCTGCGTAATGAGACTTTTGATGATTATTGCCGACCATCCAATTTAAAAAACTAGCGGGTAACTTACTGTAAGGCTCACCTTGGTGTAGGCCAAAATCGCATATTGCGTTCTCTTCATTCGCCATGGTTCATTCCTGTGTGTTCATTGTTGTCGTGCAGATACTAACAAACTGAGCCTATTTGATAAGACGATTTTGATTTATTCTTTAAATTTTTTATAACTATAATGAATACATGGTGTAAATTAATGTAACTGAGATGTAATTGCTTTGGCGCGTTTTGTGTAACTGTTTTGTTTGCTATTTAAGCGTCTGTCTATTTTGTTTAAGCTTCTTGCAGTTTTATAATAAAAATTATCAGGAAAGATAAACAATGAAAAAACATCTACTTGCAACTGCTTTATTGGCTAGCTGTTTTACAGCCAATGCTACTATTGTTGAAATGCAGACAGATCTGGGCAGTATTACTGTTCACCTTTATGATCAACATACACCTGTTACCGTTGAAAACTTTTTAAACTATGTTGCAGATGGCAGCTACGACGGTACGGTTATCCATCGCTCAGTTGATAACTTTGTTTTGCAAGGTGGTGGTTTTAAATTTGATACTGATTTTGAGGCGATAGAAACTGCTGACGCTATTACCAATGAGCCAGAGCTGTCGAATGTTAAAGGTACCATTGCAATGGCCAAGCTTGGTGGTAATGCTAATAGTGCGACAAGTCAGTGGTTTTTCAATTTAAAAGATAACAGCGCTAACCTCGACTTACAAAATGGTGGCTTTACTGTTTTTGGTGAAGTAACTGTACAGAGTATGGATGTTTTAGAACAAATCACCTCTTTAGTTCACTGTGGAGAAATCCCAGTAGTAAATCTTAATGAAGAGCAGTGCCCAGATACAACATCAGGTTTCAGTGGTGAAAACTTATTTTACATTAACAGTGTGACTGTGATTGATGATGATCCGAATTCGTCTGCTTCTTTATCACCAAAAGAGAACACGCTAATTGATGAAGATAACTCTTCAGACAATGGCGGTGGTAGCTCAGGCGGGAGTCTTGCGTGGATGCTATCTTTATTAGCTCTTGCAGGCTTTAGTCGTCGTAAATAATTCCAACCAACAAAGTAACGCCTTGATATTAAGCTCCTGAGAAACGCTGAATTCTGCATCTTGAGGTGGCTTGGGTATATATAAGGCGCTAAAAAGCGCCTTATTTCTTTGTATTGATGATTATTAGAAGATTCTAACTAAAATAAGCACCCACATTACTAGCATTATAAAGCAACTGACAACAAAACTATAATAGCGCGCCTTCAAGGTGTTTGAAGTTAAGTGTATTACGCTATGAATAATTCTTAATGCAACATAAACCCAAGCAAGGGCAACAAATACAGTACCTACAGCATTGACTTGCAGAGCTGTTAAACACGCAATAAAAAACAGCACAGGCATTTCGAATTGATTGATAAAGTTCCGATCTGCTACGCGAACATTATCCCCAGCCTTTTCAAGCTCCATTGTTAAGAAGTCTTTCATCTCGATGGTTTTTTGTTTTGCCGCACGAAAACGACGCTTACCCATAATGTACATGACTGTAAAAGTCAGAAAGACCTGAGTGAACATTGCTACAATTAGCCACTTTTCCATAGCTCATCCTTTGTTATAGTTATTGCTATTAATCTTAACCGTAAGTATTGCATTTTCACAATGTGTTACAAAGTTTTGCTGTAACTTAGCTAAAAAGCATTGAATTGCGGCGCTCGAAAACACATGATAAATAAAAATTTATTCAATTTCTAATGGATACAAAATAATGAAAAAAATAATTGGACTCAGTGCAATCGCTTTTGCAGTGTTAGCTGGTTGTTCTTCTACTTCTACCACAACGCCTCCTGCAGCTAATACTAACCTTATTCCTGACTCGTTAGTTATCAGCCCAAACGACACCCGTGAGTACAAAACATTACAACTAGATAACGAAATTGATGTAATTTTAATTTCAGATCCTAGTGCTGATAAATCAGCTGCTGCTTTGAGTGTAGGCGTTGGTTTATTGCACGATCCTATGTCGCAACAAGGCATGGCGCACTACCTAGAGCATATGCTGTTCCTTGGTACAGACCGCTACCCAGACACTAAAGGTTACAGTGATTTCATGACCAAAAATGGTGGCGCACATAACGCTTACACCTGGTTAGATATCACAAACTACATGTTCAAAGTGAACAATGATGCCTACGACGAAGCACTTGACCGCTTTGCAGACTTTTTTAAATCACCAAAGCTTTACCCTGAATACACAGACAAAGAAAAAAATGCGGTAAACGCAGAGTGGTCAATGCGTCGTGAAATGGACTTTTTTGGCCAATTTAAACTGGCACGTCAAATGATGGGATCACACCCTGCAAACCGTTTCTTAATTGGTAACCTAGAAACTTTAGGGGACAAAGAAGGCAGCAATCTGCATAAAGAAACCGTTGCTTTCTATAACAAATATTATTCATCGAACATTATGAAAGTGGCGATGATCTCAAATCGTCCACTTGCTGAAATGGAAGCAAAAGCTAAACAGTATTTTGCTGATATTGAAAATAAAAAAATCGAAAAACCAACGGTGACTGATAAGTTAGACTTTTCTGTTGCTGGCGGAAAGCGTGTTTACTACTCACCAAATGAAGATGTAAAACAACTACAGTTAGAGTTCACAATTGCTGATAACAGTTCACAGTTTGCGGTTAAACCAAATCGTTTTGTTTCATACCTCTTAAGTAACGAAATGCAAGGTAGTCCTGCGCAAATCTTGCGTGATAAAGGCTGGGTGTCACGTTTATCTGCTTCTGATGCTCCAACACAATATGGTAACTACGGCAGCTTAACGGTTAATATTGAATTGACTGATGCTGGCATGCAAAACCGAGAAGAAATTGTGGCTATGGTTATGCAGTACATTGCGCTTATTAAAGAGCAGGGTGTTGATAGCAAATACTTTAATGAAATCCGTACATCGTTAAACAATGAATTTCAATTCCTCGAGAAAGGTGATGAGTTTGGTTATGTAAGTAACTTAACTGATAGCATGCAAAAGTTCCCTGTGAACAACGCAATTAATGCACCTTATTATTATGCTAAGTTTGATGCAGACGCGGTGCAAAATGTGCTGTCGCAATTAAACGAAGATACTTTACGTATTTGGTATATCTCTCAACAAGAAGAAACAGATTCACAGCTACATTTTTACGATGGTAAATATCGTATAGAAGACATCAGTGAAGCAGAAGTTGCAAGTTGGAGCAAACCGAGCGAATACGCTTTAGCATTGCCAACAGTTAACCGCTTATTACCTGAAAGCTTTGCAATTAAAACAGCTGAGTTTAAACAACAAGCGCATCCTGAACTAGTATTTGATAAGCAGGGTGTAAAAGTTTGGCGTCAAGCAAGTCAGCAGTTTGCTGAGCAGCCAAAAGGTCTTGTTGAAGTTTACATTAATACGCCGGATGCCCTTGTGAATGTTAAATCACAAGTTCTTTACTCAATTTGGGCTGATCTTTATAACTTACAACAAAGCAAACTTAGCACAGAAGCAGCTGTTGCAGGTATGAGTTTAGGACTACAGCCTAGTAACGGCCTTGTGTTATCGCTAAGTGGTTTCACTGATAAACAAGATGTACTTTTAGCTCAGGCGCTCGAAAACCTAACGTTAGATGTGTCTGAAGAAGGTTTTGCCCAAGCAATCGATCGTTTTAAGCGTGATTTACTAAATCAGCAAAAACAGTTCCCGTTCTATCAAGCATTTGGTGAGTACTCTAAGCTTACTCGTAGTGGTAAATTTGACACCGAAACCTTGATTGCAGCGGCAGATACACTAACCCTTGCAGATTTTGCTGCCATTAAACAATCTACACTTGCTGCCAATGATCTACGCGTATTCACTTTTGGTAACTATAACCAAAACGATGTTGAATCTATTGCGAGTAAGCTAACTGCAATTTTACCTAAAGGTCATAAAGCAACTGAGTTTGCCAGAAGCAAAGCCTGGTTACCTCAGCCTGGTGAACGTATTGTACTGCAAAAAGATATTGATGTAGCGGATGTAGCAATTATTGATATGGTTGTTCACCCAACCCCAGGTTATAAGCAAAAAGCACAGGCACAAATTTTACAAAGTCACTTTAGAACCGTAGCGTTTGATAAGTTACGCACTGAAGAGCAATTAGCTTATGCGGTTGGTGCATTAGCGCGTCCTATCGAAGACTACTCTGCATTAGGTCTATATATTCAAACACCGGTTAAAGGCCCTAAAGAAATGCAAGCGCGTTTTGATGAGTTCAAAAAGCAATACGCTGTTGAGCTTGATAACATGACAGAAGAAACATTTGCACAACTTAAAAATGCAACGTTTGTGTCTTTAAAAGAGCAACCTAAGAATTTAAGTGATGAAATGTCACCGCTTATTTCTGATTGGTATCGTGAGAACTTTAAGTTTGATTCTAAAGAAAAGCTTATCGCTGAAGTCGAAAAAGTGACATTGGCTGATCTGAAAGATTACTATAAGAAAACGATGCTCAATAGTGAAGCTGCACGTTTAAATATTCAAATGCGTGGTAGTAAGTTTGCAGATAAGCCATTTGCTGATCTGAAAGACCAAACAAAAGTTGAAAACTTAGAGAGTTATTACAAAGGCATTAAATTCCAAAAGTAACCTAATAGTTGATAAACAAAAGCCCAAGCAATTGCTTGGGCTTTTTAATTTATGCGATAAGCAAAAATCCTATAAATGCAGCCGTTGCAGCAAGTAAGGTATATGGCAGTTGCGTGATAGCATGGCTGACTAAATCACATCCTGAGCCTTGTGCAGCAAGTACCGTGGAGTCAGAATAAAAGCAGGCTTGACTACCAAATGATGACGCCGACAACAAAGCACCAATCACTAAAGGAATATTGGCATCAATTGCGTAAGCCAGTGGCATTACTATAGGAATAGTTACTGCGAAAATCCCCCAGCTTGAACCCGTTGCAAAAGCAAGGACTGCCATTGCTAAAAACACCACGGCAGGTAAGTACTGCGCTGTCATATAAGGGCTTAATGTATTAATGACATATTGCGGAAGCATTAATTGGTCACACACATCTTTAAATATAAATGCTGCAACTACAGTCCCAATAGCGGGGATCATGCTTTTAAAACCATCGAGCATACGCTCAACGAGTTCTGACAATGTCATTAACTTTTGTAACATGTAAAAAGGTAAAACAACGGCAAAGGTTGCAAGCAACCCTTTAAATACGTCAATGTCAAAGTAAACAGTAAACGCAACAAGTAAAACTATCGGCACTAAAAAGTTATAGAGTTTGCCGTTTGATGCTGCTGTTTCAAAGTTTTCTTCCGCTGCTTTCACTGCGTATTCATCTGCTGTTTGAATATCTGTGTATTGGCTATTCGAGATCTCGATTTGATTATTCATGGCACGTAGTTGTGCTTTTTTCATCGGACCAAAAGCAGGGATCATATTTAAGCTAACCAGTGATACCACAATGACTGCAAACCAAGCGTATAACATATAAGGGATTGCTTGAATGTAGACGGCAATACCTTGGCCTTCTGGTGCAACATTATTATCAACTAACAATCCGCCAAAAAATACGGCCCATGTAGAGAGTGGTACAAGCACACAGATAGGCGCAGCCGTTGAGTCAACAACATAAGCGAGCATTTCACGGCTAATTTTAAACTTATCGGTGATACGTTTCATGGTTTCACCGACGGTTAACGCATTTAAGTAATCATCAATAAAAATAATCACACCTAGCACAAAGGTCATCACTAACGATGAGCGCTGGCCTTTGGCAAACTTTAACGCTAATTCGGCGAAGGCACTTGCCCCCCCGGTTCTTACTAATAAAGCGATTAATGCACCAAATCCACCACAGACTAAAATTAGCCAGGCAATGGTTTCGTCTTGCATTACTTTTAATGAAATTTCAGCAAAATTGGCTAACACAGCGGTTGGGCCTAGCATGGCTAAACCAAACAAAGATCCAATTAGTAAAGATAAAATAGGGCGGCGTAAAAATACGGCCAAAACCACCACCAATACTGGCGGCAGTAAACTTAACGCAGAAGGTTCTTGCATTATATTTTTCACACAGTTAAGCATTGCGAGATTGCTTACAGAAATCAAAAGTCTATCGACTCAAATAACTGCTTTACGCGAACACACTTTTATGGACCCATTAGGGAAAGTGCCTGCGTTGGCTGGCGCCAGACAGTATAGAGGGTATACTGCTTTTGTTTTGCCCAAAACATCGCATGAAAAATAATCCTGAATATTAATTTAGTCAATAACAATTTTTATTGGAGTGATAATTACTTTACACTCATCAATAACGTCACTTTTTATTAATTGAGCAAAGGGATTATGGCATTTTCAGATACTTACAGACTCAGTAGCCATGCGGTTATCACCAACAACCAAGGTCAGGTGTTATTACTAAAAGCTGATTACGGTCAAAAAAGTTGGGGGTTACCTGGCGGCGCTTTAGATAAAGGTGAAACCATTCATCAAGCGTTACTTCGCGAATGCCAAGAAGAACTTAATTGTGACGTAGAAATAGCTTATTTAAGTGGTGTTTATTATCACACAGCGTTTAACTCTCATACGTTTATTTTCCGTGCTTATATAGCTGAGGACGCTGAGATAATGTTGAGCGATGAGCACACTGAGTATGGCTATTTCGATATTGACGAGTTATCTAAAGTACAAAAAGAGCGTGTTCTTGATTGCCTTAATTTTACCAATGATGTCGTTAGTAAGGTGTTTTAATAAATGTTAGATATATATTTACGTGCCGGACAGCCTGATGATGCCGCGTTTATCGTAGAGCTTTTAAATCAAGCAACATTTTTAGAGCACATAGGTAATAAAAATATTAATACGCCCGTACAAGCTGAGCATTATATTCAACAAACCTTTATAAATAGCCACCAGCAATTGGGCTTTGGCAGTTATATTGTTTGTTTAGCTGATGATACACCGGTTGGAATGGTGGGGCTCTTTCAGCGTGATGCGTTAGCTATCCCCGATTTAGGATTTGCCTTGTTAGCTAAATATGAAGGCAAGGGTATCATTACAGCTGCTGCTCGGTTATTGATGGCCAAAAAACACGTATTAGAGCTTGGTGTGCTTGCTGCAATAACCTCGCAAACAAATATTGGTTCACAGAAGGTGTTACAGAAACTTGGTTTTGAGTTTTTAGGCGATGTCATTATTAATGATGACAACCAGCCTCTAAAACTCTTATTAAAGAGCAAGCTTTGATACTTCGTTTGCAACCTGTTTGTTGACCTTTAGCCAGGTTGACTCAAGTGTTGCAACAAGCCCTTCGTAATCACTGTCTTGTAATGGCGTAAGCTCATTAAAATAATTGACCGCTTTTAACTTTCGGCCCGACTCAGGGTTTGTATAGTACAAACGCCAAAGCCCGGCAATGTTGGCATTGCCTTGTTCATCGCCGTTGAAGTGATGTAGCTCATATTCTAATTCATAGAAACTTTGCTGATCTAAATCGGTTATCACCGGTAAACCTTTTATTACCATCCAATTATCAAGGTCAGTGTAAAGCTGTTGATGGGCACTGGCGGTTAACATTAAATCAGGTGATTCGCTCCATAAATGGTAGTTAGCTGCATTGACTCGGTTGTTGTCGAGAACCATAGCAATACCACGATTATTAAGCGCACCACGTAACTGTACGGTGTTAATTCTGAGCTGAGCTTGCGTATTCTCAGCTAAGCGCTGCATTGCAACAATTGGCTGCGAAAATTGATAATACTCAATGGTTGAGAACGAAGTCTGACTGCAGGCCGAAAGTAACAGCACTGATGCCACTGAAGCACAGAGTTTATAGTTCATTATTGTTTCCTCGGCGTTGGGTCTGCTGGTAGCTCTTTATCAAAGATCAACATATTAGGTTGCTGGTTTAAACCTCGTGTGAGTGGCTGCAGCTCTTCACTTAAACGTTTAAATTCAGATAAAGTTGTTTGCAACTGCTGGTGGAATGTTGAACCTTGCTCATAACTTGCCATAGTTTTTTCAAATTGTTTCATGGTTTTATCGAACTGTTGCATGCTCTTAGTCATTTCTGCAAAGTTGCGATTAATATCACCCGGTAAGTCTTGTGTATCTTGCTTATTTAGTAGCTCTCTCATGTCATGAGCAAGCTCTTGGTACTCGGCAAAGGTGGTCTGCATTTGTGCCAAGCTATCTTCAATTTTAAGGTTATTGACTTTATTTAATACATCAGAGACTTGGTCGGCTATGACTGTAATACCGCTTGATACACTCGGGAATACGGTGTACTCGGCTATTGTCTTTAATTCGGCAGGCTCTGCATTATCGTAAATATCTAAGTCAACGTACACGGCGCCAGTGAGTAAGTTACCCGGCTTTAAAGATGCTCGAAGACCATTTTTGATCCAGCTATTTAAACTCGAATGCCAAAACTCGCGTGCTGCTGTACTGTCGTGGTAGAGGCGCCCATACTCAATCTTTATCAGGGCAGGTACTGCGGTGTTATCAGTTCTAAAGTGTGCAGGCTTACCGTCTATTATGACACTTGCAGGTGCTTCAACTACACTACCGATACGCATACCTCGGTATTCTACAGGAGCGCCAGCGCGTAAGCCGCGAATTGATTGCTCAAAGTCGATTAAGTAGTAGTCAAAATCGTAAAATCGTTCTTCTAAGGCGGCTTTGTAGCTATTACTTAAAGAAAAACTATGGCCGTTACTGGCAACTTCACCGGGCGCTTGTTGCTCAGGAATACCAACAGAAATACCGCCTTTGAGCAATTTACTTAACGAGCCTGTATTAACATTAATACCATCTGCAGAGAGGTCTATTTCGATGCCTGAGTTTACCCAGAAAATAGAGTTTAAGGTGATCAAGTTTTGATATGGCTCATTGATAAAAATGCCATATTTCATCGCTTGGTTCTTCCAATCAAAGGTGGCGGTTTCTATTTGGCCTATTTTGTAATCTTTAAAGTAAATACCGGTACTCACATCAAGCACTTCTGCGTTATAACTTAACAGTGTGAAGCGCCCACCTTTTACATCTTTACCAATTAAAGCCGGTTCATCTTGTAGCTCAAATTTTTCGGCTAGCTTTTTACTCTCACCCGGTGCAAATTCTAAATACACACCAGATAGAAGGGTACTCATGCCGCTTATGCCGGTATCGTCAATCCGTGGTTTTACAACCCAAATTTTCGCATCATCAGTGAGTAAATCGTCGTAATGTTTATCGATTTGCGCCCGTGCGATAACGCTATTTTGTTTATCTGATAAACGAACATGGTCGATTTGACCAATCTTCACGCTACGTACTTTTATTTCTGTTTTACCAGCCACAATACCCTCTGCATGAGGCATTTTGATAAAAATGGTGGTGCCTTTATTTGCTTGATACTGGTACAACATCCATGCGCCAATTAATAAGGCAATAACTGGAATGATCCAGATGGCCGATATATTTGGCGCTGTTTTTATTTTAGCGGTTTCGCTCATGCCAAGGTCTCTTGTTTCGCAGTACTTAAGTTATCTGGGTTATCCCACAATAGACGGGGATCAAACGCATGGGCTGCCAACATCTGGCAAATAACCATGGTTGTAAAAAATATTGTGCCAATGCCAGGTGTTACTGACATTAAGTTTCCGAGTTGCACTAAGGCTACTAGAATCGCCACAACAAATACATCGATCATTGACCATTTACCAATAAATTCAGTCAATTGGTAGATACGTGTATAGCTTTTAGTTTGTCTGTTTGCTGGCCTCATCACCATAAAGCATAAAAAACTTAATATTAGCGCTTTGGCAAGGGGTACAACCACACTCGCTAAAAAGATGATCATTGCGATAGGGTACGAGCCACTATTCCATAAAATCATTACGCCACCAATAATAGTTGATGGAGTTTCATCGCCAAGGCTTGTGGTGTACATAATAGGATAGACATTAGCAGGAATATAACAGGCCACTGAGGTTAATAACCATGCTGCGGCTTTTTGCACACTAAAAGGGTTACGACTGTAAGTTTTAGAGTCGCAGCGTGAACAGATTTCGGTCGTACACAGTTGTCCACAAACATGACATGCTCTTAATCCTTGATCAATAGCACGCGTATTTGGCTGTGTTTGCTCTATATATTCTGGTTCTTTTAATTGTTGCCATAAGGTGTGCTTATTTAATTTTGCTGTGGCTGCCACATAACAGATAACAAAAGCGCTATAGGCCCAAAAGCTTACACCAAATTCAATATCGGCCATCGACATGATTTTAACCATACTGACCATCACACCAATTAAAAAAATCTCAGACATGATCCAAGGCTCTAACGCAAAGGTGGTTTTTAACAGTCTTTTTCCCCATTGATACGGCAGCGCTTTTAGTAAGCCTAAATGCAGAGGAATTATGAGTACTAATAAAAGTAGTGGCAGACCAATAATACTGGTGTCGATGAACAAACCTAAAAAGTCGTTGTCGTAATTAAAGAGAATACGTGCGGCATCGGGTAAGGTGATTGTTTGGGTAATACCACTACTGGTAAAAGACAGAAATGGGTAAAACATACTACTCAGTAGCATAACAATAGCACTTAAACTTAGTGCGACCACCATACTATCTTGGTTAGCTTGCGATGCCGAAAGCTTTGTATTGCAATGAGGGCATATTGCCACTTGTTTTGCACTTAAGTGTGGGATCTCAATGACAAGATCGCAGCTAGGACAGGCTGTTTGCAAACTTAGGGTCTCTTAAACAAGAACTTAGTTAAGTTTGCATCAAATAGTGTATAAATTCAAATGCACCTTTGTTTAATATAAGCTAATATTTGTACAAAGCGATTACGCTTTTTAATACATTTAATTCTTTAAGGTGAGCAGTGAAGCAATTATTTATCCTTTTAATGTTGTTTGTTAGTGTTAAAGGTGAGTGTTTATCTGAGCCAAATACGCAAAAGCCTATAGTTGTTGCTGCAAGCGCCTCTTTGCCTCCTTACGTCATTCAAGACACTAACAGCGGTATTCAACTCGAAATATTGAAAGCTGCTTTTAAATCGCAAGGCATATCTAATATCGATATCCATTACATGTCTAATAAGCGTGCTGAGCAGCAGCTTATGCAGGGCAAAGTAGATATTGCATTAAATTTTCCATCCGTACTCACGCCGCATGTTTATAAAAGTGACGAGCTACTGAGCTACCAAAATGTGGCGGTTAGCCTTGCCAATAAAGAGCTGAAAATTAATAGTATCTACGATTTAGCAGGTAAAAGCGTGCTTGCCTTTCAAAATGCGACGAATTTCATTGAAGCACCTTTTAAATCGGTTACTAATATTTTGCGTTCTTACGAAGAAGTAGTTAATCAAGAAGCACAAGTTGATCACCTTATGAAAGGCTGGGTCGATGTAATTATTTTAGAGCGCCGAGTGTTTTTATATTATTTAGAAAAATATAAACAAAGCGCTGAGGTAAAACCTTTTATTGTGCATGCAATCTTTAAAGAAGCACCAAGACCTGCGTTTTTTTACAGTAAAACTTTAAAAAACACCTTTAATTTGGGTCTTGGTGAGATCATTGAGTCAGGCCAATACCAAGCAATTATTCGCCTTGATGGTACTGAGTACGCGCAACTTTCAGAGCCCGAGTTACGCGAATAACGCGACGGTTTGGCGGCTCAGCGCAATTAGCTTACCATCTTCACTCCAAATGCAGCCTGACGTGGTCAACCAAATTCAGACACCTCAGTTAAGCAACCATAGTTAATTCTTCAGCCACCAATTCAAAGTTATTTGGACTTTGATAATTCAGATAAGAATGAAGCCGTTGGCTGTTGTACCACATCGTTATGTAATTCATAACATCTTGCTGCGCTGCATAGCGGGTTTCATAGTGACGCCAGTGAACACGTTCCTGTTTCAAACTGCCGAAGAAGCTTTCTGCAACCGCATTATCCCAGCAGCAACCTTTTTTACTCATGCTACCAATAAAGCTATGTTTTTCTAATAATCGCCGATATTGATGGCTCGCATATTGAACGCCTTGATCTGAATGAACAATCAATCCCGATAGTGGCTGACGTTGCCAAATAGCCATAGTCAACGCATCACAAACCAGTTGAGCTTTCATTCTCGCTCCCATACTCCAGCCGACCACTTTACGAGAATATAAATCAATGACAACCGCTAGATATAACCAGCCTTCGGTTGTCCAAACATAACTGATATCCTGCACCCACGCTTGATTGGGTGCTGCAACAGTAAAATTTTGCTTCAGTTCATTGGCGTAAACAGGCTTATTGTGGTCACTGTTTGTTGTCACTTTGTATTTCTTTTTATAACGAACCCATACACCCGCTTCTTTCATGAGCTGCGCGGTTTTTTGCCGACTCACGGGATAACTCAGCGCGTTTAACACTTTTTGAATACGTCGCTCGCCATAGGTGTTATCGCTGAACTTGGCAATATCTTTGACCCAATCAAGCATTTCTTGATGCGTTGGGTCTTCCGGTTTGTTAACGTTACGTTTTTGATAACTATAATAATTATTACTCTTAACACCCAGTACATGGCACATTATGACCACAGGCCAGATCTTCTTATGTTGGGCAATAAACGAATACTTTACTTCGTTTCTTTGGCAAAGAAGACCGTTGCCTTTTTTAATATTTCACGCTCCATTTCGAGGCGTTTTACTTGTGCTTTTAAGCTGCGGATCTCTTCTTGCTCTGGGGTTAGTTTGCCATTCCCCCGAAAAGCATGACCATCATCATTTTCGGCTTCTTTGATCCAACGGCCGAGCATGTTGGGATTAATCCCCAGGTTTCTCGAAGCTTCCGCTTGACTATAGTTTTGCTCAACGACCAATGCAATCGCATCCAATTTGAATTCTTTTGAATATTTTTTACGTTTTGTCATTTTCGATCTCCAATTAAGATTATTATCTCTTAACTGGGGTAGTCGAATCCATTAAACCACGTCAGCCATCTTCTAGCCCATAGCCATCCTTACTATGGTGTGTAACCGCTTCGTAGCCAATCCAAGCATCATGGGCAATTGCAGGCTCTTCTACAAATTCTATGTACCACGACATACTACTTGCTGGTGCAGGTTGCTTATACATTTGTAATAAGGTTGGTGGCCATGCATCTGTTAGGGCGATGATATGGGCTTCAGTCATTTGCTCTGGCACATGTTTGAATTTCATCCAGCCACCTAAATGTGAGGTATCTGCTCCAGAGAAAGGCATATTGCCGTCTTGTAAACACAATGCCACATGCTGGAAAAATGCCGGCATGACGCCTTCTTTATAAGGTAGGGTGAAACGCTCATCAACCGGTTTTAGCTGCATGGTTTTAGTGACATCTACACGAACATCGGACTGACGCTCAGCACCAAAACAGGCTTGTGTAATAACACAAACATCGCCATTTTGAATCACTTTTGCTAGTACCTGCGCACTGTTTTTGCCTTCGCGTAAAACGTCAACTTCGATTGAAAAATCATTGTCAGCGATTAACGGGCCAACAAAGTTAGTGCTTAAAGATAATAAACGGCGAGAGCTATCGATATGCTGACGTATAGCTTGATATAATAAAGCTGCAGATAATCCACCAAACGCTGTGCGACCTTGGCACCAGTTTTCTGGAAACTGCATTACTTTTGTTTTGTCTTTGCCTAGTTCAGCTGCCATGGCGAGTAATTGTTCAAAATGCATAATTTTCCTTAACATTTATTGTTATGGTGTTTGTTATAGCATAGCTAAAGTCATCAGACCAGTTTGTTTATCCTGCAAGCAGGCTGAGAAAACAGCGCTTTTTGTGGAAAAAACGCCCATTTCGAAAATATTTCAAAAAAAAGTAATTTTTTTTCATTTTTACAGTTGAATTCAGTTTCCTGCACCCCTATCTACTAGTCATCGAACGTTTTAACGAATTTTGAAGTTGGAGAAGATTCATGGGTAGAATTATTGGAATCGATTTAGGTACTACTAACTCTTGTGTAGCAGTACTAGACGGTGATAAAGCACGCGTTATCGAAAACGCGGAAGGCGATCGCACAACACCATCGATCATTGCATATACGCAAGACGGTGAAACATTAGTTGGTCAACCTGCAAAACGCCAAGCAGTAACTAACCCAACTAACACATTATTTGCAATCAAGCGTCTAATTGGTCGTCGTTTTGAAGACGAAGAAGTACAACGCGATATCGGTATCATGCCTTTTAAAATTGTAAAAGCTGATAACGGTGATGCATGGGTTGAAGCACGTGGCGAGAAACGTGCTGCACCACAAATTTCAGCAGAAGTGCTGAAAAAAATGAAGAAAACAGCAGAAGACTTCCTAGGTGAAGCGGTTACTGAAGCAGTAATCACAGTACCTGCATACTTCAATGACTCACAACGTCAAGCTACTAAAGATGCTGGTCGTATTGCAGGTCTTGAAGTTAAACGTATCATCAATGAGCCAACTGCCGCTGCACTTGCATACGGCATGGACAAAAATAAAGGTGAAAACGTTGTTGCAGTATATGACTTAGGTGGTGGTACTTTCGATATCTCTATCATCGAAATCGACGAAGTTGAAGGCGAGCACACATTTGAAGTTCTAGCAACTAACGGTGACACTCACTTAGGTGGTGAAGACTTCGATAACCGTGTTATCAACTACTTAGTTGAAGAGTTTAAGAAAGATCAAGGTATCGACCTTAAAACTGATCCACTTGCAATGCAACGTGTTAAAGAAGCTGCTGAAAAAGCGAAGATTGAACTTTCTTCTGCACAGCAAACAGAAGTTAACTTACCGTACGTGACTGCTGACGCAACTGGTCCTAAGCACATGAACGTTAAAGTTACTCGTGCAAAACTTGAGTCACTTGTTGAAGACTTAGTAACTAAGTCAATCGAGCCACTTAAGCGCGCACTAGCTGATGCTGACTTATCAGTAAGCGACGTAAATGACATCATCCTTGTTGGTGGTCAAACACGTATGCCTTTAGTACAAAAAACAGTTGCTGAGTTCTTTGGTAAAGAGCCTCGTAAAGACGTTAACCCAGATGAAGCAGTTGCAGTAGGTGCAGCGATTCAAGGTGGTGTACTAGCTGGTGACGTTAAAGACGTACTACTACTTGACGTATCTCCGTTATCACTAGGTATCGAGACTATGGGTCAAGTAATGACAGCTCTAATCGAGAAAAACACGACGATTCCTACTAAGAAATCACAAGTTTTCTCAACAGCTGAAGACAACCAATCAGCGGTAACTATTCACGTACTACAAGGTGAGCGTAAGCGTGCAAGCGATAACAAATCACTAGGTCAATTTAACCTAGAAGGTATTCGCCCAGCACAACGTGGTACTCCACAAATCGAAGTAACATTCGACGTAGATGCGGACGGTATCTTACATGTATCTGCTAAAGATAAAGATACAGGTAAAGAGCAGAAGATCACAATCCAAGCTTCTTCAGGTCTAAGCGATGATGAAGTAGAAAAAATGGTTCGTGATGCTGAAGCGCACGCTGAAGAAGATAAGAAATTCGAAGAGCTAGTAGCGACTCGTAACCAAGCTGATGCAATGGTTCACGGTACACGTAAGCAAATCGAAGAAGCGGGTGATGCATTACCTGCAGAAGATAAAGAAGCAATCGAAGCTGCGCTTACAGAGCTAGAAGCGGCGATTAAAGGTGACAACAAAGAAGAGATTGAAGCGAAAACACAAGCTCTTGCCGAGAAGTCACAAAAGCTAATGGAAATTGCACAAGCTAAAGCACAGCAACAACAAGGCGGTGCGGATGCAGGTGCTGAGCAATCTTCTGCAAAACAAGACGACGATGTTGTTGATGCAGAGTTCGAAGAAGTGAAAGACGACAAGTAATTGCTTGTTTCGCTTCTGCCTAACGTAATAATGGCTGCTTTGTTTAGCCAATTAAGTTAGGATGAAATGATTTAGGCGCGCCAGCGATTTCGCTTGACGCGCCTTTTGCATGTATATAAATGGTAAATTGATAAGTTGCTAATCTTCTTAAATGGTCATGACCATTATACGATTTGTATCAGTCGATTTACCTTACGCAGTGTAGCTGCAGTAAAAAGAGTAGTGTGATAGATATGTCAAAAAGCGATTATTATGAAGTTCTCGGCGTGAGCAAAGATGCTAGCGAACGAGACATAAAAAAAGCGTATAAGCGCTTAGCGATGAAATATCATCCAGACCGTACCGCAGGCGATAAAGACCTTGAAGCTAAATTTAAGGAAGTAAAAGATGCCTACGAAGTACTAACTGATCCGCAAAAGCGTCAAATGTATGATCAGTATGGCCATGCAGCCTTTGAACAAGGTGGTGGCGGTCATGGCGGTGGCTTCGGCGGCGGTCATGGTGATTTTGGTGATATTTTCGGTGATGTGTTTGGAGATATCTTTGGTGGTGGCGGTGGTCGTCGTCAATCGCGTCAACAACGTGGTTCGGACTTACGTTACAACATGGACTTAAGCCTTGAAGAGGCTGTTCGTGGTAAAGATGTCGAAATTAAAGTACCAACCTGGGTTAGCTGTAAGCCATGTGACGGTAGCGGTGCAAAAGCTGGTTCTAAACCAAAAACATGTACTACCTGTCATGGTGCAGGCCAAGTACAAATGCGCCAAGGTTTCTTCGCGGTTCAGCAAACGTGTCCTACGTGTCAGGGCACAGGTCAAATTATTTCTGATCCATGTGACAGCTGTCATGGTCAAGGTCGCGTAGAAAAAACTAAGACCTTATCAGTTAAGATCCCAGCGGGTGTTGATACAGGTGACCGTATTCGTCTATCGGGCGAAGGTGAAGCGGGCATGCATGGAGCACCAGCAGGTGATTTATACGTTCAGGTTTCTGTACGTGAACATCCGATTTTCCAACGTGATGGTAATAACTTGTATTGTGAAGTGCCTATTGGCTTTACAACAGCAGCACTGGGCGGTGAAATTGAAGTTCCGACACTGGATGGCCGTGCAAAACTGAAGATCCCATCAGAAAGCCAAACGGGCAAGATGTTCCGTATGCGTGGTAAAGGCGTTAAGTCTGTACGTAGTGGCGCTCAAGGTGACTTGATCTGTAAAGTGGTTATTGAAACGCCGGTTAATCTTAATGATCGTCAACGTGAATTGCTTGAAGAACTTGAGCAAAGCATGGGTAAAGATGGCTCTAAAAACCGTCCAAAAGAAAAAGGTTTCTTTGACGGTGTGAAGAAATTCTTCGATGACCTAACTAAGTAACTCTAGTTAAGCAACTTTAGTTAGAGAGTAAAAAAGGCGCTAATAAGCGCCTTTTTTTATTGGTAATTGCCTACTTTAGTGATCTAAGAATAGGTAGTTTTGCCAACTTTTCATTCTGATCAATACTTTACGCATTACTGATACGTGCTCGAAGTGTTCTGAATAAACAGCGACTTCTGTGCTTGTCCCCTGTGGTAGGTGATATTCACTCATGTCGTCTGTGATTTTTAAGGTGACAATTGCGCGGCCTTGGCGAGCAAAAAACTCAGTGCCCATCAGTGTGCCTTGTGCTTGTACTTGCCCTTCACCAATAGCAGGTAATACATCGATTACTTCACCAGCAAAGGTTTTGCCAGGAATAGCTTTAAAGATAAAGTCTGCTTTGTAGCCTGGTTCGAGTCTTAATAGTGAATTTTGTCTAAATGCAGCGACGTAAACGGTATCTTCTTTGTGCACAAAGGTCATTACTGGGCGTAGTGGCATTGGTACTGCAATCATCCCAGGGCGTAATGTTAGTTGTGTAACATAGCCATCGGTAGGTGCATAAACGCTTGTGCTGTCTAAGTTAAATTGAGCTTGCTCTAAATTAGCGCGAGCTGCGGCAATTTTAGTTTGTTCGCCGTTTATTTCAGACTCAAATGCAAGTTTTTGACGTAACTCTTCGGCCTGTGCTGCTTCGTAACTTGCCTTTGCTGCTAAGTATACACCTAATTTATTATCAACTTGGCCTTTTGAGTAAGCACCGCTTTTTGCGCCTTTTTCATAACGTTCGTATTCTTTCTTACTGCGATCATATTCAGCTTTAGCCATTAGGGCACTGGCTTGTGCTGATTTATAGGCCGCTTCTAAACCGAGGACTGACTGTTTTGCATCTTGTAAAGCGGCAATCGCTTGATTTAGTTTGGCTCGATATAAGGTATTGTCTAGGCGAAACAGTAAGTCTCCTTTTTTCACAGGCTGATTTGGTTTTACTGCAACTTCTTCAACGGTACCGCGTACATTTGGCACAATAGGTGTTGTGACATAGGCACTGCTGGCCATATTTGAATGTGGGTGGTTATAGTTCATTAACAGGATCAAAGCGCCGATCAGCACTACACCACCAAGTACCGCGGTGGGTACCGTCCATTTATTAAGTGGGATTTTAAAAACTTTAAAGATACCAATGCACAATGCTGTATAAGTAAGTATTAATAACAAATCCATATTCTATTTCTCTTTATTATTCGATTGAGCATTTATTTGTGCTTGTAGCGCTGCCACTGTGGCTGTCAGGCTTGCCACTTTTTCAGCTAAGTCCTCTTGTTCCTTTTGGATCTGGTTAAAACCCCAACCGCGGTCATCACGCCATAATGTCGCCCAAACCCATAAAAATGGCCACAGCACGTGTAGGGTAAATAGGCTAACCCAGCCTGCATAATGGATGGCATCTTGATGAGGGTGATTACGCTTTTTGGCAATTTCGTAGGGAATATCGTGAATGGCAATAACACCATAAAATATTACTACCGTTACAAACACTAGCATGACCAGTGCAAAGTAGTCTAAAAACATGTACTTTCCTTTGTTTAACTTATAATCAATTTAATAATACGTGAAATTTACCTAATTCCTAGTCGGTATTTTCAGATTTAGTTCAGCACAACGTAGTAGTCGGTATCAGCAAGGCAACGACATAAAGTCACATCCTCTGAAAATGTAGTGTTTTGTATTCGGCCTTTTTCTAAGCCAAGCGTATGGCATTTGCTCTGACAATCCATGTAAGCATTCCATGCTAGGTATTCGTTGCACACAAAATTCACTGCATACAATAGGGTGAGTATGATAAATAACTGTTTGGCTAGATAGAGCCCTGTGTGTCTAGACATGCTTGATACCCTGCCCAGGATTCATTTCTTTAGTGTAGTCGAATTAGGCCTATTTAGTGTGTTTTGTAGTGGTTTTTCTATTGCCTTATATTCCTTGTTCACGGTATGTTTCATAAAGTGACTGCTAATTAATTAGTTATAGGAAAATCAATGACGCCGGCTATAAACTTACTGAAGAAGAAAGGTATTAGTTTTGATGTGCTCAGCTATCAGCATGAGCCTTCGCAACAACAGTTTGGCCTTGAAGCGGTTGAAAAGCTTAAGCTACCTGCTGAGCAAGTATTTAAAACATTAGTACTTGAAGATGCTGACCACCAGCTTTTGGTTGCTATTGTGCCAGTTAGCCAGCAAGTTAACCTTAAAATGCTAGCAAAAGTGGCAAAGGTTAAAAAAGTACAGATGGCTCCACAACAAAAAGTCGAAAATACCACAGGTTATATTTTAGGTGGGGTGAGCCCGCTAGGTCAGAAAAAGCGCCTTAATACCTATGTGCATCAATCTGCAGATAGCTTTGATGTGATGTATGTTTCAGCAGGTAAACGAGGCCTTGAGATTGCTTTGGCACCTAAGGATTTATGCAGTTTATTAAATGCTAAGCTGGCAGACTTTTAGCAATGTATTTTTGGTAGGTTATGCCAGCGGGTTGTGTAATGAGGCGATAAGTACGCGCGCTTCATATGCCAACGGGTCGTTGGAGTTTCGCTGGCTATGGCAAGGGTACCCACGCCATAACGGGTGTTAATGCTATCAAGACACTTCATCAGTTTTGGGTTATCGATAGGCGCTTGAAATAGATCAGGCTGCTGAAACATTTGGCTTGATAACTCAAGAGCACCTACACCACATTTATAAAATCGTACCCCAGGTTTATAGAGATGATCAAATACCTCGCTGATAGCATTGGCAAACACGCAACTATCGGCGGTGGCGACACTAAACTCATAAATATAGGACTTTTTATAATAGCCATCTTGGTGAGGAGAACTGGCCACAAACATTAATAAGCGTTGAGTGTGTGAGCCTTGCGCACGTAGTTTTCTTGCTACAATGACACAATGATTGATCAGTGCCGTTTTCAGTGCTGTGGCGTCAGTGATACGCTCTCCAAAACTACGGGTCGAAAAAATCTCTTTTTTGTCTTGGCGTACTTCATCCCAGGCTAAACAGCTTTTACCCCGTAACTCGTTCACTGTGCGCTCTAATACAATACTAAATAGGCGTTTCATTTTTCGTGGGTCTTGCTCGGCTAAATCAAAGGCTGTATTAATATTCATTGCTTTGAGTTTTTTAGCTAAGCGTCGACCAACGCCCCAAACATCTTGTACGTCCATGGCTTTTAAAATGGCTACCCGTGAAGCTTCTGAGTCAATCACTGCAACGCCATCAAAGCCGGGGAGTTTTTTCGCCGCATGATTGGCGGCTTTGGCTAGGGTTGCTGTTGGGCCAAATCCAACCCCAACAGGTAGCTTTGTTTCGCGCCATACGGTACGGCGAATATCATGGCCATAACGATGCCAATCATGGATAAGCTTGTTGAAACCAGTAAAGTTTAAAAATGATTCATCAATAGAGTATATGTGTTGATTATCGCAAAAGCGGCCAATCACGTTCATCATCCGCTCGCTTAAATCCGCATACAGCTCATAGTTAGATGAGCGGATCACCACTTGGTTATCTTCGAGTATTTTCTTTACTTGAAAATAAGGCTGAAATTTTGGAATAGCCAGCTTTCGTGCAATAGGGCACACGGCACAAATACAGCCATCGTTGTTAGTGAGGACCACAACCGGTTTACTACGAATAGCTGGGTCAAACACTTTTTCGGCGCTGGCATAAAAGGCCACCGCATCGACTAAGGCGTACATGCTAATAGCTCTTTACTACTGCGATGTAAGCGAATTGAGCGAGTGACCACGCCTTCTAATTGAAATTCATCCGATTGGCGTAGTTGCACTGCGGGGTATTTAGGTGAGGCTGATAATAACTGTGCATTGTGTTTATCTAATAGCTTACAAACAAATAAACCATTTAGATTCGCGACAATGACATCGCCATTTTTAACATCTTCGGCGCGATCAACCAGTAATAAGTCACCATCAAAAATCCCCACACCTTGCATTGATTCGCCAGAGGCAATACCAATAAATGTTGCATCAGGGTGTTTAATCAATAGCTGATCTAATGATAAGCCTAGCTCTTTGTATTGTGCTGCCGGTGATTCAAAACCACATACGCCAGCTTCGATATAAATAGGAATAACACGCATAACAAAACCACTACACTGTACATTTGTACAGTATAGTGGTTTGTGGTTATCTTGCCAATAAGATCACGGGGTGTTGTGATTGATATTTTCGATCATGGTTGTGGCAATAGCGATAAAATCACGTACTTGCTGATCAGTTAAACCGTGGCAAAGTTTGGCATCAACCTCTTGCTCTGCAACTTCTAAACGCGAGAACAGGGCGTTACCTTGATCAGTAAAGGATAAAATTAAACAGCGTTTGTCATTTTCGTCAGCACATTTAGAAACCAGTTCAAGCTTTATAAGCTCTTTTACTAAGCGTGCTATTTGTGCTTTATCACGACCTGTTTTGGCAACAATATCATTGGCAGTACAGTGCTGTGTTTCGGCAATGATATGTAAGCAGCGTACATGCAGTGCGTTAAGACCAAGCTCGTTGGCGTTAATGGCTTCGCGAACAGTGACACGGTAACTTTGTGCCAGTGTAAATAAAGCAGAAGAAAGAGAGGTTTGTGGCATGGTTCACCTAAGTTAAGCAAGTTTGCATTAGTTGACAAAGTCAATTAAAAGCGTATAGTTGACTATATCAACTATTGGGGCGTTGTGCAATTTAACCAGCTAGGAGACCAAGATGGCTAGAAAAGTTCGTCGTGCAAACGTATTAAGTACTACACGTATTTCCCCGCATCTACAAAGAATTGTTGTTGGCTCAGAGGAGTTTGCCGATTTTCCACAAGATGCAAAAGGTGCGTACGTAAAGGTATTACTCCCGCATGCCGGTGAATCTAAGGTTGAACTTGATTTACACGCTGAGCATCCTGCATTAATGCGCTCTTACACTATTCGTGATATCAACCCAATTAACGGTGCAATTACCCTCGACTTTGTGGTTAACCAACATCAAGGCGTGGCAACCAACTGGGCACAAAATGCGTGTGTAGGCGACGAGGTAGGCATAGCAGGCCCAGGCCCTAAAAAACTCACTGATTTTACGCAAACACATTATTTAATGCTGGCAGATTTAACCTCTGTAAATGCAATCAATGGCTACTTACAAGCCCTGCCACAAGATGCCACTGTCGATGTCATTATTCATGTTGCTGATAAAGCCGACATCATTGAACTTGAGCAAATTAAAACACATACCCAACACAGTGTTGAATGGTTAGTTACAGATGAGCCAGAAACCGATCTACTCGACCAAATAACACGCTTATGCGCAGGTTATAACACGCAACCTATGGTGTTTATGGCGCTAGAAGCAAATTTGGTGAAGGCAATTCGCCGTTTAATTACAAGCAGTTTTGAAATTGATCGTGAACACATAGTTGCATCGGCCTATTGGAAGCGTGGTATTGATGCCGATGGCCTAAAGGTGGAAAAACAGCAACAAAGCCGTGCCTAATTAGCATTTGAAAAATAGCCATTCGCTCTCATTAACTAAGTATAAAGAGTTAAACTTTGGAGAGCGAATGTCAGATCTTAGCAACACACCTTTTTCATTGCTTGAATTGAGCCCAATGAAAGAGCATGAAACCGTTTCGCAAACACTAGCTAACAGTGTTACCTATGCACAAACAGCCGACAAACTGGGTTTTAATCGGTTTTGGATGGCAGAGCATCATAATATGCGCGGTATCGTGTGTGCCGCAACTTCAGTACTAATAGGTCATATCGCAGGTAAAACTCAGAATATCCGCGTAGGTGCAGGTGGGGTGATGTTACCTAACCATCCACCGCTGGTGGTTGCTGAGCAATTTGGCACCCTAGAGAGTTTATACCCCGGTCGCATTGATTTAGGTTTAGGCCGAGCACCAGGTAGTGACCCAATTACCAGCCGTGCTTTGCGCCGTGACGAACAACGCGCTGAACACTTCAATGATGAAGTAACGGAGCTGCAAGCTTTACTTGGCCCATATAAAGGTGACTCTCCAGTACGCGCAATCCCAGGTGAAGACACTAATGTCCCAATCTGGTTACTGGGCTCAAGCCTTTATAGTGCTGGGCTTGCTGCTAAAAAAGGTTTGCCATATGCATTTGCGGGTCATTTTGCGCCACGCTTTGTTGAAGATGCCATAGCATTGTATCGCAGAGAATTTCAACCATCTGAGGTATTAGATAAGCCATACGTCATGCTTGGTTTGCCTGTTGTTGCCGCTGACACCGACGAACAAGCACAGTTTTTAGCAACCACAGCGAAACAACGTATCTTAGCACTTATGCGCGGCAAGCCACTTTGGCTTAAAGAGCCTGTTGCAACAATGGAAGGATTGTGGACAGCGCAAGAAAAAATGCAAGTAGAAAGCTTTTTAGGGCTTTCAGTTGTTGGCGGTCAAGCGAGCGTTAAGCATAAGCTGAGTATGATTAAACAAACGCTACAGGTTGATGAGTTTATTTTTACAAATGACCTGTATGAATTGAGTGACAGACAACATGCGCTGGAAATATTAGCAAGCATCATGCACTAATACGGTTTAGCATATAGTTAATGCGTGTAATGAGTTTTTATGCGCATTGCTTAAGCCCTGACACTCATTTATTAAACGGTTTTATAGATTAAATCAATTTATATAATCCGTTTTAAGGATTGAATTTAACTTTATACAATACATTTATTAACTATTACCCTAGGAAGGTGCACCGTGAAATCTCAAACAATTGCCGCAGTAGAACCACAAACAAAAACAGCATTAATCGCTGAGGGTGGTGGGCAACGAGGGATTTTTACCGCAGGTGTACTCGATGTGTGGTTAGAAAATAATTATGATCCATTCGATTTATTCATTGGTACATCAGCAGGCTCACAAAACTTAACAAGTTATTTAGCGCGTCAAAAAGGCTATGCAAAACGTTTGATCAGAGGCCTTTCTCGTCATAAACGTTTTTTCCAACTTGGCCGCGGGCTGTTTGGTAAAAGCATTGTTGACCTTGATTGGTATTTTGATAAAACCAAAGAGGTAAACCGTGCCCTTGATTTTAAAACAGCAACACAAAGCCTAGGTAAACGCGAACTGTTGATTACAACCACAAACGCGGCTGACCGTAAACCCTATTACTTGAGCCCAAATGGTGAAGATACACAATGGTTGGCCTTGTTAAAAGCATCAAGCGCATTACCCTTTTTATATAAAGACGGCGTTAACTTAACACCTTGGTTAACAACAAAGGCCGCAAACGATGCCATTATTCAAAGCTCTAATACTGATTTAGTGCATGATATGTATTTAGATGGTGGCTTAGCTGCACCTTTACCTGTGAAAGAAGCTTATAACCGTGGTGCTCGTGATATTGTGGTTATTAGAACTGTTGATGAAAACTTTCAAGTACAATCTGAATGGGTAAATAAGTTAAAGTCACTGGTTTGCGTATCAGGTTATTGCCCTAAAACCATTGATTACTTGGTTCAACACGAACAAGCTTATCAAGATGAACTGGATTTCATTGCCAACCCACCAAGTGATGCCCGTATCACGCAAATTTTTGCAGGCGATAAATTACGCAGTAAGCTACTGGGTAGCACAGACTATGATCTTCGTTATGATCACAAATTAGGTTTAGCGGCAGGTCGTGCCTTTTTACAGCAACAACTGCTAAATTAGTTGGTAGCAGGCTCAGTTAATTAATCCCATTGCCTACTTGAGATATTTGTAAATAGAGTTAAAGTGGTTAGCTATTCATTTTTTGTGATTTTTTATCTACAAGAACAATAAAGGCTTACCATGTTTAACAGTGCTGTATCGACAATCAATGGTCTTCTTTGGGGAGAAGGCCAAATTCTTATCTATATTCTTCTGTTTGCTGGGATCTGGTTTTCGGTAAGGCTAAAAGCGATTCAATTAGTTAAGTTTCGCCATATGTTCAGCCTATTAAAGTCGAGTAGCAGCACCGATAAAAACTCAATCAGTTCGTTTCAAGCTTTATGTACAGGTCTTTCAGCACGTGTAGGTACTGGTAACCTTGCAGGGGTTGCCGTTGCAATTTCGTTAGGGGGCAGCGGTGCAATATTTTGGATGTGGGTGATTGCCATTTTGGGCATGGCCACTGGTTTTGCTGAGAGCGTACTTGGGCAAGTCTATAAAGTTAGGGATGCCAATGGCGAGTTTAGAGGCGGTCCTGCTTATTATATTCAGCAAGGCTTAGACAGCAGAGCGCTTGCAGTGTGTTTTGCTTTTTGCTTATTCCTTGGTTATGGCTTTACGTTTAGTGCCATGCAAACGAATACCATTACCGATGCCCTTAATTACGCATTTGAAATTCCAACTTTGTATTCAGGTATTGTGATCACGATACTGGCAGGCTCTATTATTTTAGGTGGCTTTAAAGCTATTGCCCGCTTTGCTGAACGCATTGTACCAGTCATGGGCATATTATTTGTACTCGCCGCCATTATTATTACTTTATTGAATATCGGTAAAGTGCCTGCGATGATTGAAGATATTTTACTCTCCGCTTTTGGCTTACAAGAGGCCGGCGCAGGGGCAATGGGCGCAGCAATTAAAAATGGTATTCAGCGAGGGCTTTATTCGAATGAAGCCGGAGCGGGGAGTGTGCCGCATGCATCTGGCTGTGCATCACCCGTACCAAATCACCCAGTCACTCAAGGCTACATTCAAATGCTAGGGGTGTTTTTCGATACCATTGTGCTGTGTAGCTGTACGGCAGTGATTATTTTATTAGCTGACATTGATATTAGTGGCGAAATGGAAGGAATACGCTTAACTCAATCTGCGATGACAGCACATATGGCCGCTGGGGGCATTTATTTTGTGGCAGCTGCAATTTGTTTATTTGCATTTACTTCTGTGGTTGCAAACTATGCCTATGCAGAAAGTAACCTACATTTATTTAAACTAGATAATAAACTCGGCCGAGGTATTTATACCTGTTTATATTTATCAATGATGATTTGGGGCGCATCGGCCACCATTAAACAGGTGTGGGATCTTGCAGACATTGCTTTAGGTTTAATGACAGTGGTGAACGTTATCGCTATCATACGCTTAACGCCAACCATCTTATCTGTGACAAAAGACTATCATAGTCAACGTGAAGCAGGGCAAGAACCGAGTTTTGATTCTGAAAAAGTGCAGGTTCAAGGTCAAACAGAACAAGGGATTTGGCGCAAATAAGCTAAAACAATAACGAGAAAAGTAACCATGATAGATATTTATGCAGGGCCTAGTGCTGCAAAAGTAATTCAAGAGCAAGGCCTGTCTGCCGATTTGTTTAATACCTTTTTAGGAGCAAGCGGCGGGCCCAAGTGGTTTACATTATTTGGTTTGGATAAATATCTATTTGGTGAATTTTTTAAAGGCCGTACCACACCTTTAAACTTATTAGGATCAAGTGCCGGGGCATTTAGATCTGCTTGTTTTGCACAAAATGACCCTGTTGCTGCAATATCTCGATTAGCAAAGTCTTACTCTGAAACACGCTATTCATCGAATAAAGCAAAACCAGAAGAAATAACAACAAAAGCGCGAGAGTTGTTAAGCACAGTTTTTGCTGAAAATGGTATTCAAGAAATCATTAACAACCCTATTTTTAAAGCCCACTTTATAGTTGCAAAATCGAATGGCTTTACAGCATCAGAAAACAAAGTGATGCAGTTAATGGGTTTATCTAAAAGCTACTTAGTCAATCGAATGAATAGACGTTTGTTAAGTAAGCAATATGAACGTTATGTATTTCAGCCTGCGGATAGTCAGTTATCTTTTTCCGATAATAATACTTTCAATACCCATACTATTGAGCTAAGCGAAGATAATTTAGCGGATGCGTTACTTGCTTCAGGCTCTATTCCATTAGTCATGCAGGGTATTAAAAATATAACAGGAACACCGCCTGGTATGTATCGTGATGGCGGTATTATCGATTATCACTTTGACTTAAGTATTCATAATGACGGGCTTATTTTATATCCGCATTTTAATAACAGCCCTAAAGCAGGTTGGTTTGATAAGAGCCTAAAGCGTGGTATTACCCCGAGTAACTATGATAACGTAGTGATGATCACTCCATCAGCTGACTTTGTTGCTTCATTACCTTATGGCAAAATCCCTGATCGTAAAGACTTTACAGAACTTGATGCTGATACACGCATTAAATATTGGCAGCAGGTATTCAAAGAAACAGAACGGCTAGCAGAAGCATTCGATGCGGTGTGTACTAATAAGCACACACCGAAAATAAAGCTTATTAAATAGTATTGCTTTCGCTACTTAAACTGATTAATCAAGGAAGTTTGCTCTGTCACTTTACTGAGGAGCGCTTCGCAAAGTTGCTGCGAAGTATGGCCAAGCTCTGTACACTCATGAGCAAAGTCTTGTGCTGACGTTAAGTTGGTAGCAATAACTTGGCTTGCTGTTAGTTGTTCGTTCATTGCATGCGCTATGATGCTATTGAGTTCACTTAGTTTGATAGACTGAGCTTTAATATGGTCTAAACTATCACCACTTTGATGTGCAAGCTCAACACTTTTAGCCGACAAATTAAGTCCATCTTGCATGGCAAGTTGTGCTTGTTTTGAGGCGTGTGTGAGCTGATTTAATACATTGTTTATTTCTTCTGTGGATTGCTGAGTACGTGAGGCCAATGCACGTACTTCACCAGCAACAACGGCAAAGCCACGGCCATGGTCGCCTGCTCTGGCAGCTTCGATGGCCGCATTTAAAGCAAGTAAATTAGTTTGATCAGCAATGGCGTTTATCTCAGATAAAATTGCAACAATGTGTTGATTGCCTTCAATTAAGTTTTCTACTTGGCTACTCGCTGCTTTGAGTTTTTCATCAAGCTCACTAATTGAAGTTATCGTTTGTTTGACCGCAAGTGAGCCTTGTTCGGTTGCTTGGTTTGACTCTTCAGCAGCTTGATTAGATTGCATTGTACTCGATGAAAGCTCATTGATTGATGCCGTCATTTGCTCTGTGGCAACAACAATTTGAGAGACTTCATCTGTTTGTTTATTTAAAAGTTCAGTCACGTTATGACCAGACTCTGCACATTGTTGCGCGTTGTGATTAACGCCCATGGTCACATCATTTACACGACCAACAACCGCTTTTAATTTAGCTTGTTGCATCTCAAGGGCAAGATGTAAAAAGCCAGATTGATCATTAGTACCAGAGTAGAGGTAGGCCATTAAAGGGTTATCAAACACTTGTTTTGCTTTATTTATAAGCGCTAAATATTTTTGACGCCAAAAATACATAAGCCCATTAGCTGATGCTAAAAATAGAACTAGTAGACAATTAAAAATATCAAACCCAGAGCTAAAAACGGCAGTCAGCGAACCTAAAAAACTAATGAATAATAGGGCACTTATGTACAGAGTGGCATCGAACTTGGCTGCTGTAGAATGAGATTTTTGATTATTGTTTATTTTAGCGTATTCAGTGGTCGCTCTTTGTACGACCTCATCACTTTGTTTAGTTCTGACTGATTGAAACTCAACGGTACGACCACTTTTATCTTTAATCGGTGTTACAAAGGCATTAACCCAATAATAATCACCATTTTTACAGCGATTTTTAACAGGCCCCATCCAAGATTGACCATTTGTTAGATGTTGCCATAAATCAGCGAAAGCCAGTTTTGGCATATCAGAGTGACGAACAAGGTTATGAGGCTTACCTAGCATTTCGTCTAGCGTGAAACCAGCTATTTTGCAAAACTCATCATTGGCATAAGTAATATGACTTTGTAAATCTGTAGTTGATAAGAGGATGTCAGATTCAGAAAATTTAACTTCGGTATCGGTATTAATTCTATGTTTCACGTTAAAATCACCCAAGTACAGCTTTAAGTTCAGAAAGTAAATTAGCGGAGTAAAAACAGTCTGAACTAGAAAGAGGTAGTGTTAATTTGAACACTAATGTTTATAAACAATTTAGCGATAAATTCGTGATAAAGAACTAGGAAAATTCCGGTTTTATGTTACAAAAGTTAATATTATTTAACTAAGAAAAGTTGGGTAGATGGGTTAAAAGTTAGCTAAATTGTAAAACTTAGCCAACTTGATTTTTAAAATACATTAATCTCGCAAAATAAAATCACTCTGGCAGGGGGCTTCACCAGGGCTTTGATCTAACTTTGTGTTAGGGCAATTTTTAGTAAAAAATAACGCTTCTTCTAGAGAGTTCATTTGGCTGCAATATTGTCGGCCATCACATTCATACTCTGGCTTTTCATAATCAGATATTGTGATATCTCGATTATGGCTGTAATTTGATTTTACGGGATCAATAATTTTTGTTTGAAGCGTTTGTGTTGGTGAGATACCCCCATAATTAACTGCATAATAATCCCATGCGAAATAGCCAATTATGATGATTAGAAAAAACTTCCTCATGATGAATCCTTGTTATTATTGTTTAGACTAATGTGATTCGTGAGCGGTATTGAGGCCTAAGCCTTATGGCCCAACCCGAAAGTCTTACTATAATAAGATGAAGAAATAATATTAAGTAAAATTAGTGGCTTATGAATTAAATACGAAATTTCTGATAGCATAGATAAATAAAAAGTTTGAAATGAACAGCAGTTTTAAGTATTAAATCATTAGAAATGTGAATTTAGAAAACTAGTCAATTTAATAGCCTATACCTAAAGATTAAAATATAAAAACTACCCATAAATTACGTTATGTTAAATAAAGTGAAATAATTAAAAGCGGGAGTTAGGTTGCTAACTAGCCCACTTTTAGAAGGGTTTTAAATAGCTTAATTTAGCTCAGAATCTACCCAAAACTTAGTGCCTTTCAGTACCGCAAGGCCATTTTCGGTTAAAGAGTAAACAGTTACTTGGTCTGCAATTGCTTCGGCAACTAAAGCGCCACCTTTATCTTCATATTTTGCTGCTGCATCTGCATTTCCTCCGAATGCCCAACCATGTTCAATAAAGCGATTTACTGCTGCTTGGTTATGAAAGACCATCACAACATTAAAGTCTTTAACACCTAAACCTAGACCTAAACCCGCTTCACCCATATTCATGTAAGTTGATTTACCGGTTAGGTTGTTTTTAACAACACCATAGCCACCGCCAAAACTGGCTAAAACAACATTTACATTGGCATTATCAAAAACCGCATAACCAGCAGAGTTGGCAATTTGTTGTTTAACATCAGGCTTTTGAGTGTAAAGCTCACTTAATGTATTGTTTTTCATGCTTTGTACTAAAGCACGTTTTTCATCGGGAGATGCACTGCCTGTTGTAGCACAACCGGTTAAAATTGAAGTGATTAAAACTAAACTAATAGCGATAAACTTTTTCATACATATTCCTTGAATATTAGTATGGCAATCTAGTTAATGTTGCAAATACTAAAGATATATTAAGTCCAATACTAGACAGTATCGGACTTTATGGTAATCTTATAACTAGCTATTATACAAGATATTACATCATTATGCTCGTTGCTCTCGTCGATACACTAAAACAACTGCGTTACCAAATTGCCCATCTTGAAGATGATACTCTTGCAACAGAATATCCAGAACTTGATAACTTTATACATCACGTTGGATTGACTGTTGCTGAATCAAAAAATGACTTAGTTTTTCTTTATCAGTTTTTATATGTGTATGGCCGAAAATCAGAAGCCACATTTAATCGATTTCGAAATGAGCTTGAGCGGTTCTGTTTATGGTCATGGTTAGTCGCTGAGAAATCGGTTTTTGAACTAAAGCGTGAAGATATCGAAGCCTATGTTGATTTTATGGTTGAACCAGATTCGGCCTGGTTGTCAAACTCAGTGCAATGGCGTTATAAAGATGAACAAGGAATAAGACGACTCAATACAAATTGGCGCCCTTTCATAAAAAAAGAAAATATAGCTAGCCAACAAACACTCGCCGCTATGTTTACAGCACTCAATGTTTTTTATAAGTTTGCAATTTTAGAAGAAAAAACCTTTGCTAACTTTGTACCGGTTGTTAAAAAGAATAGCCCTTACTTAGTGGTGCAATCGCAAATTAAAATTCCCGATACACTCAGTGATATTCAATGGGAATATGTTTTTGGTGTTACTCGGGATTTATGTGAACAACAACCTGATTTAGAAAGAAATTTATTCACTCTTGCTTGCTTAAAAGGATTGTACTTACGAATATCTGAGTTATCAGAACGCCCTCAGTGGTCGCCCGTTATGTCACATTTTTGGCAAGATAATGATGGTTTTTGGTTTTTAAGAATTATGGGTAAAGGTAATAAATTACGTGATGTTACTTTAAGTGAAGATTTTATATCATATCTAAAACGTTATAGGCTTTACCGAGGTTTACCTGCCCTGCCCCGTGTTGATGAAGCTGAGCCGCTAGTTCATAAAATTCGTGGCAAAGGTGGAATGACTGTTCGTCAAATTCGTCGTTTGGTACAACAAAGTTTTGACTTAGCAAAACAATCTCTTTTACAAGACGGCTTTAAAGATGATGCGGAACAACTTGAAGCGGCGACTGCTCACTGGTTAAGGCATACTGGTGCAACACACGATGCTCAAACAAGACCGCTAAAGCATTTATCTGAAGATTTAGGTCATGCAAAAATTGCTACGACAGATCAAATTTATATTCAAACAAATATAAAAGAACGTGCAAAGTCTGGAATAAAAAGGAAAGTTTAATGGAATATACAATACTGGCGTTAGTCGGTTTAGCTTTATTATTTTACTCACTGACGATTCGGCAATTAGAGCGAACAGAAATTACCGGGCCAATGTTTTTTGTGTTGGTCGGAATTGCAATGTCTTACTTTTTACCGAGTGAGTTTAAGTTAGGCGAAGCCGGACTCAGTGACATTTTACCTTTGGTTGAATTAACCTTAAGTATTTTTTTATTTACCGATGCCGCCAAATCAAAACTTCCCGTATTAAAACATAGTTATCAGTACCCTAGCCTGTTACTTTTTGTGGCTTTGACGATGACTTTACTGTTAGGTGTAGCTGGTGGGTTGTTTTTCTTTTCGGAGTTATCACTTTTTCAATCTGCCTTGATCGCGATTATTTTAACACCAACGGATGCTGCGCTTAGCAAAGGAATTTTAGAATGTACATCGGTACCAGAAAAAGTTCGCGAAGGAATAAATACGGAAAGTGGTTTGAACGATGGCCTTTGCGTTCCCATTTTTTTAGTTTTACTTTTATTAGTTCAAAACCCAGAAAGTGCTGTAACGACAATTGATACTTTACTTGTTTTTGCAAGAGAGTTAGGTGTTGCACTGGTTATTGCAGGCGTGTCGATGGCAGTATTTATTCCACTTTTAAAAACTGCATTAGCACGTCATTACTTTGCAAATAATAGCAGTCCATTTTTGTTGATTGGTTTAGTCATGGCCATTTTCTCTTTAACACAAAATTTTCATGGCAGTGGTTTTATAGCTGTTTTTGTTGCGGGACTTTTATTTGATTACTTAGCACCTAAAAAAATACGTTCAACATTAGTTAAAGACTCTGAGCATATCGCAGAATTCGTTGCGCTACTAATTTGGTGTTTATTCGGTTTTGTATGTGGTCACTTAATTGTGAATGATATTACCTGGCCAATTGTTTTTTATGCGATATTAAGTGTGACGATTTTTAGAATTGTGCCGGTACTACTTTCACTCATGTTTACTAATCTAAATTTCAAAGACAAATTTACATTTGCATGGTTTGGTCCACGAGGTTTGGCGTCTATTGTTTTCACATTAATGGTGATGGATACAGCAATTACAAACAAAGAGCAAATTGCCACCGTAACATTAACAACCATTTTATTTAGTGTGTTTATTCATGGCATGAGCACCAAGCCCATCGCAAAAAGTTACCAATAAAAAAGGCGCATTAAGCGCCTTTATTATTTTTTAAAACTTACAGTAGCTCTGCAATTAATTGCAGTGGATGCTTTGGTTTAAATTTTTCATAGCGTTTCACTTGGCTACGACAAGAAAACCCAGTTGCTAAAATAGTTTCAGGCTCATTATTAGAAATAATTGGTTGCCAACTCATTTCATAAAGTGCGCGTGAATTTTCTTGGTTTTGTTTTTCATGGCCATAGGTTCCTGCCATACCACAACAACCTGTACTAGTCGTATCTAGTTGTAAATTTAAATCAGCAAAAATGGTTTGCCAAACTTTAGATGCATTCGGCATTGCTGTTGTTTCAGTACAATGACTCAATAATTTAAATGGCGAACTCGTTTTAGTGGTAAGATTAACTTGTTTAAAGTTTTGCGTTTGAAGCCATTCATGAGCTAATTCAACTTTAAAGTCACCACGCTGATCTTTTAATATTGAGACATACTCATCTCTGTAACACATAACCAAAGATGCATCGAGCCCAACTAAAGGAGCGTTGATTTCACTTAGTGAATTTAAAAACTCAGCTGCATTTTTTGCTGTTGTTTTAAATTCATTTAAAAAACCTTTTACATGTTGAGCTTTACCATTTGGTCTGAATGGTAATAACATCGGTTTTTTGCCTAGCGCTTTAATCACTTTAATAAAGCTTTCGACTAATTCAGCTTCGTAAAAACTAGTGAATGGATCTTGAACTATTAGTACATACTCTGCTTGTTGTTCTGTTGAAAGCGAATTAAGTAATTCAAAATTAAATTGCTGATCTTTAGAAATACGTTTAGAAAGTTGCGGTACGCTTAAGCTTGGCGTATCAACATAACCAATGGTATTTTTAATTAAACCAGAAACAAGTTTTGTATTTACGATTGGATTTACCACTTTAGCAAACTTTGCCATCACCGGCGCAGTTTGTTCGATGCCTGCAACTAAGTAATCTTTAGCGGGACGAGCATAATAACTGTGGTAGAAATTTAAAAAGCGTGAACGGAATGTTGGTACATCAACTTTTATCGGGCATGCTGTAGTACATGCTTTACAAGCTAAACATTCATCCATAGATTCTTTCACTTCGTGAGAGAAATCATAAACACCTTTTTTCTTATCGCGACTATGTTGATAGCGCTCCCACCAAGTGATTACTTCACCATTAACTAATTCTTTTTCAACATTGAGTAAATCAATATTTTCAGACTCTTGAAGTCGCAACCATTCGCGCATTAAACTTGCGCGACCTTTAGGTGAATATCGGCGGTCACCTGTTACTTTATAAGATGGACACATTGGTGATTTTTCATCGTAGTTAAAACACAGACCATTACCATTACAGGTCATCGCGTTATTAAATTCTGTTTTAACATCGATAGAAATTTGTTTGTCGAACCAGGCACGTTTTTGATCATCAACAGAAACGAGTGACTCTTTACTTTCAATTGGCGTACAGATTTTACCTGGGTTTACTCTGTTATTTGGATCAAATGCCGCTTTGATTTTTCGAAGTTGTGTAAATAAATGCTCGCCGAAAAATTCAGGGCCATATTCACTTCGATATCCTTTGCCGTGCTCACCCCACATCAAGCCGCCATATTTTGCAGTCAGTTTAACGACTTCATCTGAAATATGACGAAGTAATTTTTCTTGCTCAGGGTCACACATATCTAGTGCAGGTCTTACGTGTAATACGCCGGCATCAACATGACCGAACATACCATATTGTAGGTTGTGGTTATCGAGAAGTTCACGAAACTCCACTATAAAATCTGCTAGGTTTTCTGGAGGTACTGCAGTATCTTCAGCAAAAGCTAACGGTTTTTGACTGCCTTTTACATTACCTAAAAGGCCTACTGATTTTTTACGCATTGCATAAATATTTAAAATATCAGCTTTGTCATTCGTTAACTGATAACCGATCACACCATTAGTTTGTTTTTCAACACATTCATCGAGTAGCTTACAAAGAGTGTCTACTTTATCTTTAATGTCTTCTGGTGAAACCGCATTAAACTCAACCATGTTGAGCCCTTGCATATCTTTGTTTTCAACATCGGTTATTAAGTCCGATACTGAGTGCCAAATAATATCTTCTCGAGCAAGGTTAAGTACTTTGCTATCGACTGTTTCTACAGAAGTTGCATTTGCGGCAACTAGAAATGGTGAATGACGAAGTGCAGAATCAAAGCTATCGTATTTAATATTGATTAATGTTTTAAATTCAGCAATGGGCGTAATATTTAGTTTTGCTTCAGTTACAATACCTAATGAACCTTCGGAGCCTGTAATTAATCGGCTCATATCAAAGGTTTGTAAATCATCAGAAAAAATATGTTCTAAATCGTAGCCGGTAAGAAAACGGTTTAAGCGTGGGAATTTTTCTAAAATAGCGTCTCGATTCTCAAGGCCAATTTCGAGAACTGTTTTATATAACTTACCTACAGTGGTGTTTTGTTCAGCAATTAATTTTGCCTTTTCAACAGGCATAGGGGTTGTTGACATTTCAGTGCCATCAACAAGATAAGTTGTCAGTCCTAAAACGTGATCACTTGTTTTGCCATAAACCAAAGAGCCTTGACCTGATGCATCTGTATTTATCATTCCACCGATTGTTGCACGGTTACTTGTTGATAAATCTGGCGCAAAGAAAAAACCATAAGGACGCAAAAAGTCGTTTAATTGGTCTTTTATTACACCCGTTTGCACGCGCACCCAGTTTTCTTCGACATTGATTTCTAAGATTTCACGCATGTAGCGAGATAAATCAACAACTATACCCGGGGTTAGCGATTGTCCATTAGTACCTGTACCGCCTCCGCGTGGACCAAAAGTCAGTGATAAAAATGGATCACGTGAAGCAATTTGCATAGCAAGTTGTATGTCTTTTGCTGACTTTGGAAAGATGACACCTTGAGGTACCTGTTGGTAAACGCTGTTATCGGTCGATAAACTTAAACGTGTAGAAAAGCTTGCATCGGTATCACCACTAAAACCTTGTTTTTGTATTGTATCTAAGTAATTAGAAACGAGTTCTGTGGCGGCTTGTTGTTGGCTTATTGTTGCTATCATGACGGTGATAAATTAAGGCATTTTGCAAATTATATCATGCTAATAGCTAAGATAAATTGAAGATTTTACAGTTTGTAACACTCTTTTTATCGATTTCGGGGGCAATACTTTTATACTGTGTATTAAAGCAGCAAATGAGATAGTCAGATGAAAAAAATTGCATTAATCAGTTTAGGTGCCTTGTGCATGTTATTGGGTTTAGTTTTTGTCATTATTCCCGGACCGTCGCTGATCTTCTTTATTGCAGGACTTTTCTGTTTATCTTTTTACTATCCTAAAGCGCGTGATTATTTAACCTTGAGCCAAAAGGCTCTGACTAAGTCATGTGCCTATATTGATAAAAAACTTGCTCGCTGATTTAAAGGGCGTGTTGTCCTTTGTAGATTAGACTTTGTTCACTCTAGGGGCGATTTAATCGCGGCGCGAGATTTGCAACCTAGTGGGCTAAGTAAAAATCGAGCAAAGCTACCGCGTCCTGCTCACGCCCCTTACCTACATCCATGTAGGTAACAAAGAGTTAATCGCCCCTAGAAAGAACCCGAAGGGCAGCACGTGTTTGGCATTGATGCTGCGTTATCACCTATTTATGTGGAACAACCACACTACACAGGCTCTGCCTTGCCTAAATACCAAACACACTGCTGCAAAATCAATCATAAAAGGACAACACGCCCTTCGAAGTAACAAAAATGCCAGCTAAGTGCTGGCATTTTTTATATCAGAATCTTTATTTTAATTAAATAAAGTACTTAGTCGGCTAATTTCTTAGCAAGATATAACCAAGTTTCTAATACTGTATCTGGGTTTAGAGAAACAGAATCAATGCCCTGCTCAACTAACCAAGCTGCAAAGTCTTCATGATCTGAAGGACCTTGACCACAAATACCTACGTATTTGCCTTTTGCTTTAGCAGTTTGAATAGCCATTGATAATAGTTTCTTGATTGCAGGGTTACGCTCATCAAATAGATGCGCAATTAAACCTGAGTCACGGTCAAGACCTAATGTTAACTGAGTTAAGTCGTTTGAACCGATAGAGAAACCATCAAAATATTCTAAGAACTCATCTGCAAGTAACGCGTTTGATGGTAATTCACACATCATGATTACTTTCAGACCATTTTCGCCACGTTTAAGGCCATGTTCTTCAAGTAATTCAATAACGCGCTTACCTTCTTCAAGCGTACGAACAAATGGGATCATGATTTCAATATTAGTCATACCCATTTCGTTGCGAACACGTTTAATCGCTTCACACTCTAACGCGAAACAGTCACGGAAATCTTCAGAGATATAACGTGCTGCACCACGGAAACCAATCATTGGGTTTTCTTCTTCCGGCTCATATTGCTGGCCGCCAACAAGGTTTGCATATTCGTTTGACTTAAAGTCAGACATACGAACAATGACACGCTCAGGTGCAAACGCACAACCTAGTGTTGCAATACCTTCAACAAGCTTAGAAATATAGAATTCTACAGGTGATTCATAACCTGCCATCATTTCTGAGATTTCAGCTTTTAACTCGTCAGATTGAGCATCAAAGTTAAGAAGTGCTTTAGGGTGAACACCAATCATACGGTTGATTACGAATTCAACACGCGCAAGGCCAACACCTGCATGAGGTAAGCGTGCAAAGTCAAATGCACGATCAGGGTTACCTACGTTCATCATAACTTTCATTGGTAACTCTGGCATTTCATCAACACGTGAAGTAAGTACTTCGTAATCTAAAATACCTTCGTAGATATAACCTGTGTCACCTTCGGCACACGAAACAGTTACATCTTGGCCTGCTTTAATTAAATCAGTTGCATTACCACAACCAACAACTGCAGGAATACCTAATTCACGAGCAATGATTGCCGCGTGACATGTACGACCGCCACGGTTTGTAACAATCGCAGCGGCACGTTTCATGATTGGCTCCCAGTCTGGGTCAGTCATGTCAGTAACTAGAATGTCACCTTGTTGTACTTTGTCCATTTCATCAATTGAATCTAGTACGCGTACTGTACCTGAACCAATCTTGTGACCAATCGCACGGCCTTCAGCAACAACAGTGCTTGTACCATTTAATTGGAAACGCTCCATTACGTTAGCGTCTTCGTTGGAACGAACTGTTTCTGGACGAGCTTGAACAATATAAAGCTTACCGTCGTTACCGTCTTTTGCCCACTCGATGTCCATTGGACGACCGTAGTGCTTTTCGATGATCACAGCTTGCTTTGCAAGTTCTTGAACTTCAGCATCTGTGATTGAGAATTTGTTTGAAAGCGACGAATCAACGTCAACAATTTCAACTTGCTTACCATGTGATTCATCCGCAGAGTAAATCATTTGGATTGCTTTTGAACCAATATTACGGCGAACTACTGAAGGCTTACCGTTAGCAAGTGTTGGTTTATGAACATAAAATTCATCTGGGTTTACAGCACCCTGTACAACCATTTCACCAAGACCATAGCTTGAAGTTACAAATACAACATCTTCAAAGCCAGATTCAGTATCAATACTGAACATAACACCTGAAGCTGCTTTATCTGAACGAACCATGCGTTGGATACCAGCTGAAAGTGCAACACCACGATGGTCATAACCTTGGTGAACACGGTAAGAAATAGCGCGGTCATTAAATAGTGAGGCAAACACGTGTTTGATAGCAGTCATTACTGAATCAATACCACGTACGTTTAAAAACGTTTCTTGTTGTCCTGCGAATGAAGCGTCTGGCATGTCTTCTGCTGTAGCAGATGAGCGAACTGCAAATGAAACATCTTGTGATGCGTCGCCGTGTAGTTGGCTATATGCGTCGCGGATGGCTTGGTCTAGGTTTGGTTGGAATGGTGTATCGATAATCCATTGGCGGATTTCGGCACCGACTTTAGCGAGTGTATTTACATCATCCACATCCAATGTGTCTAAAATATCGTGGATTTTTGAGTTTAAACCAGATTGCTCTAGAAACTCATTGAATGCATCAGCGGTTGTAGCGAAACCACCTGGCACTTGAACACCAGCGTTAGCTAGGTTTGAGATCATTTCACCTAGTGAAGCGTTTTTACCGCCAACACGAGGAACATCTTGCATACCAAGCTCTTGATACCAGAGAACGTATTCTTGCACGGATCTTTCTCCATAAACAAATTGTAGTACTAACTGTGAGAGTTAAGAAAGAAAACCTTCTAAAAAGGTCATAGTCATTCTACACTGGCAACAGACCTCACGTAAACCGTGAAGCCCCTATTTTGCAGATAAAGGTAATAAAAGGGTTAAATATGAGAACTGCATTTTATATTTCTGATGGAACAGCAATCACCTCTGAAGTCTTTGGTCATGCGACCTTATCTATGTTTCCTGTTGAGTTTAATCACAAAACAATTCCTTTTGTTGAAACTGAAAAAAAAGCAATTGAAGTTAAGAACTTAATTAATTCAACAGCGCAACGTGATGGAGAACAGCCACTCGTGTTCTTCACTTTTGTTAACCACGAGCTAAGTGAAATTATTAAATCGTCTTGCGCGGTGTGTTATGACTTTTTATCACAATACAGTGATAAAATTTCTCAAGAGTTAAAAGTTGCGCCGGTACCTAAGGTTCATAGAACGCATTCAATGCACGAGAAAAGTTATGATTTTCGTATTGATGCGGTTAACTATGCGTTGACCAATGATGATGGCGCTAACATTAAAAACTACTCTGAAGCTGACATTATTTTAGTGGGTGTTAGCCGAAGCGGTAAAACACCCACAAGTTTATACCTAGCATTACAATATGGTATTAAAGCAGCCAATTACCCGCTAACAGAAGATGATTTAGAAAGAGGCACCCTGCCTGAGTGTTTAAAAGCTTACAAACATAAACTTTTTGGTTTAACGATTGACCCTGTTCGCCTTGCCGATATTCGCCAGCGTCGTATGGCAAATTCAAAATATGCGTCTTTAAAACAGTGTCGTATCGAAGTACGTGAAGTAGAAATGCTTTATAAAAAGCAGAAGATTCAATTTTTAAATTCAACTCATCATTCAGTAGAAGAAATTTCTGCAAAGATTATATCTGATACTGGACTTGAAAGACGTAAGTACTAACTTATTTAGTATCGGACATTAAAAAAGGCTGCAATATGCAGCCTTTTTTGAATAACTTAGTGTTACTTACGTGCGTCTTTTAATAAGTCAGCAACTAAGAAACCTAGTTCTAAAACTTGATCCGCATTTAAGCGTGGGTCGCACTGTGTGCGGTAGCGTTGTGCTAAATCTTCATCAGATAATCCATACGCACCACCAGTACATTCAGTCACGTGCTGGCCAGTCATTTCAAGGTGAACACCACCTGGGTATGAACCTTCAGCTTTGTGTACTGCGAAGAACTGGCTAATTTCACGAAGAATATTATTAAAGCTACGCGTTTTATAACCTGAGCTTGCTTTCTCTGTATTACCATGCATTGGATCTGAGCTCCAAATAACTTTACGGCCTTCTTGTTGTACTTTACGTACAAGTGCCGGTAGTTTCTCTGGAAGAACATCAGCGCCCATTCGTGTAATTAACGTTAAGCGACCTGGAATGTTATCAGGGTTAACTGCATCAATAAGTTTGATTAGCTCATCTGGGTCCATGCTCGGGCCAACTTTCACACCGATAGGGTTTTTAATACCTTTAAAGAATTCGATGTGTGCATGATCAAGTTGACGTGTACGTTCACCAATCCAAACAAAGTGTGCAGAACAATCGTACCAATCACCTGATAAGTGGTCACGGCGTGTTAGTGCTTCTTCATAACCTAATAACAACGCTTCGTGTGATGTAAATAAGTCTGTTTCTTTTAAGCTCGGTGCAACGGTTGAGTCGATACCACACACTTCCATAAATTCAAGCGCATCTTGAATTCTGTCAGCTAGCTGTTGGTATTTTTCTTTAAGCGGATTTGCTGCTACAAAACCCATGTTCCAACGGTTTACTTGGTGTAAATCGGCTAAACCACCTTGTGCGAATGCGCGTAATAAATTTAGCGTTGCAGCACTGTGATGATATGCCGTCATCAATCGCTGTGGATCAGGTACACGGGCTTGCTCTGTGAATTCAAAATTATTGATGATATCACCACGGTACGAAGGTAATGAAACACCATCGATTGTTTCATAATCTGATGAGCGAGGCTTAGCGTACTGACCTGCCATACGCGCAATTTTAACTACAGGGCATTTACCACCATAAGTTAAAACAACGGCCATTTGTAAAAGTGTTTTAAATGTATCGCGGATATTTGCGGCATTAAAGTCACTAAATGACTCTGCACAATCACCACCCTGTAATAAGAAGGCTCTACCTTCACATACAGCTTCTAGTTGTTTGTATAAGCTACGCGTCTCTTCGGCAAATACCAAAGGTGGTGCGCTTTTTAATTGCCCTTCAACAGATTTAAGGGCTTCTTGATCTGGGTACTCTGGCTGCTGAAGTATCGGCAGTTTTCTCCAGCTGTCTGGGTTCCACGATTGCATGTTCTTTCCTCATTCCTAACATAGACCGTTAACGAAAACTAACTTATTGCACGTACTAAGTTCAAGGACAATATTCAGCTATTTACGATTATTTCGTTATTTGATAAATAGTTTCGATATTAACAATTAGGGTTCCAACATTTTATTGTTTCAAACCAGTCAGTTACACATCTTTGACACCTTATTCGTTACCGCACAGCACAAGAACACATCTTACCTAGTTAAAGCCTTACTGTAACCTCAGCTTTACATGCTTAAAATATACTTTTTGAGTTCTACATTGATCAAATTAAAAACTTGTACTATTGGAATGGGAGGAACACATCATACTAAATTTTATTAAAATGTAAGGTCAGCTATGTGGAAAATTTAAACTACAAAATACCAAAGGATAAGGTTACAATTGAACTAACAATAAGTAAGATGTGTTCCTATGAGTACGAAGTTAGAAATACGCAGTCAGTTTGATTTAGTAAGTGAGTTAACTCATTTGTTTTGTGAAGAATTAAAGGAAGTGGGTTTTCATAAGGCATCATATTATCAATTGCCAGATATCGACATAAACGACGAAAAGAAAGTCCCTTCTTCAATTAGTGTACAAAAAATTGAAGGCGATGATGCTCATAAGTTAATTCTAAATTCCTTTGGTGATTTTTATAAAAAGACAGGATTAAGTAGTCGAGTATTAAAAAGACATCCAGGTTTATTAGTTTTAAAAGATGTCGATAAGCAACATTTCATTGCAAGGATAAATCAGTTAAATAAAGCCAAAGCTGATTTTAAAAATAGTGTAATAGCTATCGATAATAATGATGCGCGATTTGAAGCGGTTCACAATGCTGTGCCTAATCTCATTACACTTGCTGCATATCGTAAGATCCATTTTGAAACTGAATCGCCCTACTCTGTTCGTTTTACTTGGATGCACAAACACTCAACTAAAACGCTAACTAAAAAAATGGCCTTAGCAATGCTCGATAAATCGGCTAGTTATTCTAATCCAAGAATGATCGACCAACACTCTTGGCAAGCGCTAGTTGCACAAGAACAAAGTCGTGTTGCAAGTTTAGGTGATAAAGAAAAATTACGAATTCGTAGACCAACAAGAGTTAGTCCACAAGTTAATGTGAGGTATACAGCTCAAAACCGATATCATGTTAGTGCTGCTTTACCTTTTATTTTGATAAACCCAGAACCAGATGTAAAACTGGGTACATTAACTGATTATCAAAAACCAGAAAGTCATCCTCGAAAAAGAGAATATGATTTCTTAGTTGATAGACTTTACTTAGAACAAGTAACAGATTGATTATGTTAAAAAGGCCACATCAGTGGCCTTTTATTTGTAGTTAGTAGTATTAAAGAAATTAGTCTTCGACTATTTCTTCAATTTTATCTTCATCGATTAAAACTGCATTTTCAACAATGCGTTTCCCACCTTGAATTTCGATTCGTTTGTTATGCTTATTAAGCGTAAGAATCTCATCACAAAATTGATCAGATGGATGCATCTCATATGTGTAATCAATAATATTACCCGTTTTGTCATCTTTGACATTGGTAATGTTATATTCAGAGATTGCACCTTTCTCAATTAAGTCTTTCATTGTCGTAGTCATATCACGACGCAAAGCTTTTAATTTATTCTCGGTAATTTCGTCTGTTGAATAAATAGAGCCATATTTTTCCATAATAGATAATAGTCGGAAATGGTAGGTCTTACCCGGTGCCGCATAACGCCATAGATGATATAAACGAAGCATCATCCAACGAGATAAACCACGTTTTAATTCTTGAGCACTATTAAAATAGTAACCTTTGTATTCAAGGTTGTCGATCATGTTATGAACGAAGGCATTCAAACAAGCTACACATTTTACGTTACCACCCTGACCTTTTTTGCCACTAAAATGAAGCGACGATAAAAAGTTCATGTTCGATTCGTAAAATGAGTCATCAATATCAGAGTTACGAGTATCTGTTGCTGAATATTTAAAAGAAAGTTTAGAACCTTGTAATGCTTCTAATGATTCTTTGATTTGCGGATAAGGCATCGACTGACCAACAGCTTTCAGCTCTTGCGCTAATTCATTCATTGAAAAAACAACCGCGTATTGAATACCAGACTTAAAATTGATTTTTACAATTTTACCTTTTGAGGCTAAACGAATTAAGGCACGTTCGACCTTTTCTTCACGATCAGATGGCCAAACAAGATATTCAACATCTTCACCATCTTTTCTTGTGCTTACTACCGCTGGTGTAATTTTGATTTCACCATCATAAAGAATGCCGTCTACTTTTTCAGAGATTTTTCGTGTAACGATGGTTTTCTTTGGTGCTTCTTCAACCGGAAGCTTCTTATGACCAGAACGGACAAATCGTCCCCATAGATCATAATGATTAAATGTATTTGAGTAAGCTCTCAAACCATGTGCAGCATTTTCAATTGAAACACGCACATCTTTGTTGTCTGTAAATAGTGCAAGACTTTCATTATCTATTGCACTTTCCACCCCGTGGATCTGCCCGCGTAATGTATCGGGTAAGTTATCTACCGAGATGTTGACCTTTCGGCTCATTGTTCTTATTTCCAATTTTTCTTCGACAGTTAATAACAACACATAAAACTTCAAAAGTTAAATGTTTAAGTTAGTATAAACTTGATCCGATCATAATTAATTTCTTCGGATCAAGTTTATACTAACTGTTTCGTAATTGCTGATTTTCAGATCAGATTTTTACTAAGTTATAGTTGATAGGTCGCGATTTTACTAACTCAGTTCAAATTATGTCCTGTTAATCACCTTTTTAAAGCGATTTAACACGACATAAATCGCTTTTTTAAAACTCCATGTGGATAAACAGCTCTTAAGTTAGCATAGATCTGATCTGTACCAACTATAGATCAGATCCATACCAACTTATTCTGCATTTTAGTCATGCTCTCGGTGCATAACTTTATAATTTAGTTAGTAAAAAGTTGATCTACACCACTATTTTTGTGAGTAAACCAGTGGTTAAACTGTGCATAAGTCGAAGGCTCATTTTTTGCTTAGTAATTGGCTGATCTGCGAGTCATTAAAGATCTGATCTTTACCAAGTAAAATCACGATCTGGCTTTTTAGTAAATATTCAATGAAATCAGTCATATATTTCACTATTTTAGCATCTTAACCTTATATACCTATATACTTAACCGATATTAAACTTACTTATTTATACTTAGCATCAGTAAAGTTACAAATTTTTATTAAATGTCTTATAAATAAAAGGTATGTCGCCTTAAATACTTGTTTACAGCAATTTTAATGGACATTATACTTAAAGCATAACTTTGAGGAAGAAAGTATGTCTATCAATAATAATGCGCTAGCCACTTATAGGTTACTAAAAGCGACAGCAGAAGTTGCTGAAAAATCGCTAGAAGGACGTATTCAACATTATCGTGCCCATTTAAAGTCTGAAGAAAAAGAACTTCGTACTTATACGCAAAAAGCAGCCGCTGACTTATTAGGCTGTAATAATCGTACCTTAAAACGACGTCATGATAATGGTGATTTTGATGCACTTGATATCAAACGTGGTGCAAATGGCCACTACGCTTATACCTTAGTAAATATCTTTGCTATGGCTGATATCATGGATATTAAGCCTGATCACCGTACAGTTGATGATAAATTACAAGTTATCGTTATTAACTCATTAAAAGGTGGTTGTGGTAAAACTACCAGCATTGTGAACATTGCCGCTGCACTTGCTACTACCAATATTAAACGATACAGAATTGGTATTATTGACCTTGACCCACAAGGTTCTTCATCAAGCTTTTTCCCACCTAGTGAGCCAGACCCAATTACTGTGGGCGACTTAATGCGTGATTGCATTGAGCTTGAAGAAAATGAAACCTGGGATGAGTTAGTATCGAACTCTTTCTTACCTACCCATATACCTAATATTCGCATTTTACCTTCAGGTATGGATGACTTTTATTTCGAGCATGAAACAGCAACTTTATTAAAAGATAGCTCTAGTTACGATAAAACACGTCACTATCATAAACTGCTCGAAAAAGTTATTGAACCGGTAAAAGATCAATTTGATATTATTCTAATTGATACAGCTCCATCACTTAACTTTATGTTTTATAATGCATTAATGGCTTCTACATCGATGCTTATCCCAGTTCATCCTGAAGCTGTAGACTTTGATGCAAACAATAAATACTTAAAGCGATTAGGCGAGATTTACCATACAGTTGCTGCGCTTGGCCACCAAGGTTGGGACTTCATGCAATTCTTAGTAACTAACTATGTTAAAGGGAACCATTCACAGCGCGACATCGTTAAAGATGTTCGTAGTGCATTTGGTCGTCAAGTAATGAGTTACCCAATTAATCATAGCTCGGCAATTACCGCCAGCTCATCTTCTTTTAATACCATTTTTGATCAAAAAACGTCAGATAGCTTAGCTAGTCGTGAGTCACTACTTCGTGCGCAAGAAAATATCAAAGATGTTGTTGATGAACTTGAAATGCTGATCCGTTCTAATTGGCAGTCAACTCAATCGTCTCTAAATACAGCTAAGTAAGGTAATTAATAAAAATGGCTAAAAAACGTAAAAACGATACCAGCTTAGACCCTTTTTCAACGTCTATCGAAAGTAGCAGTCTAGATGCTTTGCTAGAGCAAGCTTCAGCTGGTGATGTTATCAGTATGCCTGCTCCAAGCGATCCTACACGTCAAATTACTTTGGTGTGTAAGGTTATTCCAAGCTCAGAAATTGAAGCTAAAACAAAGGTCTATGGTAAAAACCGCCGTGTACAATCATTACTAAATGAAAAGTCAGTTGCCGATATCCTTCCTGCAATTGCCGAAGACGGCCGTAACCAGCACCCTGCCCTATGTTGGGATAAAGGTGACGAAATGCTTGTATTAGCAGGTTCTCGTCGTCGAAAAGCATGTATCTTAAGTAACTCTGATTACTTAGTTTTAAGCTCTGAAGATTTCACAGATCAAGATGCTAAAATTCTTGCTGTATCATCTGATCAATACATTGCCCCAAGTCTATGGGAGCTAGGTCAAGCATATCAACAGACCCGTGATGAGCTTATTGCTGAGGGGAAAAAAGGCTCTTATCGTGAGATTGCGGCAATTGAAGGTGTATCACACACTGCTATTGCTGATGCTATTAAAGCGTTTGAGAATCTACCTTCTGAGGTTTTAAGTCTTTACCCAACTGCGAATCATGTTGGCCGTGAAGTAGCTAAAAAGCTTATTAGTGCCAAAGAGCGTGATGAGCAGCTGTTTACCAAGCTTGTAAATGACGTAAGTAGTGATAGCGAAATAGCGCAAATCAGCAGCGATGATAAACGTGCTCTTGCAATTACCAAGCTATTAACTGCTGAGCCAGCAGCGCCAAGCCGTCGTGAAGCCCTTATTGATAGTGAGTTTGTCAGCGTACAACGTAACATAAAAAGCGGTGATTTATCTGTGAAAATCGATAATAAAGTGATGACAGACAAACGCTTAGAGCAGCTAACTAAGCTATTAAATAGCTTTAATTAGTTAGTAAAAGAATGATCTCTCACGCTTTTACTGTTAGTAAAAGCGTGATCTCCCCTTCCCTTTCGTTAGTAAAATATTGATCTATTACCAGTAAAATTGGTACTTATTACACTCTCAGATCAGTTTTTTACCAACTAATAACCCCTTTACAGGTTTTTTACTCTCATAATTAGATTGCTTAGTAAAAAATTGATCTGTAAAGCCCCTACCTTGTTATTAACCTGTTTATATCTTGTGCGATTGTTGTTTGTTAAATACTCAGCATGTCAGTTTTCAGCTTTGATTTTATTTTAAAGCAGATTTTTACCAAGTTATCAGCTCCAACCAGTCCAATATTGCTCAATAGTGCTTTAGCTCTGGTCCGATAGATCATATACTGGCAGAATTATTTTTTGTTTTTACTGCCAAAAGCGTTATGTCTGCTAACTTATCCAAAAATGACTTATTAGCTATCTTTGAAGAAATCAAACAAGAGCAAGAAACTCAGTTTCCTCTGTCTGAGCGCTTCATTAAACAGCTATTTAAGCCGCATGTGTTAAGTAAAGCAAAAGAGTATCACCAGAACGGCCAAATCAACTGGTTAGAACATAACAGTGATTTTAGCGTTATTGATGCATCTATGTTTGGTAACGAAGGGAATACTTTTACTCAGCATATTGAGATCAGTAAATTACCAAGTGGTTTTTCGGTTGATTCGCATTGTACTTGTGGCTCTAAAACTAAATGCCGTCATATTGCAGCTGTGCTCCTAAAACTCAAAATTGAACATTCAGGTGACTATGGTGAAGACTACATCATTAACGATTGGTTTAGTGAGCTAAAAACCCTTAAGCAAGTTGCTAGTGACAATGCCAAACAGGTTTTATTATTTGTTCTTGATGTAGAGAAATCAGTTGTAACCCTTACCCCTAAAATAGCTAATTATGACGCTGAGCATAACTATACGCTTGGTCGTAACCTTACCGAGCAGCAATTAAATAGTTTTGTAACCCCCACTGATTTATTAGAATCGGATTTTCGGTTATATAGCTGGATCCGTTCTCAAAATGCCCTTGGTAAACTAGAGCTTAAAGGTCAATGGGGCTTTGCAGCACTACAGCAATTAATTGCCACCCAGCGTTTGTTTTTAGGCCGTTCGCGCCAAGCAATTAAAGCTGACAGTATGCAAGCGTTAGAGTTTGATTGGAAACAAAACAAAGACTTAACGTCATTGAGCATGACGCTTGCTGGGCAAGATAATTGGTTATTGTTAAAAACAACGCCCCCTACTTACCTTGACCCTGAAAAGCTAAAAGTAGGCCGAATTCGTACTCCGTTAACGGCTGATGAAATAGCGCTACTTGCCAATATGCCTGCTATTCACACAGAGAACTTTGACCGCGTTTATCAACAGCTCAATGATAATTTTGGTGAAGGTGTGATCCCTCATGCATTTAAGGAAAGCAAAAAAAGCCTAGCTCGAACTGTATTCCCTGTCATCAGTATTAATAATGACGAGGGCACAATCCGCTTAGGATTGCAGTTTAATTATCAAAACTCTTTGTATGATTTAAGCCATGCGCCAGCTGATATATTAAACCAGTCATTAGAAAACACCGTTGTAAATGAATTAACTAACCTTGGCTTTGAATTATGTAAAGGGGCTTTACAAACAGAGTTTATCTTTAATAAACAATCGGTTATTCATGAGCACTGGTTAAAGTTTGAAATAATTCCAAACTTATTAAAACGCGGTTGGAAAATTAATGATGAGTTAGCCGTCGGCAAAGTCCTTAAACAGCTTTCACTGCAAGTTGAGCGTGGTAAAGGTCATCAGATAGTTAGTAAAATCGTGATCTCTGGTGTTAAAACTCAACAGTTGTTTGTCACTGATAACAATACTTATCAATCGCTTAATCGACAAAGTGAGCGTTTTTATTACTTTACTGTAGGAAAACGCTTTGCTGTGGTTGAAAAGGCCGCGATGATGCAGCTTAATGATTATCGTGAACGTTTTGAGCATATTAAAACCCGTGACGAAATCTTAATGCCTTTGTCGTTTTTGCCTAAGCTCATCGAGCAAAAAGCAATTAAGGTTAATATTGTTGACGATGCTCTAGATGCTTACCTAGCTGAATTAAATAGCTCACAACAGCTTATTAAAAAGTCCGATATTCAAGGCTTAAACCAGGGTGTGCAATTGCGTGAGTATCAACAACATGGTGTTGATTGGCTTAACTTTTTAAAACGTCACCAGCTTGGTGGTATTTTGGCTGATGACATGGGGCTAGGTAAAACTCTACAAGTTATTGCCTTTTTAGCTAATGCCAAGCAATCACCACAAGCAGGCCCCACGTTAATTGTTTGCCCAACCAGCTTGGTTGGTAACTGGCAAAGTGAAATTAATAAATTTGCGAGTAACTTAAAAATTACCACCGTCTTCGGTGCTGCGCGCAGCGACCAATTACAACAGTTGTCGCAAGCAGATTGTATTTTAACAACTTATCCTCTATTGAAGCGTGATATTGCCTTTTATTCGCCGCTGTATTTTGAAAACATCATTCTTGATGAAGCGCAATATATTAAAAACGACGCTGCGCAGGTTTCACGCTTGGTTAAGCGCCTTAATGCTGACTTTAAGCTCTGCTTAAGCGGCACGCCTATCGAAAATAACTTATTTGAGCTTAAATCTTTGCTCGACTTTGCAATGCCTTCTTTACTTGGTTCGCAAGCACATTTTAAGAGCTATTTTCAAACGCCAATTGAGCGTGATAACGACGTTGCCCGAGCTGATGAACTTAAGTCGTTGATCATGCCATTTATCTTGCGTCGTACTAAAGCACAGGTAACGCAAGAGCTACCAGAGAAGACTGAGCTAGTTAAAGAGTTTGAATTTGAGAGCAAACAAAAAGAAATTTACAACGGTATAACTGAATCTTTAGAGCAGAAATTAGTCGACCTATTTGCACAGCAAGGAGTACAAAAAAGTAAGCTAGCCTTTTTAGATGCATTATTAAAGCTCAGACAAATCTGTTGTCATCCAAAATTGATCGACCCTAGTTCACAGGCTGGTAGCGCTAAACTTGAATGGTTATCTAAGCATTTGCCTATCATGCTTAGCGAAGGTCGTAAGGTGATTATTTTCAGTCAATTCACCATGGCACTTGATGTGATAGCAGAGCGATTAAATGAATTAGGCATCAGTTTTAGTATGCTTACCGGGCAAACAAGACACCGCGACCGTGTTATCGAAGAGTTTACTCAAGGTGATACATCCGTGTTTTTAATTAGCTTAAAAGCCGGCGGTACAGGGTTAAACCTAACTCAAGCCGATACTGTGATTCATTTTGATCCTTGGTGGAACCCTGCTGTTGAGAAACAAGCGACAGATCGTGCCTACCGTATTGGCCAAACTAACCCAGTGTTTGTTTATAAATTGATTATGGCTAACTCAATTGAACAAAAAGTATTTAAAATGCAGCAGCATAAGCAAGCCCTTGTTGATGCATTATTTACCGAAAAATCAATGAGTTTCACTCAGTTTGATGAAGAGCAAATGCTTGCTCTGATAAAAAATTAAATTTTTTTAAAGTTTTTTTGAACTAATCAAATTTTGGGGCGTCTATTATTATGCTTGTTGTTAAATTGCAGTTTACATAAGCATTATGTTGATTTCCCATTTGGTTACTAAATTTTAGTAATGTTAGAGCCAGCTCACTTTGAGCTGGCTTTTTTTATGCCTAAACCCCCTACTCTGCTGAGCACTAATTCGTTATGATGATGTGTCTTTAAGTTATTGAGTTTTCGTTATGATTACAGAGCTGATTGCACAGATTAATTGGCAAAGTGGTGTGCTTGGTGCTGCTGTAGGTGCTGTTGCAAGTGGTGTTATTTTTGCCTTACAAAAAAGTCGCTTAAAAAATCAGTTAACCGAACTGCAAAATAGTCAGCAAATCCAGCAAAATCATTTAGAACAAAAGCAGCTGCAACTTGAACAAAGCCAACTTACGCTTTCGCAGTTACAGCAAGATTACGCTGAGCAACGTGATGAGTCTCAACACTTTAAAACCCGCTTTGTAGAACAAGAAAAACAAGCACAACAATACAACCAGTTTTGGCGTCAAGTTGAAGCTGAGCTTGCTGATACTAAAGCTGCACTCAATCAGCGCGATGTTGATTTAAGTACCTTAAGAAGCACTATAGAACAAAAAGAACTGCATTTTAAAGAGCAGCTTAGTCATATCAAAGAAAGCAAAGAGCAACTCAAAAAAGAGTTTGAAAATCTCGCTAATCAAATCCTTGAAGAAAAATCGCAACGTTTTAAAACCTTAAACCAAGAAAGTATTGAGCAACTTTTAAAACCGGTTCAGGGAGAGCTAAAAGGCTTTCGCGATAAGATGGAATTGATCCACGTGGAAGATCTAAAGCAGCGTGCAGCACTAAAAACGGAGTTATTGCATTTACAGGCTAAAAGCCAAGCTATCACCGAACAAGCAGATAGGCTGAGTACCGCATTACAAGGGCAAAAGAAAACCCAAGGTAATTGGGGGGAGTTAATGCTTGAAAATGTACTAGACAGCGCAGGGCTGCGTGCTGGAGTAGATTATCAGCGAGAAGTGTCGTTTAACACCGAAGATGGCCGTTTACGCCCAGATGTTGTGGTGTATTTACCTCAGCAACGTCATTTAGTTATCGATGCTAAAACCTCTTTAAACGCGTATACACGCTATGTAAATGCCGATACAGAGCTTGAAGCGCAGCAAGCGCTTAAAGAGCACGTAACGGCGGTGCAATCACGTATAAACGAGTTAGCAAGCAAAGCCTACGACAGACTACCTGGTATTAACTCCCCCGAAGTGGTGATCATGTTTGTACCAATAGAATCTGCATTTGTTGAAGCGCTTAAGTACCAGAGTGATATTTATCAGCAAGCAATCGAAAAAAACATTTTAGTTGCAACTCCAACGACCTTATTGACTAGCTTGAATATCGTAAAACAACTGTGGCGTTTTGAAGAGCAAACTAAATACTCAAAAGAGCTTGCCGCCCGTGCTGAGCGTTTTTACAACAAGCTCAATGGTTTCCTAACCAGTATGGAAGGGGTTGGTAAGCAATTAGACCGCGCCAAAGAAAGCTATGATAAAGCGTTTTCTCAGCTGTACCGCGGTAAAGGAAACTTAATTAAGCAAGCTTCTGAGTTCAAAGAATTAGGGGTTTCTGTTCAAAAAGAATTACCCGCAGAAAGTGTTGAAAAAGCCCAATTAGAGTTAGATTAATATGCAGGTTTTAAAGCGCATCGGGTTTGTTGTCTTGGCATCTGTATGTTTTGCAAGTAATGTCAAAGCTGCAAATTATGATTACGACAGCCAACTTAATAAAGCGTTACACGCTAATAAACTCGTTGCGATTGGTGATGTTCATGGCAGCGAGCATGTTGTTACTAGGCTTATTAAATACTTAGATGAGCCTAGTAACTGGCAGCAGATTGATGATCTTGTCGTTGAGTTTGGTAATGCGCGGTATCAAGATTTAGCTGATCAATATTTGTTGAGCAAACAGAATATAAGCATTGATGACGTAAGGCACATTTGGCGCGACACCCTGTATTTTATGGCATGGCAATATGATGTTTATGAGCAATTAGTTTTAAAGTTAAAACAGCTTAATAGTTCCCGAGAACATAAAGTTCGTCTTGTCCTTGCTGAGCCTGCAATGAACTGGCAAACCCTCTCTAAAGAGGATTGGCAAAAGCTAGAGCGTAGCCGTGAAACTGGCTATTTAGAGGCTATAAATCAGCATGTTTTCGCTAAGCAGCGCCGTGCAATCTTACTCTTTGGTGCATTTCACACGTTTAAAAAGCCGGTAGTTATAAGCAATCAAGCTTCGCCTTTTAGTTCTGTTATTGCATTACTTGAGCAGCAAAAACCGGGCTCCACATACACTGTTTGGCCTGCGATGAAAAACGATGGTCTTCCATCATCATACCCTGCGGACAGCTTGATCCCTTTATCGGCTAATAGTTCGTTGAATAAGCCGTTAGCGTCAATGTCTAAACGCTTTGCTACAAGCAATAGTATTAGCCTTGCGGATGTTGTAGACGCCTATTATGTGCTAAAAAACACAGACAGAAACGCGCCATTAAGTGATGCGGCTTTAAATGATCTGGCGTGGCATAAAGAGTTAAAACGTCGTGCTGAAATAGTGTCACCAAGAAGTGCTAAACAAATCCACTCTTGGCTTAGCCAACATAACTAATAAAAAGCCAACTTCATGTTGGCTTTTTATTAGTTAATAAGTTCTGCTGAAACAATATCGTTGAGCATCAAAAAGTGGTTAAGTACAGACTCTTCAAGTTCGAATACCTGCGCTAGTTTTTCGCCACTTGCTGACATCCCTGTTTGCGCACCAGCAAACTCAATATGCAACCCTAAACGCTTCAGGGTTTGGGCGTCGTAACTATAAATAGCAGAATCACGTTTCTCTGTAATACCAGGCATCATACCTATGATAGTAACTGCCTGTTCAACATTAATGATATCGAAGAATTGTCGCTCTGCGGCTTGCCATTTTGCTATATAGCTAGCGACCTCAGGCGGTTGCTCCATGGGCACGTATAATGGCTGTAATGAGCCCCCATGCCAGCCGATAACGGCTTGCTCTTCAACGAGGACATGTGGGCTTGCGGTAAGTACATAGTTGGCACAAGACGATGCACAAAGCTCCTGTACCACAACATCGAGTTGATATTCATGAACTAAGCCACCTAAATGTAAACCCGCCATCACATCACCACCTCGGCTATTAATAACCAAGGTGTTGATTTGTTGATCGCTACTTACTAATAACTGTTCGAACTTTTCAACATTTTGCTTTGATGTTTCGCCCTGAAAATAAATAGTGCCCGGCGATACTTCACTAATTTCAGCAACGCTTTGCTGTGTTGTTTTACAACCAACCAGCAGCACGCTCAATAAGAATAAAAAACGCATTAACAATGCCTTGAAGTTTTGTTTGTATACAGTGCGCAATTTAATAATATGTCATTAACGAACTGCAAAAATGGCATAGTACGTTTTTTTACTTGAGAAATAAATCCACATAATAGGAATAATTGTATGAATATTGGAATTTACATCTATGATGATGCCGAAGTACTCGATTTCTCAGGTCCGTTTGAGGTGTTTAGTACTGCTAAGCGCCTAGCGAATAATGATTGGCAAGTGAGTTTAATTGCCAAAAGTGATAGTCCTGTACTTGCCCGCGGTGGTTATAGTGTAAACCCCCATTACAGCTTTGCTGACTGCCCTTCGCTTGATCTCCTTGTTGTGGTTGGTGGCGACCATACACGAGAGCTAGAAAAAGCAGAGGTTATTACTTGGTTAAAACACACAGCTACTAACACCAAGCGTGTTGCGAGTGTTTGTACGGGAGCGTTTTTGCTTGCCAAAACAGGGCTTTTGAACGGTAAAAATGTCACGACTCATAGGCAAGATCAACCTGAGCTGGCTGCTACGTTTTCTAAGCTCAATGTGATTTCAGATACTCGTTGGGTCACCGACGGTAAGTTTACCAGCTCTGGGGGAATTTATGCAGGCATTGATATGAGCCTAGCGTTAGTCGCTGAGTTTATTAGTTACGAACATGCCCTACTGACCGCCAAACAGATGGAATATAAATGGCAGACGTTATAATTTCTCAGCCATGTAGTCAGTTATAAACTGTTTTAAACAGGCAGCCTTTTTACTCAGTAAACGTGCGCTTGGCCAGATGGCATAAATGTCGCGTTTTTCCCCTCGCCAGTGTGGCAGTACTTGAACTAGCTGCTGAGATTTTAATTCATCTATAACCTCAAACCGAGGTAACAAAGCGATACCTTGCTCATCACAAACTAAGTATTTTACAAATCCGGTATCGTTAAAAGTAGTAGCAAATCGGCACATGTGAGTATAAGTTGCATTTGTTTGTGTATTGGTTAGCTGCCACTTACTTCTCAACGTGGTACCAATTAACCTATGCTGTTTTAAATCAGTTGGCTCTTCTATGGTAGGTGCCGAATCAAGGTATGCTTTTGTGCTTACAAATAAGGTATCAACACTGCCTAACTTTTTTTGATGGAGGATAGAATCAGCCTGCGGCCCGACTCTTATTGCTATATCAGCTTGGCTTTTACTCAGATCTTCAACTTTATTATTAAGCAATAACTCAAGTTGAATATCAGGGTACTGTTTAGTAAATGCGAGCCACATCGGCTTTAAGAAACCATGACTAATATTCAGAGGTGCTAAAACTTTAAGCTTTCCTGATAATTGTGCTTTTTGATCATTAAGCTGGCGGTGAGTTTGTTCAAACTGCTCAATTAATTCAACATAACTTTGAAAATATACCTCTCCTGCTTGTGTTAACGTGCATTGCCTTGCTGAGCGATTTAAAAGCTGCTCGCCTAGGCGTTGCTCAAGTCGTTGCAAGCGTCTCGATACAGTTGCGGTAGGCAACGACAAGCTCTCAGCCGCATTACTTAGGCCACCTTGTTTAACAATCTGTATGAATAGGGCAATATCGTCAATCATGTTCTCATTTATGCAATCATAGTTTGTTTATCTTGCTATTTTTATCACTTTTGTAATTAGTTATCATGTTTTTATTGAAACATTTTAGGAGCAACTAATGGACGCAAAGCATTGGCATCAACGCTGGGAAAATAACGAAATTGGTTTTCATGAAGGAGACGTTAACCGTTATCTAGATCAGTATTTTACTAACTTGAATTTGCAGCAAGGCGATACTGTTTTTGTACCACTGTGCGGAAAAACTCACGATATTCATTATTTGCTAGCGCAAGGTATGCGTGTTGTTGGGGCAGAACTTAGTGAGATAGCCATTAAGCAGTTATTTGATGAGTTAAAGCTAGAACCCGAAGTTAGCCAACACGGCGAACTATTACGTTACCAAGGCGCAAATCTAACCGTTTGGGTAGGTGATATTTTTGCACTTACTGCAGCTGATCTTGGCCCTATCAACGCAGTTTATGACCGTGCCGCTTTAGTTGCGCTACCAAAGCCAGTGCGCATTCGCTATACCCATCATTTAATTGAATTAACTAATAGAGCTAAACAATTAGTGGTGGTATTTGAATATCAGCAAAGTGAGTTTTCGGGTCCGCCGTTTAGTGTGGTCGCCGATGAGCTACATCAGCACTACGATGCTTTTTATCAACTTACATTACTGTGTAAAGAGCCTCTCGAAGGTGGCTTAAGAGGGCAAGTCCCTGCCATGAACGTAGCTTGGAGTCTAAGTTAGTGCTTACAAACTCATAATGTGTAAATTCACACTCTAGTTGTGCGTTTTTCTGGCTAGTTTTTGTATCTCTGTGCGTGCACTATAGTGAAAAGTGTATTTAAGGAGCACATTTATGCAAAAGCCACGCGTTTTCTTTGTTTCTCATGGCGGCGGTCCTATGCCTTTACTTGGCGATCCAAGTCATGCCGATATGGTCACTTGTTTGCAGTCTATTGCTGCAAAAATTCAAAAGCCGTCAGCTATTTTGATGGTGAGTGCGCACTGGGAAGCGAACCCTATTAGCATCACTTCGAGCGCTACTCCTGAGTTAATTTATGATTACTATGGTTTTCCTGAGCCTGCTTACAGTATTGAGTACCCAAGCCCAGGTGAACCAGCCCTTGCCGAAAAAGTACATCAGGCATTGGCAAAAGCTAATATCGATAGCACATTAAACCCATCTCGTGGCTTTGATCACGGTATGTATGTGCCTTTGAAAATTATGTATCCAGAAGCAGATATACCTTGTGTGCAATTGTCGTTACATCCAAGCCTTGAGCCGAGCTTACACCTAGCGATAGGTGAGGCTTTACAACAGCTTGATTACGATAATTTATTGATCATTGGTTCTGGCTTTACTTTTCATAATATGCGCGCATTTTTCACCCCTGAAACCGCTGAAATTAAAGCGCAAAATATGGCTTTTGAGCAATGGTTAGTCAATGTGTGTGGTAATACTGAGCTGAGTGAAAAACAGCGACAAGCTAAGTTATTAGAATGGCAAATGGCCCCTGCGGCGCGTTTTAGTCATCCTCGTGAAGAGCACTTATTGCCGTTACATGTTTGCTATGGTGCGGCGATGCGCCCTTGTAGTGATATCTACGAACTACGTATTGCCAACAAGCAAGCTAGTATGTTCTTGTGGGACGATTGAGTTTAAGTTCAACCCCCCTGATAACACGATAAAAGCTCAGATTTTATAAGTTTATTTTGGTACGCTAAGTAAGTTAAAACCTAGGAACAACAAAATGAACATAATAAAAACATCAACCCTTGCGTTTGCTGTGGTTGCGGGTTTAGGTTTGCAGGCATGCTCAAGTACAGAGCAAGTAAGCACCCCATCAGCAACAGTGAACGCAACGGCTAATCCGCTCTCGCTTGAACAAATTTATAAAGAAAAAGACTTTAAAGCTGAACGTAGCACCTATTTTACGTGGCTCGATGATGGTACTGGTTATACGGTACTTGAAGAGCGCGAAAGCGATAAAAACAACCAAGACGACAAAGCTAAAGACGATGAGCACGGCGTAAAAGGCAATGATATTGTGTTTTATAACGCTGATGGGACGGGTCGTAAGGTACTGGTTAGCTACGAAAAATTAATTCCAAAAGGTGAGAAAGAGCCACTCACTGTTGAAAGCTATCAATGGTCTAAAGATGGTAAATGGCTGATGGTTTTTAGCAATGGCGAGCAAGTGTGGCGCTCACGTAGCCGTGGTGATTTTTGGCTTTTAAACCTCGAAACTGATTCGCTATATCAGTTAGGTGGCGAAAACATCGAAGCGAAAAAGCTGATGTTTGCTAAGTTCTCACCAGATAGCTCAAAAGTAGCTTACGTGCGTGATAACAACATCTACATGGAAAAAGTGGGTAGCAAGGCTGTGACTGCCTTAACCACTGACGGTAACGACACCATTGTTAATGGTAATTTTGACTGGGTATACGAAGAAGAATTTACCATTCGTGATGGTTTCCGCTGGAGTCCAGACAACAAATCAATTGCCTATTGGCAGCTTGATACCAGTGGCGTGAAATACTTCACCATGATCAATAACACCGATGATCTCTACCCTACCCTTAAAGAATTTCCGTATCCAAAAGCCGGCGAGATGAACTCTGCGGTTAAAGTGGGTGTGGTCAGTCTTAACGATAAGAAAACTCGCTGGGCTGAACTAGGTGGCGATAATCGCGATCGTTATATTCCACGTATTAGCTGGGCAGGCACAGGTGAATCTTTGATGATCCAAGATCTTAACCGCCCGCAAAGTCACAATAAGGTTTGGTTATTCGACTGGCAAAAACAACAGCTGACTAAAATTCTTGAAGATAAAGACGATGCCTTTATTGAATGGTTTTATAAAGCAAACTGGTCAAAAGACGGTAAGTTCTTTATTTGGCACAGTGAGCGTGATGGCTGGCGCCATTTGTACCGTGTATCTCGCGATGGTAAAACGATAGTCGATTTAACACCGGGCGAGTACGACATCATTGATATGTTAGCGCTCAACGAAGATAAAAACGTTATGTACTTTACTGCATCACCGGATGATCCGGGCCAGCGTTACTTATTCCGTACCTCGCTTGATGGCAGCTCTAAACCGGTGCGCGTAACGCCTGCGTCATTTGATGGTTCAAACAGCTATTACATGTCTAAAGATACCTCTTGGGCAATGCATACTTTCTCTAAATTTGGCACCCCACCAATGAAAGAGATCATTAAAGTAAGCGATCACAGTAATGTGAAAACCTTAGTTGAGAACAAAGCATTAAAAGAGAAATTAGCGACTGAGCAATTACCGACTCACGAGTTCTTTACGGTTAATGCTCGCGATGGTGTTGAGCTTGATGGCTACATCATGTTCCCAGCGAATATGGATAAAAGCAAAAAATACCCAATCGTTTTCTATGTTTACGGTGAGCCATGGGGCTCAACAGTACAAGATCGCTGGGAAGGTAACAGTTACTTATACAAGTCGTATCTAACTCAGCAAGGCTTTATTGTTGCTTCAGTTGATAACCGCGGCACGCGCGCACCAAAGGGCAGAGATTGGCGTAAGTCTATCTACAAAAAAATAGGCTCTATAACCGTGCGTGACCAAGTTGACGCCCTAGATGCAATGGTAAAACGTTGGGATGTCATTGATACCGACCGTGTCGGTGTATGGGGTCACTCAGGTGGTGGTAGTTCAACGCTTAATTTGTTATTCCGCCATGGCGATAAATATAAAGTTGGGATTGCCTCAGCCCCAGTGCCAGATATTCGCTTGTACGATACTATCTACCAAGAGCGTTATGCAGGTAACCCAAATACCGATCCTGAAAGTTACGACAACACGTCTCCGATCACCTTTGCAAAAGATCTGCAAGGTAAGTTGCTACTGATCCACGGTACCGGAGATGATAATGTACACTACCAAGGTTCAGAGCGTTTAATTAACGAATTAGTTAAGCACAATAAACATTTCGAGTTTTTTTCTTACCCGAACCGTTCTCACAGCCTCCGAGAAGGTAAAGGCACTACCCTTCACTATCACACTATGATGGCTAACTTCTTCGAAAAGCATCTACTTAACAAGTAAATATGCTTTATTAAAAAATACCGCAGCTTAGACGTTAAGCTGCGGTTTTTTATGCAAACTGTAAACCCCCGTTACAGATAAAAAGCGGTACATTTTGGGCTATTCGCATTGAGCAACACAAAATAACTCGCACCAATTTAAAAGTATGAAACTAGACCTTAGGCCTCATTAGATGGGCTTATTTCGTGAATAAAACCCCATAATCTGCTTGTTGATCTACACATTTTCTACACTTTTCAATCTTGGCTCTATGGTAATTTTTTAATCAATAATTCATGCAGGGAATTTGGTTATGAAATTAAGTAAAAAGGTGTGGCAGTCACTGGCAGTGCTTGCGTTATTGGCAAACTTAGCGGCTTGTGGTGACAGTGACTCATCGTCGTCATCAGATACAGATACATCGACTAGCGATAGCAGTGGTACTGATAACAGCGGTACTGACAACAGTGGCTCTTCAAGTAGCTCTGGTTCAATTAGCGTCAGTGATTTCAGCGATATCAGTCTAGGTGACTGTGAGCTCGATACCAGTCTAGAGTCACTCGTGTGTGCTGCAAATGCATTAATCGACACATTAGATGAAGATGAACTAGCTGATTTACAGCTTGATTATTCAGACTCTGAAGCAAGAACTGTGTGGTCAAACTTACCGACGGGCAATGTAAGTCGTAATGGTATTGAACTTGGGGCATTAGACGATGAATCACTTGAAGCAGCGATGATGGTTGCGAAAGCGGCACTGAGTGATGATGGCTACCAAGATTTCTTAGGGGTTATTGCTGCAGATGATTATTTAAATGAGCTAGGTGGTGGTTCTGCTTACTCATCTGGTAAATATTATCTGGCGTTTTTTGGCGACCCAGATGTGAGCGGCGACTGGATGTTGCAGTTAGGTGGTCACCACTTAGCTTATAACATTACTTACTTAAATGGCGATGGTTACCCTGTGCCAAACCATATTGGTACTGAGCCTAAAGTCAGCTTTGAACTAGACTCAGCAAGCTATGCTCCACTTGCTGATGAAGGTGACGCCCTCGTTGCTATGTTTGATTCGTTAAGTGAATCAGAACTTGAAGAAGCCTACTTAAGCGGTGAAAGCTATTCTGATGTATTAGTGGGCCCAGATAACGGGAGTGGTACGTTACCAACTGATTACCCTACAGGTGATAATCGTAAAGGGTTACTTGTTTCAAGTTTAACGCAGGATCAACAAGCACTGGTTACAGCAGCAATCGAGCAGTGGATCAACGACTACCCTGAAGAAGTGGTTGAAAACTTAACGCTTAGCTATGTAACGAGTTCTGCTTATGCAGATACCTACATTGCGTGGGCTGGCACTGAATCGGCAGGTGTTGATGTGGATGTTGCCGGGACTTATATGCGTATTGATGGCCCTAACCTTTGGATTGAGGTAGCGTGTCAAAATGGGGTGATTATCAGTGATGAAACTCATTACCATACAATGTTCAGGGATAAGAGCTGGGATTATGGTAATAATTTATAAGCCATGAAAACAGTAATTAATCTCCTATTTGGGCTGACCTTTTTGGTCAGCCTCTTTTGTACAAAAGCCTTTGCTCATTCTGCTTCAACGAGTGCTGTGTTTATTGATACACATAAACCACAGATTGAACTCGAAATTTATTTACCCCTCGATCAATTACGTTTAGCTGATGAAAGCCTATTCCCTTCACAAAGTGATGCTCTAAATAAGGTTAATTTCTCGGCTTTACAAGACTACATGCAAACACATGTAAGTATCACAACACAAAATTCTCAGCCGTTAACAGCACAAAAGGTTGATGATTTTGCTATCCATGAATTTGATAACGTACTTTTTATGGTAATGAAGATGCAATTTATCAAACCAGATAATTTTGATACCAGTGGTTTTTCTTTGCATTACAATGCCATTTTACACCGAGTTGTTACTCACAAAATTTATGTTTCGTATCGCAACGATATGCATGAAGTACTGAAAGCAAGTCAAGACATAGCAACCATAGGGCTGATCCGCTTTCAGCGCGAAACCTTATTTATAGAGCCTGAAAAAATTACTGCATGGTCTCAGTTTAAGCTGATGTTTGTAAATGGTATGAGCCATATTGCAGCGGGTATAGATCACTTGCTGTTTTTATTGTGCTTAATTTTGCCCGCCCCTCTAGTTAGTGCCAATAAGCGCTGGCAATCAGTGGCACCTATGCGCCAATGTGTTATGTCGGTAGCTAAAATTGTCTCCTTCTTTACACTCGGACACTCATTAACGCTAGCCCTGACGTCGCTTGGGTATATTTCATTTCCTGCAAAGCCAATTGAGATTTTGGTAGCGGCCTCTATTTTAGTTTCGGCGTTAAATGCAATCTGGCCGATTTTTTCGCAGTCAGCTATGTGGATAGCATTTATTTTTGGGCTTATCCATGGTCAAGCATTCGCGATTGAAATGAGCCATATGGGGTTTGATACTCAGGCTATTATCGTTGCATTGGTTGCATTTAATCTGGGTATTGAAACTGTGCAGTTGCTGATCGTTATTTGCGTTGTACCCGTGCTAGCAATGCTTGCCAGAACTTATTTTTATAGTGCTATTCGAATTACATTATCAGTGCTGGCAATGGCGGCTGCGAGCTATTGGATTATCGAGCGAAGTGTGTAATGAAAAGGGCCTTATTTGGCCCTTTTTACTTTCAAAACAAAATTACAAATAGCTGTTAAACCAATTAACTAGCTCTGATTCAAGTTGTTCTTTATGGTTCATTAAAAAGTGATTATCACCTTCATACACCACAAGTTTATGGGGTATTTGATGCTTATCTAGCGCTTTGGCAAATTGAATTGAGTTATCGACCGATACTCGTTTATCGTCACTGCCATGTATAAGTAATATGGGCACTTTTGGCGATAGCTTATCAACCCAGTTCATAACAGAGCGTGCTTCAAGCTCTGCTTGTTTGTTCTCTTTATAATTGGGAATACGACGCACATAGACGTTTTTTTCCATGTTAGGTCTAAACGTAAGCTCTTTGACTAAATCGGTCGGCCCCGCAATGGTTGCAATGGCTTTAACCTTGTTTGTGTGTTGCATCGCAAGGTGGGTTTGCATGCCGCCTCTACTTACTCCTAACATGCCAATGCGGCTTTCATCTGCACCTGCTATGTGAGGAATAAAATCTATAAGCGCAAGTACGTCGTTAACATCTTTGCCACCAAACTCATCTAAATCATCATTTTTAGTTAATGTACCGCGGTATTGGCTGCCGATAACCACAAAGCCTTGCTCTGCTAAAGGAAATAAATTGCGCATCATTGCAGCAAAATAAACACTGCCAAAATTACCGTTACCGCCGCGGTTATAAATTAATACCGGGAGCTTATTCTTGATGACTTTAGGTTTGATGATATAACCAAGCACCTCAACATTATCGACCTGATATTTAAAATTATGGCAGGTTAAATTAGCTTTAAAGTTATCGAACATATCTTGTGGAAAGGTTTGTTCAAAGGCTTTAATGCGCTTTAAGTATGCTTCTTCGTTTTTAGCTTTGCGTTTATTCTTTTGCGCAATAAATTGATGCCACGAATCATAGTCAGCAAAGATAGCTGTGAAGCAGTCTGTTTCTTTTGTTACGTGTTCATCATCGATAATTTTAGCTGCGCTGGTAGAAAAAACAGTGAGAAATAGGCTGGCAAAGAGTAGTAATTTATACACAACAACATCCTTATTGGTGACTAAAAGTTACTAAACCACAGTAACTTAAATGATGGTTATTTGTACATCATTAATTCAGTAACCGCTCAAGCCATTCAATCACAATATTATGTATAGATGTTTCGTAGCGAGACTTTTCGGGAATGTAGTAACACAGTTTTGATTCAACATCTTGACTATTAAACGATGTTAGTAACCCTGCATCTAGGTAAGGTTGTACTAAGGTGTTTGAGCAAAACACCACACCTTTATTGGCGAGCACCTGATTTATACCAAACAGCTCTTGATCGAATGTTTTTACCTTGAAACATGAATCACTTAGGTTATTTACTTTGAGCCACCGCGTTAATGGTGGGGCTGGTAGGGCATTATTTTTCCATTGGCTGGTGTATAAAGTAACCTGTTTATCAAGCCAAGGGGCGCTTTGTTGCGCGTTTGCCGCAAACATATCAAAGCGCTCATATTTGATGATATCTGCTTTGTTTACTTCCTCACTATTTCCTAACCTAACAGGCAAGGTATGCAGTTGCTTATCTAAAGTTTCACTGGTTGATATATCAAGCTGTAAATGTGGTTTCTCGCTATAAAGCTCATCTAAAGCGGGTATTAATCTTAGGGCTGCTAGAGATGATGTTGTGGTGATGCGTACTTGGTTATGTGCTTGGCTCAATTGTTCTATTGCCGCAAAAATAAGCTTAAAGCCGCTAGTTGTGTTTTTGCTCAGGTACTCGCCTGATGGAGTTAAGGTAATCTTTCTCACTTCGCGATGAAATAAGTCAATATTTAAGCGGCTTTCTAGGTTCGCAATGTGGTGCGATACCGCTGTAGGTGTAATCGCAAGCTCAGCGGCGGCTGCTTTAAAGCTACCTAGTCTCGCAGCTGACTCAAAGGCTTTTAAAGCTTGTAATGATATGTGCATAGTTAAACCCACCTAAATTTATAGGTGAGTATAACTTACTTATAGTGAATAATAACTCGTTTGTTAAATATCCCTTATTTATTGATGATACCAACTCATTAACTAATGAGGTATTTACTATGACTACTCTGCTACACATTGATGCCAGTGTGCGTTCAGCTAAAAATGCAAACCCTAACCACGACTCAATCTCTAAAAATATTGCTAAACAATTTGTAAATCATTTACAGCAAAATAATGCTATAGCTGAGTATATTTATCGTGATGTTGGGATTAATCCACCTTCCTTTATTAATCAATCTTGGATTGGTGCTGTGTTTACGCCAGCCAACAAGTTAACACTTGAGCAAAGAGAAGTACTGGCCGAATCAGATGAATTGATAAATGAGTTGGTTAAGGCTGATACCTTAGTGATATCAACGCCCATGTATAACTATGGCATGCCTTCACAATTAAAAGCATGGTTTGATCAAATCGTTAGGATCAATAAAACGTTTGATTTTGACTTGCAGCGGGGGGATTTTCCTTTGCAACCATTGTTAACAGGTAAACGTTTGCTGGTTATTACCTCAACGGGTGAGTTTGGTTTTGAGGTCGGTGGTATACGCGAGAGTATGAGCCATTTAGTGCCGCACATTAAAACCTTGAGTAAGTATTTAGGTGCTGAGCACATTGATGAAATTGCCTGTGAGTATCAAGAATTTAACGACCAAAGACATCAACGTTCTTTGACTAATGCCTATGCTAAAGCAGAACAATTAGCGCTTAGATACGCAAATTAAGATACACAACAAAGCCGCAATAAGCGGCTTTATCTGTAATGGGGCTTTACACTAAAAATAGGGTTTGGCGTTATTCAACTGAAATGAATACTTCAACTTCTTCACTGCTTTTATAAAACTCATAGTCAGTTTTATATGCACGAATATGAGGGCACTGTTCATTACTAAAGTACTGCCAAACTTGACCCCAAACATCGATAACGGTTTGTGGCATTGCACCTTTGCCGCTAAAGCGAAGGTAGTTACCAGTGGCGAGTGTAGTTTGTTCTATCTCTGGCAAAGTGACTTGCATGTCAGTACACGCAAAGACATCAAACTCCCCTGTGACATCAGATTCATAATGAGTGTACACGCCATAAACTTGGCTAGATGGCGCTAATTTTGGCGCTATGTCTGTGTAAAACTGCTGCCATAGGCCCGCTATTTTGGCACCTTCCCCACTCATTTCATTCATATTGCTGGTGCGAACTTTGAGGCCAAATAACGTTGTCGGGTTGTCGATATTGAGGTGTGTTACTTGCTGATCCATTGCATTTATCCTTGCTTAATTTGTTCCCTGTAAAATACCAGAGCACATGTACTTTAACCTAGCCTTTTTAATTATTTATTTTAAAAAGACTATATTTTGTTAACGGCCTTTACAGCTTAAAAAACGGTCATGGCATCCTTATCTGCATCAGGTTAAGATGGGTAAAATAACAACAAAATCAGCGGGTGTTTAATGAATAAAATCAATGCGCTTATCTACTTTTTAGCCTTTAGTAGCGGCTTTTGCATTATGGGAATTGAGCTTTTAGGCGGGCGAATTTTAGCGCCGTACTTTGGTAGCAGTGTGCATATATGGGGCAGTATTATCACTGTATTTATGTTGAGCTTATCTTTCGGCTATTTACTTGGCGGTAAGCTCTCAACCCGCAATCCTTCGTTAACTAAATATGGTCTCATTTTCTTTGTAGCGAGTATTATGGTGGTGCCAATAGTATTGTTTGCTGAGCCAATTATGACCTTTATTTTCACCCATATTGAAGACAGTCGTTACGGCTCGTTGCTGGCATCAACGGCATTGTTTTTTATCCCTACAACAATACTCGGCATGATCTCACCTTACTCAGTGCGATTATTGGTTACCGATCATGAAAAAAGTGGTCAGGTTGCCGGTGGTTTGTATTTTGTGAGCACCCTAGGAAGCGCCCTTGGCACGATTATTACCTCTTTTTATATGGTGTTAGCGTTTGATGTTAACGACATCATTAAAACCTTTGCAGCGGTATTAGGCGCGCTTGGTTTGCTTGCAATTGCTGTTAGTCAAATAAAAACAAAGGAGCGTACTGTATGTTTAGAGTCTTAACGCTTTGTTTGATCATGACACTGCCTTTTAGCAGCTTGGCAGAAGTAATACATAAAGAGCGCTCGCTTTATCGCAATATTTTAGTGGAGAAGACTGGCGATTTACTGTGTTTAAAATTTAACGAAAAAACCCGTAAAAGTACGCAAAGTTGTATGTATAAGAGTGAGCCTAAAAAGCTGGTGTTTAATTACACCAAAATGACGTTCGCAAGCTTACTATTTATTGATGATCCTAAAAATGTACTGATCATAGGTTTAGGAGGAGGTTCACTCTCTAATACCATTCATGAGCTTTACCCTAGCGCTCATATCGAAAATGTCGAAATTGACCCTGCGGTAATAAAAGTTGCCCGTGATTATTTTAGCTTTGTAGAAACCGATAACGTGACGTCAAAAGTGCAAGATGGCCGTATTTTTATTAAACGTGCCGCACTTAAAAAACAAAAGTACGATTGGATTATTCTTGATGCCTTTAACGGCGATTATATCCCTGAGCACCTCCTCACTAAGGAGTTTTTTGCGGAAGTAAAAAGTGTTTTAGCTGATGGTGGAATTGTCGCTGCAAATACTTTTTCATCGAGTAAGTTGTACCAGCATGAGTCGGCAACTTACTTCGATGTGTTTGGTGACTTTGTTAATGTTGTGACCGATGAAAATTCTAATCGCATTATTTTAGCTGGTTTCGAGACTATGCCTAGCCAGCAACAGTTAGCCGAACGCGTCAACAAACTCGCAATTAAGTTAACCCCTTACGATGTTGATTTGCAGTTACTCAGCGAGCGTTTGTTTTATACTAAGGGTAATCAAGATTGGCCAGCGGATACCAAGGTGCTCACTGATCAATATTCACCAGCGAACTTATTAAATTATCAATGATCAAATACGCCTTAATAGCCTTTCTTTTAATTACGAGCTCTGCTGCTATGGCAGAGCACCCTTCACCCCCTCCTTTAGCTGCAAGTCAGCAGCAGTTGTCTAAACTATTGAATCAATACAAAGGGCATGTCGTGTTACTCGATTTCTGGGCGTCTTGGTGCAGCCCTTGTCGACGCTCGTTTCCTTGGTTTATTGCCATGCAGAGCAAGTATCAACAGCAAGGGCTTAAAGTGATTGCTGTAAACATTGATGTTGAACGCAGTGATGCAGATGCATTTTTAGCTGAGTTTGCAGTGAACTTTAATATTATTTATGACCCAGACGCTGTTATTGGCAGGCAATACCAACTTAAAGGGATGCCGAGCAGCTTTTTAATTGATAAAGAAGGCATAGTACGATTCCAACACACAGGATTTGTTGCTGATAAATTAGACCTCTATGAAAGCCATATCAAAGAGTTAATTGCTAAATAGTGTTATCTATCAGATAACTTTTGCTGTTGTTCGCTTTTATCGAACGCAGCTATCTATTTTATTAATTGCACCAATATTTACTTAGCATGCTAACTATATTAAAATGGTTAGCATGCTAAGTAAATGGAGCGCATCATGTCTTCCACTCCCCCTTTTCACGAAACTCTTGATTTAACATTATGCGGCAGTATGGGCCGTGTGCATCGTTTATGTCGCGATGCTGTCACTTTGGCGGTTGAGCCTTTAGGCCTTACTCAATCTCGCTGGACTGCGATGATGCACCTGTTTCATTTAAACCAAGGTTGTACGCAACAAGAGTTGGCAAATAGCTTAGGCATTGAAATGCCTTCACTAACTCGCACTATTAAGCAGCTTGAGCAACAAGAGATTATTGCTCGTAAAGCTGACGCTGAAGATAAACGCAGTAAACGTCTGTACTTCACTGAGCAAGGTCTACAATTGTTAGACACATTGCAGGTGATTATTGCCGATGTGAAAGAGCACCTTTATGCCGATTTAACCACTGAGCAACTCGATACCATGGCGCATGGCTTAATTCAGATGGAACAGAATGCTCGTCAGTGTATCCGTCATTATTCAGGAGATAAGTAACGTTATGACACCAGATCAAAAGTTTGCCCGTTACGTAAAAATCTCTTTAGCGGGTTTTATTGTTTTATTTTTATATTTTGTGATTGCCGATTTGTATATGCCTGTTACACCGCAGGCCCGTGTGTATCATCCGGTTGTGCAAGTGACCCCACAGGTAAGTGGTCGTGTGACTGACGTGTTAGTGACTAATAATCAAGCCGTCGAAAAACAGCAAGCCTTGTTTAAGATTAACGATGAGCCGTTTGAGCTTGCCGTGCAACAAGCTGAACTTGCATATGATGATGCAAAACTACAAAACCAACGTTTAGATAGTAGTGTGAAGGCAATAGAAGCACAGTTAGCGGCTGCTCAAGCTAAGCTACATGAGCAAACGTTGCTGTTTGAACGCGGTGAGTCGCTATTGAAAAAGCGTTCTATTTCAGAGCAAGAGTACGAAACTATCAATGCGAACTATCAATCAAGCAAAGCCAATGTGGCTGCAATTGAAGCCCAGCTTAGCGAGGCTAAATTAGCGCGCGGTAAAATAGGGGATGACAATTTAGCGCTTCGTCATGCTCAAAACCAGCTTGAACAAGCGAAACTAAACCTGTCGTACACCACAGTGACAGCTGATACCGACGGTAAAACAGCAAACTTACAAGTAACGCCGGGTACCTATGCTAATAAGGGCCAGCCGTTAATGGCGATTGTTGCTAATAAAGCTGATTTAGTGGCTGATTTTCGTGAAAAGTCTTTAGTTCACGTGCAAATTGGTAGCACTGCAAAAGTCAGCTTTGATGCGCTACCGGGCAAAGTGTTTACAGGCAAAATTGTTAGTTTTGAAGCGGGTGTGAGTGATGGCCAGCTTAATGCTAACGGTTTACTCAGTGCCACTGAAAGCAGCAACCGTTGGGTACGAGATGCACAGCGTCAACGTATTCATATTAAGCTAGATGAACACCAGATGCTGGCAAAATTTCCAAGTGGTGCGCGTGCAACCGTACAGCTTTTGCCTGACTCTAGCATTGGCAGTTGGTTTGCAAGCATGCAAATTCGCTTTATTAGTGTTCTGCACTTTATTTACTAAGGCTGGGTGAGTTATGTCAGTATTGCAACTCGATGGTAATGGCTTACGCCAAGCGCTACGTATTGCCACGGGCTCAGCATTAGGGTTCGGACTGGCAAAATTGATGAACTGGCCGAATGGCATCTTTTTTACTGTTTACCCTATGCTACTACTCGGTTTAGTGCCTGTGCTTAACATGCACATTATTCGTCAGTTCTACGCAGGCGCGGTGTTCAGTGCGCTGTTTGTGCTGGTTGTACAAGGATTGTTTGCACACTTGCCTGTTGTAATGACGATGATGAGCTTTATAGCCTTTGCCTTTTTGTTCTATCAAATGAGCCGTGGTGCTAACTTTTTATTTGGTGCCACAACGGTGGTGAGTTTGTCGATTCAATTACATTTTTCGACCTACACCGGCGGTGATGTCAGTATTTATCCGCTGATCATTAGTAACGCCGTTGCAGTTGTCGTAACTGTGCTGTTTTCGATGCTAATGCATGGTTTATTCCCTGATGTTGCACCACGCCAAGGTCGGGTAATGCCAGAGAAAGCAAAAGAAAGTGTGCGCCACGAAGTATTACTTTGCTCAACCGTAGCGACTTTATCATTTGTTGTATTTCAGGTCTTTGATTTGCAAGACTCTATCTCTGCTCAAGCAGCCTCGGTACTGATATTGTTTTCATTGTGCTGGAAAGCAGCGGGTATGGCAGCATGGCAGCGCGCGATAGGCACCTTAATCGGTTGTAACTTAGCGTTAGTGGCACAGTTATTTTTGTATAACCATACCGATATTTTGATATTTCCTGCGTTAATTCTGTGGATTTTGACCTTTATCTTTAGTCGTTATCACATAATTGGTGGCGGTATTCCGGGTGTTGGCTTTGGTATTATCACCACATTTGGTATTTTATTTGGCCAGTCATTAGGGCCGGGGCAAGATCTGGTTTACAGCGCGCTCTATCGCTTTTCGTCGGTGTCTGTGGCCATACTATTGAGCTTATGTGCGGTGTATATAATGCATCACATCTTAAATCGCTTTGCAATGACTAGGCATCACACGTTTGATTAAAGATTAAAAAAGGGAGTTAATCAGAACTCCCTTTTTTATTGATATTTGGTTCGAAAATTGTAGGTAGAGACTTAAGTAAATCGTCTTGTTTCTTTACGACACTCTGTACACAGGTTTTTGAGGCGACATCTGCAACCCAAGCGCCCCATTGTGAACTGCCAGGCTCTTCTCCTGGGGTTGCCCACCATCTGGCTTTATAAAGAATTTCGTTGTAACAGGTTTCACTACCTTGCGGATACGCGCTTCCGGCTTGCCATGAATCTACAGCAAAACTCGACATAGGCAAAGCTGACAGCGTTATCATTGCAGCGGCAACAATGCGTGATTTCTGGCCCATACGCGGCTCCTTCATTAATGGTGAGATTGTATGACTATTATAGACGCGGCAGGATTAACCATCAATTAACTTTGTTAACAAGTTACACTTCTTTACAGTTCTGCTTATTTTTGACACGATCTTCTGATGTGAAAGTTAGGATTTTACATTTTTTCTTAATGCTTTTGTTTGTCCTCTTTTTGTTTTAGAGTCCATGCGCTTTCTCTGAGAATTTTTACTTGGTTTTGTTGCTCTTCGTTTCTTTTGTATTTGTGTTGCATTAATGATTAATTCTTTCAAACGATTAAGCGCATCTTCTTTGTTCATTTCTTGCGTGCGATGACTTTGCGACTTTATGACAATAACGCCCTCTTTGGTAATTCGAGAATCATTTAAATTAAGTAAACGTTGTTTGTAAAAGTCAGGTAACTTTGAGCGATTAATATCAAAACGAAGATGAATAGCTGTAGCTACTTTATTGACGTTCTGCCCGCCTGCGCCTTGCGAGCGGATCGCACTAAAGTCGAGTTCCCATTCATCAATTTTGACGGTATTAGAAATAATTAACATCAGGTTCAGTTAGCTATGGTAAAAAAGGTATTGTAACATTTGTAATTGGCTAAACATAATAGCTCGACTATTTGCGCCGGTTGCTAACCATTTTGAAAGAAAGGAGATCACGATGAAAGCACTACTTATTTCTATGAGCCTACTTGCGATGAGTTTTTCTAGCTTCGCAGAAGATATTACTGAAAGCCAGCTACAGCGTTATATAAAAGCCTTACCTGCTGTGGTCAATTGGTCACAAAATCAGTCTGAATTAGATACTGTAAATCTCGGTGGTATGCTAGGTAGTTCTGATGGTGTTGACAGTTCGTCAGTAATGGATGCATTAGGCCACATTAAAGATCACGAGCTATACACAGAGTTTGAAGCCCTGACCAAGCAATATGGTTTCACACCTGAGCAGTTAGTTACTGTTGGCTCAGAGGTATCAATGGCGTATTTAGAAAACCTTAAAGCGGGTATGTCAGAAGAGAACAAGCAACGTGTAAATCAAGCAATGAGTGGTTTACAAAGCCTTACAGCATCTTCATCTGATGCGGGGACTCGCTCAATGGCAGGTGCTTTAGAAGGTGTTAAAGCAAGTACTGCAACAGCAAATGTTAGCGAAAGTAACGTTAACTTAGTTAAGCAGTATATGCCGCAGTTAAAAGAATTGTTCGCAATGTTGCAGTAACTGCACAATAAAATAAAGAAAGCGGCTAAGAAGCCGCTTTTTTGTGCTTACTTGAATACCATAGGGTTTTTTAGATGCTGCTTTTGTTGTGCAGTTGGTAAAAATCCAGTTTGTACAAACTCATTAAGGCTTGGGTGACGTTCAAAGTATAAAATATCTAGGGCGAAACGATTCATACCGTATAAGCCCCGATGGATCATATTTGCCGAAAATATGAGTAAGTCACCTTTTTTGAGTGCTACACTTTTACCACGAGTTAGTGAGTCACTATTTCGAGCGCCCTGCTGTTCTAATCTAACTATTAATTCTTCATCTGAATCCCAGTTTTTATGGCTGCTTGGTATTAGCTCTATTCCCGGCTCATCTTCAAAAGCAACGCGGCAATGCAACACTTCAGGGCCGCTAAGAGCGGCCTTTTGCGCATCAAGCTCTAAGTGATACTGCATATCGCGATGCCAATAATTTGCTTGTTTAGGGTTGTAAGGGTTAAAGAATAGTTGAGTATTCATAAACTGAGGATCAGCAACAATACCCTTAACCTGTTTCAATAGTGTGTTGGCGCTGACAAACTCAAAAAGAGCAAACTTTTCCTCAACACTTAAACATGCAGCACCAGTCAAACCTGAGCTATTAATCCCTCTGGATTGGTAAAAAGATTGGTTTTCTTGCAACCAGTGATGATGAAATTTATTGAGAATTGCCCTTACCTTGCTAAGCTCACTCTCTGTGTAAAGGCCCTTTACATGGTAGTAGCCGTTTTCAGCAAAAAAGTTATTTTCCATTTTTTACCTTGCTAAAATTGCACGTATTTTACTACTAAGCTCAGGCAATACTTGTTGCTCAAACCACGGATTTTTCTTTAGCCAGATATTATTGCGAGGGCTTGGGTGAGGAAGTGGCAAGTAATTTGGCCAATATTCACGCCACGATTTTACTAACTCAGTTAAGGGCAGCTGCTTAGTGTGGGGTAAATGATATGCCTGCGCGTACTTACCTAAGATAATGGTGAGCTCAATATTATTAAGTTGCGCTAAGAGTTTTTCACGCCATGCAATCGCGCACTCTTTTCTTGGCGGTAAATCACCTGATTTTCCTTTGCCCGGGTAACAAAAGCCCATCGGCAAGATAGCAAAATTGCGCTCATCGTAAAACTCATCACTCGTTACACCAAGCCAAGAACGAAGCCTTTGCCCGCTTGCATCATTAAAAGGTTTGCCACTTTCATGCACTTTAATTCCCGGTGCTTGACCAGCAATTAAAATGCGAGCCTGTGGATTAAACTGAATAACGGGCCGTGCTCCGAGTGGCAAATGAGGCTCGCAGATCACGCATTTACTAACTTGTTCTAATAATGATTGAGTACTCATGAGTTAGTAAAAATATGATCTATGCTTGTTTTGACCAAACTGCTAACTCATTACCACTTGGCTCTGTGAAGTGAAAACGACAGCCTCCAGGAAAATCAAACAAGGGTTTAATAATTGTGCCGCCGTGTTTTTCTACCTGTGCTTGAGTCTCTTTAATATTATTTGAATAAAGCACCAGTAGCGCGCCGCCATTATTGGTTAAGCTAGTTAATGGGGCTTGATAAAAACCGCCATCAAGGCCCGCTGATTCAGCGCTAAAAGCCGTGTATTCAGGGCCGTAGTCGGTAAATTGCCATTTAAACACCTGATGAAAAAATGCCTTTGTTGCGGCTAAATCTTTAGCAGCAAATTCAACATAATTTAAGCTATGGTGGTTCGACATGGTGTGCTCCTAATTTAAACTATTCTCAAGCGCCATAGCGCAATGAAGTGCTGTACTATCAAGTAATGGAACAGATGTATCTGATTGTTGAACTAACAGCGCTATTTCGGTGCAACCAAGAATAATGGCTTCAGCACCTTGCTGAGTTAGATCATCAATAATGGTTAAATACTCAGCTTTAGATTCTGGGCTGATGATGCCTTTACATAGTTCATCATAAATCACACGATGCACTGTTTCACGCCCCTGTGCATCAGGAATTAACACGTCTATGGCGAATTTATCAGCTAGGCGTTGCTTGTAAAAGTCTTGTTCCATAGTGAATTGGGTACCCAACAAAGCCACTTTTTTAAAGTTATTCTGGATCAGGTTTTCACCAACTGCATCTGCAATGTGTAACAAAGGAATTGCAACCGCAGCTTGCACTTGCTCAGCTAGTTTGTGCATGGTGTTGGTACAAATTAATAAATAATCCGCGCCCGCAGCTTCAACTTGCTTAGCGGCCTTAATGAGTATCTCGGCCATCTGTGCCCAATCTTGTTGCTTTTGCATAGCTGCTATGTGGGCAAAATCGAGGCTAACGAGTACTATCTTGGCACTATGCAGCCCCCCAAGTTTGTTTTTAATGCCTTGATTTAAAAGCTGGTAGTAACTTTGTGTAGACTCCCAACTCATGCCACCGATTAAGCCTATTGTTTTCATTGCAGCTCCCTTTTTATTTACTTAACACCATATGATATTGCACAGAACAAAGCTAGCAGATCATTATTTTACTAACAGATCGAGTTAGTTGGTTTTGTTTCATTATTTAATACGTGCATGCAAATGATAACTACTATCTTTTCTGTTTGTCGGCGATATAATACGGGGTTTTCTTCTCGTGTTATTTTTTAAGGGATTATCATGCATTCTCAATCATTAGATGCAGTGACTACCAATCGCCCTAAAAATACAGCTAAAAAGCGCTCTGTGAGCCTATCTTATCGTGTTGCTGTGTTTTTGCGTTTCGTTGCAGCCATCATTGGTGGTTACGCCTTTACCAGTGTGCTTATTTCATTACTAGCTGTGTTATTACCACTTAATAAACTCGACAGCGTGCTGTTAACCACGACTCTATCGGTATTTTTTTACTGTTGTGTGTTTATTTGGGTGTTTTCAGTTAAGTCTTTAAAGACTGTTTGGATCACTATTTTACTAACAACTGGTGGGCAATTGCTGGCCCTTTCATTGATTAAGGATTGGTTATGAAAGAGAGCTTTTTCCGCTCAATGACTTGGCTTCATACCTGGGTTGGCTTGCTGGTATGCTGGCTACTGTTCTTAATCTTTTTTGCTGGCACCATCAGCTTTTTTAAAGATGAAATCACTATTTGGGCCAAGCCTGAAACGCACCATGTGCAGCATCAAGCACAACGGGTTCAGTCTCAAGCTAAGCAAATTAATTATGTGTTTGCGCAATTACAGCAACAGGCACCTAATTCATTATCTTGGCGGATAAACTTACCTGAGCCGCGTAACCCTGTTTTAAGCTATGGGTTTGCTGAGCCTAAACAGCCTGGTCAGCGCCGTGCACCTTTCAACTATACGCATCTAGATCCAAATACCTTAGAGCAATTACCCGAACCTCGGGAAACTAAGGGGGGTAACTTTTTCTATCGCTTACACTTTGATTTACATTACATAGATGTATTTACTGCACGGATAATTGTTTGTTTAGCCTCATTATTTATGTTGGTAGCGCTTATAACAGGCATAGTGATCCACAAACGTATTTTTAAAGATATGTTTAGCTTTAGAGCAAACAAAGGCAGCCGAAGTTGGCTCGATGCACACAATGTTTCGTCGGTGGGGGCACTGCCATTTCATATCATGATCACCTACACGGGGATTATCACGTTGATATTTATGCTGTTCCCCTACCCTGCCGAGACTGTATATGAAAATGGCTTAAGGCAAATGTTTGATGAGGCATTGCCTATTAATAAACGTTCAAAGCCCAGTGAAGAGCAGCGCCCTATGGTGGCAATCAAAGATGTGTTAGATCAGATTTATACTAAGTCACCGAATGCCGACATTAGCTACGTGTTTGTTAGAAATGCCAATACAGCGACCTCACAAATCGTGGTTTATTTGGCAACCGGCAAAGAGGTTGTAGATAACGGACCACGCTACTTATTCAATGGTGTAACAGGTGAGCTTGAAGCCAGTTCAGGCGAAGATTGGAGCGCTTCGGCGCAGTTTTATGACTCAATGACAGCATTACATAGTGGTCGTTTAGCCGAGCCGTTGCTGCGTTGGTTGTATTTTTTCTGTGGCGTAGCTGGCTGTGCCATGATAGCTACAGGCTGCATCATGTGGGCAAAACGCTTACGCGAGAGGCTCAAAGCAGAGCAAAAACCAAGCTTTGGGCTTAAGCTCGTTGAGACACTAAATTTAGCCACCCTGATGGGTTTACCAATTGCAACCGCAGCGTTCTTCATTGCTAATCGATTATTACCTTTAGGGTTAGCCGGGCGTGCCGATAAAGAAATACTCGTGTTTTTCTTAGCTTGGCTGGCGATGCTAATCGTTGCTGTGATCGGCCGAGAAAAACGCCACTGGCGCTATAGTGCTTGGCTTAACGCTGCTGCTTGCTTATTAGTACCTGTGGTAAATGCGTTGACAACAGATGGTAATTGGATCACGTATTTACTAACTCAGCAGTGGGCCTTATTCGGTATTGATAGTGCGTTTATTTGTGCTGGGCTGCTGTTTTTACTACAAAGCAAAAAAATACCTAGCCATAAAACCGCTACAAATAAGACTAAATTAAATAAAAACAGGCTGTTAAAGGAGCAACAAGGATGATGGAGTTACTGCAATTTAGTCTCTGCTTTTTAGGTTTTAATTGTTTTGCACTTGCAAAATTCAATCATTTCCGTGATGTATTTAAAAAGAAATTAACCGAAAAACAGCGAAGTCGCTTTTTATTCAGCGGCTGGATCAGTATTTTACTAAGTTTGGTGCTTTGCGTGCTGTCAGATGCTGGGTACGGCGCATTGCTATTTTGCGGTTATATGGCTTTAAGTGTACTTATGCTCATGATTTTATACAGTTTTACTGTTTCATGGGTAAAGCATGTCAGTGTATTAACTATGTCTGTTTTGCTGTTGAGTGGCTTTTCGGTGATGATTTTGTAGTGTAGTTAGTAAAAAACTGATCTCATGCCAATTTGCAATAGTGCTTAATTAAGTAATAAAAAAATGGGTAGGCAATGCCTACCCAAGCAGGGGATTAAATTGGGGGATCACATGTTGCTTCAATTTAACGACGCTAAGTTTGCCTAGCATCCATTACAGTTGTGTTGCACATTCGTGATAGTTTAAAGACAGTTGTAAAGCCCCTTTACAAGCGACTATGGTCAACATAAATAAGCTCGTCTGTTTTAAAACCATATTCTTTTGCTGTGTTTATAAAGTCCTGCATTTGCTGTTCTGTCACGGTCGGTGTGCGCGACAAAAACCATAAATACTCTTTGTTATAACCTGTGATATAAGCGTATTGATAATTTTGCTTATCTAATTCAAATACCACGTAAGAGCTGTAAAATGGTCCAAAGAATGAGACTTCTAAGTGACCTATGTCTTGTTGCTCTGCAAACTTCGCTTTACCTTCAGCTTGCTGCCATTCTTTATCTTCGGCGCTGTAACCTTTATTGATAACTTTTACACTGCCATCAGGGTTAATTGAGTATTCAGCGGTAATGCCCTCAAGGCCGCGTTCAAATGAATGATCTAAACGTGCAATTTCGTACCAGGTTCCTGTGTATTTGTTTAGCTCAAAATTATCTACGGGTTTGATGTTGTCTGGCACGCCTGTACACGCAGATAAAATGGCTGTGATACATAAAACCCCGATTAACTTTAATGATGTTTGCACGTTTTTACTCCCTTTAAAAATTAAACAAATTAATACGTTAATAGCACTAATTTAGTTCAATTACGGTAAACTATTAATGTCTAAAATTAAAGATTGAGAACAGCATGAAGATTTGGGTTGATGCAGACGCCTGCCCCGTCGTTATTAAAGAAATATTGTTTCGTGCCGCAGAGCGCACACAAACCTTTACCACATTAGTGGCGAACCATGCGATGCGAGTGCCACCCTCAAAGTTTATTAGCCGTTTGCAGGTATCTTCTGGGTTTGATATTGCCGATAACGAAATTGTTAAGCGCATCGAGCCAAATGATTTGGTGATCACCGGTGATATTCCTTTAGCTGCTGAAGTTATCGAAAAAGGTGCCCAAGCGCTTAATCCACGCGGTGAGTTGTATACGACTGAAAACATTCGCTCACGTTTAAATGTTCGTGATTTTATGGAAACAATGCGCTCAAGTGGCGTTGAAATGGCCGGTGGCCCGCCGCCGTTAAGCCAAGCTGACCGCCAAAACTTTGCAAATAACCTAGATCGAATCCTCGCTAAAAAGTCATGAGTGTCGTTAAAAGTATGCCACTGCAGGGTTTTGGTGATGAAGCCTTTAGAGTCGCTGTTTATATAGAAAAGCGCCCGCCGATGCCTGCTTGGCAACAGCTTGACCATTTGCATGCAATGCAACCCGGCCAAATAAACGAAATAAACCAAGCATGTGGAAATGGTTGGCGCAAAGTTTTTAACGTGTATGGTAAAGTGCTGTTTGCACTACCAAGTGAATATTATGATTTTGCAAAAAGAGCACCTGATTGGCAGAGCTTTCGCGATGAACAACTACTGCAAACACATAGCCAAACTGCATTACTGTTTAGCCCACCGATATTAGGCAAACCAGAGCAATTACATATAATTGCAGGGAGAACTCATGCTAAGCAGCTTATAAATGACGGGCTTTTGCATTGCCAGCTAACTTGGCTTGACGATGAATTTGCTATTAGTAAATCAGATAAAGTGATTGTTTGCCCCTATTTTGATTACCGCCAGTTGAGCAATATTAAAATTGCACGACTTAGCCAGCTTGTTGCAGATATTTTTTCTTAGTTTCTGGTTTATTGCGTTATTGAGTTAGCAAACTAAGCTTTAAATACTGTAATACTTAATAGTACTTTAGATGAAAATACTGGTCGTTGACGATATGCCACTTATGCGCCATGTGTTGATAAACATGTTGCGTAGGCTTGAATATAAGGATATAACGGAGGCGACTGATGGCGCTCAAGCGTTTGATTTACTAGAAAAACACAGCTTTGATCTGGTGATTACTGATTTGCATATGCCGAAAATGGATGGCAAATGTTTGCTTAATCATATTCGTGAAAACCCAGTCCTAAGTGATTTACCTGTATTGATGGTAACCTGCGAAGACAGTAAACAAACAGTAAGCGAGATGATCACAGCAAAAGTGAACGGTTTTATCATTAAGCCTTTTTGTTTAAATACACTGCAAAAGCAGTTAAGTCGAATTGTTAAACCAGAATAACCTGCAAAAACTGGAGTTAAGAGCGATGTTTAAGCATTTAACAATAGTGAGTTTATTCACTGCCAGCACTGCCATGGCGAGTGCAGAACAATTGACTTTATACACCGAAGTATTCCCTCCCTATAACTTTGTGCAGCACAATCAACTCACCGGTATTAACACCAAAATCATGGAATCTTTGTGCGAAAGAGCCAAGTTGAGCTGTACGTTTAGTGTATTGCCTTGGAAGCGCGCAATGTCACTAACACTCGCCCAACCCAATGCTGGAATTTATTCTACTTCACGCACCGCAAAGCGAGAAACTCAATTTTACTGGGTTGGCCCTTTGGTATCTGGACATTCATGTTTATACCGTTTAAATGCTCGCAACGACATTAAAGTGACAAGTACACAGTCGTTGCAAAACTACACCATTGGCGTATCTCGTGGTGATGTTTATCAAACCGTTCTTGCTGATTTTAGCCTTACTGAAGGCCAGCAATTTTTAACTTACTCAAAAAAGTTTGAAGAGCTAAAAATGTTTAAGCAAGGTAAGCATGACTTGCTGATTGGCTCCTCTCTCACTCTTTCATCACAGTTGATGAATGTAGGTATGAGCCCAGACCAAGTCACGCCGGTATTTGAGTTAAAGCACCCTGCCTTAGTGGGTAATTACTTAGCACTTAACAAAAATACATCGCCAGAGGTGGTCAATAAGCTGCAACACGCCCTCGATACCATGAAGCAAGAAAACCTGATTGACCCTCTTGTTGATCAGTTTGTAGCAGAGGATATGCACTCTCACGGCGAAACATTGACAGTTGCACAGCAGTGCTTAAATGGTTCTGCTATTTACTAAATTGGAGTGGTTTTAGGTAAGTTAGCCGCTATTTTTCTTATTTTTGAAGTCAATCGTGATTTTTCGCGCTAGAACGCAAAGCCATTGCCTCATCTTTAATTGCTTTTTATAGTGATAAAAATAACAAAAAGGGCAAAAAATTATGAAACCAACTCCACTATTTAAAAGCTTAGTGCTAGCAGTATGCTTAGGCGCAACAGGCGCCACTCAAGCTTACGATCGCATCACTGGCCATAACTTTGCTAGTCGTTCTGAAGTCATCGCACAATCAGGGATGGTTGCAACATCACAGCCGTTAGCTACGCAAGTGGGCTTACAAGTATTAAAAGACGGTGGTAATGCCATTGATGCAGCTATTGCGGCAAATGCAGTGCTTGGTCTGGTTGAACCGACTGGGTGTGGAATTGGTGGTGATTTATTTGCCATTGTTTGGGATAACAAAAGCAAGCAACTTTACGGTTTAAATGCCTCAGGTCGTTCACCACAAAGCTTGTCTTTTGATACTTTAAAAGCACAAGGTGACTACATTCCTGCTTATGGGCCATTGCCTGTGTCGGTACCTGGTGCAGTAGATGGTTGGTTTGAGTTACATAAAAAGTTTGGCAAAACACCAATGAAAGCCTTACTCCAACCTGCTATCGACTACGCTGAAAATGGCTTCCCTGTGTCTGAACTGATTGCTTATTACATGCAAAAAAGTGTGGCTGCACGAGGTAAATACCCAGGCTTTAAAGATGTATATATGCCTGATGGGGCAATGCCTGAAAAAGGTGAAATCTTTAAGAACCCTGCCCTTGCAAACACCTATCGCAAAATTGCCAAAGGCGGCCGCGATGCCTTTTACAAAGGCGATATTGCTAAAGAAATTGGTCGCTATATGAAAGAAAACGGCGGCTACTTATCGTATGAAGATTTAGCTACGCACCATAGTGAATGGGTTAAGCCTGTGAGCGCCGATTATAGAGGGTATACGCTTTGGGAATTGCCACCAAATGGCCAAGGTATTGCTGCACAGCAAATTCTGAATATTCTTGAAGGTTACGATATTAAAGCAATGGGCTTTGATAGCCCTGAATACGTACACACCTTTGTTGAAGCGAAAAAACTCGCGTTTGCAGATCGTGCTAAGTACTACGCCGATCCAGCGTTTAACACTATTCCCATACAAACACTTATATCGCAGCAATATGCTGACCAAAGACGCAAACTGATAGACCCTAATAAAGCCGCAAAACGCGACCATGCAGGCCCCGTAGAAGGCGATACCATTTATATGACGACCGCCGATAAAGACGGCAACATGGTTTCACTTATTCAAAGTAATTACCGTGGCATGGGCTCAGGTATGACACCGGCAAAATTAGGTTTTGTATTGCAAAACCGTGGCGAAATGTTCGCCCTTAAAAAAGGCCACATGAACCAATATGAGCCAGGCAAACGACCATTTCATACAATCATTCCTGCTTTTGTCACCAAAGATGGCAAGCCATATATGAGTTATGGCGTAATGGGCGGCGCCACACAGCCTCAAATGCACGCTCAAATACTTATCAACATGATTGATTTTGGCATGAACCTGCAAGAAGCCGGTGATGCACCACGTATTCTGCACACAGGTTCATCGCAGCCAACCGGTGAGATTATGGAAGACGGTGGTTTTGTTAGCTTAGAGTCAGGTTTTTCAATGGAAACCCGCCGCGAGTTAATGAAAAAAGGCCACACTTTACAAGACGCGGTTGGCCCGTACGGTGGTTATCAAGCAATATTGAAAGACCCAAAAACCGGCGTTTATTACGGTGCATCTGAAACCCGTAAAGACGGCCAAGCCGCGGGGTATTAGGCTTTCGGAAGTTAGCGAGTTTCAAGGGGAAAGTTAGCGAGTTAAAAGAGCTGTCAGCTATCAGCCGTCAGCTCTCAGACTCAAAACCATCACCTAGCGAGTTTCAAGAGTAAAGAGTAAAGTTACATCGCGTAGGCGTGAAATTTATTTCGCGCGATGGTTTGTAGGTTGGGTAGAGCGGAGCGAAACCCAACAAGCTAGCGAGTTTCAAGGGGAAAGTTAGCAAGTTAAAAGAGCTGTCAGCTATCAGCCGTCAGCTCTCAGACTCAAAACCATCAGCTAGCGAGTTTTGAGGTAGCAGCGATTTTACATCGCGTAGGCATGAAATTTATTTCGCGCGATGCTTCATGGCTCTCTAACTCCCAACCACATACCCTGCAAATATGATAAAAATCAGCGCTGAGCCATTTTTCTTTCTGAACATCTTTAGTATCAATAAAAATTTATAGTTAGCAATGCATTACCTTCTTTGGTAATAATAGAATTATCAAATATATGAGCGTGATATCAGCTGAAATACGCGCGAAGCGCACAATAAAATTGTTAGGTGGCTAAGAGTGTCATATGAACAACCTAGAGTATTGGATTCCAAACTGTTCTCCTTACATATCGAGAATGCTCTATGACATCGATAACCGAACTTTTACGATTGAATTTGTAAATAACGTGAATGACTTCAAGCCATTGTTGAAATTTGTCTGTAAATCCGTTCTTTCATATTCTGAAAATACAGTGGATGAAGATTACGATGACGACCTAATAGATGGTGTTATAGACATTGCTTGGAATGAAGTTGATAAAACTCTAGTGGTGTTAACTGATAAAAAGGAAATGATACTCAAGCTTGGACAAGCACCCATTTGTGAAAACGTCACGTAACAAACTTATAAACATTCGTTGCCTGTTATGCGGGGGATATAAGTTTCTAGAGTAGGAGTGAATTAAGTGCCTGAAGAAGCAATTATGCTTGCGGAAAAATTACTGAAAAGCGATGAAAATTACTTAGATAACGTAATTGCACTTTGGCGTATTGGAAATCAAAAATATGGTCAGTGCTGGGACACTGAATTTCACATCTTTGGTGAAATTGAATCTGAAACAGACCATTTGCCTATAAATCATGTTAGATCGAAGTGTTCAGATGAGTTTTTGGCCAAAGCTGACAAAGAATTAGAAGAAACTATCGAATATTATCGGGCTAATGTTGTTAAAGCTTGCAACATAATTATCGGTAGCAAAAACCTATAACAAACGCATGAAAGGATGTCTTAAGCTTGGCTTGCGCTCGTTCATAGTTAATTTTAGCCAAGTTTAATACGCCCCATATTGCGGCGTTGCCTTTTGGAGATATGGAAATGAATTTGGATAATAATCAAGAATGCAGTAGCCGTAATATTCCATTACCAATTCAGAGAGAAGTTCGGCAGCGTTGTGGTTTTGGGTGCGTAATTTGCGGAATGCCTCTTTATGAGTACGAACACATGGAGGAATGGGCTGAAGTTAAACGCCATGTGGCAGAAGAAATTACCTTACTATGTGATCAACACCATAGGGAAAAAACCGGTGGGTTACTTCCAAAGGAAGTAGTAAAAGAAGCAGACAAAAACCCTTATAATTTAAGAAAAGGTGTATCCAAACCATATAACTTACATTTCGCAGGAAAAGAGGCGAAAGTTGAAATCGGAGGTAATAGTTTTACTTGCCAAGATCGAGGTTATGGCACGGCTATGGTTCCAATAAGCGTGGATGGGACTCCTTTAATTGGTTTGGTATTAGCTGATGGGCATTTGTTACTTAATGTTGTCATATTTGATGAATTTAATGCTCCCGTATTACATATTAAAAATAATCAACTTTACTACTCTACTTCTCCATGGGATATACAATTGGTCGGAACAAAGTTAACCTTAAGAGAAGCACATAGAAAAATTTTACTAGAAATCGATTTCTATCCCCCTAACAGGGTTGTCATAGAAAGGGGGAGATTTTTAAGAAATGGCGTAGAAATTTTAGTGCGCCCTTCAAATTTACTAGTTACCAATAATTCAACTTTGTTAAGCGGTAACCATGCTCATAATTGCTATGGTGGGTTGATTATTGGTTACCACGAAAAACCTATTGGGGGTTTTATGGCTATCGCAGGTGTACCACGTTATTTGGGTGACAGAAAAGAAGCCCTTAAATTTGAGCGAGAGTCATTGAGCCGAATTGAACAAGCCTCTCCAAAATGACAAAAACGCTCGACGCTTTTTACATCTTAGTTTAGCCATAGCCCTTAGAAATTTCTATGCCAAATTCATCTAATAGTCATGAGCTAAAATGCTTTTTTCTAAAATGGTTGAACGACTCAAGGTGCAATGCTCGTAACTTTACTCTTTCCCCTTGTAGCTCGCTAACTTGTTGGTTTCAATCTGAGAGCTGACGGCTGATAGCTGAAAGCTCCACAACGTAGCTAACTCCCAACCACATACCCAGCAAAACCAAGCACTTTAAAATACTGTTTTGGGGTGCTGAAGCGAGTTTCATTCATTAACTCTGCAAAACGAATGCGGTCTAATGGGTAAAACTCGTGCTCAAGGTTGTGGCGCATGCGTTCTACGCCGACTTCGGTCAAACCTAACTGCGTACAGAGCTGTAGTTGAGACTCGCGCTCAAAAGCGGTTTCAGGGCGCATTAAATCGGCAATATATAAGTTGCTCGATTTTTTAAGTTTGCTGTGAATCGCTTTTAACAGCGCTTTTTTATCGCCGTTATCTTCAACAAAGTGCATTACCAGTAAACACAGTGCGGCGTCACATTGAGTGTCGATGTTGTTGATATCACCGCAGTGAACTGTCACGCGATCGCTGATGTTATGCTGGCCAAACTGTTGCTCGGCAATATCAAGCATGTCTTGTGAAATATCTTGAGCAATAAATTGCCAGCTTGGTTTTAGCGCCGCTAATTCGATGATTTCTTTACCAGTTCCGGCACCAACCACTAAAATGCACGCATCATCGTTCAGCGTGGTTGCTAATTGGGCTGCGGTTGCTTGATGTAATAGTTCATAACCTGGAACTAGGCGCAAAATGCGTTCGTCGTAGTGATTTGCTTCTTCGTGATTAAAAGTTGGCATGCTAATCCTTTAAATAACTGAGATGGTTGAATAACCACCTGGTTTTTTCGCTACATGCACTTGCGTGGCAACGCGTTCGGTCATTTCTGATACGTGAGAAATAACCCCTACTTTGCGGCCTTGTGCTTGCAGAGAATCAAGAGCATCCATCGCGATGCTTAACGTTTCACTGTCCAACGTACCAAACCCTTCGTCGATAAACAAAGAGTTTATCTGTACTTTATTCGACGATAACGAAGCAAGCCCAAGCGCTAGTGCTAACGACACTAAAAATGACTCACCCCCCGATAATGTATTAACAGAGCGCTGCTCATCGGCCATGTCTTTATCGATAATAGCGATATCGAGCGTTTGCCCTATGGCTGTTAATTTGTAGCGTTTATTTAGTGTCTGTAAGTGACTATTCGCGTAGTGCAGCAGTATTTTTAAGGTTTGCGTTTGCGCTAAATTACGCATGGTTTTGCCGCTGGCATCCCCGAGCACCTTATTGAGTAAATGCCAGTGCTCATAGCTTTTTTGCTGTTCAACCAATTGCTTTTGTTTATCAGCCAGCGCTTGGCTATTTTGTTGATGGGTTTTAAGCTCAGTCGCAACTTGCAATAATGCGTTATTCGCTTGTACTTGTTGCTCTGTGGCTTGATTAAGCTGTAATTGCAGCTCATCTTCACCGAGAGCTGGCTTGTCTTTTTGGTGCTGAGCCAGCGCCTGCTGTCGCTGTTTTAAAAGCGCCTCAGCGTCTTTTAAGCTACTCTCGGCGGTGTGGTAATCTGCCAGAGTTTGTTTAATTTCAGTGGGGCTTATCGTTAATAGCTGACTAACGGCTTGCTCATCCAAGCTTGGGTGCTGTGCTTTAAAATCATTAAACCAAAGGCTAAATCGCTCATTAAGCGCCGCTTGCTCAGCGGTGAGCTCTTTTTCACGCTCGTCAATATTGGCGATTTGAATGGCTTGTTCGTCACGCGCCTTCACCGCATTACTATAGTTTGTCTGGGCAAGTTGCAGTGTCTGCTGCGCTGAATCTATCGCCTTTTCAAGCTCTGCTATAAACTCATCTACAGATATCGCTGCGTTACTAAATAAGCCCTCGCGCTTTGATTTTATCTGCGTGAGTTCGTTTTGAGTTTGGCTTAGTTGCTCGTTGCACTGAGTTAAGTAGGTATGTGCTTCGTTTAGCTGCGGAGTTACATGTGCAAGGTGCTGCTCAATGGCTTTTAAGCTAGTTTTAAGCTCATCTGCCGTTTGCAGCGAAGCTTGATAAGCCTCAACGTGCTCTGCAATGTTCTCTAAAGAAATGCTTTGTGTATTGAGTGCCTGCCACCAAGGTGCACTAGTGAACTGTTGATTCAGTGTCGTATAAAGCTGCTGATACTCATCATTGAGCTCGTTTAAGCGTGTTTGCTGATTATTCAGCTGTTGCTGTAATTCGTTTAACTGCTGCTCTTTGTTATGTAGCGCTTGCCCTTGCTGATTATACTCAGCTTGCTTAGCCGAAAGCGTGTTTTGCAGCTGCTGTTGCTGTTCAAGGGTTTTGTAGTACTGCTGTTTTTGCAAGCTTAGCTGTTGCTGACACTCGTTTAACTGATCTTCGGTTAAATCATTTAGCTCAGTACGATTAGCTGCCATGGTTTCTTTGAGGCTCTGTTGTTGAGCGCTCAGTTCTGAGATTTGCCCAGTTAACGAGCTTATCTGCTGGCTGCATGCCGCCAGCTCATTACTTTTAGCTTGCTGTAATGCTTGCTGAGCTTTTAAGTGCTGTTTGGCGTTAGTTAACTGGTTGGTAAAGTCGTTAATAAGTTGACTAAATTGCTCGTTAACCATTTCTTCATGCATAAAGGGGTGCTCTTTTGAGCCACATACAGCACACGGCTCCCCTGCTTTTAAGGTGGCACGTAACTGGCTGACCCCTTCACTGGCTCTTAATTGCACTTGTTGTAAGTTTTGCTCACAAAACGAAACCTGCTGCTGTGCTTGCTCTGCACCTTGCTGCGCATCTTTTAATGCTGTTTGTAGTTGCTGCTCAGTTTGGCTTAATTTGTTTAGCTGGGTTTGCCAATTTTTTAACTGCTGATGATTAGTTTGCCATACTTGGCGCTTTTCAATCAGGTGCTTAATCGCCTCAAGCCCCGCATCAATATCCGCCATTGATTGGGTGTTTAAACTCGATTTAAAGGCGGTATCTTGATCAACTAAGCGCTTAATTTCTTGCTCAAGGGTTTTAAACTGGTTTTTGCACTGCTGCGCGGCTGTTTGCTGTTCATCAATTTTAGGTTGAAGAGCTTTTACGTTTTGCTGTGATTGGCTAATTGTGCGTTGTTGCTGGCTAAAGCGGCTTAACTCACTTTTAAAGAATGACCAGTCCTTTGCTAATGGTTGCCATTGTGCATGTGTTTCTAAATAGCTATTTATTTGCGCTTGTTGATCGAGCTGTTTTTGCTGCTCTGCTTTATGGCTATTTAGTTTATTAGTCAGCTCTTGATGATGGTGTTTCGCTTTCTCTGCTTGTACTTTTTGCGCCGCTGTTTGCTGGTTTAATACAGCAAGTTGCTTATCTAACTCTCGGGCCTGGCTAATAATAGGCTGCGCGTCTTTTTGTGCTTGCTTTGCTTGGTTTAGTTGTGCGGTTTGCTTCTCAAGCGTTTGCTCAGCGTCTTTGATCAGTGTTTTATGGTCAACGTTTAAAAGCTGTTCACGGTTTTTAATAAGCTGCCCATGTTGAGCAGCAATCGAAGTGACGCGCTCGCGGTTATCTTTTATTTCTAGGCATTGCTGGGCTTGTTTCGCTTCAGTGGCTTTTTCAGCAAGCGCGTGCATTTGTTGTTGTAACTCTTGCTTTGCTTGCTCTGCCTGGTTTAGTTGCTGTTGCTGCTGAGATGCTTGCTTGTACCACCCTTGGTACTGTTCAAATTGTTTTATTTGCTTTTGCAACTCAGCAAGTTTAGCCTCAAGCGCTTTTTGTTCTGCTTGTTTAGTTTCGACCTGTTCAGGGCTTAAAACCTGATAGTTACTTAAACTTAACTTTAACTGCTCTAATGCTTGCAGCTGTTCACGATGGCGTTCAAAAATTCGCTGACCAATACGGCTAAATTTATCGGTGCCTGTTAAGCATTCAAGTAGTTGCGCACGCTCATCCCCGGTTGCTTTTAAAAATGCTGCAAATTCATGTTGAGCAAGCAGCACAGCGCGTGAGAACTGTTCAAAGCTTAAACCGATAATACGCTCGATTTCTTTACTTGCAGCACTCCTATCAGCGATTAGTGTCTCATCGGGTAATGAGTACAGGCTATGTTGTGCGGGTTGTAATTTGCCATCGGCTTTATTACGCGCTCGGCTAAAACTTAACCTTGCTCGGTACTGCTGTTTATCTTGGCCAATGAAGTCAACTTCGGCATAGCCCTGCCCTGCCCCGCGGCGTAATAAGTTTCGCGAGTCATTGAGTTTGATATTGTCGCCGTTAAAGTCAATTTTATTGCCTGTATCGCCGCGTAACCTTGCGGTTTTATTATAAAGCGCTAAGCAAATGGCATCGAGTAATGTGCTTTTACCGGCGCCGGTATCACCCGTAATGGCAAACAGCCCTGCTTCTTTTAATGGTGAAGCGCTAAAGTCGACTTCGGCGTCTAAGATAGAGGCTAGTTGGTGAACACGAATCGCTAAAATTTTCATAGTAGGTCCTCTGCATTCAACTCATCGATCACTTGGCTTAGTAAGCTTTCTAATTCTTTTGGCACTGCCTGCCCTGCCATATCTTTATTGTTTGCAAATGCTTGCTCTAAAAGTGAATGTGGGTTTAGTGCTTCAATTTGCGAGACATCTTCAAATAGAGTTTGTTCATCGTCTTGCTGGTTGCCCTGCTGACGTACTCTTTCAATGCCACAAAACTTAACCTGCTTACCTTCAAGGGCTTGTTCTATTTGTTCTCTGAAAGTGGTGTCAGTGTCATGGGCGCTCAATTTAACCCGCAGGTATGGCGCTAAATCTTCATCTGTTAAGTCGAGTTTTTTTATAAGCTCACAGAGTTCGTTCAATGGCACACAGTCTTTTTCTGGTAGCAACATGACTTTACAAAAGCTAGGAATGTAAAGGGGGTTTACAGATGTACCTGAGTCACTAAGCTCGACTATCACAACTTGATGCTGATAGCGTCTTTCAGAAAATGACATCGGCATAGGCGTGCCACTGTAGCGAATAGTTTCTTTTTTCGCGACTGTCTGAGCTTTATGAAGATGCCCTAGTGCAACATAATCAGGTTGATCAGTAAATATGCTTGCCGATATTGCATCTTCACCACCAATCACTAAGTTACGTTCAGAATCAGATGAGATGTCTCCACCTTTTGCATGCAGGTGGCCCATAGCAATTAATGGCGCGTTTGGTAATTCGCTTGCTGCTTGTAATGCATCTTTGTAGGCAAGAGCAACGGCTTGGTTGTAACTTAACGGTTGCTGTTGTTGGCGGTTATAACTGCTTATATCACTGCTACGTAAAAATGGCATAGCAACAACATTCGCATCGCCATTTTTTGTGCTGATTGGCAGTACTACTTCATGAGGAGCATTGCTATCAAAGCGGCCAACAACATGGGTATCAAACTGAGCCAATAAAGGTTTTGCCGCCATAATACGATTTGCTGAATCATGGTTACCAGCAATAATCACTATGTGTAAGTCAGGGCAATGCTGCTTAGTGGTTTTAATAAATTGGTAGAGTTGGTTTTCTGCGCTGGCAGGTGGCGTTGCCGTATGATAAATGTCACCCGCAACCAGTAGTAAGTCGATCTGTTCTGACACAAGCGTATCGGTTAACCAAGCCAGAAATGCTTGATGCTCATCGAATCGGGAATGCTCGTAGAATTGTTGGCCTAAATGCCAATCAGATGTATGAAGGACTTTCATTAAACGCTCTTATTATTTATTAAGAGCGTCAATATACCTAAGCTGAGCCAAGATGCCCAGCCTGGTTTGTTAACTTAAGCTATACCAAGCAAAAACCACCATTGGCAATGCTAACAATGCCATTATCATAGGTACTTTAAGCGCTTTAGTTTGCTTAGCTTGTAAAATCTTAAGGGCATTTGTTTCATTACATGCCGCTACTTTGTCGATATAAAAATACCCTGAATCTAGGTACTGTTTACAATTTTGTTCGTCCGCTGGAATTGCAATTAGTTCTTGTTGTTTTTTTAGGATATAGAAATCCATACGCTCACCGAATTCTATGCTGATTACCAAACATTTTGGGGTTTAAAATGCATGCTTAGCAGACCCCAAAATCAAAAAAGTGGGCGATTTTAAATACAAATGGCAGTAAATTTCAATAGCAAATGTCGCAAAATTTAATTTATTGCAAAAATAATGGCAATTAAGGATAAAATTACCAGTGCAGTCGGGTAAATTAGCCACTTTTTAGACCCATTTACACTCGGGTTCGTGCGAGATAATGCATCTGACTCATCACAAGCTGCAATCACTTCGACAAATTCAAATCCGCGTTCTTTGTACTCGTTTAGAATTGATTCTTGAGCAGGAATGGCTGCTAAACGAGAGTCTTTTTTTACAATATAAAACTTCATCTAATCACCCTTTCATCATTAACTAGAATTTAAGCAGAGTATCTACTTATCAACTGTAATACTTTGGGATGAATTAGTGCTGAACTAAAATTAACCAGTGTTTTGTAAAGGGGGTTTACATGGTGTTAATCAAGGCAATTTTTTTGTGAAAAATAGGTCTTCAATAAAACATCGAATACTACCCGAAAAATCCCGCACTTTATCGTTATTTTATTGCAACTTTGTTAGCAGTTTGCGATGGTACGCTGGCAAATTAATTACAGGATTAACAATGAAAAAAGCAGTTCTCAAATTGAGTGCTTTGGTATTGCCTTTAGCAGTATCTTCAGCTGTGATGGCGTCATCTGTTGAGCAAACTAAAGGCTCATTCGTTGACAAGTTCCGTCAGCTAGATGAAGCACTTCCAACTCCAAACGTATACCGTAGTGCAGCCGGTGAACCCGCTGAAAATTACTGGCAACAGCAAGTAAACTACGACATCGATGTAAAGCTTGATGAAAAGAAACGCCGCTTAACAGCAAGCCAAACTATCGAATACAAAAATAACTCGCCGCACACGTTAAAGTACCTTTGGTTACAACTAGACCAAAATATCTTTAAATCTGACTCAATTGCTGAAATGACATCTACTTTCAATGGTAAAACATTGCAAGGTGACCCTCAGCCAAAATCAACTAAATTGAGCCTAGGTCAGTTACGTCGTCAGCAATTCATGGCCGACAACGAGCTGGGTTATCAAATCGCCAATGTTAAAGACGAAGACGGAAAAGAGCTTAAAGTTACTGTAGTAGATACCTTAATGCGTATCGACTTAAACGAGCCGCTTAAACCGGGTAAAGACGTTGAGTTCAGCATGGACTTCGCCTTTAACATTGTTGAAGAAGACGCCGTTGGTGCACGTTCAGGTTATGAACACTTTGAAGAAGATGGTAACGATATCTTCTTATTAGCGCAGTGGTTCCCTCGTCTTGCTGCATACACTGACTATGAAGCCTGGACTAACAAAGCTTTCTTAGGAAGCGGTGAGTTCACTCTTGAGTTTGGTGACTACGATGTAGAAATTACAGTACCTGCTGATCACATCGTATCGGCAACAGGTAAGCTTGATAACCCAAGCAGCGTTCTGACTAGCACACAGCGTAAGCGTCTTGAACAAGCTGAAGATGCTAAGCGCCCTGTTTTCATCGTGACTGAAGAAGAAGCGTTAGAAAACGAGAAAGAAGGCACAAACAAAACTAAAACATGGCACTTTAAAGCTGAAAACGTACGTGACTTTGCGTGGGCTTCTTCACGTAAGTTTATGTGGGACGCAAAAGGCTATCATCAAGGCGGTAAAGATCAGCCGTTAGTAATGGCAATGTCTTTCTACCCGAAAGAAGGTGGCGACCTTTGGAAGAAGTACTCTACTGAAGCTGTTGTTCATACAATGGAAGTTTATTCACGCTTCTCGTTTGACTACCCTTACCCTGTGGCTCAGTCTGTAAATGGTCCTGTAGGTGGTATGGAATATCCAATGATCACCTTCAATGGCCCGCGTACTGACCTACAAGACGACGGTACACGTACTTACTCACAAGCAGAAAAGCGTTTCTTAATCGGCGTTGTTATCCACGAAGTAGGTCACATTTACTTCCCTATGGTGGTTAACTCTGATGAACGTCAATGGACGTGGATGGATGAAGGTCTTAACAGCTTCTTAGATGGTGTTGCTGGTCGTGAATGGGACCACACAATTCCTTGGGGTGTTGAGCCTCGCGATGTTGTTGCATACATGAAATCTGAAAACCAAGTGCCTGTTATGACTCAGTCAGACAGCGTATTACGTTTAGGCCCTAATGCTTATACTAAGCCTGCTGCTGCACTTAACATTTTACGTGAAGTGATCCTTGGCCGTGAGTTATTCGACTTTGCATTTAAAGAATATGCACAGCGTTGGAAGTACAAGCGCCCTACTCCAGCTGATTTCTTCCGTACTATGGAAGAAGCATCAGGTGTTGACCTTGATTGGTTCTGGCGTGGTTGGTTCTACACCACAGATCACGTTGATATCTCTTTAGACAAGGTTTACCAACTTCGTTTAGATACCAAAAACCCTGATATCGACTTTAATCGTTTACGTGATATCGAAGCTGACAAGCCAATGCCGTTATTCGTAAAACGTAATAAAGAAGAAGGCAAAAAGCTGTGGGTTGAAGAAAACCCAGACGTAACTGACTTCTACGACGAAAACGACCGCTTCACAGTAACTAACAAAGAGCGCAACGCGTATAACAAATTCCTTAAAGGTTTAGAGCCTTGGGAACGTAAAACGTTTGAGCGTGCAATCAAAGAAGATAAAAACTACTACGTACTTGAGTTTTCAAACTTAGGTGGCTTAGTCATGCCTATCTTATTAGAGCTTACTTATGAAGATGGCACGAAAGAAGAGCAGTACATTCCGGCTGAAATCTGGCGTCGTAACCACAAGCATGTACAAAAGCTAATTGTTACAGAAAAAGGTAAAAACCTAGTGTCTGTTACAGTCGATCCACGCTGGGAAACAGCGGATGTTGATGTAGAAAACAACAACTACCCGCGTCGTATTATTCCATCACGCATTGAAGTGTACAAACGTGAGAAGAGTAAAGCGAAAGTTAGCCGCGATATCATGCAAGATATTAAAACTGAGCTGAAAAAAGACGACGATAAAGATGCTGAGGAGCAACAATAATGCGCTTTACAGCCATTATTTTTGCTTTATTACTGAGTGCGCCAACTATGGCGCACCAGTTAAAAGCGTCTGTGACTACCGTGTTATTTAACAAACGGACTAACAACATAGAGCTGATGCATCGTTTTTATTTACATGATACAGAACACGCCGTTGAACATTTGTTTGACGGCAATGCTGATATATTAAGTAATAAAGAAGATCAAAAGCGTTTTGCTGATTATGTTGAGTCACATATTGCTCTACAAACTTTAGGTGGCAAACCACTTGAACTTAAAGATGTGGGTGCGCAAGTTGATGGTAAATTCTTTTGGGTTTATCAAGAAGTCACGATACCAGAGGGAATTCATGGTATTCGTATGAGCAACGGAGCACTTCGTGACCTATGGCCAGCACAAGTAAATATGGTAAACATTGAAGGCAAAGGAAAGGTAAAAACACTGACCTTTAGCCAAGATGATACCTGGCTTGAGGCTAGGTTTGAGTCGGTCAATCCAGAGTAATACCAATCCAAAAGGATTAAAAAAGTTCCTTTTTTAATCCTTTGATCCTTTAATTAACCCATTTCGTAAACTATCTTATTAATGGGCTTCAAAATTTTCCCAACTCTCATATACAGGGATTTATATGACTATCCATGACAACAATATCCGTGGTGTAATCTTTGACTTAGATGGTACTTTGGTTTCATCAGAGTTGGATTTTTCGCTTATCAAAGCGCAGGTAGGCTGTCCTGTTGAGAATGACTTACTTGCTTACATTGCATCATTACCTTCGCCTTACATGCGTGAAGAGGCGATGAACATAGTTCATCAGCATGAACTCATAGATGCACAACACGCTCATTTATTGCCAGGTGTTGCTGAGGCAATTACTAGGCTGAAAGAAAATAATATCCCGATGGCGATTGTAACTCGTAACTACGACCGTGCAGCTGCTATTAAATTAAAGAATAACCCCTTACCAATAGAAACTGTGCTGACTCGCTCTGATGCGCCAGCTAAGCCTGATCCAAGTGCCTTGAATGCGATTGCTACATTATGGGAGCTTGATCAGTCTGAGTTACTATATGTTGGCGATTACTTATTTGATATTCAGGCTGCGCATAATGCCAATATGCGTGCTTGCTTGTACGCACCAGATGAAATTCCTGAGTATGCGAATCAGGCCGATTATGTAATGCATCATTTTTCAGAACTACCTACTTTGGTTGACTCATTCCAAGAAAATAAGGTGTTATGTTAAATAGCTTTGTTTTTTATTTTTCCTGAGTAATTTTGTTAGTTTTTTATTTTTCAAAATGTCCTAGTACTAGCCCAAGCCGTCATGAGTTGCTAAAATATCGGCAATTATCAAATGTATTCATAGAGGCATAAGATGGGCAGAGCATTTGAAGTCCGCAAAAACGCCATGGCTAAAACAGCCAATGCAAAAACTAAAGTAAATTCTAAGTACGGTAAAGAAATCTACGTTGTTGCTAAAAATGGCGAACCAGATCCAGAAGTTAACCAAGCGCTAAAACGTATTATTGAGCGTGCAAAAAAAGACCAAGTTCCAGCACACGTAATCGATAATGCAATCAAAAAAGCAGCCGGTGGAGCAGGGGAAGACTATTCTCCAGCACGTTACGAAGGCTACGGCCCGGGTAACTGTATGGTAATTGTAGACTGTTTAACTGATAACCCTAACCGTACTATCAAAGATGTACGTTTACCGTTTACAAAAACAGATTCAAAAATTGGCACACCGGGTTGTGTAGCGCATATGTTCGATCACTTAGCTGTTTTAGGCTTTGAAGGTGATGACGACGAAGTTGTACTTGAAGCGCTAATGATGGCTGATGTAGACGTAACGGATGTAGAAGTAGAAGATGGCAAAGTGTCAGTTTTCGCTCCACATACAGAGTACTACAAAGCAAAAACTGCTCTTGAAGAAGCATTTGAAGGTATTAACTTTGAAGTAGACGAAATCACGTTTGTTCCACAAGTTCATACTGACATCACTGATCCAGATGATATCGCAAACTTTGAAAAGTTTATTTCTATGCTTGATGACTGTGATGACGTGCAAAACGTTTATCACAATGCGATTGTCAAAAACTAATTTTAAAAAAATTAGTATAAAAAGGGGCATTTGGTAACAAATGCCCCTTTTTTAATAGATTTTTATTATGTAGTGAATGATGAGTATTCACTGTCGTTATGAGTTCAATTGATATTAGTCAAAAAAAAGCAGCCCTTAGGCTGCTATGAACGACACATGAAACTCGAAGGAGAGTTGTGTAGTGGCTAATTTAACGACTTATATTTTATACGGAACGCATGCAATAATGGTTCAGTATAACCACTAGGTTGTTTAACTCCCTCTAATACAAGGGCTAAAGCTGCTTGATAAGCAACACTTTGTGCTAAGGTTTCGGCTGAATCAGCCATATTTTTGTAAGCCGGATCACCTTCATTTTGTCCATCAACAACTTTCGCCATGCGTGCCATGGTTTTTCTAATTTGCTCTTCAGAACAAACCCCATGATACAGCCAGTTGGCCATGTGCTGGCTTGAAATACGCAGTGTGGCACGGTCTTCCATCAAGCCTACATGGTTGATGTCTGGTACTTTTGAGCAACCAATACCTTGGTCAATCCAACGCACAACATAACCTAAAATACCCTGTGCATTGTTATCAAGTTCGGCTTGAATATCTTCTTTGCTTAAGCTGCTGGCATCTTTCATAAGCGGCGGAGTGAGTAAGCTGGTAAGGCTTGCTTCTTTGCGGTCCATAAGCGCTTTTTGACAGGCAAATACATCAATATCATGATAATGCATAGCATGCAGTGTTGCAGCAGTAGGAGAGGGCACCCACGCGGTATTTGCACCACTTTTCGGGTGACCACTTTTTTGTTCCATCATTAACGCCATTTTATCTGGCATTGGCCACATACCCTTACCAATCTGTGCTTTACCACTAAGGCCAGTTGCAAGACCAATATCTACGTTGCGATCTTCGTATGCGCTGATCCAAGGTTCAAGTTTAATAGCGCCTTTTGGCAGTACTACACCTGCTTGCATTGAAGTATGAATTTCGTCACCAGTGCGGTCTAAGAAGCCGGTATTGATGAATACAACACGCTTTTTAGCTTCGAAAATACAGGCTTTTAAGTTAGCTGATGTACGGCGTTCTTCATCCATAATACCCATTTTAATGGTGTTTGCTGGTAAGCCTAGCAGCTGCTCAACGCGGGTAAATAGGGTATTAGTGAATGCCACTTCTTCTGGGCCATGCATTTTTGGTTTAACAATGTTAATGCTATTAGCCGTTGAATTTTTGAGGGTGCTTGTGCCTTTTAAATCATGAAGCGCTGCGGTGCTGGTGATAATGGCATCCATAATGCCTTCAAACACGTCATTGCCTTCACTATCTTGGATAGCTGGGTTAGTCATTAAATGGCCAACGTTACGCACAAACATCATGCTACGGCCTTTTAGCGTGATTGTTTCCCCATTTACACCTTGATATTGGCGGTCTTGTGCTAAACGGCGCTCAATGGTTTTGCCATCTTTGTTAAATGCTTCTACAAGGTTTCCTTGCATTAAACCAAGCCAGTTTTGATAAACATTTACTTTGTCTTCGGCATCAACGGCAGCAACGGAATCTTCACAGTCCATAATCGTTGTAAGGGCTGCTTCTAGTAGTACATCTTTAAGGCCTGCTTTATCTGCTTGGCCGATTGGGTGATGATGGTCAATTTGCAGCTCTACATGTAAGCCATTATTTTTCAATAAGATAGCGCTTGGGTTTTGCGCTTCACCTTGGTAGCCAATAAGTTGTTCAGGATTTGCTAAACGAACCTGACTACTGTCACGTAATGTGATTAAAAGCTCATTATTTACTACTGCATAGCTGGTGCTTTCGATGTGTGAGCCATTTGCTAAAGGCAATGCTTTATCGAGGAACTGGCGGGCATAAGCCATTACTTTAAAGCCACGTACAGGGTTGTATGTAGAGCCTTTCTCTGCGCCGTCATCTTCACTCAATACATCAGTGCCGTATAGCGCATCATACAAAGAGCCCCAGCGAGCATTCGCTGCGTTTAGAGCAAAGCGTGCATTGCTTACTGGCACAACAAGCTGCGGCCCAGCTGTACTTGCGATTTCAGACTCTACTTGCTCTGTTTCTATGCTGAAGCTAGCGGGTTCAGGAACGAGGTAGCCAATGTCTTCAAGGAATGCTTGATAGTTAGTTGCATCCCATACCGGCTGCTGCTTGTGGTAGTCATCAATCTTAGCTTGAAGTTGTTCGCGTTTTTCTAAAAGTGCACGATTGATTGGCGTTAGTTCATTGACGATATCAGCAAAGCCTTGCCAAAAGGTGTCTGTGCTAATGCCTGTTCCAGGTAAAAGTTGCTGTTCAACAAACTGTGCAAGTTGTTGATCAACGCTTAAACCGTTAAGTGAGAGAGTGGTCATAATAATGTCCTTTAAACGAGCTTAATTTGATCATTCATGGTTCAACCATATCGTAAAAAAGGCTAATAAGCAGGCTATTTGCCATTCACTAAAAATATAGTGGCAATAACAACTATAAATTTACTAAATCCAAAAAATCCGCCTAATGTTGAATTAAGCGCTACGAAGCAAATGCCAAGTAGCCACTCTCACTAACAAAAAATAGATAACCCGTTCGAAGGATTTTTATTATGACAACATATCAACGCGAAACAGATAACCTAGCTACTTTATGTCAAACACAAGGCAAAACGTGGCAGTCAATCAACCCTGAATACGCAAGCCGTATGCGCTTACAAAACCGTTTTCGTACGGGTCTAGACATTGCTCAATACACTGCAGACATTATGCGTGCAGACATGGCAGCTTATGATGCTGACCACAGCCAATACACACAATCATTAGGTTGTTGGCATGGTTTCACTGCACAGCAAATGATGATGGCAATTAAACGTCATAACAAAACAACTAAACGCAGCTATGTATACCTAAGTGGCTGGATGGTTGCGGCACTTCGCTCTGAGTTTGGTCCATTACCTGACCAAAGTATGCATGAAAAAACATCTGTTCCAGCGCTAATCGAAGAAATCTACACTTTCTTAAAGCAAGCTGATGCACGTGAACTTGACCACCTTTACAAAGACCTAGACGAAGCGAAAGCAAACGGCGGTGACGTTCAAGCAGTGCTAAATAAAATCGATAACTTTGAAAGCCATGTTGTGCCAATTATTGCTGATATCGATGCGGGCTTTGGTAACGAAGAAGCAACTTACCTACTTGCTAAAAAGATGATTGAAGCGGGTGCATGTGCTATCCAAATCGAGAACCAAGTATCAGACGCAAAACAATGTGGTCACCAAGCTGGTAAAGTAACTGTACCGCATGAAGATTTCCTAGCAAAAATTAACGCTGTTCGTTACGCTTTCTTAGAGCTTGGTATTGATAACGGTATTATCGTTGCTCGCACAGATTCATTAGGTGCAAGCCTTACTCAAAAAGTGCCAGTATCTAAAACACCAGGCGACCTTGCTAGCCAATACACGTCGTTCCTTGAAACAACACCTGTAAACAGTGTAGATGACTTAAATGAAGGCGACACAGCAATGAAGCTGAATGGTCAGCTTTGCAAACCAACACGTTTAGATAATGGTTTATACCAGTTCCGTGAAGGCACAGAGAAAGACCGCGTAGTTCTTGATTGTGTAACTAGCTTACAATCAGGCGCAGACTTACTGTGGATTGAAACAGAAAAGCCAAACGTTAAACAAATCGCTGAGCTTGTAAACCGCGTTAAAGAGCAAGTACCAAATGCTAAGCTGGTATACAACAACTCACCGTCGTTCAACTGGACACTTAAATTCCGTGAGCAAGTATATGCTGAGTGGCAAGAACAAGGTAAAGACCTATCTGCTTACCCAAGCATCGATGACAATAAAGCATTAATGGCGCCAGAAATGGATGACACAGAGCTTGCAGCGGCAGCAGACGTACTTGTACAAAACTTCCAAAAAGATGGTGCACGTGAAGCGGGTATCTTCCATCACCTAATCACGCTACCAACTTACCATACAGCGGCGCTAAGCACTGATATTCTATCAGAAGGCTATTTCGGCGACCTAGGTATGCTAGCGTATGTTCGCGACGTACAACGTCAAGAAATCCGCCGTGAGCAAGCATCAGTGAAACACCAAGACCTAGCAGGTTCAAACATTGGTGATACTCATAAAGAGTACTTCTCTGGTGAAAATGCGCTTAAAGCCGGTGGTGAAGCAAATACTATGAACCAGTTCTAACCAAGTTGTAATTTCCTGCGTATACCCAGGCTACGTGAAGATGTAATTTTCAGCGCTATCACAGGGGTTTCAATACAAGGCGTGACAATGAAGGAATGTAGGTACCTTTCGATTTGTCACAACGTAGTAGTGGAGCCCCTGTGAAGCGCCCGAAGGGCAAGGCTAAAACGCATTTATACTGCGTTATTGATTTTAATAAGGGAACCACCATTATCTGCAATCAATGCCTTGTCTAAATGCGTTTTATCTCTTGCTGAAACCTGCATCTCCACGCAGCCTGGGTATAAAATTCAATAATGTTGTTAGGGGTCTTCGGGCCCTTTTTCATTTGTAGCCATCAGCTTTCAGCCGTCAGCCATCAGACTCGCATCTCACATCTCGAACCTCGCACCTCGCATCTCATATCTCGCATCTCGCATCTCGCACCTCGCATCTCGCATCTCGCATCTCGCATCTCGCACTTCGCATCTCGCACTTCGCATCTCGCATCTCGCATCTCGCATCTCGCACCTCGCATCTCGCACTTCGCATCTCGCATCTCGCATCTCGCATCTCGCATCTCGGATCACTCTTTAACCAAGTCTTGGATCAGCCATTTACTAGCTTTATAAAATACAGATCACGCATTTACCAGCTTAAGAATTTTAGATCAGGATTTAACTACCTCCGCCTCATGAGCCTTAATTTAGGGCTTATTGGCAGAGCACAGCCTCTAGAATGGCCAAAATTAGGTCATATAAACGGCAATTTAATGCTGTTTTGTAAAATCTTGCGATTTACAAACCGATTTTTTATTAACTCACCCAAGCTATAAACCGATTTTTTACCAACTCAACATCCTCACAAACCAAAATTTTACTAACTGAAGCTAGGTTTTTAGCGGCACAAACCGATTTTTTACTAACTCAAGTTACTGATTTTGGCTATAAACCGATTTTTTACTAACTGCTTTTGGATTAATGTCCGATATTTGATAAATGTATGTAAGGAGTTACTCACATTTTGACTGTAAAGGGGGTTTACAGGAAAAGAGAGCTATCAGCTTTCAGCCGTCAGCTATCAGATTGAAATTCAAAAGTTAGCAAGAATAAAGTTAGAAAGGGGAAAGTTAGCAAGAGTAAAGTTAGAAAGTAGCAGCGGGTTTACCCCGCGTTATGGTTTTATTAAATGACGCGGCATAAAGCTGCTGCTACAGGTAAGTGTGAAACTATTTTATGTTTTGTGTATGGCGCGGCATAAAGCCGCACCTAAACTATTGCTCGCAACTCGCAACTCGCAACTCGCAACTCGCAACTCGCAACTCGCAACTACTTACTATGTTTATCAAACCACCATTGAATATAGGCTACTTTGGTCATCAGGTTTGATGGGCGCGCGGTAATACCATGTGAGGCATTAGGAATACGCACCATCGCTGTATCAACACCTTGTAGCTTTAACGCTTGGTAAAATTGTTCGGTTTCAGAAATCGGGGTGCGATAGTCTGATTCACCGGTTAACAGCATAGTGGGTGTTTTTACATTGCCCACATAGCTAATTGGAGAGCGCTTCATATAATGCTCAATATTGTCCCATGGCTTACCTGGGAACCAATAGTCAGCAAAGAAAGGGTAGAAGTCAGCAGTTAGTACAAAGCTGATCCAATTGATAACAGGTTTAGCAACAACAGCGGCTGCAAAGCGGTCTGTATGACCCACAATCCATGCAGTTAAAACACCGCCACCTGAACCGCCGGTAACGAATAGTTTGCTTTCATCAATAAAGCCTTTATTGATGACAGCATCAACACCTGTCATTAAGTCATCAAAGTCATTACTTGGGTAGTTATGATGAATTGTTTGCGCAAACTCTTTACCGTATGAGTCACTGCCGCGCGGGTTCATATAAAGTACAACATTACCTTTGGCTGCGTATAATTGTACTTCAGGGCTAAAGTGAGGACCGTAGTTTGCAACAGGACCGCCGTGGATCTCTAAAACAAGTGGGTACTTTTTGTTTTTATCAAAACCCGGTGGGTAAGCAATCCAACCTTGAATAGCCAAACCGTCGTGGCTTGATTTAACCCAAATTTCTTCAACCTTAGCCAGCTCTTTGTCACCCAGCGCATCTTCGTTTAATTGTGTTAAACGCGCGGTTTTACCGCGCTTAATTAATGCTACATCAGCTGGGCGCTGGGTATCTGCAAGTGTGAATGCAACTTCACCATCTTCGCTCACATCAAAGTCACCACCTGAATACGGACGACCAAAGGCAACACTACCAATCTCTGAGGTAATCACTTTATGTTTACCACTACGCGGCTGGTAAGCTAGGTGTGTTTTGCCTTCGCTATCGTAGCTAAAATAAAGACCTCTGCCGCTATCATCCCATTTTATATCTTCGACACTGCGGTCTAATTCAGCAGTGAGTACTGAGGTTTTTCCTGATTTCAAATCAAGTAAATAAATGTCGCTGTTTTCATAGTTAGTCTTTTTGTCGTCATAGCCTGTGTATGCCAGATAACGACCACTTGGCGAGACTTTTGGGCGTGAATCTGGGCCTTTACGGTCTGTTATTTGGGTAATTGAACGATCCGCTAAGCTAAGTTTATAGATTTCAGATTCAGTTGGGTGTAATTCATTATCTTCATAACGATTAGCCGAAAAATAAAACGCATCGCCTTTTTCGTTAAAGCTAATAGCACCACCATGATCAAAATCACCAGAGCTTAATTGACGTGCATTGCCGCCCGTTGCACTGATGATAAAAAAGTGACGATAACCTTTTTCAGAGTAGCCACCGCCATCGGCACGGTAATAGGTATCGTCAATATATTTAGCTGGCTCTGCCCACTTAGCGCCTTCAGGCTTACCCGGTAAAGAAACTGGGCTTGCTGATTTTGCAGGCACAAACTGGCTAAACACCAATTGTTTGCCATCTGGCGTCCAAGTTAATCCGCCAGGGCTTTGCGTTAGGTTACTAATTTTTGCTACGTTACCGGTTTTTAACCATTTTACATAGATTTGGCTGCTACCGTCTCGGGTAGAAATAAACGCTAAACGAGTTTCATCTGGTGACAATACCGGAGAGTAATCCATATGCACGCCAGACGTTAGCGGTAGCATGGTTTTACCATCTGGGTTTACTGACCAAATATTGCTGACTTTACGGTCGCTTTTGATATCCATGCGATTACGCACAAAGTAAATTGTATCGCCATTTTTTGTCATTTCTATTTGGTTGGCGTATTCAAGATCAAAAACATTTTCAAGTTGGAAGGTATTGCTAGCTCCTGCATGGCTGTAAAAGCTGGCTGCTGCAAGCAGTGCTAAAGACGTTTTAAACTTCATTTTATTTCCTTGTTAGTGAGCAGTGATTAACCTGTTATAAAGTAACAACCATCAGAAATATAGTCCATTGCGATGAATGGAGAAATCAATAGACAGATGGTCATTTCCCTTTTATGTTGAGTACAGACACTTTTAAACGTAAGGAGCACACAATGATAGGTTACATCATGTTAGGCACTAACAACCTAGCTAAAGCAGTAAAGTATTACGATGAATTGTTCGCCACTCTAAACGCCGAGCGCTTTTTAGAAACTGACCGCTTTGTCGCATGGAGCACAGGTCAAGATAAGCCCGGTTTTGCGGTTACCAAGCCTTATAACGATGAAAAATCTACAGTGGGTAACGGCACTATGATTGCTCTGGCAGTCGAAACCCCAGCCCAAGTAGATGCCTTTTATAAAAAAGCCATAGAACTAGGTGGCACAGACGAAGGCGCCCCCGGCCCACGTGAAATGCCCGGCTTTTATGCGGGATACTTTAGAGACTTAGATGGTAACAAACTTAATGTGTTTTGTTTTACGCATGGGTAAAGAAAGTTAGCAAGGGGAAAGTTAGAAAGAGTAAAGTTTACAGGCGCTAGGCTCTAGGAAACAGGGCCTAGCTTATGTAGTCGAGGTTTTAGATAATAAAGAGTAAGTTTCACCAGCTTAGAACATTATGGCTCATTTAGACTGGTTTTCAGGTAGCTATCAGTAGAACTCTTACACCTTTGTAAAGTATGCATGCTCAAAATTGACAAGCTCCGGTGCTTTATATACATGCTAGTGATAGCAATTCATTTAAAGTAAATGTGCAGAATTATGAAAAAATTAGTGTATCTCATTGTCTCTTGCTTAGTTTGGCATCCCGTATACGCAGAAGAACCTGACGATCTTTTTGGCGCCTTGAGTGGCTTATACTGGTGTTTGAAGAAAGAAATTCCAACAAGCTTAGAGCAGATTGATTCCGCGTTTGGATTTGAATTACCAGCTAGTGCAACCAAAGCCAGTTTTGATGATTGGTATAAAAATGTAAGTTTAACCGTTGAAAATGAGGAGCTTTTAGTGACTCGGAAGTTAGATAAAACATCAAAAAAATCGACTGTTAATTGTGAATCTGTTTCAAGCACTAACTAGAACAATAGATCTCATGGTAAGCAAAGCGAGCTTTTTTAGAAAACGCGCTAAAGCACGACCTACAATTCGCAAAAAGTTGCGCGAAATAAATTTCACGCCTACAAGAAAGTAGTGGGGTTATCTTAAGTAGTGATGAGGCAGTTGTTGTTCGGCGCTAAAGCACCTCCTACCTCACATCTCGTACCTCGCATTTCGCACCTCGCATCTCGCACCTCGCATCTCGCACCTCGCACCTCGCACCTCGCATCTCGCACCTCGCATCTCGACTCTCAACCTGATGGCTGACGGCTGACAGCTAGAATCTCTACCAACTTCCGCTTATTTTCATTACACTGCTCCAATACAAAAATAATTATAAAAATTGAGAATGATCATGACGTCGAAATTGCTTAAACCTCTTTGCTGTGTATTTGCACTAAGCCTTGTGGGCTGTGGTGGAGGTGAGGTGTTTACTGCCCCTGCTAGTAGTGAGTTTGCCCATGGCAATGAGCTACTAAGTGCCTCGGCGCTAACCGAAGATGCGAGTCACGCATTAGTGGCAACTCAATCTGAGGTGTGCGTTTGGGATAATCAGTTAAAAGCGCGTTTATACGATTGTATAACAGGGCAGGGCGCTGAACATGTTGAGCTTGTGGGCTTTAGCGCTAACAAATCTCGTTTTTTCATTTCAAATCGATTATCGGTGACTTTATACGATACTCGCACTGGGCGTAGTATTGGTACTTGGCTTACCGGGCAAGAAATCGCTAGAGACATCGCTATTTCAGCCGTAGGCGATACTTTGGTTATCGCTTATCGTAGCGGCAAGGCTGAGGTAATAAATACTCGCACAGGTGATACTAAGCGTTTTGATATTCATCGCTTAGATATTAATAGCGTGGCGTTATCGGCTGATGGTCAGTGGGCGTTTACCGGCTCAAGCGACAAATACGTTAAGCTTTGGTCAACAAGTGATGGTAGTACTCGCTTTGAAGAGCGTTTAGCGACCAGAGTAAATCACGTTACTCTAAATAAAACAGCAAGCTTGGGCTTTGCAATTGACTCGGTAGATGATCGTGTATTTTTTGATTTAGCCAATCAAAAAGAGCTATCAGAAGTGGCCTCATACTCTAACTTTATTGAATTCACTGCATCGCAATTTATTAATCAAGATAAATGGCTATTAACGGGATCACCAAAAATGAAGATGCGTTTATATCGCGTTGCAGATGGTGAATTAATCGCTGAATACGAAGCTAAACAACAGCGCCAACGTACGTCAGTACTGAGTGTGGCTTACGATGGTAAGCAACTATATTCAGAAACCAGTGATGGCCTATTGCAAGCTTGGCCATTTGATAAAATAAGCACTAAATAACAGCTAAAACAAAAACGCCTACTTTAAGTAGGCGTTTGTTTTAAATGGCGATGAAATTAGTAATCAAACTTATGCTTGGTAAACAAGCTTTGCACTTGTTGCCAAACTGCACCAGGTTTACCATCGCCTACTAACTTGCCATTTACTTTTACAACTGGGCCAACCTCTTTAGTGGCGCTGGTGATCCATACTTCGTCGGCATCAAGTAACTCGTCTTTACTAATAATGCGCTCTTGCACGTTAAAGTCACTGTAACTGTGAAGAATATTGAGGATTAACCAGCGGGTGATCCCCGGTAAAATTTGGTTATCAAGTGGTGGCGTACTGATCACACCATCTTTAACAATAAACACGTTACTTGAACTAGCTTCGGTAATTTCTTCTAAGCGGTTAAATAGAATGGTTTCTTTGTTACCTGCTGCTGCACCGTGCTGGTAATGGATCACGTTGCCAAGCAGTGCCGTTGATTTAATATGGCAGCGTTGCCAGCGACGGTCTTGCTCAAGCGATACAGTGTAAGTTGTTGCATTGTCGATATCGCCTTGTGGCTCTGCTGGAATTTCAAAAGCAAACGCGAATACGGTCGGGGTAATATTAGTTGGGTAACCGTGGGCACGCTTAGTGTCGGCGCCGCGGCTAACGTGCAAATAAATCCCTAGATTATCACCTTGGTTTTTCTCGCATAAATCATTACAGATTTTACGCCACGTATCGGCACTGTAATCGAGCTTAATTTCAAGTTCGTTTAAACCGTTATTCATACGCTCAATATGTGCGCCAAAGCCAAGCATTTTGCCTTGGTATGATGGGATCACTTCATAGATGCCATCGCCAAATAAGAAGCCGCGATCCATGGGTGAAATCTTTGCTTCATCAGCGCCAAGGTATTCACCGTTTAGGTATACCGTGCCCATTGTTAAACCTCATTCTCTGTCGTAAAGCCGCCAAGTTGGCGAAGCCGAGTTATTAATTGTTGACCATGCATTGCATGCAGGCCGTCTTCGGTGAGCTCATTTTTATGGGTGACGCCATCGACACTACCGCGCTCACTTAGGTAATGTAAAATGTTGAGTGGCTCAATATCAGCCAGCAAATCAGTGTTATGCCAGCGACTTAAAAAGGCAATGAGCCCGTATGCTGCCCAGTTAGATACATCGGCAAGTAACAGCTCATCACAGGTTGTTAAACAAGGTGTGATGTTTAGCGCTTGCATATGCTGTGCAAGGTTACCCATGCCTATTTCGTTACCGCCATCACCAATCGCTATGGTGGGGCAAGGTGCTTCTGTCACAAAAAAATCAAAGCAGCCGCAATGCTCAGAAATATCAATACCGCGCATATTATAATAACGCTGATGCTCGTTAAGCCCCGGGCGTTCTATTGATAAAACACAATCAGGCTTTAGTTGCGCAAGGGCTTTAATGCTAAAAGTGTGCGCATTATCAACGCTATTAATTGGCAGCTCAAAACAGTTAAAGTCATTTTTTAGGGCACTGTAAAGGGGGTTGCCAGTAACCAAAATAGGCTGTTTACCAAGCTTTTCGAGTACCTTGTAAAGTGCAATTGCACCAACAGGACCATCGGTTTCGAAAGTATTGTTAACCGCAAAGCCGGTACCTATCAACACAGTACCTTGTGCTTTATAAAGGTATTTTGCTGCGCGTAAATACGTCCCCGTTAGTTGTTTTGCGTATAAATGCTGCATTCCACGCGGGTTTTGTTCAACCATCATGGTTTCAATTTGTTGGCTGAGCGCTGCGTCGCTTAGGCTTGCTGACATAGTGCTTTGATCTCTTGAATGAGCGCAATACCCGCTTCATTATCGCCATGCACACACAGGCTATCGGCATTAAGTGCCAGCTGCTGACCACTTCGCGTTGTAACTGTGCCATGTGCAACTAACTGTTTAACTTGCGCTATTAGTGCCGCTTTGTCGTGTACGCTGCCCGCTAAAGAGCGTGCAACAAGTTTACCTTCGTCTGTGTATTGACGGTCGGCAAACGCTTCTAAAATGAGTTCTAGTTGAAGATCGTTTGCTTGTACTTTGTGTTTGGCTGCTTGGTTGGTAGCTAAAATCATTAATTTTAATGGCTTTGCATAACTTGCCACTGCACGCATAACGATATTCAGCGTTTGCTCGTCACTCATCATATCGTTATACAATGCACCATGTGGCTTAACGTATTCAAGCGTTAAACCATGTACAGCAGCCATACCATCAATTGCAGCAATTTGATAATGCAGGCAATTGGTCAGCTCTTTTTCGCTCATTGCCATTGAGCGGCGACCAAAGCCTTGCTTATCTGGGTAACTTGGATGTGCGCCAACCATTACTTTGTGCTGCTTGGCGAGGGCTAGGGTGTTTGCCATCACATCGGCATCGCCAGCATGAAAGCCACAAGCAATATTTGCCATATCAATATGTGGCATAACTTGCTCGTCTAAGCCCATTTTCCACATGCCAAAGCTTTCGCCAAGGTCGCAGTTTAGTTTCATCGTCATTTATAACGCTGCCATTTTACTATTTGGAATATCGGTGATCAGCATGTGCCCTGGGCTATGCGTGATACAAAAATCAGGAGCCGCGTTGGCAATCGCAACTTGTGGAGTAACACCACAGGCCCAAAATACTGGTACTTCGCCTTCTTTAATGGTTACCGCATCACCAAACTCAGGTTTGTTGATATCTTTAATGCCAATTGCTGCAGGGTCGCCAAAATGCACTGGTGCACCATGTACACTTGGAAAACGGCTGCAAATTTGGATCGCGCGAATGGCATCGGCAGGTTTCATTGGGCGCATGCTTACAACCATATTGGCGTGAAAAATCCCTGCACTTTGGCAAGCCATATTGGTCACATACATTGGCACATTTTTTTGTTCGCTGATGTTTCTGATCTCAAGGCCCGCGGCAATCAGCGCTTCTTCAAATGAGAACGAGCAACCAATTAAAAAGGTGACTAAATCGTCGCGCCAATAATTCGTAATATCGGTAACCTCTTCAACCATTTGGCCTTGTTTAAAGACGCGGTAACGGGGTAAGTCGCTACGAATATCAATGTCTTCACCAACAGTTGGCATATCGGTAACGCCCGGTATACGGCTAGTTGCAATGATTGGGCAAGCTTTCGGGTTTGCTTGGCTAAACTGCAAAAAATCAAACGCATATTGTTTAGGTAAAATCACTAAATTAGCTTGCACAAAGCCCGGTGCAAAGCCCGATGTATTGCCCGTGTAGTCACCCTCGCGTACCATTTTACGAATAGCCGCTGGTGTGGTTAAAGATGCATTTTTTTGCATGTGACTCTCCTTGAAATTAACACTTGCCCATTGTTGCTACAATAACACTCAGTTCAGGTCATTAATAGTAACGGGCAGCTGCCCTTTAGCAGGGGCTTTCCCTAGTAAAACGTGTGCCAGCGCTGTAAAAGCAGGGCCAGCAATCTTTTCATCTGTATCTACATCTATATTGTAAGCATAGGTGGCAAGTACAGCATCGCCAAATTTTCCAAATTGGGCAATATCGTAAGGGGCTCGTAAGCTGACAAATACGGTCTTTTTATGGGCTAATTTTGCTTGTTTTAACAATGACTCTAATGCCGCTGATTGATCTGCTTTAGCAATTGCAAACTCAGGGTTATCAGCTAAATCATCCATCCCGCCGACTTCAACAGCACTTTGTTTTGGTGATGCATTTGCGGCAATAATTATATCTGCTTCGTTAATTTCTTTTAATGTTGCAAGCGGCTCATAACCTTGCAAACTAGTACAGCTAAAGCTGATTAGCTTATCGGTGTTATCAATTAACGCCTGCTGCAGAGCATAGCATTTGCGGGTGTCTGGCATAATAATATGCACTTTGCTGCCCGATTTAATGCTAAGCGGTAGGGTGTTTTTCTCGTTTTTCACTTCGGTGATAGCTGCCAATGCTAATTCGGCTTCTACTTTTCTATGGCTTTGATCACCCAGTAGAAGCTGCGCTTTTTTGATGGCTGCTTCGTCATCAAGTGAAGAGGTAAGTTTAAACTTTTCTTTAAGTTTTAAAATACGTGTTGCAGAAGCACTCATTTCGTTGGCATTTAACGTGCCACGTTGTACTTCTTGCTCTAATCGCTCAATCAGGGCTTCAAGTACTGCTAAGTCTTTAGGGCTTCTGATTTCGATTGGCATCAGGGCAATATCAACACCCGCTGCAAAGGTATTTACTACCGCTTCGATTGGTTCAAAAAAGTGGCTGATCCCCGCCATATCGAGGGCATCTGTGATCACCACACCTTGATAACCAAGTTCATCACGTAATAAGTCGGTGATGATTTTGCGCGACATCGTTGCAGGTTTGATCATGGTTTTGCCTTCTTTACTGACAAACGTGCTGTCGTCTAGGGCAGGGTATTGAATATGTGCAGTCATGATCATACCCGGTTGTTGGTTTTTAATAATTTCTTTAAAAGGGGGGAGATCTTGCTGCCAAATGGTTTCTTTATCATGCATTACTTTTGGCAGGCCTGTGTGGCTATCTACGTTCGTATCACCATGCCCCGGAAAGTGCTTCAATGATGAAATAACGCCGTTGTTTTCAAAACCAGCTACTTGGGCGCCACCTAGTTTTGCAACCAATTGCGGATCTTCACCGTAAGAGCGCACGTTAATAACTGGGTTATCTGGGTTCATGTTTACATCGACCGTGGGTGCATAGTTAACATTAACACCCAGTGCCAATAGCTCGTCGGCAATGATGCGTGCAGATTCAGTTGCGAAGTGGGTACCATGTTCTTTATAGGTCGCGCCAATCGACATGTTACCGGTAAACGACGTACCTACATCACGAGGAATACGGGCAACTCGGCCACCTTCTTGGTCTATCGAAATAAACAGCGGTAAGCCTAACTCTGACTTAGCAGCGGCTTTTTGTAGGTCATTATTAAGTTTGATCACTTGCGGCACGGTATCGATATTTTCTGCAAATAAAATCACCCCACCAATATTATGTTTAGTGATGATATTCGCTAAATCGGCCGGCAGCTCTGTCACCGGTGTACGGCATTTTTGTTCACCTGGGTCTTGCTCGCAGTAATAACGTAGGTCAAGCATGAGCTTTTGCCCTAACTGTTGTTTTAAAGTTAATGCAGACTCAGCAAATGATGATTGTAATGGCATGAAACATCCTAATCCGATAACCAGTGACGATAGTGCAAACTTATTTAACACAGCAAGCTCCAAAGCAAAACGCTTATTTAGTTTTTAGAATAAATTATTCTTGATGTTAATGGGTTTTTAAATATAAATACAGTATTTTTTTGCTACCCTAACGGTTTTTGAGTCCGACTGCAAAAAGCTAAGTTAGATCACTAAATAGGGCTAATAGGCTTAAATAACCAAACCTTTATACTGATAAAAAGCGTGGCAAGTTGATAATTTATCAATTTAATGGGTCGCTTTTTAGTACAATTTAAAGTAATAATATATTCCATAATCATCAGCGTAAATATGACAAGCCTGGGGGCAAGATGGCTTTAACTCGATTACACGCATTTAAACAGCAAATTAAACCTTTTTTACCAGAGTCAGCATTAATAGAAGATTACTCGCGCCGTTATGCGTACGGAACAGACGCCAGCTTTTATCGATTAATCCCTGAGTTAATTGTATTAGTGAGCAATCAAAATCAAGCACGACAAGTGATCATTGCTGCCAACGAGCAACAGGTACCCATCACATTTCGCGCCGCTGGAACGAGTTTATCTGGACAAGCAATTACCGACTCTGTATTGGTTTTACTTTGCGATAGTTGGAGCAAGTTTGAAATCCTTGATGACGCTGAGGCAATACGCTTACAACCGGCGATCATTGGTGCTCGAGTAAATCAAGTATTAGCCCCGTTTGGTAAAAAGATTGGCCCAGATCCCGCTTCAATTAATAGCTGCAAAATAGCGGGGATGGCGGCAAATAATTCATCAGGCATGTGTTGTGGAGTGGCGCAAAACAGCTACCACACAGTAAAAGATATGACCCTCATTTTTGCCGATGGCACAGTGCTTAATACGGCTGATAGCCAAAGCTGTAATGCCTTTTTGCAAAGCCATAGCCCATGGGTTGATGAGCTAATGAGCTTAGTTGATAGCATAAAGCAAAACCCTGATTTGAGTGAGCGCATCGCCCATAAATATCGTTTAAAAAATACCACAGGCTATGGTCTAAACGCGCTGCTGGATTTTTCTGATCCAATCGAAATCATCAAGCACCTCATTATTGGCTCTGAAGGTACGTTAGCCTTTATCGCCGATATCACCTATCACACTGTGGTTGAGCATAAGTACAAACACACAGGTTTCTTTATTTTTGACGATATCAGCAAGGTGTGTGAGCTGGTACAAAGGCTGAGTGAGCTTGATGTTGCTGCTGTTGAGCTACTAGATAAACGTGCTCTGATCTCGGTGTCCGAGCATGCCATCATGCCAAAAGAGGTGGCTAGTTATCCGGAGCAATCAGCGGCACTGTTAATTGAGTTAAGAGCTGAAAATGCACAGGCTCTCGATGCGCTCACTAAGAGCACTGAGCAACTTCTTGCCGAGTTTAAGCAAAGCCAACTGGCAGCGATTGAGTTTTCAGCAGACAGCGCCCGTAATGCGGCACTTTGGAATATCCGTAAAGGTACGTTTCCTGCGGTTGGCGCAGTGCGCGAAACTGGCACTACTGTGATAATTGAAGATGTTGCCTTTGCCCTTGATAAATTAGCTGATGGCGTGAATGCGCTGCATCAATTATTTATTAAATATGCTTATGATGAAGCCATTATTTTTGGCCATGCCCTTGCCGGAAATCTACACTTTGTATTCACCCAAGCTTTTGACACACCAGAGCAAGTAAGCCGATACGAGCAATTTATGGCCGATGTGGCGAACTTAGTGGCGGTTGAACTAAAAGGGTCATTAAAAGCTGAGCATGGTACAGGGCGTAACATGGCGCCGTTTGTTGCCACCGAATGGGGAGACGATGGCTTCGCGGTGATGGTTGCGCTTAAAGCACTATTCGATAAACAAAATATTCTTAACCCTGGGGTTATTATTAATCACGACAAAAATGCCCACACTCAGCATTTAAAAGTCATGCCAAAAAGTGATGATATTATCGATACCTGTATTGAATGTGGCTTTTGCGAAGTGGTTTGCCCATCAAAAGGACTTAGCTTAACACCGAGGCAGCGTATTACTTTATGGCGACACCGCACAGAGCTACACAATCAATTGCTAACAACCGATGATGTAGCAAGCAAACAGAAGTTAAATCAAAAGCTCAGTGTTATCGAGGCCGACTTTAAATACCTTGGAATTGATACGTGCGCGGCAACGGGTCTTTGCGGTCTTAAATGCCCGGTGGGGATTAACACGGGCGAATTTATAAAATCGCTCAGAGCAAAGCAAGCCTCATCAAGCAAGGTTGCGCTGTCATTATCACGCTTTGCTAGCAAGCATTTTGCGGTTGTTGCTACGGGTGCACGGTTTGGTTTAACCGTGATGCAGGTGCTCGAAAAAGCAATCGGCAGCAGTAACCTAAGAAGCCTGAGTAAACCTGCTAATAAGTTGCTTGGTACACCGCTGTATTACTCGGCATGGCCAAGAGCTGAACAACCAATTAATAGAAAGCTTCAACAACCCCAAAAAGCGAAAAAGTTGGTGTATATGCCAAGCTGCGCAAGCCGGATTTTTGCGGCTGATAAACTTGCCGATGATAAACGCCCACTGCTAGATGTTATTTATTCTCTTGCTGCCAAAGCAGGTTATGAAGTAGTACTTCCGAAACAGGCAGATTCACTTTGTTGCGGTATGCCATTTGCTAGCAAAGGCTTTAATAAAGAGTCTAAAAACAAAAGTGAGCAGTTACTTACTGAACTCGAGGCGCTTTCAAATAATGGCCAATACCCTATTGTTTTTGATGCCAGCCCTTGTGCACTTACTACTCTTAATGCCGCGCAAAATACGGCACTTAAAATTTATGAAAGTGCCGATTTTGCAGCGCAGCATTTACTGCCTAATTTGCAAGTCACGCCCGTAAATGAGCCGGTGATGCTCCATGTTACTTGTAGTTCTAAGCGATTAGGTAAAGAGCAAAGCCTAGTATCACTTGCCAAGGCATGTAGTAATGAAGTGATTATTCCAGCTGATATAGAGTGTTGTGGTTTTGCCGGTGATAAGGGCTTTAACTTACCAGAACTCAATGGCAACGCGTTAAAAACCCTTAAACAACACGTGCCAAAAAACTGTAGTCGGGGTGTGTCTAATAGCCGTAGTTGCGAAATTGGTTTAACTGAGCACAGTGGCATTAGTTATCAGTCTATTTTGTATCTACTCGATAAACAAAGCCATGCAATATAACAGACTTAATTGCTAATTTGATGAGACAGTGATTGACTGGCTCATCAATTTTAAAGCCTACACTTTCCAAAAAATGCCTTTGCGGTAGCAGCTGTACATGACACCATAAGACATCACTAAAAACAGCAGTGAAAAGCTAAAAGAAGCGAGGTGATCATTGCTGATCACTAATTGTATTAAGCCATAAATACTGCCTTTTAAACTGCTATCGCCGAGCGGGATCATAATTAATAGCCGTGCAAACACGCCTGCAAACATAAAAAATAATATCGCATTTGCACCAAATACAATAAATGGAGCGCCCCAGTTGCGCAGCTTATAAATATCTAAAATAGCACTGCACAGTGCATAGAAAATCGCTGCAAGCCCTGAGCTGAGGAACACATAGCTCGGCGTCCATAACGCTTTATTGATAGGTGTTATTGGCGAAATAGCATAGCCGGCAATAACAGCTAATGTACCCAGTAAGATAAGTGTACGAGCTTGTTTTTTAAGGTCGGGTTGCTTAGTTAAATAAACCGCAGTCAACATACCGCTAAGCGCACTCGCAGTGGCAGGTAGTGTTGAGAATAGCCCTTCAGGGTCAAATGGCAGTGGCTTAGCATTGGCATAATACAGGTGATGACTACCAAGTACGGCATTGTCTATGTAGGAACTTAAGTTATTGCCATGTAACCATAAGCCACTGACTACCTCGCCGTTTGGCAAGGTATACGGGATATAAAGCATGGCAGCGCCATAAAACAATAAAAGAGCGATGCAAGTAATGGCTATTTTCTTAGGCGATAAATAGAGATAACAACACAGAGCGACTAAATACACCAAACCGATACGTTGCAGCACACCCAACACACGCAGCTGCAATAACCTGTCATCAACCCAGCTAAAAGAAGGGTCTCGAAAGTTGTAATAAAACAAGGCTAAAAACCAACCGAGGGCAATGAGTTTAATGGTGCGAATAACCCCCGCTTTTAGTATGTGTTGATCACTGACCCTTTTAGCACGCAAGCTATTTACTGAAAGCGTGATAGACATGCCGACAATAAAAATAAAAAACGGAAAAATTAAGTCGGTGGGCGTCCAACCATGCCACTGTGCATGTTTCAAGGGCCAATACATCGCTCCCCAACTACCTGGGTTATTCACTAATATCATGGCGGTAATAGTCAAGCCCCGCATTACATCTAACGCCATGAGGCGATGTGAAGGGAGTTTATTGATGATTTCAGCACAGTGGTGACGCATAGGAAAACTTTATTGTTATTTTGTTTTTATAGTGTAATAAATTATTACATCAAAGCAAGCTGCTTTTTAAACAATATAAATCGCATAAATTAGCCATTCCTCTAACTCTATAAAGTTTATAGTTTATTAAATTCAATATGTTAAACCGCGAAGGTTGTTGGTAAGTGACTTTGATGTTGTTCATATTCAACGAGCGCTTGGTAGCTGAAGTTTTAAACAGAGTTACTTTAATTAATTAGAGTAATTGCACTCATTTGTTTGCGCTAAATCAAATTATGACAAAAGTTCTATAGAGGTACATAGAACATCTTGCTAGTATAAAGGTATTAGATGTACCCGATATGGACTTTGGGCCTGTATGTGAGAAATATCGTGCTTAATAGTCTTAGCCATGGTTTAAACCTACGCCGCTTAATTTTAGTGTTAGCGTTTTCTACAACGCTTATTACCTTTCTAAATAGTTATTACTCGAGCTATCAAGTTCAGAAGCAACAACTAATAGATAAAACCCTAAATAACCATAAAGCATACGCCGCTAAGTTGGTGTCGGCGACCGATAACTTTTTACTGACTGCTCAGCAACAGCTTGCTTATGTTGGAAAAATACTTGAAGACGATTTTAATAATCAAGGCTTAATTAATTCTGAGGCTGACCGACTAAGGCTACAAACCAATAGTTTTAATTCGACCATTATTGTTAATGCACAAGGCGATATTTTAGGCGTTTCTCCAAAGTCATTGAAACTACAAAACCGTAAAGTAGATAGCTTTGGCACTAAAGCGGCTTTGTCGTATCGTACTCCAATGATCAGCGAGCCGTATATTTCGATGGCGGGCAATTTACTGATTTTTATGTCGCAGCCTTTATTCGATAAACAAAGTAACTTCATTGGTTATATTGGCGGCACTTTGTACTTAAAACGTGCCAGTATTTTAAATGAATTGCTGCAAGTTCATTATTATCAAGATGGCTCTTATCTGTATGTGGTTGATGAAAACCATCGCTTACTCTATCACCCAGATAAAAGCCGTATTGGTGAGCAAGTGTTTGATAACCAAGTAATTGAAGAAGTACTAAAAGGAAACGCCGGCACCCAGCTTGTTACCAACAGCAAAGGCGTTGAGATGCTTGCAGGCTACGCTCCTATGACAGTTGCTCCATGGGGAGTCGTCACTCAGCGCCCTCTAGAAAGCACGCTTGCACCGCTTGATAATTTAATGTGGCAAGTGTTTATCAAAACCGCCCCAATAGGTGTACTCACATTTATATTGATTTGGGTGTTAGCACGTTTAATTGCTCAGCCTTTAAGGCAGTTAGCCGAAACTGCAAATACGTTAGATCGCCCTTCAACGTCACTTGAGCTGACACAAATTCGCTCATGGTACTTTGAAAGTAATGAGCTCAGAAAAGCCATGTTAAAAGGGGTCGGGCTATTACAAAGTAAAATAGGGCTATTGCGCCAAGAAGCGCAAACTGATCCCCTCACTTGCCTGCATAATCGCCGTAGCCTCGATATGCAAATTAGCCATTTGATAGCTCAACGTTGCCCTTTTGCTGTATTGGCTATCGACATCGATCACTTTAAACGGGTTAACGACGAGTTCGGTCATGACATTGGTGATGTGGTTCTACAGTCGTTAGCTAAAATTTTGTTAGATGTTACTCGTGATAGTGATGTGGTTGCTCGTACAGGTGGTGAAGAATTCATTGTGATTATGCCAAGAGTGGAAGCAAAACGTGCGTATCAGCTGGCTGAGCGTTTGCGTATGCGGGTGTCAGAAAGCTACATTGACCCGGTTGGCTGCATTAATGTATCGATTGGTATTTCGGGCTGGCCAATTGAGCAATTAAGCATTGATGAAGTATTTAAGCTTGCTGACCAAGCTTTATATCAAGCTAAAAAAACCGGTCGTAACCGCTCAGTTGTCGATGCCACATACAGCCAAGACCTTGCTCCAGTTTCTGAGCCTTCAATCTTGGAATAAGTTATTTAATGTGCAATAGTGGATGCTATTAAGTTATTTATGGAAATCAAAATGGCATTCACTTTTTTGGCTCGTTTAACTAAATCCACTTCTTTGTTAGGTATTGCGCTTATGAGTGCAAGTACTGCTTATGCCAACCCAAGCGATGATAAACGTAGCGAATTTGTGGATGTAGGTGCTTTGCTACCGAATGCTGTGTTAGATATCCGTTATTTTGGTCATCACAACTTTGTTGGCAAACCAGTTGATGGTTACAACGCACCTAAATGTTTATTGCATAGCACTGCTGCTGCGGCTCTTAAAAATGTGCAAGTAGCAGCGCAAACCCAAGGTTTGAGCTTAAAAATATTTGATTGTTATCGCCCGCAGCGCGCCGTTGATCACTTTGTACGTTGGGTTAACGATTTAGAAGATACCCGCACTAAAGCTGAGTTTTATCCAAACTTAGGCAAAGACAAGCTGCTTGGTGATTACATCGCCGCTAAATCGGGTCACAGTCGTGGTTCAACGATTGATTTAACGTTAGTTGATTCAAAAGGCAAAGAGCTCGATATGGGCTCACCGTTTGATATGTTCGACACTCTTTCTAACACCGACGACCCGCGAATTAGTGCAGAGCAAAAAGCCAATCGATATAAACTTAAAAGCCTGATGACAGAGGCCGGTTTCGCCCCTTATTCAATGGAATGGTGGCATTTTACCTACCAACCGCAAGCATATCCCGCCACCTATTTTGATTTTGTGGTGGAGTAGGTAAAACAGCTTTAAGCTTTCAGCTGTAAGTTTTAAGCCGAAAAGTGTTGTTTTTGAATGTTGAGTTAGCTTGATTAAATGGCGTTGAATGTTAGACACGCCATGCAAGCATGACGCCTACGGTTTGATGTAGGCGTGAAACTTGTTTCACGCGTCTGACGGCTGATAGCTGAAGGCTGACAGCTCCTTCTAGAACCTATCGCATGATGACGCGGGATAAACCCGCTGCTACAAGTAGGCGTGAAACTTGTTTCGCGCGTCTGACGGCTGATAGCTGAAGGCTGACAGCTTCTACATCACCTCTTTAATCGGCGAATAATCAACTTTAATTTCAACAATATCGACATTGGCATTTTGTTTAAAAGCGTTTTGCACTTTTAATAAATCAGTGTCTTTTTCAGCAAGGTAGCGATAGCTTTTGTTGGTCATTTTTTTCAGCGTATATTGGCTGCTAAACGCTACTGGTAAGCTGTTTTCTTTTAGCGTTAAGTAAATTGCACCCGTTGCGATGCCGCGCTCTTGCATTGCATGATTAAAGACTTCTGTGCCCTTGGTTAAAGTAGGCGCATCAAAGGTAATTTTTTCGCCATTATTACTAAAAGCGTTCGTCGATTTTTGCTTGTTGATTTCGACTGCTTTTTTAACATCTTTAACTGAAGTTTGTTCTTTTTGTGAACTGGTTGTTGGCTGCTGTGTTGTATTTTGCTCGCTTATTTCATTTTTTTGACAGCCTGATACTAGTGCTAATGTTATTATAAGTGCTTGTATCTTAATTGTTTGGTTCATTATGTTCCTGCTTGTTTGTTACTTTTGTTTACAATTAATTCTGTTTTTTAATTGCCATATTGGGTACATTGGCAGCGGTTATGATTGTTAACCGAAAATAAAAATATAACAATAGGGAACGTAAGGAATGTCTCAATTTAAAGTAACAGCAGTTGCTACCATGGTAACGGCTATCTTGGCATCATCTCAAGTACAGGCAAGTGAACAAACTCGCTTTTATAATGCTTCAAGCGTTAGCTCTCAAGTACAATTTAATCCTCAAGTATCTCAGCAACGTGCATTAGCTGAGCGTCGCACTGTATCGGGTCACAAATCTATTTTCGATGCGCAATTAGGTAAAGCTACTTTCCTATGGAATGCAGTAGGTCAAGCTAAGCCTGATATGGCAATGGTGCTTCCTGAGCAACGTAATGCTTACGCTGCAGATTTTTATTTAAATGCCTTAACAGGTGTTAGCACAGCTAAAAAAGGTGTATCAAGCGCTGTATTAGCAGATTTATCTGAGCAAAAGCTTGGCTCAATCACAGCTAAATACAAGCAAAAAGTTCATGACATTGAAGTATTCAACCGTGAATACAACCTGATCATGGATAAAGAATATAACCTAGTTGCTGGTTCTGGTTATTTCGCTAACACAAGTTCAAATGCAACGCAGTCGTTCGCGCCACTTGCTGAGTTTGTTGGTGCTGAGCAAAGCATTAAACGTGCAATTAAAGAACTTGCTGATATCAATGTGTCGTTAACTAAATCAACTGAGCAAGGTGACTATGTTAAGTACACTGTGTCTAACCAAAGTGGTGACAAAGTTGTATTAGGTCAGCCACGTGCTAAGAAAGTATTCTTTGAAGTGGCGGGTGAGCTGCAATCTGCATACTATGTTGAAGTAGAAGTTGCTGATAAAAACAGCCTAGAAAGCGATTACTTCAGCTACGTTATTGGCGCGCAAAACAGCAAAGTTTATTTCAAGAAAGACTTAAAAGCACACGCTGCAGACTTTAACTACCGTGTATGGGCTGACGAAGATGGTTACCCGTGGGAAGGTCCACACGGTGACGTGATCCCAGCTGATGGCCCAGATCAAATTGATGAAACTGAAATCCTAGATGCACCACTTGTAAGCTTGTCTTACTATAAAAAATTAAGCACGATGGATCCGTGGCTTGCTGATGACGCTACAACAACATCAGGTAACAACGTATTTGCTTATGCTGATGTAATTGCACCTCAAGGTTACACTGAAGGTGACTTCACTGCTGAAACTACTTCAGATTACACATTCGATTACCCTTACCAAGTTGATCAAGTAGCAAACAGCTACGACAACCGTAAAGCGGCAATTGTTAACTTGTTCTACATGAACAACTTCTTACACGATTTCTTCTATGACCATGGTTTTGACGAAACATCAAATGTTGCACAAGTATCAAACTACGGCCGTGGTGGTGTAGAAGGCGACCCAATCGAAGCACAAGCGCAAGATAATAGCGGTTTAAATAACGCTAATATGGCAACACCTGCTGACGGTGCAAGCCCACGCATGCAAATGTACTTATACAACTCGAAAGATGCGAAAGTGGGTGTAGATTTCGGTGTGGTTGTAACATCAGATGAAACAATTGGTCTACTTGAGTCTTCTAAAGTATCTGGCTTTGGTCAAATGCAATTTGCTGATATCGCAGGCGAAGTTGTTCGTTTAGTTGACGGCAATGATGTAGATTCTGGTAGCGTAACAGACGGCTGTGAACCTGCAACAAATGCAGCAGAACTAGCTGGCAAAATTGCGCTAGTCGATCGTGGTTCTTGTAACTTCACAGCAAAAGTACTACACGCTCAAGAAGCGGGTGCAATTGGTGCTATCGTTGTAAACAACAACCCAGATACAGATGAGCCAGCGCCAATGGGCGGTGAAGACGATGCAGTTATCATTCCTAACATGGGTCTGAACTATGCTGACGGTCACGCACTTTACGATGGTATCGCTGCAGGCGACACTGTTACTGTTAATATGTTCAACAAAGCAACGTTAAAAGACGGTACGCTAGATAACGGTATTATTGCTCACGAATGGGGTCACTACATCAGTAACCGTTTAGTGGGTAACTCATCAGGTCTTATCAACTTCCAAGGCCGTGCGATGGGCGAAGGTTGGGGTGATTTCCACTCACTGATGTTCATTGCTAAAGCTGATGATATTAACATTCCAGGTAACGACAAGTTCCAAAAAGCCTACGGTAGCGGTACATTCGTAGAAGATTTCTACTATGGTATTCGTCGTGTTCCATATTCAACCAATATGGAAGTAAACCCGCTGTCTTTCCGCCACATTACTGAAAATGAAGGTGCTGATGTAGGTATTGCTCCAACTAATGTTGGTTCACCACACGCAGCAGGTGAAATTTGGGCAACTATGCTTTGGGAAAGCTATGTAGCACTTATCAACGAGCACGGCTTTGAAGAAGCTCAAAACCGTATGGCTAACTACTTAGTTGCTGGTTACAAGCTAACTCCAGTTGCTCCGCTATACACAGAAGCACGTGATGCTATCTTAGCTGCAGCGTACGCAGTTGACCCAGAAGATTACAAACTAATCTTAGGTGCATTTGCTAAGCGTGGTATGGGCTTAGGTGCTAAAGCGCCAGAGCGTTTCAGCGAAGATTTAACTGGTGTTGTTGAATCAGATAAAATGAAACTTGCCAGCTTCACATTCAAAGATGTGGCAATGGATCCAAACTACAACGGTGCAGAGCTAGGTTATTGTTCAAACGATAACGTGCTAGACAAAGGTGAAACAGGCACGTTAACAGTTAGCATCATGAACACAGGTAGTGAAGTACTAACTGGTACTCAAGCACAGTTAACGGTTGTTAGTGGTCACGATGTAACGTTCGAAAATGATGGTTTAATCACTTTTGACGATACAACTCCTTACGCTTCACAAACAAGCGCACCTATCACGTTTACACTAAATGATGCAGGCACTGCTGATACACTTGAAATCGAAGTGTCATTCCCAGAGCTTTCTGCAGATGACGAGATTGTTGAAGCTGCAAGCGATACAGTATCTTACCTTGTGAACATGGACTTTGAAGATAAAGCACCAGTTAGCTCACAAACTGCTGACGATATGGAAGTAGCAGGCGCTTCATTACGTGACTGGAAAGAAAACGTAATGACAGGTGATGACTTAGCTGTTGGCACACAAAGCATGGCAACTGGCGGTAATGTTAACTTCTTCAACAGCTTTGGCTTCGGTCTTGGCGAGCAAACCATGTACCTAAACAACAATGACTTCCAGTCAGATGTTGCGGTTGAATCAAGAGAGTTTGATATCGGTTTTGCTGGTGATTTTGAAGTTTCATTCTGGCACTTCTACCTAATCGAAAACGAATGGGATGGTGGTGTTGTAGAAATCAGCGTAAACGGTGGTAACTGGGTAGATGTTACTGAAATGGGCGGCACATTTGATGTTGGTTACGATGGCCCTCTAATCGAAAACGATGCACAAGCGCTACAAGATCGCGATACCTTCACAGGTAACAATGTTGATGGTAACGGTGTTTATGGTAACTACGAAACAATTCGTTTCGGTACTGAACTAAACGGTAACCGTGCAAAATTACGTTTCCGTATGTCATCAGACAGCGCAGTACGTGAGTTCGGCTGGTGGATTGATAACGTAACTGTTAGCAATGTAACGTCACCAATCTTCTCAAACGTAATTGCTGGTGATGCATTAGCATGTGATAACGCACTACCATTACTTTCTGTATCGGGTGATGAGTCTGTTTCTGAGTCTGCTTCAGGCACATTAACGGCAACAGCGTCAGACCGTAACAGTGATGACACGCTAAGCTACACCTGGACGCAACTAAGCGGCACAACAGCAACACTTACAGGTGCTGACACTGCAACTCTAGGCTTCACGCCAGGTGCTATCTCAAGCGATGACGAGTTAGTATTTGAAGTAACAGTAAGCGATGGTACAGACTCTGTATCAGAGCAGTTCACTGTTGCCGTAACTAACGAAGCTGAGCCAGTAGAAGAGAAGAAAGTAACTAAATCTAGCAACGGTAGCTTTGGTTTCTTAACACTACTACTTGCACCATTAGCGCTTATCGGCCGTCGCCGTAAACGTAAATAAGACTTTTAAATAGTGATAACAAAGCCCTTACAGCTCGCTGTAAGGGCTTTTTTGGTTTTAAGTTAGTGAGGGAAAGTTAGCGAGGGGAAAGGGGAAAGTTTCGAGATGCGAGATACGAGATATGAGATGCGAGATGCGAGATGCGAGGTAGCAGCGATTTTACATCGCGTCCTAGCGCCTAGAGCCTAGCGCCTTTTTGTAGGCGTGAAACTTGTTTCGCGCGTCTGAACGCTGATAGCTGACGGTTGACAGCTCTTTTTACTATCGTTGTGGGGTCATCAATACTCGATAACCCCACATTTCTGACTTACAGCTTAAAGCTTAAAGCTCAAGGTAAACTATTGAACCGTTGCTTTTAGGCCGCGGCGTTTTAATAACGCTGAGGTGTCTGGCTCTTGACCACGGAATGCTTTGAACGATTCCATAAGGTCACGAGAGTTACCCACTTCTAAAATTTCTTTGCGGTATTTATCACCCATTTCGCGGGTTAAACCACCTTGCTCTTGAACATAAGCAAAGGCGTCTGCCGCTAAAATTTCACTCCACATGTAAGCGTAGTAACCCGCTGAGTAACCGCCGCCCATTGAGTGTGAGAAGAAGGCTGACTTATAACGTGGTGGTACAAACGGTACATCAACACCATGTTTTGCAAGCGCTTGTTGCTCAAACTTTTCAATGTCTTGTAATGGTGCATCAGCAGAAAGTGAATGCCACTCCATATCAAGTAATGCAGCTGCAACGTACTCTAGGGTATCAAAACCTTGGTTGAAGCTACGTGATTGAATTACTTTTTTCAGTAGCTCATCAGGAATCGGCTCGCCAGTTTTATGGTGTTTTGCATAGTTAGCGATAACTTCAGGGTACATGGCCCAATCTTCCTCAAATGTTGATGGGAACTCAACGAAGTCGCGTGATACTGAGGTGCCAGATAGAGTCGGGTACTTCACGTTTGAGAACATGCCGTGTAAGCCATGACCCAGCTCGTGGAAAATTGTTGTTGCTTCATCATAACTGATAAGCGTAGGTTCGCCATTCGCGCCTTTTTGAATGTTCATAACGTTTACGACAACTGGCTTTTGTTCTTTAAGGCCAGATTGTTTAACGAATGAGCTCATCCATGCACCGCCACGTTTGCCTTCACGAGCGAAGTAGTCAGCAAAGAAAATGGCTAAGCTCTTTCCATTTTCATCAAATAACTCATAGGCTTTTACATCAGGGTGGTAAATCGGAATATCGTTACGTGGTTTAAAGGTGATGCCGTATAAACGGTTCATGGTGAAGAATACGCCGTCTTCTAAAACGCGATTGAACTCGAAATATTCTTTCACTGCATTTTCGTCAAGGTTGTATTTATCTTTACGCACTTGCTCTGCGTAGAATAACCAATCCCATGGCTGTAATTTAAATTGTTCACCTGACTCATCAATCTTAGCTTGAATAGCCGCCGCTTCTGCGTTGACGTTCTGCATTAATGCAGGGATCATGCTTGCAAACATATCAAATACAGCTTGTGGTTTTTTCGCCATTTGAGACTCTAAACCAAAATCAGCCCAGCTGTCGTAACCTAATAGTTTCGCTTTTTGAGCACGTAACTGAGCAAGTTCTGCCACGATATCACGGTTACTATTTTCGCCCGATAATGCACGCTCAGCCGATGCACGCCATACTTTTTCACGTAAATCACGGTTTTTCAGTGTTGCCAGAATAGGCTGACGCGTGGTGTTTGTGATCTTAATTAGGTATTTACCAGGGTGACCTGCCTCTGCTGCGGCATTGGCAAGCTGCTCAATTTGACCTGCTGGTAAGCCCTCAAGCTCTGCTTTGTCATCCACTAAAACAACATTTGTTTTAGTCAGCGCTAATAAGTTTTGTGAGAACTGAGTTGTTAAGCTCGAGTGCTTTGTATTGATATCACGAATTTGTTGTTTTTGCTCTGCACTTAATTTTGCACCAGCACGCACAAAACGTTTGTAGTAAACGTCTAATAAACGCTTTTCTTCAGCAGTTAAGGCAAGGCTGTCAGCTTCGCTGTGAATAGCCGCTACTTTCTCAAAAAGTGCTTTATTTAAGAAAATGTTGTCGCTATGAGCCGCTAGTTTTGGCGCTAACTCTTTTTGTAATTCACGACGTGCCGGGTTTGAATCCGTACCCGCTAGATTATAAAAAATACTGCGTGTGCGTGTTAATAGCTCACCACTTTTCTCGAGCGCAACAATCGTATTGGCAAAATCAGGCTTTGCTGGATTGTTGATAATAACCTGCACTTCAGCCATTTGCTCAGACATGCCTTTATTAAATGCCGGCATGAAATGTTCATCTTTAATCGCACTGAAATCAGGCGTTTCGTATTGTAATACGCTTTTCACAAACAGTGGGTTAGCTTGCTCTTTTGCAGCAACAGGTGCTGATTGCTCTGATTTAGGCGTTGATGTTGTTGTTTGAGGTTCTGAACAGGCTGTGAGTAACAGCGCAGAACTGATCGCGGTTGCGATTAGGTGTTTCATAGTTTTTCTCTTGTCATTTTTAAAATTAAATTGTGTCGATATAACCTTGCACTTACGCTTTATAAGCTCTTGATTTCTATAGCAGTTAAAGCGAATTACAAAAAGATGCTACAAAAAATCAATTATATGAGGCAGGTATCACCATGTGATCAATGAGCCCAGCATACTGTGTCTTATTACAATTGACCTCATACGTTGCGATAAGGTGATTATTGGCTGCGATAAGCCGTTAAAATTCTCTAAGATCGGAAAGCCACTTATTACTTTGCAGCTTAAATATAAATAGTCTGACCTAATAGATCTTTTTGACTCATAACAGTGTCCAAATAAAAACTTTGTGGTATGTTATATTGTAACAATTTAATCTGCAATCAATCTTGCCATGGAGTGCATTTTTTTACGATAAGTTGCAAATGTTGCTGAATAAGCAAGGAGTCATATGGCTATCATAATTAAACATGCCTGCGTTGTTAATGAAGGACAGCGCGAAATAAACGATGTACGAATTGTTGGTAATCGAATCGGTGAAATTGCTAAAGATATCAGTGCCAAGGCCAATGATGAGGTAATTGATGCAAGCGGTTTGTTGCTATTACCTGGCATGATCGACGATCAAGTTCACTTTAGAGAGCCAGGCCTTACCCACAAAGGCACGATCGCCAGTGAATCCGCCGCCGCAGTGGCTGGTGGCATTACAAGTTTTATGGAAATGCCCAATGTTTCACCACCGACTACCACGGCAAAAGCACTTGCAGATAAATACGCGATAGCGGCGCAAACGAGCGCTGCGAATTATGCGTTTTACTTTGGCGCAACCCCAGACAACCTCGATGAAATTAAAGCCCTTGATACCAAAAAGGTATGTGGTGTTAAAGTGTTTATGGGAGCATCAACAGGCGATTTACTGGTTGAACACCCTCATGCCCTTGAAGCCATTTTTCGGGAAAGCCCAGTACTCATTGCCACCCATTGTGAGCAAGGCGAAGTTATTCAACAAAATCAGCGCCGTTTAGCAAAGCGCTATGGTGAGTTACGTATCGAACATCACCCATTTATTCGCGATGAGTTAGCGTGTTATGCATCTTCATCGTATGCCGTATCGCTGGCAAAACGCTATGGCTCACAGTTACATGTTTTACACCTTACAACAGCAAAAGAACTAGAGCTATTTAGTAACGCACCCATAGAGCAAAAGCACATAACTGCCGAAGCTTGCGTGCATCATTTGTGGTTTAACCAAGATGATTACGCAAACTATGGCAATCAAATTAAATGTAACCCTGCCATAAAATCAGAGCAGGACCGCCAAGCGCTACTCGCAGCAGTACGCGATGGTCGCATTGATATTATTGCCACCGATCATGCCCCTCATACTTGGCAAGAAAAACAGCAACAATACAGCGCTGCACCTGCTGGTCTGCCATTAGTCGAACATGCATTACTGTCGTTACTTGAACAGGTAAAACGTGGTGCGTTGAGCCTTGAGCAAGTCGTTGAAAAAACAGCGCATAACGTGGCAAAGCGATTTGCTATCAAAGAGCGGGGGTTTATCAGAGAAGGCTACTTTGCTGATTTAGTCCTGGTTGACCCAAACGCAGAAAAGCACGTTGAGCATACAAACACACATTACTTATGCCAATGGACTCCTTTCAATGGCATTACTTTTTCACACCGAATAACACATACCTTTGTAAATGGTGAGTGTGTCTTTGATGGGCAACAAGTGACCCCGCACAAACAGGCCGCTATGGCCTTAACATTCAATCGTTAAAAGAAGTCGATATGCAATTACCCGATATTACCTCGCACTCTAATGTAGATTTTCAGTCACCTTTAAAATGGGTCGGCATGGAGAAAATAGCATTGCCTTTGAAGCTTGCACAAACTCATGTTGATGTGCACTTGAATACCAAAGCTGATGTGTTCGTTAGCCTTGATAGTGATGCTAAAGGCATTCATATGTCGCGTCTTTATTTACTACTTAATCAGCTACTGGCTAAAAAAAGTTTAACGACTCAGCGTGTTAACGAGTTTATGCAGGCTGTTTTAGCATCACAAAAAGGCTTAAGTAAAGGCGCAAAACTGGTGCTGCATTTTGATTTACCCGAGCTAAAACCAGCGCTACTTAGCGACAATGCAGGTTACAATGCTTACCCTGTCGTTTTAACTATTACAAAGCAGCAATCACTTACCATTAACTTAAAAGTCGATATTGCCTACAGTAGCACGTGCCCGTGTTCAGCGGCATTATCGAGGCAGCTTTTGAGCGAGGCAGTCGATAAGCAATTTAGTGATGAGCATATAGATAAAGCCTCTTTACTCAATTGGCTTGCAAGTGAACAGGGCTCAATTGCAACTCCCCATAGCCAGCGCTCTTATGCTTATATTGATGTCACTTTTAGTAGTGAAAAGCTACCAGATATTAGCGGCTTTATCACATTATGTGAGCAAGCCATAGGCACCCCAGTACAAACCGCCGTAAAGCGTGAAGATGAACAAGCATTTGCTGCCCTTAACGCAAAAAACTTACTGTTTTGCGAAGATGCAGCAAGGCGATTGAAGCAGTGCTTCGAAACCATGCCGAGCATTGCTGATTACCAATTTAAGGTTGAACACCAAGAAAGCTTACATGGCCACAATGCCGTGGTTTATGAGTCTAAATATTAGGTTCATGAACCTAAAATGGTTTACAAATTTTGACATTAGCGGTCGCAAAATATTGCTATTCATTTTCACAATGATAATGATACGAGCGCTAAAAATGATAAACATAATAATATAAAGGACGACTATGCGTTTTAAATTTATTGCTGCTGCAGTGGGTCTCGCTGTAGCAAATGTTGCTGTTGCCGACGAAGGCATGTGGCAACCTCACCAGCTACCAGAGCTTGAATCAGTGTTAAAAGCGAAAGGCTTGAGCATTGATGTAGAGTCAATTTCAAAATTAACAGAGTTTCCGATGAATGCGGTAATTAGCCTTGGTGGCTGTACAGCTTCGTTTGTTTCACCAAAAGGCTTAGTTGTCACAAATCATCACTGTGCCTATGGTTCGATTCAATATAACTCGACTACCGAAAACAATATTTTAGAAAATGGCTTTTTAGCTAAAACAACAGGCGAAGAAGTGCCAGCTGCGCCGGGTTCTCGTGTTTTTGTAACAGAGCAAGTAACCGACGTTACAGATAAAGTAAATAAAGGGACTGAACAGCTAACCGGTAAAGCACGTTTTGATGCAATTCAAGCAAATGAAAAAGCACTTGTTAGTGAGTGTGAGCAAGACAAGAGCTACCGCTGTAATGTGTATACTTTCCACGGTGGTCTTGAGTATTACCTTATTAAATCGCTAGAAATTAAAGATGTACGTTTAGCGTATGCACCTGCTATGGGCGTAGGTAAATACGGCGGTGATATCGATAACTGGATGTGGCCGCGCCACACAGGTGATTTCTCGTTCTATCGCGCGTATGTTGGCAAAGATGGCAAGCCAGCTGAATATTCAGAAGATAACGTGCCGTATCAAAGTGATGCGTTTTTAAAAGTAAGCGCTAAAGGTGTTCAAGAAGGCGATTTTGTGATGGTTACCGGTTATCCGGGCAGCACAAACCGTTACCGTATTTCGCCTGAAGTTGATTACGTGTTTAACACAGCTTACCCATTAGCGCGTAAATATAACTCTAAATATGTCTCGTTAATTGAAGAAAATGCGCCTGAAGGTTCAGAGGCACGTATCGCTTATGAAAGCACGATTGCGGGTTATAACAACTACATTAAAAACTATGGCTCAATGATTGAGAGCTTCAATAAAGGGTCAATGTATAGCCGTAAGCAACAATTCGAAAAAGATCTCACTGCATGGATCAATGAAGATAGTAAGCGCAAAGCCAAATACGGACACGTACTTGCTGATTTATCTGCGCTAGTTGCACAGTCGCAAGAGCATAACCAGCGCGACCGCATGTTAGGTTACGTACACCGCTCGCAAATGATCTCAACTGCTCGACGTTTATACCGTTTAGCTTACGAGAAACAAAAGCCAGATGCTGAGCGCGAAAGCGGTTATCAAGAGCGTGATATGCCACGTATCGAGTCTCGTTTAAAAAGCATGAGCCGTCGTTATGATGAAGCCGTTGATAAGGCTATTTTACTGTACTTTATTGATCAATACGCTGCATTACCTAAAGACGAGCGAGTTGCAGAGGTTGATAAAGCACTTGGCCTAACAAACGGTTTTGATAAACAAAAACAGCAAGCCTTGCTTGATGATATGTATGCTAAATCGGTTCTTGCAGATGAAAGCAAACGTTTATGGATGGCAGATCTTGACCTTGCTCAGTTAAAGCAAAGTAGCGATCCATTCATTCAGTATGCGCATGCAATATTTGCAGTCACAAAAGATATTGAAGATGCGAAAAAAGAACTGGCTGGTAAACAGCAAGCTGCTCGCCCTGCATTAATGGAAGCAATCATCGCTTATAACAAGGCACTTAATAAGCCAGTTTATGCTGATGCTAACAGCACCCTGCGTGTAACTTACGGTACGGTAGGCGGCTATTCACCGCAAGATGGCTTAGTGGCAACCCCCTTTACATCTTTAGAAGGACTACTTGCTAAAAACACCGGTGTTGAACCATTCAACTCACCAGAGAAACAAAACGAGTTAATTAAGCAAAAGCTTTATGGTGATTACACCGGCGGTATGAATACGGTTCCGGTTAACTTTTTATCTAATGTAGATACCACTGGTGGTAACTCAGGCTCACCAACGCTAAACGGTAATGCTGAGCTAGTTGGTTTGTTATTTGATGGTGTTTACGAAAGCATTATTGGTGATTGGGATTACGATGAAAACTTAAATCGCTCAATTCACGTTGATTCACGATACATGTTGTGGGTAATGGATAAAGTTGATAATGCTCAAAACCTACTTAAAGAGATGACTATCGTTAAGTAATCTAAGTTAAACGCTAATTTAAGCATTAAAATGCCAGTCTAACAGACTGGCATTTTTGTTTTTTATAAAAATAAAATCATTTAATTTCATAAGGTTGAAAAATATTTATAAAAATTAATTTTTCTTAAGTTTTATTTAAGTTTCGCTCGATAAATTTTACACATAACCTAAGTGGAGCGAACAATTATGCTTTCAGTTCAACAATCACATCAAACTCAAGTTCAAGAGCCTGCCTTTGTTTGCATGCGTGAAGGAGGCCAATTTCGTGACCGCCTTGAGCGTAATATTAAGCAAGGTTTTGCTGCAGCCTATGACGCGAAAATTTCGCAGTTCATGCCGCTTCTTTGTGAGCTTAATGTTGATGATGAAGTATGTACCTTAGGCCTTCGCTCTGCATCACAACCTTTGTTTATTGAACAATACCTCCCTGCGTCTATTGAGCACTTTGTTGGTGCCAAGCGTGAGCACATTTTTGAGCTAGGTAATTTATGCTCAACGCACCGAAAAGCCACCTTGGCACATTTTGTTTTAATGAACGAAGCACTCTATCAAGCAGGAGCAAATTATTTAGTGTTTTGTGCAACCCGCAAAGTGAGAGCGCTATTAAAAATGCTGGGTGTCAATTGCAAAGAAATCGGTGTTGCAAATGCGCAAGCACTTCAAGATCCAGCAAGCTGGGGTAGCTATTACGACAATCAACCAACCATCTGTGTGGTTGACCTAAACGAAGCTCATCAGCGTGTATTAAATACCCCCGTTTTATTCAATATCAAACAGCAGTGTTTACAGTCATCGCTTGAGCTTGCTGTATTTTTGGAGGCGTTATGAGTTGGTTAACACAGTTACCACATAAAGATAGCGATACCTTAATGGTTTGCCACAAAAGCGATGGTGTGCGCTCACTAACTAAACAAGAATTTACTGAACAAGTGACTCGCTTGCTACCTACCTTGGCAGAATTTGATGCCCAAGGTGTGGCTTATCAATTAGATAACACACCTGCTTGGTGTGTATTAGAAGCTGCGCTTAGCGAGCTTAAAAGAGTGGCTATTCCGCTACCAACGTTTTTTACTGCTCAGCAAATTGCGTTTGGTTTACAAAACAGTGGGGCAGGTTTATTTGTTTGTGACCGTGCTTACGAAGGCGAGCATGCTAAATTAGTGGCGTTAGTAGATGTATGTAAGCATTACCCTTTATATGTTTACCAATTGAGTAATACACAGCCTGTGCCATATTTTGCAAACACGCAAAAGATTACCTTTACGTCTGGCTCAACGGGCACACCAAAAGGCGTGTGTTTATCGCTTGAAAGCCAATTGCAGGTGGCAACATCACTTTATCAAAGCATTGGTTTAGAAAAACCAAACCATTTATGTTTACTGCCGCTACCTGTTTTGCTTGAGAATTTAGCCGGTGTGTATGCGCCGCTATTAGCGGGTGGCACGGTTAACTTAGTGCCTTTAGCTGAACTTGGTTTTTCAGGTGCACAGCTACTTGAACCACATAAATTAATAGCCGCAATTGAACGTACTGAGCCAAACACCCTTATTTTAGTGCCTGAGCTACTGACTTGTTTAGTGGCTTTTGCAAAGCAAGGCTGGCAAGCACCTAAAAGCTTAAAGTTTATTGCAGTAGGTGGCGCAGTTGTAAGCCAAGTGCTTATTAAGCAAGCTCGTGAGCTCGGTTTGCCGGTTTATCAAGGTTATGGTTTATCTGAATCTTCATCGGTGGTGAGTTTAAACACTCGCGATGATGATGACATTGACACCGCAGGGCGAGTACTTAAGCACATTCAATACAAAATTGAAAATGGCCAGCTTTATATCAAAGGCTCATTGTTTTTGGGGTATTTAGGTCAAGCAGCACAAGATGCTGATGACTGGTATGCAACCGGTGATCTCGTTACTGAGCAAGCAGGTCGCTTGGTTATTCAGGGCCGCTTGAAAAATCAGCTGATCACCAGCTTTGGGCGCAATATCAGTGCCGAGTGGCCAGAGTCGTTATTGCTTAGCCACAGCCAGGTACAACAAGCGGTGGTGATTGGCGAAGGTCAGGCATTTTTAGCCGCGCTTATCTATGCAAACGAAGCGATGAATGACGCTGAACTTGCTACCCATATTAGTGCACAAAACGCGCAACTACCCGAATACGCACAGATCAGAAAGTGGCATCGAATGGCAGAGCCTATGAGCCACACGCAAGGTTTATTAACCAGCAATAATCGCCCTAAACGCGATGTTATTAATCAATTTTTTGCTACAGAGATTTCAGCACTTTATCAAGAGGCGACCAGCATGAGTCAATTTTTCAATACATTACAAGCCGAAACACAGAAAGAACGTGACTACCTTTTAGCTGCGCCGATTATTGGCCGCGTTTTTAAAGGTGAAGTAAGCCTAAGTGAATATGCATCGTTCTTAACGCAAGCTTATCACCATGTTAAGCACACAGTACCACTGCTGATGGCAGTCGGTGCAAAGCTGAGCGATAAACAAGAGTGGCTGCGCGAAGCTGTTGCAGAATACATCGAAGAAGAGTTAGGCCACCAAGAATGGGTGCTAAACGATATTGCAGCCTGTGGTTTTGATAAAGAGCAAGTGCGTCATTCTCGTCCACAGTTTTCGACCGAATTAATGGTGTCGTATGCCTATGATGCAATTAATCGCGGAAACCCATTAGCATTCTTTGGCATGGTTCATGTGCTCGAAGGTACCTCGATTGCATTAGCCGATAATGCGGCGGGGCAAATTCGTGAGGCTGTAGGCTTACCTAAAAAGGCGTTTACCTACCTTACTTCGCACGGTGCACTGGATATTGAGCATGTGAAGTTTTTCGAAAACCTCATGAACAAAATTGATAACGAGGACGACCAGCAAGCCATCATTCACGCCGCAAAATGTTTTTATAAACTGTACGGCAATATTTTCCGTGACCTCGATTCAGAACCTTTCTTTAGCGAGGCTGACTTGGAGCAAAGCGCATGAGTAGCCCAGTTTGTGTGCTAACCGGTGCAACAGGGGGCATTGGCCGTGCTATTGCCCTTCGCCTTGCAAAAGAAGGTTGGCGTTTATTACTCGTTGGTCGAAATGTGAAGGAACTTGCTGCACTGCAATTGGAGTGTGGCAATGATGCTGAGTATTTTCAGGCCGACCTTAGTAACAGTGAATCTCGCGATGACCTAGCTAAGTTTGCTCAGCAAATTGGCGGGGCAACGTTACTAATCAATAACGCAGGCGTTAATGTAATGCAGGGGTTTAGTGAAATTAGCGAACAGCAAATTGATCATCTGTTAAATATTAACCTACATGTGCCTATTAAGTTGTGTCAGCTGTTTTTACCACAAGTGACCCGCAATAAAGGCACGGTTGTCAATATTGGTTCATCGTTTGGCAGCATTGGTTATCCGTATCAAACCTTGTACTGCGCAAGCAAGTTTGGCCTAAGAGGGATGACCGAAGCCCTTGCTAGAGAGCTAAGCCACAGCGATGTGAAAGTATTGTATTTAGCGCCTCGTGCCACCGATACCGCGATTAATTCGCCGCAAGTACGTGCGATGAACAAAGAGCTGGGTAACACCATGGATCCGCCAGAAAAAGTGGCTGATGCATTAATAGATTTAATTAAATCAAAAAAACGTCGTCGTTTTATTGGTTTTCCAGAAACATTATTTGCCCGTATTAACGGCGCATTTCCATCACTCGTTGATAACGCAATAGCAAAACAACTTCCTAAAATTAAAAGTTTTTTTGCCAACTAAATTGATCAAGGTGAATGATTATGACTAAACTAAATTTAAAAGCCCTAATGATGTTAGGTGTTATCATGGCTGCGCCTGCAAAAGCCGACTTTAATAGCGATTTAAGTTCGGTGCAAAAGCAGTGGGCAGTGGTTAATTACGAATTAGTTGACGATGCGCAGTTAGATGCATTCGAAAAGTTAGCGAGCGAAACCGCAGAGTTTAGCAAAGCCAACGACCAGCAAGCAGCCAGCCATATTTGGTACGGTATTGTGTTATCGAGCTATGCAGGTGCAAAAGGGGGCTTAGGCGCGCTAGGTCTTGCAAAAGATGCGAAAGCACAATTTGAAAAAGCGCTAAGCCTAGATCCAAAAGCGCTTGATGGCTCGGCATACACAAGCCTTGCAACCTTATACGGTAAAGTACCAGGTTGGCCTATTGGTTTTGGTGATGACGATGAAGCGAAAAAACTGTTTAAGCAAGCGCTTGAGCTAAACCCGCGTGGTATCGATAGCAACTATTTATATGCGTCATTCCTATATGACGAGCGCAAGTATAAATCAGCTAGAGAGTTTTTATTAGTTGCACAGCAAGCGCCAGCGCGCCCTGAAAGACCCAAAGCAGATCTTTACCGCCAACAAGAAATTACTAAACTATTGGCTAAGGTAGAGAAAAAAATAAAGAGATAAGCTATGCATTTATTGCTCGTTGAAGACGACCATTTAGTGGCAGAAGGCCTGTGTCGCTCTTTACGTCAACAAGGATACAGTGTTGAACATAGTTCGACCGTTAAGTCAGCGATGCAATGGCTGCAAAATGATGAAATTGAGCTGGTAGTCCTCGATTTAGGGCTACCAGACGGTGATGGTATCGACATTTTAAAACACATCAAAAAGCATCGTAAAAACCTGCCCGTGGTGATTTTAACTGCTCGGGGTAGTATTGATGATAAAGTCATGGGGCTTGATTTAGGTGCTGATGACTACCTAGCAAAGCCATTTGATCCCGCAGAATTATTTGCCCGTCTTCGGGTTGCCAGCAGGCGTGTGACCCAAGCACAAACCAGCACTTTAAAAGTTGGTGATGTTGAAATGGACACCGCCGCTTTTACCGTGAGCTTTCAAGGTGAGCCAGTAAACTTGCCGCGCAAAGAGTTTATGCTCCTTAAAGCCTTGCTAGAAAACCAAGGTCGCGTGCAATCAAAACAGCAGTTAGAAAGTAAACTGTACGAATGGGGCGAAGAGGTGGGGTCTAATACCATCGAAGTACACATTCATCACTTGCGTAAAAAATTCCCAAAAGAGTTTATTAAAACCTTGCGCGGCATTGGTTATGTGGTGGGTAAACGCTAGTGTCAATTCGTAAAAGGCTGACTCTACTTATATTGTCTATGGTGATCTTAACCTGCTTTTTGGCATTTACTAAAGGTTACCGTGAAAGTATGAATCAGGCTGAAGCACTGCTCGATAACGAGCTGGTAACGCTGGCACATGTGTTAATCGAGCAGCCACTCAGTAAAGAAACCCCAGCTTATACCAGTGATTTACCGCAGTTATTGTTTCAAGTTTGGGTTGATGATAGCTTGGCCTCAAGCTCAAAATCATTGCAGCAAAATCTTAGCAATCAAAGTCAGTGGCAAACCGGGTTTAGTGTTGAGAACTTGGCTGGGCAACGAGTCAAAGTGTATCGCTTAAGCGAAGGCAATAAGCGAGTGCTTATTGCAGAGCCTTTGAGCAAACGTGTGGCACTAACCGAAACCGTGATTTTGTCGGCCATGACGCCGCTGTTATGGAGTGTGCCTATCCTTGCCCTTCTTATTAGTGTATTTGTAAAACAAGGGCTTGCACCACTAACACGGTTATCAAATCAACTCAAACATCGTCAAGCAAATGATTTTACAGCTATTCCTTGGCAAACCCCAGAGCAAGAAATAAAACCCGTAATTAGCCGTTTAAATGATCTATTCAAACGAGTTGAAAGTGCTTATTTACGAGAGCGCTTTTTTGCCTCTGATGCGGCCCATGAACTGCGTACCCCGCTCAGTAGTTTAAAAATCAATGTGCATAATTTAGTAGCTCAAGGTATTGAGAGTATTGAGCTTGATGCGATGGAAAAAGGCGTTGATAAGCTGAGCAATATCGTTGAACAAATGCTGATTTTGGGGCGTACCTATCCAGAGCAATGGCAAGCGCAATTTAGCCCCGTGTCGGTGTTAGAAATTAGCCAGCAGGTTGCCTCACAACTTTATGATCGTATTGACGAAAAAGAGCACACAATTAGCATTGATGGCGATGATTTTATCATCGCCGGTGACGAATTCACCTTAGTTACTTTGTTTGGCAATTTACTGAGTAACGCCATAAAATATACCCCAGCTGCGGGAGAGATTTGTATTACTCTGAAAACCGAAAACAATCGTTTTATCTGGCAAATAGATGACTCGGGCCCCGGTATTGATGAAGCTCAAAAACAGCGTATTTTTAACCGTTTTTACCGTGTGGGTGGCGATAAACATCCATCAGGTGAACAAGGAGCCGGGCTTGGTATGGCCATTGTTGAACACATAGTGTCGATTTATAACGCTGATATTGCTTTAGCTGACAGTCACCTTGGTGGCTTGCGGGTGAGTGTCTCTTTTATGCAAGGAGATGTCAGTGAATAAATGGATTTTGGCAATTTCTATGTTGATACTATATATGTCGTCTTGGCTTGCCTATGCCAAAGAGTACAAGCTGATTTTAAAAGATCACTTGTTTTACCCCGCTGAAATAAAAGTACCTGCTAATAAAAAACTGCGGCTTTTGATCGAAAACCAAGATGACACGCCAGAAGAGTTCGATAGCTTTGACTTAAACCGCGAAAAAGTGCTTTATCCGGGGCGCACAAGTGTCATTTATATCGGACCGCTCAGCCCTGGGCGTTATGACTTTTTTGGTGAATTTTCGCCTAATACAGCCAGAGGAACTGTCGTGGCTACGGAGGTGAATGATGCTGATAACTAGTTTATTAATGAGCATTAATCAGCTTTTGCCTGTGGTGATTTTAGCCGTGCTTTTGAGTTTAATTGTGCCTTTAAGTCAGCGCCAACTGAGTATTTATGCAGTGATTGGTACGCTACTAAGCTTAGTGTTTGTGCAAGGCGCTGCTTGGCTGAGTCAGTTATTTGATCACAGAGGCTTAGAGTTTATTCAAATGCTACTGTGTATTGTCATCTTTATCGCTGCATTAATTAGCTGTCAGCAACGAAGCATAGCTGCTGCGCTGGCCTTGATTGCAACCATGACGTTGTATTTAAGCCATTATATGATTTATTTAGTCAGTTTTTGGCACAGTAAAGATACTGCTGAGCCATTGATACTGGGTACATCTTTAGGTGTGGGCATTTGTATTAGCTTTGGCGTGTTGTTGTTCTTTTTGCTTGAGAGTATTGCTAAGCGCGTAGGCGAGCAGCCATTGGTTGTGTTGCTTGCCTTAAATGCAACAGCAAAGCTATTGATATTTCTTGATTTAGCAAGTCAGATCGATTTACTCGATGTGACCTCAAATTATTTAGATTGGCGTGGGTTTTTAGTTGAAAACTCAGAGCTTGGGCGCGTATTAAAAGCCTTAGTAGGTTACGAAGCTACGCCAAGCAAAACCGCGCTATGGGTGTATATCGTTTTTACATTCGCATTTATCGCCTTAGCCCACGTTTTAAAAACTAAAAAGACCAAGGAGCCAGTATGCGGTTCTTAATAGTTAGCTTAACTTGTTTGTTGTTAGCAAGTATCAGCCAAGTCGCTCATGCTGATGGCATGGTGGTTGATAAAGTGTACCACCCTTATGTATTGCCTTTTGAGCGCGAAGTTGAGTGGCGTTTGGTGTCTAGGCAAACTGATAGCGGTAATGTGCTTGCACAGCGTGCAGGCTTTGGCGGCGCAATTAACGACACCATGAGCCTTGAGGGCTACTTAGTTGGCGAGCGCGATGATAACGGTGACTTTGGTTTATCTTCGTATGAAGTAGAATTACGTTGGCAATTGGTCGAGCAAGGTCGTTTGTGGGCCGATTGGGGAGCATTATTTGAGCTTGAAAAACAGCATACACTCGATGCTTACGAAGCGACGACAGGTTTTTTATGGGAAAAAGAGTTTGGCCGTACAAGCCTGACTATGAACGCATTTTTAGTGTATGAATGGGGGGCTGATATTGAAAACGAGTGGGAAAGTGAGTTTCGCTTACAGTATCGTTATCGCTATCGTTCGGCTTTTCAACCATCGATCGAAATATACGCGGGTGAGGACTTTATTGGAGTAGGTCCTGGCTTTACTGGCTTACACAGATTTAGCCCTAAACGCCAGTTAAAATGGGAAGCAGGTTTTATTAGTGAGCTTAGCCAATCAGGCAAAGATCATAGCTTTCGCTTGGCTTTAGAGTTTGAATTTTAATGTCGATAGTGTTTGACTTATCAAACTAACTCTATATAGTGGGCACCAGCTAGAAAGAAAGCGTGTAATTAATAAATCTTTATTTCGTTGTTGTATAAGTAATACTTGTAGTACCGTCCTGAAGTTTTTAAGTACCATCTCATTTTTTGCTACACCCGCCCACTAGGGCATGTTTAATTTTTTATATCAGGAATAATACTATGTCTAACATCGTATCAGGTACAGTTAAGTGGTTTAACGAATCTAAAGGTTTTGGTTTCATCGAGCAAGAAAATGGTCCAGACGTTTTCGCTCACTTCAGCGCTATCAAAAGCGAAGGTTTCAAAACTTTAGCTGAAGGCCAACGTGTAGAGTTCACTCTTTCACAAGGTCAAAAAGGTCCTCAAGCGGATAACATCACTCCGTTATAATTTTTACTTTTAGTAAAAGTTAAGAAGAAGCAAGCTACGGCTTGCTTTTTTTATGCCTAAAAATTGACTGAGCTAGTGAATATTTCTATATTTAATGCAGCTATGTCATTAGAGTGTATTAATTATCTTAAAATATTTGTTGTTAGCATGCCTAAGCTTTGCACCTGTAGTATTGGCAAAAGATAGTGTCACCATCTACACCGAGCAATTTCCGCCGTATAACTTCTCAAATAAAGGGCATTTAGAAGGCATAAACCTCGAGTTTGTTAAAGCAATGTGCGTTGATGCAAACATTGAATGCCAATTCGAGCTCTTACCTTGGTCTCGGGCGTATCACCTAGCTCAGCAAAAGCCGCTGTCAGGTCTGGTCTCTACAGCACGTATTCCCGACCGTGAAGAGTTATTCAAGTGGGTTGGTCCAATGGCTTCCTCTCGTAACTTTTTTTATCGCTTGCAATCAAATGACCGCATTAATCCCATCGACTTATCGCAAGTGAAAGATCATAGCCTGTGCGTAGTAAGAGATAGTATTTACGAAAAGTTTGTAGAGAGTATTGGTTTTCGCAGTGATAAAAACCTTCTTAAAGTGAGTCACTATTACGAGTGTATTAACTTATTTTTCAAAAACAAAATAGAGCTCATTATTGGCTCGGAGCTGTCGTTTAAATACCAATTAATGCAGTATGGTCACCAAGGCAGAGAAGTGGTTAAGTTGGTTGAGTTGCCACTTAATGGTACGGTTGGTAATTTTCTAGCACTCAATAAGGCCTTACCCGAAGAGCTTGTAAGCCGATTACAGGCAAGTTATGACAAGCTCAGTAAACAAGGGTTATTAGAGACTTATATTGAGCAATACAAAGCGAATTAAGGTCGCTGCGCGAGCATCATCACTGCATTGTATCTTGGTGTGCTCATTACCTCATTAAACGCTGCTTTTAGGGCATTTACATAGCGCTCATCGCTATTAATATTTGCGGCGAGATAGCCTTTCATGGTTAAAAAATCGATTGCATGAGCAAAGCTGAAACGAGTTTCATCCAGCGCTAATTGCTCAGCCATAGCCGCAATATAGTTCTTATCATCAATGATTAAATCAACCTTGCCCGACATCAACAGTTGATACGACTTATTGATATCAGAGGTATATACCACTGTATAACCACGCTCTGTTAAGCGCTGCGCCGCTAGGTCATGACGCTGAACCGCTACTTTATATTGCTTAGCTTGCTCGTTTGCAGTGATGTTTATATCGCTGCGAGAGCTCAACTTAACAAAGCCCATTTGGTAGGTTGCCACTTCACCAATCCAATGAAAATGTTTTTCGCGTTCAGCAGTTTTCGCCATACTATAAATAAAGATATTCGGTTTCTTCAGTGCCATATTGTAAGCACGGGCCCAAGGGTAAAGCTCTATATTCGCGTTCAAATTAGCTTTAGCAAAAATGGCTTTCACAAGCTCGGTGCTCTCACCGGCAACTTGGTTATTGATTAGAGTTTGATTAGGTGGCGACAGTTCAGTCACAACGGTTAGGGTCGGCTTACTCAGTGCTGGCCAACTAAAGAAAAGAATTAGCAAATAAAGTCGTAAATAGTTCATTTATGTACTTAAAAGGACTTAGTAATTAAATCTTAGCACATAAAACGATAAAAGGGCCTTGCGGCCCTTGGTGAAGTATCGTTCAAGTCAGATAGACCTTTAACCCCTTAAAGTCCTATCCTATTGTTTTGCAACTACGGCTCATCTCATTAAGTTTCTAAGCTAGCGAGAGGAAAAAACCTGCAATTGCTGCACTCATGAGGTTAGCCATAGATCCTGCTAACACTGCCCTGAGCCCTAAGCGTGCGATATCCTTTCGCCGACTAGGCGCCATACCGCCTAATCCACCTAGTAAAATTGCTATCGATGATAAGTTAGCAAACCCACATAACGCGAATGTGACAATCGCTTGTGTGTGCGCACTTAACGTATCGCGATAATTAATAAAGTCGAGGTAAGCAACAAATTCGTTAACTACAACCTTCTGACCTATAAAACTGCCTGCGATTACTGCTTCGTTCCACGGTACACCTAATAACCATGCAACTGGAGCGAATACGTAACCTAAAATTTCTTGTAGCGTTAATGTTGGATGATCAAACCAACCACCAATACCGCCTAATAACCCATTTAGAAGTGCAATAAGTGCTACGAAAGCAAGTAACATCGCACCTACGTTAAGTGCTAGTTGCATCCCGTTTGCGGCACCTGATGCGGCTGCATCAATTACGTTAACCGGTTTTTCTTCTTGTACGTCTAAATCAGCTAAATCTTCTTTCGGTGTTTCGGTCTCTGGCACAATCATTTTTGCCATTAAGAAACCACCTGGTGCCGCCATAAAGCTGGCTGCAATTAAGTATTTAAGCTCTACACCAATTGTTACGTAACCTGCCATAACAGAACCGGCTACAGTAGCAAGGCCACCAACCATTACCGCAAATAGCTCTGACTTAGTCATGCTGGCGATAAATGGTTTAACAATCAATGGTGCTTCTGTTTGGCCAACGAAAATATTGGCGGTCGCAGAAAGCGATTCAGGGCGCGAGGTTTTCAATAGCTTTTGTAAGCCACCGCCTAGAATCTTGATTATCCAATCCATCACCCCGATGTGATACAACACAGCAACGAGTGCTGAGAAGAACACGATAACGGGCAATACTTGTATCGCAAAAATAAACCCTAAAGTATCTTGCGATGCCAGTGAGCCAAATAAGAAGCTAATCCCGTCATTGGCATAACCAATAACTGATGAGACTCCTCGCGACATACTTGCCAGTACGTTTTTGCCCACTTCAAAGAACAAGACAAAGCCACCAATTAACACTTGAAGTAAAAAGGCGATGCCTACAGTTCTTAAATTAATTGCTTTACGGTTCGTTGAAGCCGCAAAAGCAATGCCTAGTAGCACAACAATGCCTACTAAGCTCATAAATGTTGTCATACTGACTGTTTCCCGTTGTTATTGTTGCAGTAAATATTTTATTTTACTTTTAATTATATCAATGGCAACGCGATTCATACCGCCGCGTGTGACTACGAGATCAGCTTTGTGCTTAGATGGCTCAATAAACTGATAAAACATAGGTCGCACTGTCGCTTGATATTGATCAACAACGGACTGTAATGTTCTGCCACGCTGCTCCATATCTCGTTGCATACGGCGCATAAGGCAGATATCTAAAGGTGTATCAATGAACACCTTAATATCAAATTCTTTTCGAAGTGCCGGATCACTCAATAGCAAAATACCTTCAACGATAAGTACTTTTGCAGGTGCAACTCGACGCGTTTCATCGCTACGGGTATGCATTGCATAGTCATAAGTTGGTACGTCTACTGATTTTCCAGCGCGCAATTGAAGTAAGTGCTCATGCAAAAGCTCATGCTCGAAAGCATCAGGATGGTCGTAATTGGTTTGCGTTCGATGGTCAAACGGCAAATGCGACTGGTCTTTGTAATAAGCATCTTCTTCGATCACTGCGATCGCGCCCGGTTCAAGCTCATTGACTAATTCGTTATAAATTGTCTTGCTAAAAAGAGACTTGCCCGACGCAGATGCGCCAGCAATAGCTATAATTGTTCGTGTCACTAAAGTTCTCGCCCACACAGAAGGAAACATTGTTAGGTAGATCACAATAGCAAAAAAGACACGATTAATCTCTTTTGCTTCGCTTAGAGATGCAAATTTATAATGTTTCTGTTTTATGAAACAGGACTTATGTCCTGTACCAAAAATTCGAAGAGCATATAAAGTATTCACATATTGATAACGAGGTACCCATGGCAAGAGCACTCATCTTAATGGCAGATAGCCTAGGAATTGGCGCAGCACCTGACGCAGAGAAGTTTGGTGATGTAGGCGCAAATACCTTTGCTCATTTACTTAAAGCCTATGCAGAAGAAACAGGTGAGCACTTATCGCTACCTAATCTTACCCGTTTAGGTTTAGCTGATGCATGCGAAGCCGCAGGTAAAGAACCTTGTTTAGTTAGTGACCGCCAAGCACCTATTGGCGCATGGGGTTACGCTAAAGAGTTATCTAGTGGTAAAGACACGCCTTCAGGGCACTGGGAAATGGCCGGTGTACCTGTGTTATTTGATTGGGGTTACTTCCCTAATACACAGCCGTGTTTTCCACAAGAATTTGTTGATGAGCTAATTGCTCGCGCAGGTATTCCTGGCATTTTAGGTAACTGCTATGCCTCAGGAACAACCATTTTAGAACAGCTAGGTGAAGAGCACATGCAAACCGGTATGCCGATTTGCTACACCTCAGTTGATAGCGTGTTTCAAATAGCCGCGCACGAAGAATCATTTGGACTGGAGAAACTTTATCAGGTTTGCGAAATCGCACGGGCGCTGCTTGATGAAATGAACATAGGAAGAGTGATTGCGCGGCCATTTTTGGGTTCGAGCCGTGACGATTTTGCCCGTACAGGCAATCGTCGTGACTATTCGGTGCTGCCACCGTCGCCAACCTTGCTTGATAAATTATCGCAAGACGGCGGTGAAGTGATCAGTATTGGTAAAATTGCCGATATCTATGCGCACCAAGGCATCACCCAAAAACACAAAGCGCCAGGGCTAATGAACTTACTTGAGAAAACCTCAGAAGTAATTGCAAGCGCACCTGACCATAGTTTGATTTTTACAAACTTAGTTGATTTTGATGAAAAGTACGGTCATCGCCGTAATGCAGTTGGCTATGCTAAAGCATTAAAAGAGTTTGATGATTATCTACCGACTATCTTAAATCAGCTAAATAGTGATGATGTATTAATTATCACGGCCGATCACGGATGTGATCCAACAGCAGCAGGCACTGACCATACACGTGAATACGTGCCAGTACTTGCATACCAACCGGGAATGACAAACACCCCGCTTGGAGAACGAGCTAGTTTTGCAGACATAGGTCAAACCCTTGCCCAGTGGTTTAATCTTCCTGCACTTGAATACGGTGATAGCTTTAACGACAAGCTATTAGCGAACAAAAAAGGAAACCAATAATGAGTACTCCTCATATCAGCGCCAATGTAGGCGAATTTGCAGAAACGGTATTAATGCCGGGTGATCCGCTTCGCGCTCAATACATTGCTGAAAACTTTTTAGATGACGCAAAACAAGTAACAGGCGTTCGTAATATGTATGGTTTTACCGGTACCTACAAAGGTAAGCCAGTTAGTATTATGGGTTCTGGGATGGGTATTCCATCAATGTCAATTTATGCCCGTGAATTGATCGTTAGTTACGGCGTTAAAAATCTAATTCGTATTGGTACCTGTGGCGGTATTGGTAGCGATATCAAAATTCGTGACGTTATCTTTGCACAAGGTGCAAGCACAGATTCAAACGTAAACCGTGCGCGCGTACGTGGTTACGACTTTGCCGCAATTGCTGATTTCGGTTTACTACTTAACGGTGTAAACGCAGCCAAAGAATTAGGCATTGAAGCGAAAGTAGGTAATGTATTTACAACAGATACATTCTACCAAGCAGATAACACATTCTATCAAGAATTAGACAAGCTAGGCGTACTTGCTGTTGATATGGAAACAGCTGGCATGTACGGCGTAGCCGCTGAATACGGCGCAAAAGCGATGGCACTATTTACTGTGAGTGACCACGTAATCACTGGTGAAGCGACACCAAGTGAAGAGCGTCAAAGCACTTTTAACGAAATGGTTAAAATTGCTTTAGAATCAATTTAAATAAGTTCCTTGGTAACGTATTCACTGAAATTTGGAAATACGCCCAAAGTGAAGTGAGACTAACCTCAAAGCCGCATTTATGCGGCTTTTTTTATAGCTACAAGTTTACCTGCGTAAAATCCTGCCCGCATCTCGCAACCGCCCCTTAAAACTTGAAAATTCAACTAATTGTTGCCACTTTTAATAGAGGAACAACAATTGAGGATGTGTATGTCTAATTGGGTTGAAGCTAAGGTAAAAGACGTTAAATGGTGGACCGACTCATTATTTAGCTTAATCGTTAATGCCGATGTTGAGCCATTCACTGCGGGACAGTTTACAAAGCTTGCGATGCAAGTAGGTGATAAACGTGTAGCTCGTGCATATTCTTATGTGAATGCGCCGAACAATCCCGACCTCGAGTTTTATCTTATTAATGTCAAAGACGGTCAACTTTCTCAGCAACTCGCAAAATTAAAGCCGGGTGACTCTGTGACAATAGAGCGCCGCGCGACAGGTTTTTTTACCCTTGATGAAGTACCAAGCAGTGAGCAGCTCTATATGCTGAGTACAGGTACTGCGCTTGGGCCTTTTATTTCAATATTAGAGCAGGGCGAAGTGTGGCAAAAGTTTGAGCATGTTCATTTAGTGCATGGAGTTCGTCTTAACGAGGACTTAAGTTATCAAGAACGCATTAAAGCGCTACAGCTGCAGTACCCAAATCTTTACTATTCGCCTGTAGTCAGCCGAGAGTCAGCCACTATCGGTTTTAATGGCCGGATCACAGACGTAATTAAAGATCATCGTTTATTTGATGTAATAGGGCGCCCAACTGTACCTGATACCGCACAATTTATGATTTGCGGTAACCCACAAATGGTAAAAGATACTACGGCTATTTTGCTAGAGCTTGGTTTTAGCCGCAACAGACGCCGTGAACCAGGGCAGATCACAGTAGAGCAATATTGGTAAAAAACTATGCCAAACAGCTAGAATTTGCTACCTTAGCGCCTCAAATCAGGAATGATGCATTTAGGAAAAGTATGAAACCGTTATTTTTTGCAATCAGTTTATTACTCTCTTGGCAGTCAATTGCAAGTGACGAAACCACCGAACAAACCCAACCTCAAACGAGCAATGAACAAAAAGCCGAAAAGAAGGACGTACCTAGCTTAGAGTTTATTGAAGAAAAGCCAGCTACAGAGCAAAAATCAGCGTCTGAAACTGAAAAAGCGACTGTAGAAGCCGCTCAAGTAGAAGAAAAAGCTGAAGAAGCTGCGAAGGCAACGAGTGAAACAACCACAAGCAGCGACGAACAAAAAGCGACAGCCGCAGCCTTAAAAGCGGTTGCAGAAGTTGATGATAGCAAAGTACTCGGTACACAAACCCCAGCACCTGCAGAACAACCAAAAACAGTTGCCGAAAAACAGCAAGCCGTTGCAGAAGCAGAAAAAGCCGTTAACCAAGCTAAAGAAGCACTAACAGCGAAGCAGCAAGAAAAAGCACGTCAGTCACGTGAATCGATGGCGGTGATTGAACAGCTGATTGCAGCTTATAATGCTCGTAACATTGATGCTTTTATCAAAATGTACGATGAAAACGTTGAGTTTTATACATTCCCGAATGAGTTGATGTTCACCGGTAAAGAAAAACTCATTGCACGATACGGCATCATGTTTAAAAAGCTAAAGTGCATTAAATCATCGCCAATTAAACGCATTGTACTTGGCAACATCGTGATTGATCACGAACTGTCTGAAACCTGTACACAAGACCCTAAAGTCGTCGACAAGCGCTCTGAGTTCGTTACCAGCTACAAAATAGAAAATGGCAAAATAACCAAAGTGTTATTCTTCCGTTAGAAAAAAGAGCAGCCTAGCTGCTCTTTTTTTATGGGTGAAATTTAGTGGGTTCAAGTTAGCGAGAGTAAAGGTACGAGTAACGAGATGCGAGAGTAAAGGTACGAGTAACGAGATGCGAGATATGAGATGCGAGATATGAGATTCGAGATATGAGATTCGAGATATGAGATTCGAGATATGAGATTCGAGATATGAGATTCGAGATTCGAGATATGAGATTCGAGATTCGAGATATGAGATTCGAGATGTGAGATATGAGGTAGCAGCGATTTTACATCGCGTCCTAGCGCCTAGGACCTAGTACTTCATCACACAAGTTCTGACTAGTTGAGGGCACCATAGGACCTCTGAAGTTTTTCACGAGCTAACTCAACATTAAACATCCAGTTTATACTTGTTCTTTCTTTATTCCGGATCCATTCCCAGGCCGCGAGTTCTGTCTTTAGTTCTTCCATGCTTGCTATACGTCTATCTAAACATTGCTTATTCATATTACCAATTTCTATCTCGACCATATTTAGCCAACTCGCGTGTTTTGGTGTGTAATGTAATTCTAGTTTATTTAAAATCCGCCGTGCTTCCTGTGGAGAAAATGCTTTATATAACGCTCCTTCTGTATGAGTTGATAAGTTATCTAACACAACTTTTACTTTGTTCGCATGTGGATAATGAAGATCAACTAAATCCCTCATACAATTAGCAAAGTCAATTTTCGTCTTTCTTTCTGTTGCTTTAACATGCCGCCACCCTCGATGGCGATCGAAGAATACAAATAAGTTGGCCACACCTACACGTTTATATTCATAATCTAACCGCTTAGTCTGCCCCGGCTTCATTGGTTGTGCCGGTCGAGTATCATCTACAAGTTGTTTCATCGCCTCATCAAAGTTAATTATGGGGTTTAACTCATCTGCTGGCTCAGCATACAACTCGAGCACATGTTCCATCCGCGCGATATATTCAGCATCCATTGTCGCCACACACCACATCTTTTTTTGCCATGGCTTTAGTGCATTCTCTTTAAGGCGCCTCCGTATTGTTTCATACGAGATACTATCTAAATCGGTTAACGTAACTAATCGCTCTCCAAGTAAAGATAATGTCCATCTAGCGTGACCTGTTGGTGGCTTAGTGCAAGCTGTGGCGATTAACGTTGCTTCATCTTTCGCAGAAGTTTTTCTCATTGCACCACTTCGTGCACCTTCATTCAAAGCTGCCGCTAGATTTTCTTCAACAAACTGGCGTTTGACTCGAAATACGGTGGAAGAGCTCACTTGAACTGCTTCACATATTTGCTCTGTTGTATATCTACAACGGTCAGCTTTTAACAAAATAGCAGCCCGCTTGTACTTTCGAACATTGACCATGCCTTTTTTGCAATAGTCTATTAATTCTTGTTTTTCTTCTTCTGATAATTCAACAATATACTTTCGGTTCATAACAATATTAAGTAAGTTTATATGAGTTAAAGGATCGTTGATTAGGGTAAAAGTTCATTATGAATAAAGAAGAGTCGCCACTGTTTACAGCAAAGCAAGGTCAGTATTTAGCATTTATTTATTACTACACAAAAGTGAATGGGATTGCGCCTGCTGAAAGTGATTTTGAGCGCTACTTTGGAACCGCATCTTCAAGTGTTCATTCAATGATTTCAGTTCTTAAGAAGAAGAAATTTATAACATCAGTTACTGGAAAAAGCAGGAGTATTGAATTATTGATTGAAAAAGATCAGTTACCTGAATTTAAGTAGGGGCAACTGATCAAAATATATGTGAAAGAGTACTAGAACCTAGAACCTAGAACCTAGAACCTAAACCCTAGCGCCTAGCACCTAGAACCCAGAGCTCGCCTATGACGCGGGATAAACCCGCTGCTACATGGGTTTCGGCTAAGCCGTTTCGTTTAGCAACGAATTAAAGCTGTCGTTGTCGTGTAGGCTGGCAAACGCGCTTTCGTGTAATAGCTCGTTACGTAGGTTAGGAGAATACTCAAGGGCCATACGAATATCAGCCATTGCATCGGCGTGTTTGTGCAGTAACGCATAGGCACAAGCACGTTGCCAGTATGCGTAGCCGTAGTCGCTATCAATTTCTAATGCTTGATTACAAAGCTCGATAGCTTCACCTGTTTCGTTAATTTCTAACAGAGCATCTGCTTTGTAGGCAATGGCTTCTACGTCTTCTGGTTTACGTTTTAAGATCTCGTCAAAAATCTCAATCTTGTTCGCAACATCGCTTTCTAAATTGGCACGCATCCATAAAGAATGAACTTCATTGGTGATTGAGATCTTTTGTTGGTTTAATAAGATCTCTTCAGATCGCTCACGTAGCTTTTCTTCAAGTACTTTTAGGCGCTCTTCGTATTCTTGTGTGATCGCACTAACACGTGAGTTTACTATGTCTTCTACTTTGTTTTTCACATCACGCAGTGAATTCCAACCGACTAAAACCAAAATTGAAGCTGTAATCGTAATAATGAAAAACACATTATTAATGGTGTCGGTTGTATAAGTTAATGCACGGTCGGCAGTATCTAGTTGCGTATGAGCAACTTGTTTTGTTACATCTTCGCGCAGTTTTTGTTGGTCTTGGCGCACAGCTTTTAATTCATCAAGAATATAGCGCTCTAACAATGGCTTATACATAGGTTCTTGAAGCTTATCGAGAGCTTGTTGTTGCTCTGCTTCGGTTAAAGCTGGGCGGTTTTCTGGCTCATTTTGAGCTGCTGCAAATGTACTAAAGCTCATTAAAAAAGTGATTAAAATTAAGGTATAACGCATGACATATTAATTTTTAGTGATTTCTGAGGTAACTGTAACATGCGTGAGCATTGTGGACTAGGCAAAAAAAAGCCAGCTCGGGGGAGAGCTGGCCAAACTGCTTAAACAACATAAAGTCGTAAGGGGTATCAACAGGAGTTAGGTACAATATACCCATTTTAATCTGAACAACTACTTAATACTTAATGAGTTTTTAAAAACTTATATTCGTTCTGTCAGAATCACAATGTTCGTCTAGACTTAAGGAGTCGTAAAACTAAAAGGTGAGAGTATGCGCCAACAACTAGTCCAACTGCTGTATGGAGTATCAATTTCTTCTGATCTTGATAGTGGCAATGTTGAATTAGCTGAACGCTTAATTCTGAATGCTGTACTTGATGGCCTAGAAATTGGCCGAGCAGGGATCTGGCTGTTAAATGAAGAAAACACCGCAATTGAATGCCGGTTACTACTCGATAGAGAAAACGGCAAAGAAATCCAAATGTTAGTGCTCCCACGTGATGCATACCCAGCCTATTTTAAAGCACTCGACACCCAACGTACGATTACTGCCGAAGATGCTCATACCGACCCTGCTACGTATGAATTTAGCGAAAGTTACTTAACACCTCTTAACATAGGTGCAATGCTCGATGCGCCAATTCGATATAAAGGAAAAATGATTGGTATATTTTGCTGTGAGCACATAGGTGGAACAAGGCAATGGACAGAAGACGAATGTTCATTCATCGGTGCTTTGGCTGATCTTTATGGCAGAGCCTTGTCTGCACAAGAAAACGAACGCATCAATGCAGAACTTGAGCGTGCCAATCAACATCTAGAACAACGTGTTGCAGAACGAACGCGTACGCTTGAAAAAACTTTATCTGAACTGACCGCGATGCAAGAAAAGCTCATTGAAGCCGAAAAAATGGCTTCACTGGGTAATCTTGTTGCGGGTATTGCCCATGAGGTTAATACGCCGATTGGCATAGCAGTCACAGCAAATAGTTCGGCAAAAGATAAGCTAAATATGCTTAATAAACACATAGATTCAAATACCTTAACAAAAGCGGCCCTACTTGAAGGCATGAATCATTTAAACGAGTGTATCAAAATATCGTTTACCAACCTTGAACGGGCTGCAAAGCTAATCAGTGACTTTAAACAAACAGCGGTTGATCAATCATCGCTTAATTTACTCGAAACCAACATTAAAGATTACTTTGAAAATATCTTACATAGCTTAATGCCACTTACACGTAGTCATAATGTTGAAGTAAACATCAACTGTGTTGATGACTTTTCGCTAATAACCGTTCCGGGGGCACTTAGTCAAATATTCTTAAATCTTGTAAATAATAGCTGTGTCCACGGATTTGTTGGCCGTGAGCAAAACCGCATAGATATCGCTGTAAGCATCGATAACGACACCAATAGCTACACCATAACCTATAAAGACAACGGTCATGGCATGACCGAAGATGTAATGCATAAGGTATTTGAGCCATTTTTCACTACCAAGCGAGGCAATGGTGGCAGTGGTTTAGGTATGTCGATAGTTTATAACCTTGCAACGCAAGCGCTGCAAGGCGAAGTGAGCATCGATAGCAAACCTGATAACGGCGTTACTGTCACCTTCAAATTGCCGCAAAAGCTCACATAACTAATTAATATTTATACAAGTTGTTGGCTAAATAATCTGGTGACTGGGTAATAAAATTAAAAATTAATCAGCTTGCTTAGCAAGACAAGAAATATCAGTGCATTTATTGTCTTTGCAAAATTGTTTAATACGTTTTTTAGAATATAAATAATTAATGCTCAATGGTGTGATTAACAGCGCTAGCCAAAACAACACCGAGCTTCTAAAGGTTAGCCCCACAAGCGATGCGACGACCAGGCCTGTTAACATCAAGATAGGTAAATTGGCGATAAAAAAGTTAATGCTTAGTTGTCTAGCAACGTCAGGATTAATGGTTTTCATAAGGGCTACTCGCTGTTTAAAAATACCCTTATAAAATGGACGGTTTTATAAAATGAATCAAATCAGATTTTTCTATCGGTGCAATCGATTTAAAACTATGTTCTGGATCTAGCTTTATTAAAGTACAACTCCTATAGTTTTAAACAACAGGAACTTATTCGCTATTAGTTATTCATAACTATTAGAAAATCTCTCTTTGTGACGAAAGGGATAAAAGCGACTTTTTAGCGTTTCGTCATATTTTTAGCTTATGAGGAGCATATAATGAGTAATGGAAAAACGGGCCAATGCCCGGTAATGCATGGTAGTAACACTGTCACCGCTCAATCAAATACCGACTGGTGGCCGAACGCACTCAATTTCGACATTCTTCATCAACACGACAGCAAAACGAATCCTTACGGCAAAGACTTTAATTACGCAGAAGCATTCAAATCTCTTGACCTTGAAGCCGTTAAAACCGATTTAAAAAACTTAATGACTGAAAGCCAAGAATGGTGGCCTGCTGACTGGGGCCATTACGGTGGTTTAATGATCCGTATGGCATGGCACTCAGCGGGTTCATACCGTTTAGAAGATGGCCGTGGTGGCGGTGGTACAGGTAATCAGCGTTTTGCGCCATTAAATTCGTGGCCAGATAACGCTAACCTAGATAAAGCACGCCGTTTACTTTGGCCAATTAAAAAGAAATACGGTAACAAGCTTTCTTGGGCAGATTTAATGATCTTAGCCGGTAATATGGCATATGAATCAATGGGTTTAAAAACATTTGGTTTTGCCGGTGGCCGCGAAGATATTTGGCACCCAGAAAAAGACGTTTACTGGGGCGCTGAAAAAGAATGGTTAGCACCTAGTGATGAGCGCTATTCAAATGTAGCTAAACCAGACACCATGGAAAACCCATTAGCAGCGGTACAAATGGGCTTAATTTATGTAAACCCAGAAGGGGTGAATGGCAACCCTGATCCGCTTAAAACGGCTGAACAAGTTCGCGAAACATTTGCCCGTATGGCAATGGATGACGAAGAAACTGCAGCGCTTACAGTCGGTGGCCACACTGTGGGTAAAACCCATGGTAATGGTAGCGAAGAAAACGTAGGCCCTGAGCCAGAAGCAGCTGATGTATTTGAGCAAGGCCTTGGCTGGAACAACCACAATTCACGTGGTATTGGTCGCGATACCATGACGTCGGGCATCGAAGGCGCATGGACAACTCACCCAACTAAGTGGGATAACGGCTATTGCTACTTACTGCTTAACTACGAGTGGGAACTTAAGAAGAGCCCGGCAGGTGCGTGGCAGTGGGAACCAATCGATATTAAAGAAGAAGACAAACCCGTTGATGTAGAAGATCCATCAATTCGTTTAAATCCTATTATGACCGACGCCGATATGGCGATGAAGATGGACCCAACCTATCGTAAGATTATCGAGCGTTTTAACGATGATTTTGAATACTTTAGTGATGTGTTTGCACGTGCATGGTTCAAACTAACGCACCGTGACTTAGGTCCTAAATCACGTTATTTAGGTGCCGATGTACCAAGCGAAGATCTGATCTGGCAAGATCCGATCCCAGCGGTTGATTATACATTATCAGACAGCGAAATTAGCGAACTTAAAACCAAGCTACTTAACTGTGGTGTAAGCCAAGCAGACTTAATCGCAACAGCATGGGATAGCGCCCGCACTTACCGTGGTTCAGATCATCGCGGTGGTGCAAATGGTGCTCGTATTCGCCTAGCACCGCAAAAAGATTGGCAAGGTAACGAGCCTGAGCGTTTAGCTAAAGTATTAAGCGCACTTGAATCTGTACAAGCGGGTTTAAGTAAACCAGTAAGTCTCGCTGATTTAATTGTTCTGGGTGGTTCAGCTGCGGTTGAGCAAGCAGCAAAAGCGGCGGGTGTTGATATAACCGTGCCATTTGCGCCGGGTCGTGGTGATGCGACAGACGAGATGACAGATGCAGACTCGTTCGACGTACTTGAGCCAATTCACGATGGATTCCGTAACTGGTTGAAGAAAGACTATGCGGTTTCAGCAGAAGAGCTAATGTTAGAGCGTACGCAATTAATGGGCTTAACAGCACCAGAAATGACCGCCCTTGTTGGTGGTATGCGTGTACTAGGCACTAATCATGGCGGCTCTAAGCATGGCGTGTTTACAGATAATGTAGGCACACTTAGCACAGACTTTTTTGTAAACCTAACTGACATGGCTTACACATGGAAGCCAACAGGTAATGGTCTTTACGATATTGTTGAGCGCAACACAGGTGCAACTAAATGGACAGCAACACGCGTTGATTTAGTGTTTGGTTCAAACTCAATCCTACGCTCGTACGCAGAGTTTTACGCACAAGACGACAACAACGAACGTTTTGTAAAAGACTTTGTCGACGCATGGGTGAAAGTAATGAACGCCGACCGCTTCGACATTTAATTTAAAATTCCGTTAAGTACAAAGGCCACACAGTTTAACTGTGTGGCCTTTTTTAGTTACGAGGGGAAAGGGGAAAGTTACGAGGGGAAAGGGGAAAGTTACGAGGGGAAAGAGTAAAGTTACGAGGGGAAAGTTACGAGTAACTAGTAACGAGTAACGAGTAACGAGTAACGAGGTTCGAGATACGAGATGCGAAATACGAGATGCGAAATACGAGATGCGAAATACGAGGTAGCAGCGATTTTACATCGCGTCCTAGCGCCTAGAACCTAAAGCCTAGCGCCAAGGACGCGGGATAAACCCGCTGCTACATGTAGGCGTGAAACTTGTTTCGCGCGATTGACCGCTGCAAGCTGACCGCTCTTTTCGACGTCCGATTCGGCACTAAAGTACCTTATATGGACTCCTCCTATTGCACAATACCCTTCGTTAATTTTGTCAGACTGCGTGCTTATATGCGGGCTCATAATGAGGAGCTACCTCGGCCCTTTGATGTATTCGCGCCCTTGTGCCTCTTCTCCTACTCGGTGTTTTAACACGCCAGGCACTTTACAGGCTATCAAGGGTGGGTCTAACCGCTTAACGCAGGTTCTTGGTCAATACTGTTGTTTCTGTTATTGAAGGCTAAATATTAATTGGCTAGTAAACTGGGTTCATAACTCGTGCCCTTTTTCAGCATGGCATACGCTGTCCTAACTGTTTTATTTGCTAATGCAATGGCGGCGCACTTCACACCGCGTCTTTCAACTAATGCTTTGAGCCATTGTTCTTTTTTCGTTTTTGGCTCTCGATGCTTTAACTGACTGATAACCGCTCTGGCTCCGAGAAACAAGTGACTGCGTAATGTTATCTCTCCACGGTATTTGGCTATATGACCTATTCGTACTTTTCCACCACTTGAGTGTTGCCGAGGGGTGACACCAACATTGGCTGCCGCATTACGTCCACTCGTAAAATGGGTTGTGTCACTTAAGCTTATTAATAAACCAACCGCTGTGATAGGCCCGACCCCCTCAAGCGCCAGTAAACGTTCACACTGCTCATCTTGTTTTACTAAACCTGTCAGTAACTCATTTAATGTTTCTTTTAATGTTGATTGCGCTTTAAATAATTCATAGCACTGAGCTAGACACTGCCTTAAACCAGCGGTTAATCCATTATCGCTATCCTCTAGAATCTCAGGGATAGCTTGCCTAAACGCGCATTCCGATTGCTTGATTACAATCCCAAATTCAAGTAACAAGCCTCTGATTTGATTAGCCAGCTGTCGTTTCTGCTTTTCAGCTAAGGCGCGCATTCGCTCTATTGACTGTAAGCTTTGCTGTGCTTGTGTCAGTGATTTACACGGGCGGACATTAGGTGAGAAAGAAGCGGCAGCTATTGCAATGACATCATTTGCATCTGTTTTCTGGCCAACTCTAAATGCTTTGACAAATCGAGGATCTAGAATCACGACTTCATGACCAACACTACGTGCTTTGCGTGCCCAATAATGAGCACCACCACATGATTCCATAACAACTTTACAGCGAGGTGACGTAGTGAGTATGGTCAGTAGCTCTTTTCTGCCCACCGCTTTATTACTTTGAAGTTTTTGATGAAAAAACTTACCGACTTGAAAAACATTTTTTGCCAAGTCGATGCTAATTAGGTTAAATTTTGACATGTATGGATTCCTTATTGGTAAAAGTAATTGTCCAATCTCTTTATACCGTACTCACCCCATTTGGGGGAGGAGTCCATACATCTCCTACAATGCCTCGTACAGGGCTTTCATAGCAGAGAAAAACTCTTGAACTAACCAACCTCACAGATCGACTGACATCTAACATCTGACCTCTAACGACTAGAAACCAGCGATTTTACATCGCGTCCTAGAGCCCAGAACCTAGCGCCCAGCGCCTGTTGTTTTCATTCGTAGGCGTGAAACTTGTTTCGCGCGGCTGACAGCAGCAAGCTCCTTTACTTTTCAATCCCTAACCAATAACTGTTTTGGTATATGTTTTCTTCAACTTCTTTATCGCTGTAGTTATAGATACGCTGCCAAAACAGGCGGTCGAAAATGAATTTATCTGCTTCTTTATGAATAATTTTAAAATTAATTAAAGAGGCATATAAATTTTCATCATCGCCTAACACCTCATCCTTACAGCTAGAGTAATCAAATGCACTTGGGCACTGAGACATCATTGCAAAACTAATACTGTTATCAGCTTCAAATTGCCAATAGGTATTTGGCGTAAAGTTAGCTCTGTTTTCGAGGCCATATTGATCAGCATAATAGAAGCTACCTTTACCATCATCATTTATAAACCAGTATGTTTTCAGGTTGCCGCTGGTGTAGTCTTGACGTAAGTAGCTAAATAGGTGCTTATAGTCATCAAGAGTGATGGTTGAATTATCAATCACTTCTATAAATTCATACCCTAAGCGAGCCTGACGCTCTTCTTTATTTCGCTCGCGCACCATGAGAGTTTTACCATCAGGTTGAGTGAAAAATTGTAAGCGGGTATCTAGGCCATTGCCGGTTACCTTAACGGTGTCGCCATTATTGTCTAAGTTGTAATGCCACTTGAACGAGTCGGTACTTATAGGCGTATTGAATGTTACCGTTGCAGTGTCGGCGGCAGTGATAGTGAAAAATGATGGTAAATAGCGAAGCGTTAATCCTTCACCTGTATCTGAATTTTTATTATTTAAGCGACCAGTATACGTTTTACCCACTTTAAGCTCAGGTACCGCAATCGGTGTCAGTTTTTGTAATGCAACAACCGACGTTTGCACTTTCATAGCTTCAGTTAGCTCTTCTGATTCAACAATATTCGCAGCATCAGTTTCATCATGATAGCTAAGAACATGTTGCAGTTTTAGCACCGCAAAATTATCGAACTGCGCAACCACTTCGGCATTAACGAGGTTAAGGTCAAACTCTACATTCACCTCGTAGCCTTCTTTATTTAGCTGATTTGCATAGCTGTTCGTAATAAATTTGTCGCCATTAATCGCTAACGTTTTACCTTCTAAGGTCGCCGAAAACTCTGCATAAGGGAATGATGTGGTACTGCCTGAAGCTGTTGGAATATAGCTTGCTATCGATACTTCAAAATAGCTTTCTTCACCTTCGGTGTTTAAATGATTCACCATGTGAAAAGTATTGTCGTCCATATCAACATAATACGCAGAGCTAAGCTCTGTATTTGATTTATAAAGGGTAACTACTTCGCCTTTATCGGTTGAAACATTAAAAAGCTCAACACGAATAGCATCATCTCGCTTAGCCAACACTTCCATTTCAAGAAGGGCTTGTTGATTACATTCATGCAAGCAATCAATCGCTTGGGTATTTAGTGCAATAACATCAGGGTTCGACCAATCAAAACGACTTAACTCACCATTTTGAGCAATCACACCAGTGTCTTCAGTGGCAAACGAAAGCTGCACACTACCATCGCTTGATTGCCAGTTACCCATCACTTCGTTATTGCTAAGCTCAATAGGTTGCCATGCTGCACGGTTTTCGGCGACATTAACGATTAGGGTATATTGATTACTCGCTTTACCATCAGAGACTTCTAAAGTAAAAGCGTGGTTGGCTACTTCGAATAAGCTTGGCTCTGCACTAAAAGTTACTTGATTACTGCTGGTGGTTACAGTCAGCCACTCTGGTTTATCAATAATCGTTGTTGTCACACTGTCGTTTTGCTCATCTTTTAAATCAACAACTAAATTAGTTGATTCAAGCGCTTTGGCTGAGAGAGTGAGCGAGCCAGAAAGCGTCGGTGCAGTATTTTGCTCTACTTTTACATCTGGCGTTTTATCTGTAGATGAACCGCCACCACAGGCTGTTAGAGCCAGAGTCAGTGCTGATACGCTGAGGAGCTTTTTCATTTAGGTCCCTTAAATTTATTGTTCTATTGAAGTCACAGAAATTTAAGTTACCTAAAATGGGTAATTCAGTAAAGTGAATATGTAACTGAACGTAAACAAAAAAGGTGAGCTAACTTGCTCACCTTTTCGAAGAAGGGGTTATTGCGCTTGTTGCGCGACATGGTCCATATATTCGTCAAACGTGCCCTGAAAATCGATAAGCTGTTGATCTTTTATATCGATGATCCGAGTCGCTAAAGACGACACAAACTCACGGTCGTGGCTCACAAAAATAAGCGTGCCTTGGTAATCTTTTAATGCGTTATTGAGTGCTTCAATGGCTTCCATATCCATGTGGTTGGTTGGCTCGTCCATAATTAGCACGTTGATGTCTTGCATCATTAACTTACCAAACAATAGGCGGTTTTTTTCACCACCCGAGCAGTTACGAGCTTTTTTATTAGCGTCGTCTGCGGTGAATAATAAACGGCCTAACATAGCACGAACCATTAAATCGTTGTGCTTAGCGGTGCGCCACTGCGACATCCAATCAAATAAAGTTAAGTCGTTATCAAAGTCTTTACTGCTGTCTTGCGGGCAATAACCAATGCTGGCATTTTCAGACCACTTAACCACACCCTCGTTACTTTGTAATTCGTTAACAAGGCAGCGTAATAGGGTGGTTTTACCTACACCGTTTTCACCAATAACCGCAAGCTTAGCACCGGCTTCTAGTAATAAGTCACCACCGCTGAACAGAGTTTCGCCATCAAAGCCATGACCTAGCTTGGTAAGCTCTAATGCTTGGCGATACATTTTTTTACCTTCGTCAAAACGAAGTGATGGGCTAATACGGCTTGAAGCTTTTACTTCATCAAGCTTAATTTTATCCATGCGCTTAGCACGAGAGCTGGCTAGTTTTGCTTTTGATGCGTTAGCACCAAAGCGGTTTACGAACTCTTGTAGCTCGTCAATTTCAGCGCTCTTCTTAGCGTTTTCAGCAAGCAGTTGTTCGCGTTGTAAGCTTGAAGCTTCGATCCACTTTTCGTAGTTACCAGGATAAATTCTTAGCTCACCGTAGTCGATATCGGCCATGTGTGTACACACCGAGTTTAAGAAGTGACGGTCGTGCGAGATGATAATCATCGTACACTTACGCTGGTTAAGCTCGTTAGCTAGCCAAGTAATTGTGTGAATATCAAGGTTATTGGTTGGCTCATCAAGTAGCAAAATATCAGGGTTTGCAAACAGTGCTTGTGCTAAAAGCACACGTAGTTTCCAGCCCGGCGCAACGTTCGCCATTAAGCCGTAATGAAACTCTTGCTCAATACCCGCTTGGATCAAAATTTCTTCTGCGCGGCTTTCTGCTGTGTAGCCATCCATTTCAGCAAAAACGCTTTCAAGCTCAGCGACTTTCATGCCGTCTTCTTCACTCATTTCTGGCAGTGAGTAGATACGGTCGCGCTCTTGTTTTACTTTCCAAAGCTCTGCATCACCCATGATCACCGCATCAACCACAGTGTATTGCTCAAACGCAAACTGATCTTGACTTAGCGTACCTAGCTTTAAACCCGGCGCAATCGACACATTGCCAGAGGTTGGCACAAGCGCACCACTTAGAATTTTCATAAAGGTCGATTTGCCGCAGCCATTCGCACCAATTAAACCATAGCGATTACCGTTACCAAACTTAGCTGAAATGTTCTCAAACAGAGGCTCTGCACCAAATTGCATGGTGATATTTGCGGTTGAAATCAACGAATTGTTCCTAGAAAAATACTGACAGGGTTATGGGCGCAGCAACTGCGAAAATAAACAAGCAATAGGGTAAATAATAGGCCGCGGATTATACAGATCAGCCCCTAATAACGCTATTAAAAAAGGAAAGTTTCAAGTTACGAGGGGAAAGAGTAAAGGGGAAAGTTAGCGAGTTTCAAGGGGAAAGAGTAAAGTTACGAGATGCGAGATGCGAGATGCGAGATGCGAGATTCGAGATTCGAGGTAGCAGCGATTTTACATCGCGTCCTAGTGCCTAGCACCTAGCGCCCAGACCCCAGCACCTAATGCCTTCACCGTAGGCGTGAAACTTGTTTCGCGCGACCAAAATTAAAATGATAACGCTTTGTCTAATGCACCTTTAAAGCGTTCAAAATCTTCGATGTGAGGAAGGTGGCCAATATCGTCTAATTCAATTAATTGCGATTTTGGGATCATATTTGCCGCGGCTTTGCCTAATTTATCGTAACGGCCAAGCTCATGGTCAACATTTGCTTTTTTCCAATTGCGGCCAGGGCCAGTTCTATCGCGGGTGCCTATAATTAAAGACACAGGCATGCTTAACTGATCAAACTCCGTTATGACCGGTTGTGTAAAAATCATATCGTAGGTTTTAGCATTAACCCACGCCATATGCTTATGATCAGGGCCTTGAATTTGACCACTAATAAAATGGGTTAATTGCTCGTAAGAGCTATTCCATTTACCGTCGTAATAGTTCTTCTTCTGGTAAGCAATAACCTTTTCAGGTGTTTTAGCCAATTCATTTTTAAAGAAAAAATCAGTGTCTTTGTATTGCACATAATTTAAATAGTTCTCTAAACCAATTGGGTTTAGCAAAATGAGTTTACTAACTTGGCTAGAAAACATCAGGCTGTAACGGCTTGCTAGCATGCCGCCCATTGAGTGGCCAAGTACAATGGGGTTTTCAATATTTAAAGATGACACTAGCTGATGAGTGTTATTGGCTAATACAGCAAACGAAAATTGATAATCGGCGGGCTTTGATGATTTACCAAAACCAATTTGATCTGGGATCAATACTCCATAGCCTTTGCTATTAAGGTATTTGGCAGTATTGGTCCAATAATGGCCGTTAAAGTTTTTGCCATGCATAAGCACAACGGTAGGCATGTTATTACTCGGTTGTAGGTAAGAGTAAGCCATTTTTAATGGCATATTTTGTGACGAAAAATTAAAAAATTGTACAGGTAAGTCGTATTGATAATTGCTTAACTCAGCATCAAAACTAAGAGACTGCTCTTTAGCGGCTAGGTTTGCAGAAGACCATAAAACAAGTGCTGAGACTAACAGTATGCGTAAAAACATCATTATCCTTTCTCAATATGCTTAAAGAATATTCAGCCTAGCATCCTAAATAAAAATTTATAATACAAATACGATTAAATACTGGAAGAAGTTAGCAAGGTACGAGTTATAAGTTTCAAGCTACAAGGGGAAAGAGTAAAGGGGGAATGGTGCGAGTGACGAGATGTGAGATGCGTGGTAGCAGCGATTTTACATCGCGTCCTAGAGCCTAGCACCCAGAACCAAATATCTTCACCGTAGGCGTGAAACTTGTTTCGCGCGTCTGAGGGCTTACGGCTGAAAGCTGACCGCTCTTGTTTTGTCGCAACTCGATTCTCGTTACTCGTACTTAATCCAACTTACTAAAATCAACTTCTGGTAGGCTCTCAAACCCTGGGCGAGCGAAGAAATACCCTTGCATTAAACTTACGCCGGCTTGGCGCAACCATTGATACTCTTCAACTGTTTCAATGCCTTCGGCAAGGGCGGTGATGTTGAGCTCTTCAAACATAGCAATACAATGGTTCACTATGATTTGGCGTGCTTTATTTAGGTGAATATCGCGTATCAGCTCCATATCGAGCTTAATAATATTGCTCTGAAAATCAGCCAATAAATTTAAACCCGAGTAACCCGAGCCAAAGTCGTCGGTTGCGGTAATAAACCCGAGTGATTGGTAATACTCAACAACACGTTTGATGTGCGTACTGTCTTCAACCTTTTCAACCTCGGTAAACTCAAACATAATTTGTTCTACCGGAAAGTCATATTGCTTAGCAGCTTCAAGGGTTGTTCTAATACAACGCTCAGGCTTGTAAATCGCGTTAGGTAAAAAGTTAATACTCAAAATAGAATCAAGCTTCAGCTTAGCTGCAAGCGAAATAGCTTTAATACGACAAAGCTGGTCGAAGGTATAACGGTTCTCATCGTTCACTTGTGAGATAACAGAATAAGCCGACTCATTATTGGGCCCTCTAACTAATGCCTCATAGCCAAAAATATGTTTATCGGTGCAATCAATAATTGGCTGAAAAGCCATTGTAAAATCAAAACCAAGTTCTAATTTGTCTTTACAGTTATTACAACCTGTTGGCTGGCAATGAGTTTGCTTGTCGTGCATGCTTACCTCAGACTTAAGTCTACTTAATACATAATAGTGCTAGTAAATTGCCAATTGTGCAATGTCGTTGAGTTAAAAGTATAAAATCTCGCATCTCGCATCTCGCATCTCGTCTCTCGTCCCTCGTCCCTCGTCTCTCGCACCTCGTCCCTCGCACCTCGTAACTATTACCTTCTTCCTTCCTCCAACTAACTTCTAATATCCATTCTAAAATCGTTGATTCTTAGCATCTAAAATCACATTTCATCCTTTGCGTTATCTAGCTTTAATGGTATTTTAGCGCCAAGCAATCTTGCCAATATAAAGGAAGTAAAATGGCATCCAAAACCGTCGAATACTACAACCAAAATGCGCAAGCATTTGTCGATGCCACACTCGATGTAGACCTCAATGAACTTTACGACGAGTTCTTACCGCTGATCCCAAAAAAAGGCGCTTTACTTGATGCCGGTTGTGGCTCTGGCCGCGATGCTTTCATCTTTAAAGAGCGTGGTTATAGCGTAGATGCATTCGATATCAGCCCAGCTATGGCAAAGCTGGCGTCAGAATACTTAAACCAAGACGTAGCAGTAAGCAGCTTTCTAGAGCTAAACGACGTTGCCAAATACGACGGCATTTGGTGCTGCGCGAGCCTTATTCACGTAGCAAAAACCGACTTAACAGAAGCATTCAACAACCTTGCCCGCGCATTAAAGCCACAAGGCATCGTGTATGTATCGTTTAAATACGGCGACGGCGAGCGCGAACACAACGGTCGCGAATTTACCGACCTAAACGAACAAGCCCTTGAGAGCATTATTAAAGGCACAGACCTATTTATCCTCAAGTCTTGGCAGAGTGCTGACCAACGCCCTGAGCGCGCCACAGAAACATGGCTAAACGCCATTCTGCATAGAAGAACGATATAGTCGTTTGGCTGCGTTTTCGAAGTTCAAATAACAAAAAGGTCGGCAATTGCCGACCTTTTAGCTTTAGTAATTAAACTCTTTTACATCAAGTTCACTTCTGCGTTCTTGCAGCGTTAATTGATGCCTTTTTGAATTCCATTTATTGTTTCTTGGGTTTTAAACTCATTTCTAGTCTTAACTTAAAACACTTATCGCCATTGTTTTTAAAGCAATTTTAATGCTAAATTTAAGCCTTACAAAGCCAAGGAACAAAAGGCACTAAATGTCTGCTAGTACACCTGATTATTACAATAACAGCGCGCAAAACGTTTCTTACTTAAGACCTAATAATTACAAAGTGAAATGTTAAGTGAATAGTTTTAACGAACATCGGCAATTACAAAGTAATACGCAACAGCTTATTACAGGCGATAATGATCCTCTTTTACCAAATCTAATTTATGCGATAAATAATGCTACCGAGATAGAAATTACGGTCTCTTTCATTCAACCTAGTGGCCTAGATTTATTATTTGACCCACTAAATGAAGCTTTACAAAGTGGTGCATCAATCAAGCTACTGACCTCAGACTATCTTGATATCACTCATCCGAAAGCTTTAAGAAAATTGATGCTATTGGTTGATCGTGGAGCCGATGTTCGCATTTACCAAACAGGTAATCAGCAAAGCTTTCATATGAAGTCATATATTTTCGTTAAAACAAACAAAAATAGCGAAATTACTTCTGGGTGTGCCTTTATTGGCTCAAGTAATATTAGCAAAAGTGCACTCACCAAAGGACATGAGTGGAACTTTAGACATGATTATATGCAGCCAAAAACAAGCCAAGCAGCACTGCAGTTTATAAGTATTCGTAATGCTTTCGAATGCATTTTCAATCATGAGTCTGTCATAAACCTAAGTCATGAATGGATTGACAGTTACATAGCTAGGCGCAAAACACAGCAGTTAGTAGCGGTTAGTAATGGTGATACTGCGGAACATGTTATTGAACAAGTCGATCTTAAAGCGCCAAGAGCAGCTCAAATAGAAGCGCTTCAAGCGCTAGCGGCTACTCGTCAAAAGGGCTTTAGACGTGGCTTAGTGGTATTAGCAACGGGAATGGGTAAAACGTGGTTAAGTGCATTTGATGTTAAGCAATTCAAAGCTAAACGTGTATTGTTTGTCGCACATCGTGAAGAAATACTTTTACAAGCACAAAGAACATATGCCGAGTTGCTACCGCTTTCAACAGGGTTTTATAATGGTAAACAACGTGAGAAAAATGCAGAGTGTTTGTTTGCTTCAATTCAAACTATCGGGCGCAGTAATCATTTAAAGCAATTTGCACCAAAGGCGTTTGATTATATCGTTGTTGATGAGTTTCACCATGCTAGTGCACGTGTTTATCGTCAGCTATTAAACTATTTTGAACCTCAGTTTTTACTAGGTTTAACTGCAACACCAGAACGTACTGACCAAGCAGATATTTTAGGGTTGTGTGATAATAATCTTGTCTTCGAGAGAAACTTAACACAGGGAATCGATGAAAAAACTTTAGTGCCTTTTCATTACTACGGCATTTGGGATGAAAACGTGAACTACCAAGCCATTCCTTGGCGTAATGGTAGATTTGATCCTGCCGCACTTGAAAACAAATTTGCGACGCAAAAACGTGCTCAACATGCACTTATACAATGGCAGCGATACAAACAAAAACGCACTTTAGGTTTTTGTATTTCTACAAAGCACGCGGACTACATGGCTGATGCGTTTAATAAATCAGGTGTGAAAGCATTAGCAGTCCACAGTCAATCAAAAGTACGACGAAATGATGCACTTCAACAGTTAGAGCAACATCACGTTGAAGTACTATTTACCGTTGATTTGTTTAATGAAGGTACAGACTTACCAAGCATTGATACTATTTTAATGCTACGACCAAGCGATTCTAAGATACTATTTTTACAGCAACTAGGTCGTGGTTTGCGAACCATAGAAGGGAAAACTCATTTAGTTGTGCTCGACTTTATTGGTAATCACCATAGTTTTTTAAATAAGCCTTATGCATTACTACATGAAACTAATCCTAGCGGTGTAGTGAAAAAGCTTAAAAAACCAAATCTTGCTGAAGGTTGTTTTATAAATATCGATTTAAAGGTCACTAATTTTTGGCAACAACTCGCTAAAGCTCAACGAACTACAGCACTTGAAGACGTATCCCAACTTGCAGAGACACTTGGGCATTTACCGACTTTGAGTGAGTTTTACTTTGAGTATGGCAATATCAATAAGGTAAACAGTATTTATTCTAGCTGGTTTGAGTTAATAGCCAAAACACACGATATTGATGCTCAAGCGCAAAAAGATGCGGCAGAACTAGCCCCATTTTATGAGTTTTTGAACAAAGGCATACAAACAACCAATATGACTAAATGCTTCAAAGCCATTTTCCTCAAGGCTTATGTAGCATTAAATGGTTTTGCTAACCCTCCAACTGTCGCTGATCTTGCGGCTATGAGTTCAAAAGAATTGGCTCGGTTTCCTAACTTAAAACAGCGCGACTTACCTATTAAAGAGCAACAAGCTGAAGCTTATTCACAAACTTGGCAAAGCTATTGGCGAAAGAATCCGGTTAGAGCTTACACCAATAAAAACAAAGACGGTACGCAATGGTTCACATTAGAAAATAACACTGTGAAAGCAACGTTTGAAGTACCCGAAGATAAACTTGAATTATTAAATAATGCTGTACTTGAGTTGGTTGAATACTGCTTAGCTAAATATAGCCAACGATTAAAATTAAGTACGTCAGTGGTTGAAGAAGAAAAAGTACAACCCTCTGATAATGTTAGTGAGCTAGGGTTCAGACACCTTGATGACTCATCATACGAAAAAGTTAACGTGCTAAAAATACCTTACTTCCCAAATATTAAAATTGCCTGCGGGCATTTTAAAACAGGGAATGAAAGCGACATGGAATTGATAAATGCACCACTTGGCGCTGGTAAGATCGACCCTGAAGTACATTTTTTAGCACGCGCATCGGGCGATTCTATGAATGGTGGTAAGCACCCAATACTCGATGGCGACTTACTGTTACTTGAACTTATAACACCAAAAAATGCGGGTTCGTTACGTGGCCAAATAGTCGCGATTGAGCGCGATGATGTAGGTGGCGAAGGCCAGTATTTGCTTCGTAAAGTTAATAAGTTACCCAACGGAAAATATGAGCTAATTGCTCTAAATCCAGATTATGAGGTAATGATTGCTGATGAAAGTATGCGAACGTTCGCACGCTTTAAACAAGTAGTACAAGAGTAAATTAGATTTTGCATTTATTTAGTATCGTTATCTTTTAGAGAGGCGGCTTTTACATGGATTTTGATAGTAAACCTCTATTCGTGGTTTTACCAGATTGCTGGCGGCAACCAAGGGGCGAATACCGCCGTCCGCCCCTTGGAACCCCACGGCGCCCCTAGGAACGCACTGAATCCTCAAGTTAAAAATTGATGTGGACGTAAACGCCGTGTAATCGCCATCCATGGCGAAGTCACGGCTTAACTTGCATCCATGCAAGTGATTACTCATCAATTTTTTCCTTTCGGGTGTGTTCACGGGGATTGGAGTGTGCTGGTAGGTTGGTGTTTATGAATAAAGGCGGTAATTTACCTCTCCCATTTAAGTCGTATTGCTTGTGAACTCAAGGGAGTTCATTACTCGTAGATTGTTTAGGAGTTATTTTCTTCGTAATTACTTGTGGGAAGTATAATATATCGCCTGCATAAACTTTGACTACAACTGATGGAGAAAGTCATGGTTGAAAGTAAATATATTATCGAGTCTATTTTTATATTTATTAAAAAGCATCACTGGCAATTAGCCTTGTTCGGTTATTCAATCATCATTAAACGACAGCTTTCAAATAAATCATCTAATTCGGTAAAATCAAATCCGTGAGTGAAAGCCGTTTTTTGTTTTAATCTGCGCCATTTTCTTAACTGACCTCGTCCACAATATTTGGCTATTTTTTCGATTGCATCGTCAATATGCTCATTACTTTCTTTTGCTGCGCGTATTAGCATTATTCTTTTTACACTCTTCAGGAAATCTTTTGTATTAGATTGCGGGCCTGTATTGGGTATGTGAAGCGTAGCTATTTGAGCTTTTGAAGTTTCAAATAGTTTGAGGAAATTGTCTCGACCTCTAATTTTAAAAGCTAAAATAGGGTTGTCTTCTGCCAAGTCAGCTAATTTTTCATTAAGAGCTGGTATTACGCTCTCAGAAAGGTTTTCCTCTATAGAGGCTAGTTGCTCTTTGAATTTGCACTCAATGAGTTTAAGCACAGCCTCCTCTGATGGGTTATTTTCTTCTGTAGGAGTAAATGAATTAAATTTTTTGGCTGCATATTCATAATACTCTTTAACGACTTCATCGATTGGTAAAGTTTTTAACCTAATTGCGTGACGAACCTCAAGCAAATGGAATAAGACTTTTTTTGCATTTCTTTTACTATCTCTGCGAGATCTATAAAAGAAAGCAACAGCGCCTGTTAATGCTATTATGAGAGCTACAGTAGCTGTAATTAGAGCTGAGATGATTTTAGTGTCTTGTAAAAAAGCTTCCATTTATAATTCCTATATAAAACTTATAACTAATCACCCAACCGCCAACTTCCCTGCCTCATGCCACATTTCACATGGCATGGGGTTTGTTAGCTCCCAAGTAATATTCATTGGTTGGCTGCCATTGTGGCTTTGGTATTTAACCTCGCCATAGTTAACGAATCCCATTGTTCTACCGTTTTCATCTTTGCTTTGTTCACGCACAAACAACAAGATGGTTTTGTCTGTATGTTGGTGCTGAATGTAGCTTAGGCCGCGGCCGTGTTCTGGTCGTGCGCTGTTTTGCGTTTGCCAATGAAACAGAGTAGGGCTGATTGCATAGTCATGGTATAGCGTTGTTGGCGAATAGGTTTTTTCGCATTTATTGAGGGTTACAAAAAGTAATTCTAAATTTTGTTTTTTGAACTCTAATACGCCTTCGCGTGCAGTTGATTTTTTATCAAACGTATGAGCACCAAATGCAGCTAATATTTGCTGGCGTGTATAACGGCTGTGTAATTTTATTGCGTGATTTGGGAGACACGTTAAATCACTTTCTTGTTGGTGAATACGGTTTATTAAAAGCGTAATCACTTCTGATAACTCATGTTGTAATAGTGGGTTTTTTAGTGCTTGTAAGCTTTGTTTAATAGATTTAAACCCCAGATTTGTGCCGGTGTTATCCCAAAAATTGTAATGAGCCATTAGAGCGTATTGTTGATTTTTAGGCGTTACTTCAATGCTAAAGTCGCTGTTACATAAATCGCGTAAAAAGCTCAAATAGCTCAGTGAGTTGCAACTGAGTAATTGAGTGTTGATTGCACGATAATACGCAGCGTAAATATCTACTTGATCTACTGGTATTTCATCGCCTTTTAACCAGTGCCAGCCACCGAGCTTATTTTCCTTCGGTTTATAAATATCTTCTAACGTCACTTGAGGGTTTATGGTTAAAAAGTTACTTAGGGATAGTTGGGCGTTAGTATGTTGTGAATAGCTATTTATAAGCTGTTGCAAGCGCCTTTTGCTATTAGTTGCCTGTTGAATATTACGCAAAATTGCTTTTTGGGTATGTTCTTGTAGCTCTATACTGCAACCCAACGGCAAATGCGGAAAATCATTTTCTATTTCGGCTTTTATTGACTGGTTAGTTTTGCCAATTAGAGCTCGAAACTTATTAGCAAAGTCATACTCTGGGCGAGCGTTACCAACAAAATCGAGAACGGTGCAGCATTGTTTTTGGCTATTGTCAGGTAAACGCAGGCCCCGTCCTAACTGCTGTAAAAATAACGTTAGGCTTTCTGTTGGCCGTAAAAAAAGCAGAGTATCAACTTCAGGGATATCGACCCCTTCATTAAAAATATCTACTACACAGAGGATCTTTATTTCACCTCTTCTAAGCGCCTGTTGTTTGTGATTTCGCTCATGAGTATTTTTACTAGTAAGTACGTCTGCACTTATACCTGCAAGGTTAAATTTACTAGCCATAAATTCAGCATGATCTTGGCTAACACAGAATGCTAAGGCTTTAATTGTGTGAATATTTGTGGCGATTTCATTGAGGCACGATATGATTCTAGCAGCGCGGTTGTTCTCCCCTGTGTAGAGCTTACTTAATTCGCTAATATCATAACGACCGCCACGCCAAGTTATTTTGCTTAAATCTATATCATCATCAAGCCCAAAGTATTGGAATGGGCATAGATGGCGTTGGTTTATTGCTTCTGGTAAGCGGATCTCTGCAGCAATTACACCACAGAAATCTTCCAAAATATTTGCACCATCTTGCCTTTCCGGAGTGGCAGTTAAGCCTAATAAAATGTTTGGTTTAAAGTGGTTAAGAATACCGCGGTAACTTGCTGCGCTTACGTGATGTACTTCATCGATAACAATGTAATCATAAAAATCAGCGCTCAACTTCATGTTGTCGATTTGATTATTAAGAGTCTGAATTGAGGCAAATAACTGGTTGTATCTTTGAGGTTTATAGTTACCGACCCATAGCTCACCGAAATCGTTATTTTTTAGCACACCACGATAGGCGCTTTGTGCTTGAGTGAGGATCTCTTCTCGATGCGCGACGAATAAAAAATTGGCATTTGGCTTTTTGTCATACACGTTTTTAAAATCGAATGCCGATATGATGGTTTTGCCAGTGCCTGTTGCAGCCACCACTAAGTTTCTAAATCGATTATGAACACTTCGTTCAACACTTAGTTTTTCTAAAATAGCTAATTGATGAGTTTTTGGTGTGATATCAAAATAAAACTGGTTACTTGATTGGCCTTTACCACGCTGCTCATTCAGTGAGTTTATTAGCTTTTCTTTGCATTCAACTTTGCCGCTAAATAATTCAAAATCTGGCGACTGCCAATAGGTTTCAAAGGTGCTTTTGGTTTTAGCAATAATATGCGGTATTTCTTGCGCGGTGATTTTTAAATTCCACTCAAGGCCGCTGGTGAGTGCTGAATGCGATAAGTTTGATGAACCAATGTAGCCTGTATGAAAACCTGTGTTACGCATAAATAAGTAAGATTTAGCGTGTAAACGTTCTTGTTGATTGTTGTAGCTTAGTTTTACTTCTGTGTTGGGTAAGCTAGCTAAGAACTCAACTGCTTTAGCATCTGTTGCACCCATGTATGAGGTGGTGATTACTTTTAGCTTATTACCTTTTCTTGTAAAGGCTTCTAGCTCACTTTTAAATATCCGCAGTCCAGTCCATTTGATAAATGAAACGAGCCAATAAATGGTATCAGCTGATTTAATTTCTCTTTTAAGCTCAGACTCAAGAGATAGGCCAGCATTTGCGCCACTAAATAGCTCACTTTGCGTAAGACCTGTTAGTGGGAAAATGCTGTTTGAGTAGTCTTTGAGATTAGTTGCTACAGGGTTTTCTGTATTGAATAGAGCTGTAAGTATTTTACCTTGGCTATCTATGAGGTTTTCATTGATTAGCTCATCGTCTTTAATATGATCTTTAAGCCATAAAACTAAGTTATTAGCTAAATCAATTTGCTCGCTTAATCGATCTTTAGAGTGGGGGATAGCATCAATCGCATGTGCGACTAGCTTTCCTAAAAATCGAGCTAACCAAGTTGCGGCTTCGGCAGATTCTAGTTGGCGTTCTCCTACATAAAATTGCTTACGATCTAAATTCTGCTCAATCACTTGAGTAATAAGCTGCTCGTAAATGCCAACCTGTTCCATAAACCACTCCCTGTTATTTACAGCCAGTTTACTGAAATAGCTAATGAAAACAAGAAATAACTCATTGTTCAGTTGCAGGCGATTGCTGAGGTTTTCCCTGTGTTCACCCCCGAAATTGATTTAATTATGAGTAATTTACAGCATGGATGCTGTAAAAAGCGTAGCTTGGCCACGGATGGCCTATCTACGCTGTTTACGTTCATTTAATTAATTCAAATTGAAGGAACAGTGTGAACCTCGGGGCGCCGAGAGATTCCAAAGAGAAGTCGGCGTTTACTTCTCTTTGGTTGCCGTCGCCAACGCGACATTATTAAATAATTGATGTATAAAGAGGGAGTTAACAGAACAAGGATCTGAAATGGATAACTTCATAGCACAAGGACTCAGCCTCTTATTTGTAATAGGAGGAATATATTCAATATTAGGTGTTATTTTTTTAAGAGTATGGCTTCATCAGAAGCAAGCCAAGTTACCTGTAGATCGAAAAAAATTTACTCGAGTAGCCGCACAAACACTTAACGATCAAGTAAACGATAAGGTCTTTAATGTTGTTGGTTACATAGGTTTAGCTACATTGATTATTACAATGCCGTTTGCCCTCAAAGGGATTACCGAAATGTTGGCAAGCGGTCAATTGAACTACTTTTTTATAGTTGTAATTATTGTCGGTTTAATTTACACCGCCAGAAAATCGTGGTTTGAATCAGACCAGTTAATTAAACTAAAACTAGGACGAGACGCTGAGTTAGCTGTTGCATCTGAATTAATTGAGCTTCAATCTCATGGGTATCAAATATTTCATGATATTCAAGCTGATGGGTTTAATATTGATCACTTAGTTATTGGGCCTAATGGTGTTTTTGCGATTGAAACAAAAGGAAGGCATAAGCGCGTTAAAGATGATACAAACTACAAAGTCCGATTCGAAAATAATCTACTTGCCTTTCCATCTTGGAGTGAAAACAAGCCAATTGAACAAGCAAAAATACAAGCAAATTGGGTTTATAAATGGTTAAGTGAAGCAACTGGTTTTCAAACAAAAATAACCCCAATATTGTGCTTTCCAGGTTGGTTTATAGAGTTGAAGCAGCGACCACCATTTCCTATTGTTTCCCATAGACAGTTAGCAAAAACTATATTGTCGATGCGCCAAAACCAAATAGATGGAGCTATGCAAAAAGCTATTTGCTATCAAGCTGTGCAAAGAAGCTTAAATATTTCTAAGGTTTAATTGATAGAGACTAAATTTAATGCTTAGTTTGAGTAGGCAATTTGCATCGAAAGTTTTATAAAGCAATTGTTTTAGCTAGCTTTTATCGAATAAATATCTCCCTAGCTAACACATAGGGAGTAATTACAACCAAATTACACAGATGTAATGTTATGAATAAATGGATTTTAATACTCGCTACTTTGCTTGCGAGTTTCAACACGGTTGCTGAAGAGCAATATTCAAAGAGTCGCTGTGATAGCATTGAGGCTGAGCGCGAGGGCATTCGTAAGAGAATGAATCGTAGCTACACGGCTAGGCAAGGTGAACGTTGGAATCAGCGTTTAGATGAGCTTTTTACGCTGTTAGCGAGACACTGCAAACACCCAAAAAGAAGTTCTGGTAATGGCGGTAATTATACGTATCGCTCGAACCCTACCGCACTTTTAAACACCAAAGTACATAACTCTACGGTGTATTCAAATTCATATAATGACGATAAAAAGCGCCATGCTTGGGGGCAATTTTATCAATTACCTGATCGCTGTAGAGCGAAGAATATTCAGCAAGCTGATTTTGTATGGTGTAGCGAAAATAAAGCTGAGCAAAAGGCGCTATTTGAATCTGCTTGGAGCGGTAAAGCTAAAGCAGACTATAAAGATATTGTTATTACTGTAAAGCCGACCATTACAGAAATTAATGCAAATAAAACTACAAGCCAAGCCGTGATAAAGAATCTAATAATCGAAGCACCCGTTAAACAAGCTTCAACACCTTTAAATGAGAGTGTTGGTCCGCAATTAACAAAGTTGAATAACCTTAAAATTTGGCAATTAGCCTTGGCTGGCATTGCGGCCATGTTGTTTGTGTTTGGTCTTTATCGTTGGTTTAAAGATTGAGTTGTTATACGGGCTAAAGCCCGACCTACAATGCCTCGCAACTCGCAACTACAGCCTTAACACCTCTCCTTGCAAGCTTGGTGAGTTTGCAATACTGGTTTGGAGTTGTTCTATCAACAACTGGGCATTCGCTGATGGTGTGCGTGAATGTGGCCAGAGGGCGTAAATTGGCCTTGCGGGAATGTTGTGGGGGGAGTCGATATAACTAAAGTTGCTGGTGTCTTCTATACAGCATATTTCGCTCATGGGTAGCAAGCCAATGCCATAGCCTGCTTCAACCATTTTTCTGGCGATTGTAATATCAAAACAAAAGCTTATATGTTCATACTCGGTTTTTAGTTTTTTAAGTAAGCCGCTGGGGAGTTGTGACTCTGAATATGGCAGTATCAGCCTTGATGTTGGGGCATCTTTCTTTTTAATCAGCTTTATTGCGATCATGCCTAGGCGCTTTTGAAAATAACTTGAATCTTGTTGTTCGCCAATGCGAATGGCTAAGTCAAAACGTTTTTGGCTTAGTTGGCTGTTGGCATTACTTGGGTAAATGTGGAGGTTTAGCGCAGGGTTGGCCATCGCAAACTGATTAACTGCCCCTATCAGTGGGCCCGCAATGATGTTTTGTGGGCACAAAAGATAAAACTCTTTTGCAGTGGGTGAGTCATTTAATTGCTCAAGCTGGCTGTTAAGAGCGAGCACTTGTTCGCCTAACTCGTTATACAGTGATTCGCCTTTGGCGGTTAACACAATGCCTCGGGCTGTGCGTTGCAGTAATGGCTCAGCGAGTTTTTCTTCTAACGCCTGAATGCGCCTTGATAAGGTTGATAGATTCAGTCCTAAATCTTTTGCTGTTTGGCTCATGCTTTTACGGCGCGCTATTTCAATAAATAAATGCAGATCATCCAGCATACGACTCCCTCAATCTTAGTTTGCATTTTCGTGACTGTTGCCACTTGCCCTGTGCAAATATAGTAACGCCAAGGAGGACATATGAAAATTCATTTTACTTTTACTGCGGCACTTTCGTTTTTAATGTCGTTTTTACTTTCGGCATGGGTCACTTATGTCAACTTAGGGTTGAGCGATACATTTTTTCTAAGTTGGATGAAGGCGTTTGCTAATGCATGGCCTGCTGCGTTTGTGGTGGCTTTTACGGTTGCCCCGCCTATTCGGGCATTGGTTTTAAAGTTATATAGTAAGGAGTCAGTATGATTAATATCGTGGCAAAAATTACCCCAAAGGCGGCATTATTTGACGACTGTAAAGGGCGTTTACAGGCCATATTAGCAGCCACTCGTGCAGAGCCTGGTTGTAATCGTTTTGAGTTGTTTGCAAGCAAAGAGCAGCGTTGTTTGTTTTTAGTTGAGCAGTTTGAATCGCAAGCCGCCCTTGATGAGCATTATGCTCAGCCTTATACCAAAGCGGTGTTCGCGTTTTATGAAAATGCCTTGGCGGAGCCTGTTGAGGTAGAGAAGTTGGAGGAGTGTTGAGAAAAAGTATGCGAGATGCGAGGGGGAAGGAGCTAGGCTCTAGGGGGCTAGGTACTAGGGGAAAGTCGACCTGTGGGGTTGTTAGGTCGTGTGTTCTTCTATGCAATTAAACCCAGTGGAGGTCTTGTAGGAGATGTATGGACTCCTCCCCCAAATGGGGTGAGTACGGTATAAAGAGATTGGACAATTACTTTTACCAATAAGGAATCCATACATGTCAAAATTTAACCTAATTAGCATCGACTTGGCAAAAAATGTTTTTCAAGTCGGTAAGTTTTTTCATCAAAAACTTCAAAGTAATAAAGCGGTGGGCAGAAAAGAGCTACTGACCATACTCACTACGTCACCTCGCTGTAAAGTTGTTATGGAATCATGTGGTGGTGCTCATTATTGGGCACGCAAAGCACGTAGTGTTGGTCATGAAGTCGTGATTCTAGATCCTCGATTTGTCAAAGCATTTAGAGTTGGCCAGAAAACAGATGCAAATGATGTCATTGCAATAGCTGCCGCTTCTTTCTCACCTAATGTCCGCCCGTGTAAATCACTGACACAAGCACAGCAAAGCTTACAGTCAATAGAGCGAATGCGCGCCTTAGCTGAAAAGCAGAAACGACAGCTGGCTAATCAAATCAGAGGCTTGTTACTTGAATTTGGGATTGTAATCAAGCAATCGGAATGCGCGTTTAGGCAAGCTATCCCTGAGATTCTAGAGGATAGCGATAATGGATTAACCGCTGGTTTAAGGCAGTGTCTAGCTCAGTGCTATGAATTATTTAAAGCGCAATCAACATTAAAAGAAACATTAAATGAGTTACTGACAGGTTTAGTAAAACAAGATGAGCAGTGTGAACGTTTACTGGCGCTTGAGGGGGTCGGGCCTATCACAGCGGTTGGTTTATTAATAAGCTTAAGTGACACAACCCATTTTACGAGTGGACGTAATGCGGCAGCCAATGTTGGTGTCACCCCTCGGCAACACTCAAGTGGTGGAAAAGTACGAATAGGTCATATAGCCAAATACCGTGGAGAGATAACATTACGCAGTCACTTGTTTCTCGGAGCCAGAGCGGTTATCAGTCAGTTAAAGCATCGAGAGCCAAAAACGAAAAAAGAACAATGGCTCAAAGCATTAGTTGAAAGACGCGGTGTGAAGTGCGCCGCCATTGCATTAGCAAATAAAACAGTTAGGACAGCGTATGCCATGCTGAAAAAGGGCACGAGTTATGAACCCAGTTTACTAGCCAATTAATATTTAGCCTTCAATAACAGAAACAACAGTATTGACCAAGAACCTGCGTTAAGCGGTTAGACCCACCCTTGATAGCCTGTAAAGTGCCTGGCGTGTTAAAACACCGAGTAGGAGAAGAGGCACAAGGGCGCGAATACATCAAAGGGCCGAGGTAGCTCCTCATTATGAGCCCGCATATAAGCACGCAGTCTGACAAAATTAACGAAGGGTATTGTGCAATAGGAGGAGTCCATATAAGGTAATTTAGTGCCGAATCAAACATAAAAGAGCGATCAGCCGTCAGACAAAGCAGGTCACGCCGTCAGCTAAAAAAAACTAGGCTACTGGGGAAGTACAGCTATTCGTAGCCTAGTTTCACAAGGTTGAAATGGTTACAGCATATGCAGGATTTGTTTGGCTTTTTCGCGGGTTAAACACGCGGCCATTGGGCGTTTTGCAAATAGCTTGGCTGAGACTTTTTGTTCTTTGCCCATGTATTGGTTATGCAGTGTTTGCACATTGACTTTGCAGATCACCGAATGGCTGTTTTCTACATAGCGAATTTCTACTCGCTCTACTTTTTTAATTAAGTTTTTATAGGGGTAGCCTTCATCGGTATCAAGCTGAGTAATTACGGGTTGGTTGGCATAACTAAAGCTTGTGGCAAATATAAGCAATAAAATAAGTAAGTATTTCATGGTGGTTGTCCTTCTCTTGTCGCGGTTGGCAATATGAGTATTACTCGTGTTACTACTACTGACAAACGATTAAAAATTACCTATGCTTAAGTTTTTATTAACTATAAATGCGTATGCAGTTACCTCCATTAAAAAGTCTTTGGTATTTTAAACACGCGGCAGAGTTAGGTAGTTTTAAGCTTGCGGCAGAGCAATTGTTTGTTAGCCAAGCTGCGGTTAGCCAACAAATTCGCTTGTTAGAACAACAGCTTGATTGCAGCTTGTTCACTCGTCATACCCGTTATGTTGAGCTGACTCGCCAAGGCGAACAGCTATTACCCCATGTACTTAAGGGCTTTAGTCATTTTCAGGCAGGTGTGCAGGCTGTTAGCCAAGATAACCACCCAAATACGTTAAACTTAACTGTGCTGCCTTCGTTCGCCAGTGGCTGGTTACTGGGCCGTATTAGCGACTTTCAAAACAAATACCCCAATATCAAAGTGCGTATTGAACCAAGCGATCAACTTGCCGACTTTTCAGCGGGGCAAGTTGATTTAGGCATTCGATTTGGTCAAGGAAATTACCCAGGTTTGCACAGTGAGCTTATCAGCGACGACAGCCTATTTTTGGCTTATAAACCCGGTGCCATTGATGTTAATAAACCCCTCAAACCACAGATTCTGGCACAAAAACTAATTAAAGATGTGTGCCCAGACGCAGAGCGCGGTTGGTTAACTTTGGCTCAGCAATTAGCTGTAAGCCCAGATGCGCTCCCCGCACTTGAAATTGATAACGCTGCACTGGTTATTCAAGCCACGTTAGCAGGGCAAGGAATTGCAATGGTAAGGCGGCGCTTAATCGAAACTCAACTGCAACTTGGTCAGCTTGAGATTTATCCAAACTATGAGTATCACTGCCAATATAAGTACTACCTTGCTGCGCCGCCCGAACATTTTAAATGGCAAAAAGTACAGCTGTTTAAAGATTGGTTGCTTGCTCAATTTGCTTTAGATGATCAGCAGTTTTATCAACTTCATCAGTAACATTTGCGTTAAATCATTTTAAAGTTTTTAAGCACCAGCTATGCTTATTTAAGTCGCTTACTAAAGGAGCTAGTAATGCTTAACTTTAAAGTTATTTTTTGTGGCGTTTGTGTGGCTGCAAGCCTAACGGCCAATGCTGATATTTCCCGTGTAAAAGCAAGTATTGAGCGTGTTGAGAGCGCGAATAAAAAGCACGAGTCTTTACTGCTTCCCTACTTATTTAGCACCGATACCATGGGGCTTAACTTTGGTGTGGGTGGCATGATCAAAGGTTATCATCAACCACAAATGACCGTTGGCGCTACTGCATTTAAAGGTGATGTGAGCGAAGGGGTGTGGGCAGGCCTGTTTAACTATAAGGTGTTAGATTCAGAACGCTGGTATTTTAGTGCCAGTGGCATGGCTGCGTATTTTCCTGATCAGCGAGCTTATACCGGAGGCCATAAAGTGCCCATTGCTGACAACGCCGTGTTCCCCGGTAGTAATGACTCTTCAAACGAGGTGTATTTAGAAGCCGATGGTAGCTCGAATTGGTTTGATGCTCGCATCGAATACGCTTTACCGTTTGGCGCAACATCGCAAACAGGTATGGTGCGTTACCAACTTAAAAACGGTTTGTTAGTTTCTGAGCCATCGGGCGGGGCACAGTGGAACCCGTTGGAATCGGGAGTAATGGTTGCAACTGCACGCTATTTTAGGCGCTCGCAAAGCTTTGAATTTAATGAGGGTACACAAGATGGCAGCATTTCAGCAATGGAATTTGGCCTGCTCTATGACAACACCGATTTTGCAACTAACCCAAGTTACGGAAGCAGGCAGTATCTTGCCTATAGCCAATCAATGCCAGGGAGTGACGATATTTATGATTGGGATTTGTGGCAGTTTAATGGCAGTAAGTTTATTTCTTTAGGGGCAAGTGAGTTTGCTCATCAGCGTATTTTAGCATTTAATTTTTGGGCTGCTTATTCACCTAGCTGGCAAGTTAATCACACTCTTGATGGCACTAAGTTTATCTCTGATGCTGCACCGTATAACGAAGGCGCTACATTAGGAGGATTTAAGCGTTTACGGGGTTATGATTTTTATCGATTTCATGACAAAGCCGCTATTTATGGGGCATTCGAATATCGCTATACCCTTAAATATAACCCAATAGCAGATGTAAATTGGTTAAAGTTTTTGAAGCTAGATTGGGTTCAGTTAGTTGGCTTTGTTGAAGCTGGTCGTGTGTCACCTCATTTAACCTTGGATACATTATGGCAAGACTACCATTATGACTATGGTGTTTCTTTAAGAGCTATGATGTCGGGGTTAGTCGTTCGAACAGAGCTTGCTAATTCAAAAGAAGGGGCCAATTTTTGGGTTATGATAGATCAGCCTTTTTAGTGAATTTGGCGCAGATTTGTTGCAGTTTTACTAGAAACTGCTAATCTGTACCCCTAACTTTTACAGTGACGTAAATTAATGATTAAACGGATTTTAATGACAACAGCCTTGTTGTTGCCCGCTTTTGCTTGGGCGCAGCAAAGTGCTCCTTCAGAAGCATGTCAAAGCATGCAAGCCGAACGTATAGAGCTACAAATAGCCCTGCGTAAAACCAATCTTCTCGACAAAATTGAAGCCTATAAACAGCGCATTCAAAGCTTATCGGCGCGTATATCCGAAACCTGTTTTAGTGAAGAGCAAATTGCTGAGCTTAAATCGTCGTTGTATAACCCTGATATTACAGAGCTTGAAAACAGCTTGGCAAAGCCATTAACAGAGCAAGCCTACATCAGCAAACAAGCTGCATGGGAGCGCTTTTATGTTATGCCGCCACGTTGTGCTGCTCGATCGTTACAGCTGCAAAACCTTGAGTCGTGCCTTGAAAATAAGCAAATTCAGTTTCAGCAATTTGATATGTTATGGCAGCAAAAAAGTGCGCAACTTGCCCGTACAGAAGCAAAACCAACAGACTCGTTTCATGAGTTTGTTTTACCTAGCAAAGCCGAACGAGCTAAGTTAACAGCCGAGCAAGAGCTAAAACGCTATAGCTACAGCACCGATTCGTTTTTACCAACCAACATTATTGTGTTGTGCGTTTTAGCCGTATCGGTGTTTTTTGGTTTGATATTTATTTTCCATTGGTTAATGCGCCCACGGTCAGTGGTGAAGTGAGTGCTTAGTTAGCGAGGGGAAAGTTAGCGAGGGGAAAGTTAGCGAGAGTAAAGGGGAAAGAGTAAAGGGGAAAGGAGTTAGGAGCTGGGTATTAGGCGCTAGGCTCTAGGCTCTAGGGCGCGATGTAAAATCGATGCTTTAGTCGTTAGAGGTCAGATGTTAGATATCAGTCGAACTGTGGGGTTGGTTAGATCGTGCATTCTTCTCTGCATTTGAACTGCTCGTTTTAGGGTAGGTTGGGTAGAGCGGAGCGAAACCCAACATAATCCATGTAAACCTTTTCATTCAGACGCGCGAAACAAGTTTCACGCCTACGGTGAATACATTAGGTTCTGGGTGCTGGGTTTTGGGCGCTAGGCGTTAGGTCGCGATGTAAAATCGCACGTTGAGGAGCGGTCAGCTTTCAGCCTTCAGCTCTCAGACGCGCGAAACAAGTTTCACGCCTACGGTGAATACATTAGGTTCTGGGTGCTGGGTTTTGGGCTTTAGGCGTTAGGTCGCGATGTAAAATCGCACCTCGAATCTCGAATCTCGCATCTCGCATCTCGCATCTCGAACCTCGCACCTCGAAACTTGTACTTCGCAACTTAATCACTCATCCGTTTTAAACTGTTTGGCGCGTTCTTCTGCGTCAATTAAGGCTTGTGATTTTGGCTGTTTGGTTTTGCTTTCTATCACAGGCTTTTCGTCTGAATTTGGGTCCCAGGTTGGATCAAGCGATAAGTTCGCAAATGGATTATACGGCTTATCATCTTTTTGCTCTGGCTCTTTGTCGGCTTCTTCACTTTTTTCTTCAGGCGTTTCTTCAAGCTTATCGTCGTTTCTCAGTTCGTCGGACAAATCAACTGTTTCTACCACTGGCTGTGATGGCTCTTCTACGTTAACGGAAGCTGGTTCATCTTGTAGTTCTTGTTCAAGCGCTTGTAAGGCTTTAGCTAAATCATCATCGTTAATGTCGTCGTGTTCTTCTGCTGGGTTTGGCGCAGTGACTGTGTGCTCATCTTCATTAAAATGATCTGCAAACGATAAATCATCACCCATCAGTGACGATAAGTCATATTCAGGCACTTCATCTTTAGACGGTTCATCGTCGGCAACAGGCTCTTTAGTTGAGTATTCATCAAAGCCAAACGATGACGAACTCGTAAAGCTTGGTTCTTCAATCTCTGGCTTCTCTAGTTCATTGATTTCCGGCTTTTCGAGTTCTTCTATTTCAGCTAATACTGGCTCATCGTCGGTAATCGGTTCTTTAGTTGAGTATTCATCAAAGCCAAACGATGACGAACTTGTAAAGCTTGGCTCTTCGATTTCTGGTTTCTCTAGTTCATCGATTTCCGGCTTTTCGAGTTCTTCAATCTCAGCTAATACTGGCTCATCGTCGGCAATCGGTTCTTTTGTTGCGTATTCATCAAAGCCAAATGACGAAGATGTAGTAAAGTTTGGTTCTTCTATTTCAGGCTCATCAAGTTCAGTTATTTCAGGGGCCTCGAAATTAGGCTCTTCAAATGGCTCAGGTTCAGTAACAGATTCTTTGGTTGAGTACTCGTCAAAGCCAAATGATGACGAAGCGTTATAACTCGGTTCTTCTAATTCTGGTTGTGTTTCAGGCTCATCTTGCTGAACGTCATCAGCTTGCGGCTCTGCTCCTTCGTTGGTGCGATATGATGATTCAAGGCTTGCTAGTTTTAACTCTTGTTCTAACTCACGTTGTTCATCTAAGAAGTCGTCATCAGCGTCGTTAGCGTTTTTCTCGTCGTAACCAAGCTCAAGATCTTCGAATTGATGGGCATCAGCAAAGTCTTGTGCTTGTGGTTGTTCAAGTGAAGTTTCAGACTCTTGTTCTTCTTTATCACGCTGAGCACTAAAGTGCATAAGCTCAGAAAGCTCGTCATTATTGTCAGTTTCGGTTGCAGTAAATGTATCGTTGGCAAGCGGGGAACTGTCTTCATGAGGGTGCTCTTGTTCTTCGGCCAGCACTGCGGCTGTTGCTACTTTTAGTTCCTCAGCTTCTTTTTCAGCAGCTGCTTGTGCTTCTGCAGCTGCTTTAAGGGCTTTAGCTTGCATTAAGCTTTGTTCAAGTTCTGAATCGGCGTCTGCTTTTTTGCTTTGACGGATACGCACAATCACTAAACCTGCAACAAGTAATACCAACAACACAATTAAGCTTGGCATTAATAATGAGCTTGAAGAGCTATCGCTGTTTGCAGGAATAGGTTCTGGCATAGGTGCAGGTGTTGGCGCAGGCTTCGGTGCCGGTTCTGCTTTTACTTCAGGTTCAGCTGGTTTTTCAGCAGTTGCAGTCTCAGCACTTTGGGTTTTAACTTCAGTGGCTTGATCTTGAATAGCAGAGCTAGTAGTTGATTCTACTACTGGTTCTTCAGGAGCATCAGAAATCGTAATACGGTCAACTTTTGCTGGTATTTCGGTTTGTTCTGCAGAGGCACTTGTTTGTTCGACAGGCTCTGGTTCTTGAACTTCAGGCTCAATTGCTGGCATTTGCTGTTCGATAGGTTCAACGGTTTGCTCTGCAATAGGTGCCGTAGTTTCTTCAGGTTCAGCTTGAATAGCGCCTGAGTGCACCCTAGGGTTAGCTGCTGCAGTTGAATTAACTGGGGCTGTTTCTTTCGTTTGTTGTTCTAGTTTTTCGAAAGCAGCTGCATTGTTTACTGGTGTTGGATTTTTGCAGTTTTTCTCATAGTTTCTGGCAGCTGAGCGATAGTTTTTATTGCTGGTGTTAAAGCGGTATTCATGCATTTGCTGTTTTAACAAAATACACATGGCTTCGTTGTACTGCGCTTTACTCGTAAAGCTTAAGCTTAGGAGTAATAAGAGAAAAGTTGTTTTTATAATTGGCATAAGTTCCGGACCAGTAAGGTTTAGTCGATGACCTAACAGTTAATTAATTCTAAGCTGAGACGAGTAATTTATCCACATTTGGTTAACAAATTAAGCGTATTCGTAGTGGTTAATCAATTACCATGAGCGCACGGTATTCGTCGTAAGCAAATTGGTCGGTCATTCCGCTTATATAATCCTGAATTAATCGGCATCGATAATAAAATTCGTAGGCGGCAAAATGATCCGGTTCGGCTTTTAGGGCGTCAATGGCTTTTTGGTAACTATTTAAATGTTTATTAGATAGTTTTTTAACCAGACGAGTTTCAATTAAATAGTTTTGGTCGCCTTTTAACACGCGCTTAAAAGCATCAGCATCAAGGGCAAGTAAAGGTTTATAGCAGTCAAGTAAACCGCTAATAATACGGTAGCCTTGTAGCTCTAAACGCTCTACTTCTTTGTGGCAAAATACATGCTTTAATGCTACTTGTTTTAAGGTGAGCGTAACGGCGTGCAAGTGGCTTCTATCTTCTAATAAAGCCTGATTAAAATCACCGTGGTAAATGGCTTCAATATTATTAATAAACCGCTCTGCTGCATAGCTTACTAATGGGTGTAGCAAGGTCACACGCAGGTAGATAAAAAATTCGCTGTTAAAATTGTACGGCTGCTCTTGTGCTTTACTTAACGCATAATCAATGGCTTTTTCGGCAAAGTCGCTGTGTTTGGTATCGTCTATGGTTAGGTTTGTGAGTGTGCGGGTGTATTGCTCTTTTAATTTTTCGCAAAGCGACTCAACACTAATAATGCCTTTTTCTACCGCATCTTCAATATCGGCTAAACAATACGAAATATCGTCAGCGGCCTCCATAATGTAGCTGGCCGGATGGCGGCAGTATTGCTCAATTTCGAGCTCCGTTTGCAGAGCTTCTATAAACGGCTTTTCGCTGAAGTAGTAACCCACTTTTTTCATCAGGTAGTTTTTATCTTGCGGGCTGTCTATTTTCGCCATGCTGGCCGGGCGTGTATATTTTAAAATTCCGGCACTTTGGCTGTAGGTTAAGTTTAGAGAAAGTAATGAATGAATTATGCGAATACCTTGGGCATTACCTTCAAAACTTTTTATGTCTTGGGCTAGGTGTTTAAAGATCACACTAATACCAATGCCTTTACAGCGCTCAGGAGTCAGTGCGTCTAAGTGTTTATCAAACCATTGGTTGATGGCTGCTTCGCCAAAGTGACCAAACGGTGGGTTGCCTATGTCGTGCATTAGGCACGCCATTTCTACTAGGCTTTCTAGCGGGCGCTCAAGCCCAGCAAGGCCATATTCTTTTTGTTTTGCATCACTAAGCTTATTAAAAATGGTTTGCACAATAAACCGGCCCACTTGTTGTACTTCAAGCGAGTGGGTAAGCCTTGAGCGCACTGCAGCATTACGTTCGAGTGGAAAAACTTGGGTTTTTTGTTGCAAACGACGAATTGCAGCACTGTTAATAATGCGGCCCCGATCACTTTCAAGCGCAGTGTGTAAATTATTGGTAGAGCGCATTTCGCGCGCAGGCGTTATTTTTTTACCAAAATCGATCATTTTATATTCCCACAAAGCGGTAAAATCGGGCTTTTGCGTTTTGTTAGCAACATTTTGCCATTTATTAAATTAAATCTAACAGCTTGTATCTTAAATTAAAATATTCATTTTTATTAAAGTTATTACTTTAAATCGTGGCCTTTATTCATATATTATTCAGTTTTACGCACTTCTTCATTATCTTGTATTAGAAAGGAAAGCCTTTTGGCTATATAGCAATGATGCAAACTTTGTCTCAAAAACCATGGCTCCTAGCCAGTATTCTTCTGTGTTGTATTGGTTTAACGGCTTGTAAAAGCACCCCAGAGCCAAGCGCTGAAAGCACCTTAACGGTGGCCGAAAAAAATGCCATTAAGGCCAAGCAGGGTGCACTGTATGCACGAGGGTTTTATGAAAGCCAACTTGGTAATATCAACTACGCCTCTGCTAGGCAATGTAGTAACTTTAATTTGCAAAGCCACCGCGGCTCAATTCGTTATGCAGAAAACTCACTTAACGCAGTGATTGATGCCATCGATAACAACTTTGACGTTGTTGAGATTGATGTGCGAATTACCCGTGACGATGTGTGGGTTGTGCATCATGATGCCCGTACAGGTCGCGAAACAGGCACCGTTGATAACCAGCGCCGCAAAATTGAGTCGATGAGCTATAAAAAAGAGTGGGGTTATTTACGTCATCGTAACCAAGATACCGGGTTACTTACCGATGATATGCCACCTTCATTCAGAGAGCTTGCTGCCACGTTTGCGCGCTATCGCAAACCCCATCAAAAACTTAATATTGAAATAAAATCAAAGGCTTCAGTTAACGATTTAAAAATGCTTGATTACTTAGCATATGAATTTGTTGGCGGTGGTAACTACTTTTTCAGCAGTTTAGAAATGCGCAACCTGACCCGTATGCGCGATATTAACCCAGATATTTACTTGGCATTTATTCAGTCGCCTGCAAAAGCCTCTATGAATAAGTTAGCAAGTGACCTAAAACGTGGCGCTGGTAGCGACCCAATTTACGAGCGCAATAAAGAAGAGCTTGAGAGCTTACAAGCTCTTGGTAATCGCTATCATCGTGAAAAACGTTACGACAGCCCAGTTAAGCTCGATAAATTAGCAAAACAGCTAAAACGTAACTTTGGTTATGTACTTGATATTCGTCATTACAAGCAAAGTGCAGCACGCTTAAAGCCGGTTGCTAAAGCGCGCGGTATTATGATTGCCACTTATTCTATAAACGGCCACGACTATCATGAGCGTAGCCTATTAGCGCAGTCGCGTTCTCTTCGCCCTGACTCTGTAATTATGGACGATACCGTTTATGGCTTTTGTTCTGTGTTTGAATTACCAAAAATGCAGCCGTATTTTAGCGATGAAGCAGGCGCTAAGTTGATTGCCAGCATGCCTGCTGATCTTGATTTAGAGCGCCTTGATGAGCTGTATGCTTATAAAGGGAATCAGCTTTACCCTGCGGTGGGCGGCACGCTTAAATCAACTCAAGAAAAAACTTATATTCCAAAAGTAACATCGACTCCTTCAGCACCTAATTTAGAAATTGGGACTCGCCAAGCCGATGAGGATTTTAGCCTAGAAACAGATCCTGCTGTTGAACTAGAACTGCGTAAAAAACAATAAGAATAAAATTATGACTGATTTAATAAAGCCGTTTTGGTGGCGCTGTTTGCTACTTGTTTTAGCTACTTTATATTTATTACCTGAGGCAATTTTTAATGCCCAGTTAGTCTCTTTAGTCGGTTTAGGTACCCCTTCGGCAGAAGATCTTGAACACCTTGAAATTTATGGCCGAGCTGTCTCTGGGGTGGGTGTTGCACTGCTGTTAGCTGACTTTCTACCTAAAGCCATGGTAGCCAAAGTAGGCCGTGGGATTATCTCGTTTATCGCTTTATTGTGTTTAGTTTGGCCGGTGGTGTTTTTTGGCCAAAAATATGCCATTGAAAAAACCTTAATTGAGCCTTCAACCGCAGAGCAGCGCCAGTTTGCTACCTACAGTGCTGCACTTAGAGACGCGCTGGCGATTAACTCGATTAAAGTGAACGACCTTGATTATAACCCTGAGCAATTACATAGCTCAGAAAACCTGACCTTTTTGGCGCTGTTTGGTGGCTTACTGTATAGCGATGCCGCGCTTTCAGACAACCTAGAGCAAGATAAGCGAAAGATTATTGCTGCGTTTGTACAGAAAAAAGCGTATCAAGATTTTGATAAACATTATAAAAACTACAGCCAGTTATATGATGAGCTGGTGATTAAATACAAAGCCTATGCTGATGGCAGTAAAAAGTACAACAGCACTTTGGCAAGTATCGGTGAGCGCGAGCAAGGTTATTGGCAGCAAGTTGAACAAGAGATCAATAGCGGCTGGAGCAAATACCAACAAGCACAAAAAGCCCATATAGCAAAAGCGTCAGCACGCGCACAAAAGTATGGCCCGAAGATTTATGATTACCACCACAGCATTGCAAAATGCCGTGAGCGTTATGATAAAAGCAGTGAAATAGACCGCCGAAATCGTTGTTATGAACGCGAAGCAGCAGACTACCGAAGCAATATTTTAAAAGCCGGTATTGGCTACATTGAGCCTGATTACTGGCTTATTGAAGAAGATGTTTCGGTTGCTGAAAATGCTGCAGGCACGATTTTAATGGGGGTGCTTACTGGTGGTGTTTATACCGCACTACAGGCTGCTAGTTTAGCAACCGGTGGTGATGGCGGCTTTAAAGACAAGCGATACAAATACACCGATGACCCAGATCATTATCAGCTGCGTTTTTTACAACATCCAAATTTTCATAAGATGTTTGTGAGTGAAACGGGCTATCCATTTACGATTGAAAACTTAATGGCGTTTCGTGCTCACGAAACAACGCAAAAGAAGCTTAGAGCACATTTTTCCAGCAAAGGGTTACAACTTGATAGCAACTGGAATGTGAATCAACGTCAAGCATTTGCTAATGCAGTAGCTACAAAAGTAACCAGTGAAGCTAATGCACAATGGCAAAGCGAAATGCGCAAACGCGGCATGAGTTTAAAGCCAAACTTAAGCTGGGTTGCGTTTCAGCTGCACCCACAAATTCAAGCAAAAATTGCAGACAGAATGGGTGATTTATACGTAAAAAACATTCGTGCCGACTGGAACAAAAAGAACTTTAAAGACAAGGTGCTTGATCCAAACATTGCAAAACGCACCGACAAATACCTAGCCATGCTTAATAGCTCAGAAGGTAAATTTGCTGATGGTGGCGAGTATGCCGAGTACGGTAAGCAAGCATTGCGTTCGGTGATTATTCCGCCTATCTCGATGTCGTTGTCACTGTTTTTGATTTGCTTAACCTTTAGCAAGCTGCCGTTAAAACTGTGGCAATTGATTAAACCTAAGCAAGAAAAGCAGCCAACGACAGGTGTATCTGTTTTGCAAAAGCTGATTATGCCAGCGCTGATTTTGATAGTGCCAGTAATGTTTGTGCATAACACCTTTACCGAAGACGACCAAAGCCCTGTTAACTACTTTTTAGACAAGGTCGATGAGTCGAGCAATCCGGTGTTTAGTTATGCGATTCGTTGGACTTTGCATGCCCAGCCTTTACTGCATCCTCTTGGTTTAAAGTTTGAAGAAAAATTGCATATTTACGAGAGTTTTAGCCCGCTGAGCCATGCTTTAGCCAAGGTTGATATTTTGCGCCACGGCGATGCCAGTTTAAGTGCTGAGCAGCAACAGCGTAGACAATATCTGGTTGAGCAAAAAACTAAACTTACCATTACTACAAACCCGGCGAACGCCACTATTCGCATTATGAATATCGGCCCTAAATATCGCCCCGGCATGACATTAAAAACTGGCGCTTATGATATTCAAGTGTCGGCGCCTGGGTATAAAACGTATCGACGTTGGCACCAAGTAGATGCTGGCGAACAAACATTAACCATTGATTTAAGCAATTAATTAAGCAAGGAATGAAAATGCAACATTGCCAAAATACGGTGTATGCCACCGATCTTCACTGTTGTGATTGTGGAGAAGCTCTTGAGCAAAAAAGACAAATGCACACGGTTGAAGAACTCAGCCCTGACTTGCTGGTTGATGTAAAAAACTATGCGCCACAAGCGAGTACGATCACAGGCGTTGTGAAATCAATGTATTACTATAAGCGCCGCTATAAAACCAATAAAGACAACATGCTATATGGTTATTGGTGGCTAGAAGTAGAAGACAAAGACGGCATTATTCATGAGTTTAGTGTTGATGCAGAAAAAGATGTAATTGCTAACCTACAAAAGGGGAATGTGATCACTGCTTTTCAGGAAACACCGTTAACGCTTAATTATCAAATTGCTGATGGCAATGCTAGGCGGGTAGTTAAAAATGACCGCTTTATGCCAGTTGTGATTGTGCATTTTGCCGATCAACAATATCGCAGCTGGGACAAAACCATCAGCCGAAACTACACTGGTGGAACCATTTTATGGCTGGTGCTAAGTGTTATTACATTCTTAATCATGTTGTTTGCGGCAAAGCTTGAGTTTTTGCCTGCGCTACTTGCGTCATTGCCAGTTGCTATCGGGGTATTTATGGCAGAGCACAACTACCATAAAAAAGCCAAAGCCAAACAAGAAGCAAAGTATGATGCGATTTTAGCAGCAACAGATGTGATGCTATCGACCACCCTAAATCAATTGGGTTATAACATGCTGGCAAGAACGCCGAGTAAGTCAGATGTTATTTGTATCTCTTGCCAGCAGCGTATTAGCCAAGATGCTGCGCATTGTTATTGCTGTGGCGCTAAGCAACACGTTGAAGCGATTGCTGAAAAAGAACAATCACTTGCAAAAGATGATGAGCAAGCCATTAGCATTCAAAAAGCGTTAGAGCCAAGCAAAACAAAACCAACCAGTATTGCCCAGCTTGAGCATGCCATTATGGATGAGTATAGCCTTGCATATGAAAACGCTTATGAGCATAAAAATGTTTGGGCACGTAACGAAAAGGGCACCATTAGTCATTGTGCAGTGCTTGGTAAAGTATTAGAAAAAGAGCAAAGCGCACATGCCAATGAAAGTCGCCAAACAGTGACCACTACAGAAACCACAACCACCTATCGTGGTGGCATGTATGTTGGCAGCGATGTAAAAGAGCGCGTTGAGGTTTATCGTAATCGTAGCACCACCTTAAAAGGTGAAATCATGCTCGAAACCGCATCGGGTGAGCCGTTTATTTTTAAAGCGGGTGAAGATTTACTGGGCTCTGTTGATATTGGTGATTGGGTGTATTACGCCTACAGCAGTGTTGATACTAAGCGTTACTCTGAGTATTACCGTGAGTATGCGGTTAATGTGAGTAAAGACATTAAGTACAATAATTCTTCAGTCAGAAATTTTGGCATGGTGCATGGCTTTAACCGTATGGTATTGCTTGGTCTTACGTCAGTAGGGCTAGCGTGGTACTTTGATGCCCAAGATTTTTACCCACTAGTGAATACACTTGTACCAGATGCTGGCATTGATTTACTCAATAATTACCCGCAAGTGGTTGAACACTTAGATGGCCTACCAGTTGCTGTGTTTATTGTGTTAAGTGTGGTTACAGGGGTTTGGGGCTTTATTTATAGCCAAATAAACGGCTCACGTTTAAAGCGTAGTGTGAAAAAGCTCGAAAGCATGATCACAAAATTTTCAAAACAGTTTGGTAAAGTTTCTGAGCAAATTAACAAATTGAACTAAAAAGGGTTTCGCATGCGTATTTGGCAATTAGTTTTAGCGGGTTTATTAGCGTTCAGCTCTCTTGTAAAAGCGGAGCAAGAGCAATCTGTGGTACTTATTTCGATAGATGGATTTCGCTGGGATTACATTGAAAAACACCATGCAAAGCACTTAAAAGCAATCAGTGAACAGGGCGTGAGAGCAAACAAAATGCGCCCTGTTTATCCGACCAAAACCTTCCCGAATCATTTGTCGATTATTACCGGCTTATTGCCTGTTAATCATGGCATTGTCGAGAACCGCTTTTGTGATACCGAGCGTAACGACTGCTACAAAATGGGTAAAGGGAAAGACGATAGCACTTGGGTAAATGGCATTCCGCTTTGGAACCTTGCACAAATGCAAGGCTTAAAAGCCGCCACCTATTTTTGGCCTGAATCAGATGCGCGCTTTAACGGCATGCTGCCTGATTACTTTTATCATTATTCAAAACACAGTGATTATCAAAAGCGTGTTGATCAAATTATTCAGTGGTTGAGCTTGCCAAAAGCACAGCGCCCGCGTTTAGTGGTTAGCTACTTTTCGCTGGTCGATAGCATGGGGCACGAGTTTGGCCCTGATGCTAAAGAAACTTATGACGCAGTGCAAAAGCTTGATGGTTTAATGGCTGATTTATCGAGTCGTTTAAAAGCGCTTGATGAAAACATTAACTTAGTGATTGTGTCTGATCACGGTATGGCGTCTGTAGAACCAAGCCTTAGTATTAAAATTGATAGCTTGCCGCAAGACAACAACTTCATAGTGCAAAACACCGGCCCTCGGGTTTTATATTATGCAAAACCAGATAGCAAAGCAGATATTAATGGATTCAGTAAAAAGCTTGCTCAAGCCGCTGATGGTCGCTATATCGTGCTAAGCGACCAGCAAAAGCGTGATTATCACTATGATAAAGGCCCGCGCGTTGGCGATATTATTTTACAAACCGACGCGCCTCGGGTGTTTACCGACAGTAAAATGGCCGGTTATTTAGGTACCCATGGTTATGCTTATAGCGAAGATATGGCCGCAACCTTTATCGCCACCGGCCCCGCCTTTAAACAAGGCCTCCGTTTAGACGAAGTAAGTAATTTAGATGTGTACCCGCTGATCGCCAAAATTCTAGGCCTTGAGATTTTAAGCCCAATCGACAGCAACGGTGAAAGTTTATGGACCGCGGTTGAGGAGTAGGTGTGAGTTGGTGAGGGGAAAGACTCTAGGGGAAAGAGTAAAGTTAGAAAGGGGAAAGGCGCTAGGCACTAGGTTCTAGGACGCGATGCAAAATCGCTGGCTTTTAGTCGTTAGAGGTCAGATATTAGATGTCAGTCGATCAGTGGGGTTGGTTAGGTCGAGTGTTCTTCTCAGCGATTTTAACCTTTTAGGAGCTCTTGTAGGAGATGTATGGACTCCTCCCCCAAATGGGGTGAGTACGGTATAAAGAGATTGGACAATTACTTTTACCAATAAGGAATCCATACATGTCAAAATTTAACCTAATTAGCATCGACTTGGCAAAAAATGTTTTTCAAGTCGGTAAGTTTTTTCATCAAAAACTTCAAAGTAATAAAGCGGTGGGCAGAAAAGAGCTACTGACCATACTCACTACGTCACCTCGCTGTAAAGTTGTTATGGAATCATGTGGTGGTGCTCATTATTGGGCACGCAAAGCACGTAGTGTTGGTCATGAAGTCGTGATTCTAGATCCTCGATTTGTCAAAGCATTTAGAGTTGGCCAGAAAACAGATGCAAATGATGTCATTGCAATAGCTGCCGCTTCTTTCTCACCTAATGTCCGCCCGTGTAAATCACTGACACAAGCACAGCAAAGCTTACAGTCAATAGAGCGAATGCGCGCCTTAGCTGAAAAGCAGAAACGACAGCTGGCTAATCAAATCAGAGGCTTGTTACTTGAATTTGGGATTGTAATCAAGCAATCGGAATGCGCGTTTAGGCAAGCTATCCCTGAGATTCTAGAGGATAGCGATAATGGATTAACCGCTGGTTTAAGGCAGTGTCTAGCTCAGTGCTATGAATTATTTAAAGCGCAATCAACATTAAAAGAAACATTAAATGAGTTACTGACAGGTTTAGTAAAACAAGATGAGCAGTGTGAACGTTTACTGGCGCTTGAGGGGGTCGGGCCTATCACAGCGGTTGGTTTATTAATAAGCTTAAGTGACACAACCCATTTTACGAGTGGACGTAATGCGGCAGCCAATGTTGGTGTCACCCCTCGGCAACACTCAAGTGGTGGAAAAGTACGAATAGGTCATATAGCCAAATACCGTGGAGAGATAACATTACGCAGTCACTTGTTTCTCGGAGCCAGAGCGGTTATCAGTCAGTTAAAGCATCGAGAGCCAAAAACGAAAAAAGAACAATGGCTCAAAGCATTAGTTGAAAGACGCGGTGTGAAGTGCGCCGCCATTGCATTAGCAAATAAAACAGTTAGGACAGCGTATGCCATGCTGAAAAAGGGCACGAGTTATGAACCCAGTTTACTAGCCAATTAATATTTAGCCTTCAATAACAGAAACAACAGTATTGACCAAGAACCTGCGTTAAGCGGTTAGACCCACCCTTGATAGCCTGTAAAGTGCCTGGCGTGTTAAAACACCGAGTAGGAGAAGAGGCACAAGGGCGCGAATACATCAAAGGGCCGAGGTAGCTCCTCATTATGAGCCCGCATATAAGCACGCAGTCTGACAAAATTAACGAAGGGTATTGTGCAATAGGAGGAGTCCATATAAGGTACTTTAGTGCCGAATAGAATCAAACATAAATGAGAGCGGTCAGCCTTCAGACTTCAGCTTTCAGACGCGTGAAACAAGTTTCACGCCTACGAATTAAGACATTCGGTTCTAGGAGCTGGGCGCTAGGTACTAGGCTCTAGGACGCGATGTAAAATCGCTGCTACAGACTCGAAACTCGTTCCTCGTATCTCGTCACTTACTCAAACCATTCCCGGCTAAAGCCAGTCCTACGGGGAACAATTGGTGCTAGGATTCAGACTCTAGGACGCGATGTAAAATCGCTGCTACAGACTCGAAACTCGTTCCTCGTATCTCGTTACTCGTATCTCGCATCTCGTTCCTCGTATCTCGAAACTCGCTAACTTTCCCCTTTCCCCTTGAAACTAGCAACTCGTAGCTAGCAACTCGTAGCTAGCAACTCGTACCTCGTTACCTACAACTTCGTTACCCACCCGTATTCACCATGGCTTTGAAACTTGTAGCTTTGATTACCGGCATCAAATTGGCCTTGTAGGGTGTTTTCTGTGAGGGTCATCACGGCTTGATGACCTGTTTTAGTTTGATCATTGACCTTGCCAAATACACTTCTATCGCCATTGCTGGCTTCAATAATGTTACTAATTTCTACGGTGTAACTAAGGTATTCGTCGATCACTAAAATAAAGTGATCGCCAGGTTGTAGGGTTTTTAGGGTGTCTAAATCAAATTCGCTAAATGCGGTGTTTGCTAATTGGTCAGGCAAACGGCCTTGTTTGTATAGGTAATCGTGCGCATGATTAGATAGCTGATTAAGTGGCGCAGTTAAGTTCACAATGGGCTGTGGGGCTATTTGGTCGGCTTCAGCTTTGTAAGACGCAACAAACTGCTGTGTGCTGGGTTTTGTTTTAAAACCATCACTTTGAATGTGCCATTCATTCAGTGCAAATGCTGTAAGTGGCAGAATGAAGATTAATGCAAGCGTCCTGTTCACATGTTTCTCTTACGGGGTTTTATGTTAACTCATTGTTAGTTTTTACCTCAAGTTAACAACTCGGTCAATAGTTAATCACTAAGTAGTGGTTTTTATTATCGTGTCGATAAAATTAATTTGTTTTACTCGGCTCTGAATGCTGAGCATAATCCGCGTTTTTTTGTCACCGAAACTCCAAGACTAGAGGTACCGACCATGCGCGGGTGGATCATTTATAAAGATAGCCAAGGCTTGTTAAAGCAAGAAACCTATGAAGTAGAACGTTTACTTGCTGCAGCCAAAGAAGAGGGTATAGATTTACAAGTTTACTCGCCTGATCAATTTGATCTAACTATTACCCGTGAAGATGGTAAAAGTATCTTAATTGATGGCCAATCTGTTGAGCTACCAGACTTTGTTATTCCTCGCATGGGTGCAAGTACAACCTATTTTGCGCTGGCGATTATTCGCCACCTTGAGCGTTTAGGCGTTTATTGTGTCAATAGCTCGCAATCAATCGAAACAGTGAAAGACAAACTGTTTGCACAGCAAATTCTTGCTGAATGTAATTTACCTACGCCGAATACCATGTTGGTTAAGTTTCCGGTGAATATTGATTTGGTTGAAAAGCAAATTGGCTTTCCTGTGGTTATTAAAACGTTATCGGGCTCGCAGGGCAGTGGCGTGTTCTTATCAAAATCAAAAGAAGAGTTTGATGACTTAATGCAGCTGATTGAAGCGGCAAACCCACAAGCAAACATCATTTTACAGCAGTTTGTTAAGTCGAGTCATGGTCGTGATTTGCGAGTACTTACTATTGGTGGCCGTGCTGTTGCGTGTATGGAACGTAACTCGCAGGGTAAAAACTTTAAAGCTAATGTCAGTGCTGGTGGTACAGGTAAGTCATTTCCTATTACGCCAGAAATCGAATGGCTTGCAACCCAAACTGCGAACGTACTTAACCTTGATGTGGCTGGCATTGATTTATTGTTTGATGAGCAGCACTTTAAAATTTGTGAAGCAAACTCAAGCCCTGGCTTTGAAGGCTTAGAAGGTGCGTTGGGTATTGATGTAGCCAAAGAGATTTTGCACTTCATTCGCATTCGTTTAGGTATTTTTGATAAGCCAAAAGTTGTCGAAGAGCCTTGTTTAGAGGCCGTTTAAACTTTCAAAAGGCGTGTTTATAACACGCCTTTTTTGTGTCATCTGTATAGTAAATAAATCTTAAAATACTACAAAAGTGTACAGTGCCATCAGGCAAATCATAGGATATGGTAGATTTTTAATTGCCAAGGAGTGTGTACATGAGTCAGCTCATCAGTCGAGCAACCGCGGGGTTAGTGGCCGTTATTATTGGCTTTACCAGTTCAATCGCGCTTATTTATCAGGTTGTTATGGTGTTAGGTGGCACACCTGATTTAGTTGCCAGCTGGGTGTTAATGCTTGGTCTTGCGATGGGCGTCAGCTCGATTGCGTTGTCTTATTACTACAAAGTGCCCATTCTTATCGCGTGGTCAACAACTGGGGCGGCACTCCTTATTTCAAGTGCCCAAGGGTATAGCTTAAACCAAGCTGTTGGTGCGTTTATGTTCTCTGCTGCGCTGGTGTTTTTGTCTGGAATTACCGGCGTGTTCGAAAAAATGATGAACAAAATTCCAAGCCAATTGGCCTGTGCCATGCTTGCAGGCGTGCTGGTGAATTTTGGTATTGATGTGTTCAACTTTATGAATGATCTACCTTTAGTCATTGGTTTAATGGTGGCCGTTTATTTATGTGGCAAGCGCTATTTCCCACGCTTTGCTATGCTTGCTGTGGTTGTGGCGGGCTTTTTAATGGCAGGTGTAACAGGGCAAATTGATACCTCTAGCTGGCAGTGGAAAATGAGCGAGTTTGCTTACATTGCGCCTGAGTTTGACTTAAACGCTATGATAAGTGTTGGTTTGCCGCTATTTATTGTGACCATGACGTCGCAAAACTTACCGGGTATTGCTGTTTTAAAAGCGCACCAATACAAAGCCCCTGTATCGGCAGCGCTAAATGTAACCGGACTATTAAATGTATTTATTGCACCATTTGGTGGTTATGCCATTAACCTGGCGGCTATAACGGCTGCCATTTGTATGAGCCCTGAGGCCGATAAAGACCCAAGCAAACGTTATTGGGCAAGCATTGCTGGTGGTGTTTTTTACATTATTATGGCGCTCCTTGCGGCAACCTTGGTCGGTTTGGTAGCAAGTTTGCCACAGGCATTAATTTTGGCGTTGGCAGGTATTGCGCTATTTGCCACCATTGCGAGCAGCTTACAGCAAGCCTTAACAGAGGCTTATTATACCGAAGCTGCTATCGTGACCTTTTTAGTTACAGCTTCAAACCTAACTTTGTTCTCTGTTGGTTCTGCATTTTGGGGGATTGTTGCAGGTACGGTGACCTTGGTTATGACACGTAAAGATTAATGACACGCTTCAATATTAAAAAAGGCCCTAGTTACTGTATATAATAGCTAGGGCCTTTCGTTATTTAAGTAATGGTTTTATTACTTCAAACATCGCATTGATATGGTCATCGCGGGTATTCAATGCAGGAATGTAGCGGTACTTTTCACCGCCTGCGTGTTCAAAGTTTTCGCGGTTTTCGCCTTCGAGTTCTTCTAACGTTTCTAAACAGTCGGCACTAAATGCAGGGCTTAGAATTGCAACGTCTTTAATACCTTCAGCAGGATAGCTTTCAAGGGTTGCGTCTGTGTATGGCTTCAACCATTCAGCTTTACCAAAACGGCTTTGGAAAGTTGTTACAGCAAAGTCTTTCTCAAAGCCAAGTTTCTCTGCTACTAAACGGGTGGTTTGCATACAAAAGCAATAGTAAGGGTCGCCGTTTTCTAAAAACAGTTTAGGTGTACCGTGGTACGAAAACACCAATTTTTGCGGCGTGCCATGGGCATTTAGATCTTCGCTAATGCTAGCGGCTAGGGCATCAATGTATGTTGGGTTGTCGTGATAGCCATTAATAAAGTGTAGCTCAGGCACCCAGCGCCACTTACGAAGAACATTCGATACCGCATCAAACGTTGAGCCAATAGTAGTGCTTGAATATTGCGGGTACATTGGCAGTACAATCACGCGAGTGATGCCTTTTTCGCGCAGCTCTTCAAGGCCCGCTTCAATTGAAGGGTTTCCGTAGCGCATGGCCATGACCACTTCAGTGTCGTGGTGTCCTTTGTCTTTTAAAAGGGCTGCCAATTTTTTGCTTTGCTCTCGGGTAATATGCGTGAGCGGTGAGCCGTTTTCAGTCCAGATGCTTTTATAAAGTGCCGCTGAGCGTTTTGGGCGTAACGTAAGTACAAAGCAATAAAGGATGATCATCCAAATAAAACGTGGGATCTCGACAATTCGAGGGTCCGATAAAAACTCGCGTAAATAAGTTCTAAGTGCCGCGGTAGTAGGGGCGTCTGGGCTCCCTAAGTTGGTCAGTAAAATGCCCGTTTTTTTGTTGAATCGGCCGTCATGAGGCTTATCGGTAATGGCGGAAAATCGCGACACTGAGTGCTCCTATATGAAGTAATCGTAATATAAATCACATTGTAACGAAGTAAGCTGATTATGTGATCACTTTATTCGCTAATTTTTGATCATGATCCTGAAAGGATTCGGTTTTCTTGCTTCAAGCTGCTGCAGCTTTGCAATTGATTTTGCGCCAAACACATGCCCTTTAGGTAATAACAAAATACCGTCGTAGCTTCTTAGTGCGTGCCCAAGTACCATGCCGTTTTTAAGATCTTGAGCCGAGATAATGTTCATGGTGCCGACTTTTTGATCGCTCGCACAGGTTATTTTAATGCTATCTAATACTTCTAAAATTTTTGGGTGATAGTGAGTGCCGCTGTATAGCCGTAGCTGATCAAGTGCGCTTTCGTAACGGCTGTTATCTTGTACAGTGATGTGCGCAATTGCCTGCCAGAAATCGCGGGCTACCGCTAAAATCATTGCCGTAATTGGTATTTCTTTGCCCTTTAAGCCTTTAGGTTGGCCTGTCCCATTGTAATGCTCAAACTGGTAATAAATCGCCTCAGAGACATCATGTAAATGGGTCGCTGGCATGAGCATCAGCTGAGCGGTACTTGGGTGGGTGTAAAAAATCTTTTTTTGGTTTTCGGTTAGTTCTCTTGTTGGCTTTTTATAAAGCTCAGGCTCCATGGCGAGCAAGCCTATTTGTGCAAGATAACCTGCCATTTCAGCTCTTTCGATATGTTGTTTATCTAAACCAAGCTGCTCTGCAATTTGCTTACTGGTGGCAGCAATGTTTTGTGCTTGCATACCATCAAGGTACGGATTAGCGTTTATAAAGTTATATAAAATCTCAAAAGTACTGCGATGCTCGTGTTTTTCACGTTCGTTGACTTCCTCTAGTTGTTTGAGCACTTTTCGAATTTGTAGAGTGCGCTTTTCTACCATTTGCTCAAGGTTGTTGTTGAGCTCTTTTAACTGGCTGTTTTGCGCTTTGATTTTTTTCTCTAACTGCTTGTTCTGGCGCTTTAATGAGGTTTTTTCTATGCCATCACTAATATTGCGTAGCAGTAATTCGTTTTGCCATGGCTTTTGAATATAAGCATGAATTTTACCTTTATTGACCGCAGCAATGGTGTTGTCGATATCTGAGTAACCGGTTAGCAAAATTCGGTGTGGTTCTGGGTCAATATTAAGTGCTTGCGCAAAGAAGTCGGCGCCATCCATGTTTGGCATACGCATGTCGCAAATGATCACATCAAAGCTATAAGTAGCCAAAACCTTTAGCCCTTCAAGTGGATCTGAGCAGGCTTTTGCAGTGATGTTATTCGCTGATAACAGGCGCAAAAGAGTCCTCAAGACGATTTCGTCGTCATCAATGCATAAAACCTGAATATGTTGCTTGCTAACTTGTTCTGCCATACCGTTTTACTATGAGTCATCGTTAATCAATAACATAGCCTTAAATCAAGCCTTGTGCTAGGTTTTAAAAGAGACAAACAGAGTTTGAGACGAATATGGATGACTTTAAGCAAGCCTATTTGTTAGAAAAAGCGGCCAGAGAAGAAGCTGAACAATTGCTCGCAGACAAAAGCCGTATTCTAGTGGCATTAAACAGTGAGCTTGAGCAAAAAATTGCTGACTTAGAGCATCATCAAGCTATGTTCATTCAAGCCGAAAAAATGGCCACTTTAGGCACTCTTTGTGCTGGGGTTGCCCATGAAATAAATAACCCTCTTGCCTATAGCATTAGTAATGTCGATTGTTTAAAAAATTACTGTAATTACTTTAGCGAGTTACTTGCTGTATGTGATGAATTTGCCTGCAACGATACTGATAAAGCCACGTTTTGTAAGCAGTTAACAGAGCTTAATAAAGTGCACTCGTTTCGCTTTATGGCTGATGACTTACCTGAACTAATAAGCGACACCTCACAAGGCTTGCAAAGGATCAGTAAAATTGTTGCCAATTTACTGGATTTTTCTCGGCCAAAAGGTCACGACAAGCAATTTGCCGATATGACCGAGGCGGTAAAAAGTGCCGTTAAACTACTAGCAAACCAACTCCGTGATTGTAATTTACAAACCCAATACAGTCCTATATCGCAAAGTTGGTGTAACTTACCCGCAATAAGCCAAGTGATTGTTAATATCTTAATTAATGCCAAACAAGCTTGTGATAATTTAAGCGCAAAAGCTGAAATATCCGTTGCTGTGTATGAACTTGAGCAGCATATTTATATCGATGTTGAAGACAATGGCGCCGGTATGTCAGAAGAAACCATTGCGAAAATATACGATCCCTTTTACTCCACCAAACCCGTTGGAGAAGGTACCGGCATGGGGATGACCATGGTATATGCCATAGTGCATGAACATCAAGGATGTATTGATATTCAAAGTACAGAAGGAATGGGCACACGAATTAGCTGCGTGTTCCCGGTACAAAGTCAGGTCAGGAAGACTGTAACTAGCTGACAGTATTTCAGTTGTTGCAAAAATTTGTGAATTCGCTAGGGTAGGAATACACCCTTACCAAAACAACATGTAAAGGCTCAATATGCTTAACCAACAAAGTTCGGATGTATTTAAAAATTACCTCGCTAGTCAAAGCGAAACTAATCAAGTCAGCTTGGATCAAGTGATTGGCTATATGTCTGGTTTGTTAGCCTGCTCAGAGTTTTTTGGTGAGTCAGAGTTAGCAAATTATATTGCCGATAATGATGAAGCGGTATTCAACACCTTAATGACAGATTCAGAGCCGCGCGATGCAATGATTGAACTGCTCGACAACGTAACCGAAGCACAAGTTGAACAAAAGAAAATCTTAGCCGAATTATACCCAAATGAAGTTAACAGCAATGAACCAAGCCAAGCATTGCAAGACTTTTGTAGCGGGTATATTGCAGCGTACATTGTGAACCAAGATATTTGGCACAGCGATTTACAATTTTTACTCAAGGCTGATTCGCAGCAAGAAAACGAAAGCGAAGATGGCCAGTTGTTTATTGATAATTTTGAAGCAACACTCGATTTACTTACTACTTTTGCTATGTGGGATCAGGCGCTGGCAAATCATCCTGAACCAGAAAAACTAGGCGAAGGGTTTGTCACCTTCTTTAATGCGCTAGACGAGAGCTTATCTGAGATTGCCACTATGGCGTTAATGCTTGAAGATGAAAAACTGGCGATGCTTGAGCAAGATCAGTAAACATTTCCCTCCTCAGTAGAGATAAGCTGATAGTTGCATTATTTTGCTTATTTCTACTGAAAAATGAATAATTCCAACCTTAAAAATTCCATTAATACTACAAATGGAAATATTTATACCTAAGTCGTACCTGATTTTTCTTTCATTTTGTGGATTTGTTGATAGGATGTTTTGCAAGAGTTAATTCGCAGGCTTGAGTTAGCTTTCAAAATCGTGATTTCTAAAATCAACAACACGTGCTTAGTGCTTTTCTTAATTTCTCCAAAAGGGGCGTCTTTTTGTTTTAAGGAAAGCCGGAATATCAACAGGATACACATGACAACACATTCTTTAAGTATGCTGGCCGTTGCGGTTAGTGTGGCTGTTTCTGCGACTTCAGTGCAGGCAGCAGAGCAAGCATCTGCTGTAAAAGCAGATAAAAACATCGAACAAATCTCTGTATTAGGCTCACGAGTTGCCAATCGTACGGCTACCGAATCAACATCGCCGGTTGATTTGATTGATGCTGACGACTTAAACAAAGGTGGTTTCACTGAACTGGGCCAAAGTCTGCAAGCGACGGCTCCTTCATTTAACTTTTCTCGTACGCAAGTGTCAGATGGCTCTGACTTATTTAGACCTGCGACTCTTCGTGGTTTACAGCCAGACCAAACGTTAGTGCTTATAAATGGTAAACGCCGCCATAACCAATCTATTTTTGGTTTAAATGGTACTGTAGGTGCCGGTGCTGCGGGTACCGATATGAATGCGATTCCGCTTACTGCGTTAAAAGGCGTTGAAGTACTTCGTGATGGTGCTGCTGCGCAATATGGTTCTGATGCGATAGCCGGTGTTATCAACTTATCGTTAAACGATTCAACGGGTGTTACAACGGGCTATGTGCAAGCGGGTAGCACGGGTGAAGGCGATGGTGACACTATTTCAATGGGTTTAAACCGTGGCTTTGATTTAGGTGATGAAGGCGGCTTCATTAACTTTTCTTTAGAATACCGTGATGCTGATGGCACCAACCGAGCTGAACGTGATACTGGAGGCTCAGTTGATGTACCAGCCGGTACGCTGTCTGACGAAGTTCGTTGGGGTCAAGGTAATGCTGATAGCGAATTTACCTCTGTGTTTTATAACATGGCATTACCATTTGGTGAGACCGAGCTTTACTCATTTGGCGGATACTCAAACCGTACTGCGCTAGGTAATGGTTTTTACCGTAACTTTGACCAAGCAGCGAAGAACGTTGTGCAAGTATATGGCGATGGCTTTTTACCTCGTATCGATAACGAAGCCGAAGATATTTCGTTTTCACTTGGTTTGCGCGGAGAGCTAAATCCAGATTGGAGCTATGACGTATCTGCCGTATATGGTGAGAATAGCTATGATTTCACTTCAAAAAATACTCTAAATGCGTCGTATGCTGCTGAATATGTGGCGAATAACCCAGATGCAAGTGATGCTGATATTGCTGCTAATGCGGGCCCTTCAGGCGGATACTCAGGTGGCTTTAGATTTGATCAAACAACCGTTAATGCAGACCTTAATGGTATTGTAGATATTGGTCGCAGCGAGCCATTATACGTATCTGTGGGGGCTGAGTACCGTAAAGAAAATTATGAAATCGTGCCGGGCGAAGAAGCCTCTTATGCATGTGGTTTAGCTAATTCAGATACCTCATACCCTGCGGTAAACGACAGCAGCGTATTCGCTGAGTGTGGTTTCCAAGCTTATAACGGTTTGCGCCCTGAAGCGTCAAACAAAGAGAGCCGTCACAGCTATGCATTTTATGTAAATGCCGAAACGCTGATCACGGACGCATGGCAAGTAAGCACAGCGCTTCGTTATGAAGACTTCTCTGATGCAGGTGATGACATCATTGGTAAGCTAGCAACGCGCTATGAAATTACCGATGACTTTGCCGTGCGTGGTGCGATTTCTTCTGGCTTTAGAGCACCATCACTGCAACAAAGTGCCTATACAGCCTACACCACCAACTTAGGTGCTGGTGGTGTGTTATTGCAATCATTCACAGCAACAGCGGGCTCTGATTTTCCGTCAGCCCTTGGCGTTGATAGTCTTGGCCTTGAAAGCTCAGAAAACTTAAGTGCAGGCTTTGTTTACAACGTAACCAGCGATTTATCGCTAACCGTTGATTTTTACCATGTTGCTATTAAAGACAGAATTACCCTTGGCAGCTTAATGTCGGCGGACGATGTTTCGTTTAGTGCCGAGGCCGTGGCCGCGCTTAATGCAACAGGAGCACAGCAAGCTAACTACTTCTCAAACTCAGTTGATTCAACCACGAAAGGGGTTGATATTATTGCTTCGTACCGCACTGATTTGTACGACGGTAATTTCTCAGCAACCTTTGCGGGTAACATTAACGAAACTGAAATTGATGATGTAAATGCACCTGAGGGGATTCCTGAGTCAATCGCCCTTGATGATTTACAACGTAGTTTCTTAACAGACGGTCAACCAGGTGAGCGTGCAACACTAACGTTTGAATATGATCGTGGCGATTTCAACAGCATGCTACGCTTTAACTACTATGGTGAAACAGACGTTAAATACTTTGGTAATGACCACATTGGTTTACCTGATGAGTTATCACCTACCGGTGAGTTTAAAGACACAAGCACGGTAGAATCAGCGGTATTAGTGGATGTTAACGTGGGCTATCAGCTAACAGACGAACTCATGCTATCGGCGGGTATTGATAATATCTTTGATGTAACGCCAGACGAGCTAGGCGAAGATGAAGCGCTTGATTTTATTACGAATAAAGCATTCAAATACCCTGTTCGTGCACTACCTTATGGTTTTGATGGTATGACCTACTATGCAAAATTAAGTTTTAGTTTTTAATTCCTAAGTTGATATGAAACTTAAATAGCGCCTAACGGCGCTATTTTTTTGCTTAATTGTAGTATCCGACATTTGTCGCTCTAATTAATGACAGCTGTCTTTAATTAGAAAGTTGCAAGGGGAAAGTTTGCAAGAGTAAAGGGGAAAGTTAGCGAGAGTAAAGGGGAAAGTTAGCGAGAGTAAAGGGGAAAGTTAGCGAGAGTAAAGGGGAAAGTTAGCGAGAGTAAAGGGGAAAGTTAGCGAGAGTAAAGGGGAAAGTTAGCGAGTTTCGAGGTGCGAGATACGAGACACGAGTCTGTAGCAGCGATTTTATATCGCGTTTACTCTCACACCTAGCACCTAGCACCTAACTCCTAACACCTCAAACCTCTCATCTCATAATTCGCATCCATCACCAATGTCGCGGCATAAAGCCGCTGCTACGTAGGCGTTATGCTTGCATGGCGCGCGAAATAAATTTCACGCCTACGTCTAATCGTTTTACATAGGTGTGGTGTTTGAGAGTTCATGGCTGAAGCCATTCCTACGAACGCATCAGATTTATATCGCGTTTACTCTCGTATCTCGCACCTCGCATCTTGTATTAGGGTATCCACCCGCATTTAAGCACTCCAAAATTTTTCTAGTAGGATGCTCCCAAATAATAAAATCAAACTTGTAAATATAATTGTGTAGTAGATAGTCGAGTTTATTATTGGCTCTAAAGTGAAGTTTGGTGAAAATATGTTTTTTACCGGTTTAAAGAATAGCTTTGGGTTTAAGCTACCCGCTAAAATTATAAGTGAAATTGCTAGACAACTAATGAACTCTAACCAGTTTAGTCCTAGTAATACAAGCAAATAAATACCGACAGTTAAATTAATAGTTGCTGCCAATCCGAACAAAATAGATAGCAGCTTTTCCTTTTTATTAAGCGTTTCCATACTGTAATACTCCTTATTACATTATTTAATACCTTTATATTTTGGTTAGTTACGGGAGTAAAGTTGCAAGGGGAAAGTTTGCGAGTTTCGAGGTGCGAGATACGAGCCTGTAGCAGCGATTTTATATCGCGTTTACCATCACACCTAGCTCCTCGCATTTCGAATCTCGCAATTCGCATCCCTTAGCAACGTCGAGCCATAAAGCCGCTGCTACGTAGGCGTTATGCTTGCATGGCGCGCGAAATAAATTTCACGCCTACGTCTAATCGTTTTACATAGGTGTGGTGTTTGAGAGCTCATGGCTGAAGCCATTCCTACAAAAGACATCAAATTCGTAGCAGCGATTTTATATCGCGTTTACTCTCGCATCTCGCACCTCGCACCTCGCATCTCGCATCTCGCATCTCGCATCAATGGCGCGGAATAAAGCCGCTGCTACGTAGGCGTTATGCTTGCATGGCGCGCGAAATAAATTTCACGCCTACGTCTACTAGTTTTACATTTGTGTGGTGTTTTAGAGCTCATGGCTAAAGCCATTCCTACGAACGCATCAGATTTATATCGCGTTTACTCTCGTATCTCGCACCTAGCACCTCGCATCTCTCACCTCGCATCTCTCACCTCGCATCTCTCACCTCGCACCTAGCTCCTAGTCCCTAGCCCCTCGAACCTAGTACTCTTTCACATATATTTTGATCAGTTGCCCCTACTTAAATTCAGGTAACTGATCTTTTTCAATCAATAATTCAATACTCCTGCTTTTTCCAGTAACTGATGTTATAAATTTCTTCTTCTTAAGAACTGAAATCATTGAATGAACACTTGAAGATGCGGTTCCAAAGTAGCGCTCAAAATCACTTTCAGCAGGCGCAATCCCATTCACTTTTGTGTAGTAATAAATAAATGCTAAATACTGACCTTGCTTTGCTGTAAACAGTGGCGACTCTTCTTTATTCATAATGAACTTTTACCCTAATCAACGATCCTTTAACTCATATAAACTTACTTAATATTGTTATGAACCGAAAGTATATTGTTGAATTATCAGAAGAAGAAAAACAAGAATTAATAGACTATTGCAAAAAAGGCATGGTCAATGTTCGAAAGTACAAGCGGGCTGCTATTTTGTTAAAAGCTGACCGTTGTAGATATACAACAGAGCAAATATGTGAAGCAGTTCAAGTGAGCTCTTCCACCGTATTTCGAGTCAAACGCCAGTTTGTTGAAGAAAATCTAGCGGCAGCTTTGAATGAAGGTGCACGAAGTGGTGCAATGAGAAAAACTTCTGCGAAAGATGAAGCAACGTTAATCGCCACAGCTTGCACTAAGCCACCAACAGGTCACGCTAGATGGACATTATCTTTACTTGGAGAGCGATTAGTTACGTTAACCGATTTAGATAGTATCTCGTATGAAACAATACGGAGGCGCCTTAAAGAGAATGCACTAAAGCCATGGCAAAAAAAGATGTGGTGTGTGGCGACAATGGATGCTGAATATATCGCGCGGATGGAACATGTGCTCGAGTTGTATGCTGAGCCAGCAGATGAGTTAAACCCCATAATTAACTTTGATGAGGCGATGAAACAACTTGTAGATGATACTCGACCGGCACAACCAATGAAGCCGGGGCAGACTAAGCGGTTAGATTATGAATATAAACGTGTAGGTGTGGCCAACTTATTTGTATTCTTCGATCGCCATCGAGGGTGGCGGCATGTTAAAGCAACAGAAAGAAAGACGAAAATTGACTTTGCTAATTGTATGAGGGATTTAGTTGATCTTCATTATCCACATGCGAACAAAGTAAAAGTTGTGTTAGATAACTTATCAACTCATACAGAAGGAGCGTTATATAAAGCATTTTCTCCACAGGAAGCACGGCGGATTTTAAATAAACTAGAATTACATTACACACCAAAACACGCGAGTTGGCTAAATATGGTCGAGATAGAAATTGGTAATATGAATAAGCAATGTTTAGATAGACGTATAGCAAGCATGGAAGAACTAAAGACAGAACTCGCGGCCTGGGAATGGATCCGGAATAAAGAAAGAACAAGTATAAACTGGATGTTTAATGTTGAGTTAGCTCGTGAAAAACTTCAGAGGTCCTATGGTGCCCTCAACTAGTCAGAACTTGTGTGATGAAGTACTAGTTACTTTTAACTCGCTCGCATATCTCGCGCATTTGTTGTTTTATTTCGGGTTCTTTTTCATCGAATATCTTGTTGATACGTTCGATATAGGCATGGTTTTCTTCGAATGGCACGCCGATCTCGTAGACATCGGCAGCTTCTCGTAGCATTTCTTTATCAAACTCACTGAAAATATCGACCATTTCTTGGGCTTTTTCTCGTTCAATACCGAGTGCTTCAAATGATGAACGGCCCATACGCATGGTGCTGTCGTAGGTTTCGCGAATAATATCTCGACATCCGTAAGCCCATAAATCGTATACATGATGGCGGTCTACAGCGCGGGCAACAACATGTAAATGCGGATAATTTTGCATCGCATAACGAACTAATTTAGTGATTTGTTCGGCATCATCAAGCGCAACAACCAGCAGTTTTGCATCTTCAATGCCTGCAGCACTGAGTAGATCTGGTCGAGTGGCATCACCAAAAAAGTTACGAATACCAACACGCTCAAGTGCCTCAAGTTGTTTGTAGTTGTAATCAATCACGGTGGTTTTATAACCGCCAGCTTGTAAAATACGGTCAACCAGCCCACCCATTCTGCCTGAGCCTGCAATTACTACATGGCTATCATCAGGGAAATCTTCTTCATCTCGTTTGGCTTGCTCGCAAATAAAGCGTGGTGCTATTACACGTTGATAGAGAATAAATAACCCAGGTGAAAGTAGCATTGATAAGGTCACAACCAGTAATAGTTGGTCGGCAACGGCTGCGGCTAAAACATTATTAGACACACTGTAAGCCAGTAGTACAAAACCAAACTCACCAGCTTGTGCAAGCCCTAGTGCTAACAACCAAAGTGCGGCGCCTCTTAAGCCAAAAATGCGGCCTAAAATTAATAGCACAACTGTTTTAGTTGCAATCAGTGCGCCGGTTAATAGCACGATGGTAGCTAGGTTATCTGCGAGTAATTGAAAATTGATACTTGCGCCAACGGTGATAAAGAATAATCCAAGTAACAGCCCTTTGAAGGGATCGATATTACTTTCAAGCTCATGTTTATAAGGTGAATTTGCAAGCACAACACCCGCTAAAAAGGTGCCAAGTGCAGGTGATAAGCCAACTAATGACATCATCAAAGCGATACCAATCACGAAGAATAGGGCTGTAGCGGTAAATAGCTCGCGAAGCCGTGCTAGTGCAACAAATCTAAAAATCGGTGCGGTTAAGTAGTTACCACCAAAAACGACGAGCGCGATCATACCTAAAGTAACCAGCGCTGCTTGCCAGCTCTCAAGGTTTGCTACCAAACTCAAACCACCATGACCGTCTTCGCTTGCATGGGCTGTATCTACAATGGCGGGTGCTAATTCAGGTAAAGCAAGCAAGGGAATAAACGCAAGCATAGGAATAACGGCTATGTCTTGAGTGAGTAATACGCTAAATGAGGCTTGGCCACCATCTGATTTTAATAGCCCGCGCTCTGAAAGCGTTTGCAGTACAATCGCGGTCGATGAAAGCGATAAAATTAAGCCTATTGTGAGTGCGGATTGCCAAGCATGACCAAATGCTAAACCAATCCCTGTAAACGCGGCAGCTGATAAAATCACTTGTCCGCCACCAAGGCCAATAAGCTGTTTTCGCATTGACCAAAGCGCTTTGGGTTCAAGTTCTAAGCCAACAATAAACAGCATCATTACCACACCAAACTCAGCAAAATGCTGGATGGCAATCACATCAACATTTAAAAATGTCAGTGTTGGCCCAATAACAATACCTGCGAGTAAGTAGCCAAGTACTGAGCCAAGCCCAAACTTGCTGGCAATAGGCACGGCAATAATGCCTGCAATAAGGAAAATATAGGCGATTAAGAGAAAGTCAGTCATCGTAATCCTGTTTGTTTTTAATTAACTATGGTTGTTTTCGCTAGTTTTGCCAGCAGTTAGGTAGTGAATGCAATCAAAATACGAATTTAGTCAGTAAAATGACAACAAGGCATGGTGTTTAGTTAAAGCGAGTAAGACAAAATAAGGGGTTAAAAATCATCGTTTTTTTCTTAAAAATCGCTTGCGTAGTGCTTAGGTAGGTATATACTCGCAACACTTTAAATAGGAGCAAAAAATGAGCAAAAAGAAACAACGCACACAAGGCCAAGTAGATACTGGTCGTGGTGTCATTAACGATAATGTGTACGCCGCAATGGTGACATCTAAGCTGTTCACAGCAAAAGTAGAGAAACCTAAAAAAGGTAAAGGTGCATATCAACGTAAGGCAAAACATGCAGGACGAGAGTCCTATTTAATCGCTGCTTAATTAAGTTGTGATCAAATAGGATTTTTGTGAAAAGCAAACACTGAGTGTTTGCTTTTTTTATGACTAAAATTCGTGTTAAGAATAATTTTCACTCAATTTTTATAGAAATTTTTACCGGAAAACTAATTTATTCGTTATATACCCATAATCGATACGATAATTATTTTCGCCTACCCTCACACAAGCGTTGCTTGTTTTTTATACAAGCCAGGAGGGCCGTGCTTTCCATGGTTAAATTATTGTTAATTATATGTTCATTTTTACTCGGTAGAATCATCCTCGTTTTTGCTTTTTGATAAAAATAATTAATTCTTTTTTAGTGGTTTTAAATAAACTGTACATCAAAAAGTGTGTTTATTTTACCCTTTATAGGTAAATGCAAGCTTGACGTAATAGCGCTTTGTGTTACTTTAAAGTTGGATTTGTAAAATAAATGTTATTAAAACTTTGGGCGGAGGGAGCGAATGAGCTCGCATAAATTAATAAAAAATGCCTTTAAACTGAGTGCGCTGTCACTAGGTTTATACGGCTTTACAGCACAGGCTGCGATTGATTGCAGCAACTTAGAAGTGTGGCAACAAGGGCAAACACATGTTGGTGGTGATCAGGTTCAGGCACAAGGTAGCGCTTATGAAGCGAAGTGGTGGACGCAAAGCAACCCTGTGGAGACTTCTGGTGTCGATCAAGAGTGGCGTTTATTGGGTGTTTGTGACAGCGTTGTCAATGAGAATCAAGCACCTCAAATTAGCAGCTTAACACCCGCAGAGGGTTCTTTATTTACCGCAAATGACAGCGTTGTCATAAGCGCTGTCGCCGCTGACCCTGATGGTAGCGTGGCAAGTGTAGAGTTTTTTGTTGATGGTACATCGCTGAGTGTAGTGACAAGCGCACCTTATTCAGCGAGCTGGCAAGCAACGCAAGGCAGCCATGTGATAAGCGCGGTCGCAACGGATGATTTAGGGCTAACCTCTACAGCGGTTGCACATTCAGTGAGTGTGTCTGATGACGTTGAGCCGGTTAACCAAGCGCCAGTGGCAAGCATTGAATTTAGCTCACTGCCATCACAAGTAACGGAGGGTGACAGTGTGGTGTTTGCGCTTTCTGGCACTGATAGCGATGGCCAAGTGACTGCGTTATCGCTAACTGAAAACAGCACTGAAGTTCATCAAGCAAGTGCCGCTTCTTCAAGTTATACGTGGCAAGCACCTGCACTTGGGCAATTTTCATTTACCTTAACAGTGACCGATAACGAAGGCGCGACGGATACACAAAGCAAAGTTGTGAATGTTGTTGAAGCAACAGAACCTGGTAGCGATTGTAAACCGCAAGGCTTATACCAAACACCGGGTGTGAATACCCCATACTGTAGTGTGTATGATACAAATGGCCGCGAGAAAATGGGCGCCGATCATCCACGCCGAGTTATTGGTTATTTTACGAGTTGGCGAAATGGTGCCAATGGTCAGCCAAGCTACTTAGTGAATGATATCCCTTGGGACAAGATCACCCATATTAACTATGCCTTTGCGCATGTTGATGGCAATAACAAGGTCTCGATTGGTGATCCCAATGCAGCTGGCAACCCAGCGACAAATATGACTTGGCCGGGCGTAACAGGCGCTGAAATGGATCCAAGCTTTAGTTACACAGGTCACTTTAACTTACTCAATAAATTCAAAAAACAACACCCAGATGTAAAAACCTTAATCTCTGTAGGTGGCTGGGCTGAAACCGGTGGTTATTTTGGTGAAGATGGAACTCGCGTAAATAGCGGTGGTTTCTACACGATGACAACCAATGCTGATGGCTCAGTGAACCAAGCGGGGATTGATGCTTTTGCGAAAAGCGCCGTTGAATTTATTGAAACTTACGGTTTTGATGGTGTCGATATTGATTACGAATACCCATCGTCAATGAATGACTCTGGCCACCCTGATGATTTTCCTATTTCTAATGCGCGTCGCGCAGGCCTTAATGCCTCGTATCGTGTATTGATGCAAAAACTACGTGAAGAACTTGATATTGCAGGTGAAAAGGCTGGTAAGCATTATTTGTTAACGATTGCTTCACCATCTTCAGGTTACTTATTACGTGGCATGGAAACATTCCAAAGTGTGAAGTATCTCGATTACGTTAACATTATGTCTTATGACTTACATGGTGCATGGAATTCACATGTAGGCCATAACGCAGCCTTGTTTGATACTGGTCTTGATTCTGAGTTAGCGCAATGGGGCGTTTATACCACCGCTGAGTTTGAAGGAATCGGTTACTTAAATACGGATTGGGCTGTGCGTTACTTCCGCGGTGCGGTTTCTGCGGGTCGAATCAATATTGGTATTCCATATTACACTCGTGGCTTTAAAGATGTGTCGGGTGGTACTAATGGTTTATGGGGCCAAGCAGCGCTTCCAGATCAATCAAAATGTGCTAAAGGGACTGGGGTTGGTGAGAAAAACCAATGCGGTAATGGCGCACTTGGCATAGATAACCTATGGCACGATAAGAACGATGTTGGTGAAGAAATGCCTGCAGGTTCGAACCCACTATGGCATGCGAAAAATCTCGAAAACGGCATTAACCCTTCTTACCTTGAAATCTATGGCCTAACGCCAGAAACCGATGCAGATGATGTGTTAACGGGTACTTATACACGTTTTTACGATGATGTAGCGGTTGCTCCATGGCTTTGGAATGCAGAGAAAAAGGTATTCTTATCAATTGAAGATGAGCAATCAATGGCAACCAAAGTTGATTATGTTATCAACAACGGCCTTGGTGGCATCATGTTCTGGGAGCTTGCCGGTGACTATGATTATGACTCAGCGAAAGGTGAGTACTTCATGGGCTCAAGCTTAACCACACTTGCTTACGATAAATTTAACCAAAGTGGTGTGGCTTACAACACTCATCAAGGCAATGTCGATTTTACCCTGCCAAGCGAAGCGGTTGACGTAAGCTTTACTGTGAAAGATTTCCCAATTGGTGATGATAACTACCCAATTTCACCTACATTCGCATTCACCAATAACTCAGATATCGACTTAAGCGGCGCAAAAATCAGCTTTGATGTGCCCGTTTCTACCTCGGCAATTTTCAAATCAAATTGGAATGCACAAGAAAAGCTCGGCATGGCTGTTGAAGCGAATGGTTCTAATGCGGCTGGCGATAATATCGGTGGCTTTGAAAATGAGTTCCATCGTTTTTCAATCACTTTAGTGAATGAGTGGGGCGGTATCGAAAAGTCATTTAACACTGGTGAAACCGTTGAGGCGCAAGTTATGTACTACATGCCAATTACGGGGCCAACTAACTTCACGATTGAGAAAAATGGCAAAACCTACGCCTTCAAATACGAATACCCAATGCTACCAGATGGCACTGCTGGCAGTGGTGATACTGGCGGTGACACCGGTGGTGATACGGGTGGCGAGGGACGCTGTAATGGTGTTGATGTAGCAAGCATCCCTGTGTATCCAAATTGGCCGCAAACTGATTGGGCTGGTAACCCAAGCCATGCTGTTGGCGGCGACCTAATGAATCACAACAACGTGATTTACGAAGCAAAGTGGTGGACGAGCACAGAGCCAGGCACATCGGCTGACTGGACGGTGAGTTGCACGCTTTAACCAACTAAGCGGAGCAAGGACTTTGCTCCGCATTACTACAGCGAGAACAACAATGAAAGTAATGAAATCAAAGGCATTGTCTTTATCGGCAGTGGCAACCAGCATGCTGCTTGCCTGTGCATCAAGCCATGTGAATGCCCACGGATTCTTAGAAAGCCCGAAGGCGCGCCAAGCATTTTGTAATGCCGATGGCGGTTACTGGTGGCCTGCTGATGGCACGGGGATCCCTAACCTCGCTTGTCGTGCAGCGTTTGTTGAAGCAGGGCATGTGCAATTTGTACAAGACATTGAATTTTCAGCTAATACCATTGAATACACAAACCTTGATGCAGTAAAACAAAGTGTACCTGACGGCCGGTTATGTGCAGCAGGCGACCCTGAAAAACGCGGTATGGATTTACCTTCAGCGCATTGGCAACGCAGTGAGGTTATTCCTAATACAAATGGCGATATTTTAGTGCGCTTTTTAGCGAGTACGCCGCATAACCCAAGTTTCTGGCAGTTTTATTTAACAAAACCGGGTTTTGATAGTGCGACTCAAGTGCTTACGTGGGATGACCTAGAGCTTGTATATGGTCTCCTCCAACATTGCAAGAATAAACAATGAGTTTTGACAGGGATAGGTTTGCGTTCGTATATCCGGCTTCTTAATTGAAACACTTTGGTTTCGAGCCTCGATGAACTTCGCACATATCGTCCTTATCGTTGACACGAGTTTATCAAACTCACACGCCCTATCAGGTTTTCGATATGTCGGTTTTACCTGTTTGTCATCACTTGATGTTTATTCAGCAATCCTCTGAAGTGAACTCGTTATTCATTGTTAAGCCGTTACCAAATCATCGTTGTAACGACCGCCGTGTTTTAATATCGCCCAACCAACGCGAGCTAACTTATTGGCAAGCGCAACCGCAGCTTTGTTCCTGCCTCGCGTTTGCTCTATTCGCTTTATCCATTTTGCCAGTGGCGTATCTTTGTTCGCACTGACTCGCATAACGGCTCTGGCACCGTGTATCAATAAGGTTCTTAAATACCCATCGCCCCGTTTACTGATACCCAGTAAATTTTGTTTACCGCCGGAACTATGTTGCCTCGGAACTAAACCTATGGAAGCTGATACCGCTCGTCCATTGTTAAATTCACTGCCATTGCCCACATGTTGATAAAACGCACTGGCAATCAATGGGCCAATACCCGGAATACTCTGTAATCGAACACAGGCATCATCTTTACTTAAGTCATGGATTTTTTGAGTATAAACATCCAGATGCGCTTTAAGCTCTGACAACTTTTTATAGTGTTGTTCCAATAATTCCTTGAACAACTCACTCAACCCATTATTTGCTTCTCTATCGTATAACTCAGGCAAGGCCTTATAAACATTATGTACTCCCAATGGAATGACAATCCCATACTCATACAATAAGCCTCGTATTTCATTACTATTCGCTGTTCTGTCTCGCTCACATTTCTTGCGTAGTACATGCAGCGATTGAATATCTTGTTGGGTTTGGGTTTTTGTTCTAACAAAACGCATTTCTGGTCGCACAACAGCTTCGGCTATGGCTAATGCATCATTAAAATCTGTTTTGTTACCTCTGACATAAGCCTTTACGTGTTGAGGCGCTATTTGTTTTACCCGATGCCCCAGTTTTTCGAGCTCTCTTGCCCAGTAATGTGCACTGGCACATGACTCGACTCCAACTAGGCAATCATCTAGTTGAGCAAAATAATTCAGTATTTCTTTTCTTCTCAGGATTTTTTTCTTAACAATTTTCCCTACTTGATTACAGCAAACCACATGACTCACATTCTTTGCTAAATCTAATCCAACTGTTGTAATATTCATCTCGGTCTCCTCGCTTTATTACTTGAATCGTTCAATTCCAAGTTTGGCACATTGCGATGCCGAAAGGGAGGAGACCATTTCATCGTTGAAGAGTACGGCAATGTTAATTTTAGCATTGACGCTAACAACGACCGTTACTATGAAATGAGCGTGTCGATTCCACAAGGACGCAGTGGCGATGCCATTTTATACACGCGCTGGCAACGAGATGATGCCGGTGGCGAAGGCTTCTACAACTGTAGCGATATTAATATTGTCAACGATGCGACCCCGACAGAGCCAAGCGATTGGACAGCAATTAGCTACTTTGTTCGTCAAGGACAAGACGCTGAGGTTGGTGGTAGTGTGTCGGCTCGGTTATTTGATGAAAATGGCCAAGAGTTACTTACTCAACAAATGCAGATCACAGCTGATAATCAAGCTAATTGGCAGGCTGAATTTGCAGCGTTGTTAAACCTTAATTACGCGCACTTAGTTAATATTGGCGTGCAAAATAGCGCCGGAGATATTGCCTTTGATGCGTCTGATTTAATGACTAATCAGGTCTTTACAACGAATGCAAACTACAGCTTTGCACTAAGCGTACAAGCGGCTCCTGAAAATACCGCGCCAATTATTCATCAACCAGATGACCTTCAAGTCGAAGAAGAAAGCAGCACCGCGATACACCTGCACGCCTTTGATGATCAGCAAAGCACCTTAACTTATAGCTGGGATGTACCTGCACCACTGAGCTTTACGGGTAATGATGCCAACATCACGCTAAACGCCCCCGCTGTAGATGCTGATACAAGTTACACCGTAAGTGTATCGGTGTCAGATGGCGAGCTCACAAGCCAAGTAAGTTTTACCGTGACTGTGCTTAATAGCACTGTGGTCGACCCTGATCCTGTTGATCCGAGCGTGCCTGCTTGGAATAGCACAAGCCAATACAACACGGGCGATAAAGTGAGTTTCAACGGCGGAATCTACAGCGCGAAATGGTGGAACCAAGGCGCACAACCAGACAGTAGTGATGCATGGCAGCTTGAATCTGGCAGTGCATCAATCGAATGGAACAGCGGCAAAGCCTATCAAGGCGGCGACGAAGTAACCTATCAAGGACAGCGCTATCGAGCGCAGTGGTGGACCCAAGGAGATGTACCGGGTGCCAGCCAAGTATGGACAGAAATCTAAAGTTTTGTAGTTCAAACTTTATCAATAACAGCGTAACGCTATATAAAAACAGATAAGAGAGAATCATGAATATAAAACAATTAACCGCAGCCATTGGTGTTGCACTCTTTGCAAGTGCAGCGAATGCAGCACCTTCAACACCAACCATTATTTGGGAGCCACAAGAATACTCATTTGTTGAGGTTGATCTTGAGGGCACAGGTTCATATAAGAGCTTGGTGAACCGCGTTGATGAAGTCACTATCAGCATTGAATGGAACGCATGGAGTGGGGATGGCGGCGACAGCTATAAAGTGTATTTCGATGATATGTTGGTTAATGAAGGCTCGCTGGCAGCAGGCACTAAAAGTGGTGTTATTAGCTTCCCGTATGATAAAGCAGGTCGTCACACATTATATGTAGAACTATGTGAAGGCGGTACCACCTGTGCTCGCAGTGAAGGTAAGCCAATTGTTATTGCCGATACAGATGGTGGACACTTAGCGCCATTGCCGATGGATTATGATCCAAATAACCAAAATATTGGCACTAAAGATGGCCTTGTAACCGGTGCCTACTTTGTTGAATGGGGTATTTATGGTCGCGATTTCGACGTAACTAATATCCCAGCGCAAAACCTCAGTCATATCTTGTATGGATTTATTCCAATTTGTGGACCTAATGACTCGTTAACAGGTGGGCCTAAAAACGCGTTAAATACTGCCTGTGCTGGCTCGCAAGATTTTGAAGTGGTGATCCACGACCCTTGGGCTGCGATTCAAAAAGCGCTACCGGGTGTTGATAGTAATGACCCAATTCGTGGTACGTATTCGCAGTTAATGGCGTTAAAGCAGCGCTACCCTGATCTGAAAATTTTACCATCAGTGGGTGGTTGGACTTTATCAGACCCATTTGCCTACTTTACCGATAAAGCAAATCGCGACACGTTTGTTGCATCAATGGAAGAGTTTTTAAGAACGTGGAAGTTCTACGACGGTGTTGATATTGACTGGGAATACCCAGGTGGTCAGGGTGCTAATCCAAACTTAGGCGACCCAGTTGCTGACGGCCCAGCATACGTTGCGTTAATGCAAGAGCTGCGCGCGATGCTTGATAAGCTTGAAGCAGAGACAGGTCGTGAGTATGAGTTAACATCAGCGATTGGTGCTGGTTACGACAAAATTGAAGATGTCGACTACTCACAAGCTCAGCAATATATGGATTACATTTTCTTAATGAGCTACGACTACTATGGTGCATGGAGCAATGTAACGGGCCATCAGGCTGCGCTTTATTGTTCATCGCATTTCCGTGTTGGTCAGTGTGATGGCACGGGTGTTGATGAAGAAGGCGTTCCATATAAAGGCCCTGCTTATACAACTGATAATGCAGTGCAAAATTTACTTGCGCAAAACGTACCGTCGAAGAAAATCGTGGTAGGTGCTGCTATGTATGGCCGTGGTTGGGAAGGTGTTTATCCAGAAAACACGACTATCGCTGATAACCCAATGACAGCACCAGGCAACGGCAAACTTAAAGGCACTACAGCGCAAGGCGTATGGGAAGACGGTGTTATTGATTACAAAGGCATTAAAACTTACATGTTGGGCGCTGCAGAAAATGGCATCAATGGCTTTGAAACAGGTTATGACGAACAAGCCGAAGCTGCTTATGTATGGAACCGTAGCAACGGTAAATTAATTACATACGATAACCGTCGTTCAGTTTTGGCAAAAGGTGCTTATGTTAATCAATATAACCTAGGTGGCTTATTTGCATGGGAAATTGATGCTGATAATGGTGATATTCTTAATGCAATGCATGAGGCACTTGGTGGTACCGTCACTGAGCCTAGCAATAGAGCGCCAGTGCTATCTGTATCAAGCACAGTATCTGTTAATGCGGGCGAAAGTGTATCTGTTAGTGCATCGGCAACAGATGCTGATAACGATCCGCTAAGCTTTAGCTGGACAGCTGACAGTGCGTTAACAGTAAGCGGTGAAAATTCAAATACCCTTGTAATCACAGCGCCATCAGTGACTGCTGATACGCAATACACGGTTACTGTGAGTGTGAGCGATGGCGAGGCAAGTGTAAGCCGTAACGTTACAGTGAATGTAGTAGCACCAACGACAGGCGAGAACCAAGCACCAGTTGTTGCGGCAATTACTGATAAAACAGTGGCAGAAGACGCGAGTGTGGACGTGGCTGTTTCGGCATCTGATGCTGATGGAGATACGCTTTCATACAGCTGGACAGTGCCAGCAGGCTTAACGTTAGTGGACTCAGGTGCTGATGTGAGTTTACAAGCGGGCAGCGTTGATGCTGATACTAGCTATGTTGTATCGGTTTCAGTAAGCGATGGTCAAACTGCAACAGCAGTGAGCTTTAATGTCACCGTGACAGATTCTGGTACAACAACTCCGCCAGATGGTGAAACCACATGGGATGCAGCGGCGACTTATGTTGGTGGTGATACGGTGATTTATAACGGCGTAGAGTACACCGCTAAGTGGTGGACGCAAGGTGAGCGTCCTGATTTAGGCGGCCCATGGGAGGCAACTTCACAACCGACCGATGGGAACGGTGATGTTGTGTGGCAAGCTGCGGGTATCTACAACGGTGGCGACCAAGTCACTTACCAAGGTAATAAATACGAAGCGAAATGGTGGACTCAAGGAGACGAGCCAGGTGTCGCGGATGTATGGAAAGCATTTTAAGTGTAATAACCACATTTAATGCCCATCATTAAAATGTGATTTCCCTTCAAAGCAGCCGCATGGCTGCTTTTTTGTGGGGGGAAGTTAGAAAGAGTAAAGTTAGCGAGGGGAAAGGGGGAAAGGGGAAAGAAGCTGTCAGCTTTCAGCCTTCAGCGGTCAGTCGATCTGTGGGGTTGGTCAGGTCGAGTGTTCTTCTCAGCGATTTAAGCCTTGTAGGAGGTGCTTTAGTGCCGAATAGAATCAAACATAATCCATGTAGACCTTTTCAAATTTCCTATCTTCAGACGCGCGAAACAAGTTTCACGCCTACGGGGGAAAACATAGGCGCTAGGTTTTAGGCTCTAGGACGTGATGTAAAATCGCTACTACAGACTCGTATCTCGCACCTCGCACCTCGTATCTCGTACCTCGTATCTCGTATCTCGCACCTCGTATCTCGTACCTCGTATCTCGTACCTCGCACCTCGTATCTCGTACCTCGTAACTTTACTCTTTCCCCTTGAAACTCGCTAACTTTCCGTTTCTCATTTCATACATTGGTCTTTCAGACATTATCAACCATACTTGAATAATATGATCTGTAAGTATTTAAACTAAGGTGGCTTAATGGGGTTAAAAGCGCTGTTTTTACTTGTTGTTGCTGTATTGAGTAATTCGGCTTTTAGCTGCGATAAAACCCTGAAAGTGGGGATTAGTCAGCAGTGGGCACCTTACGCTTTTAAGCAAAATGGCAAGCTCACCGGAATTGATATTGATGTGGTTAATTTAGTGCTAAAAGAGGCAGGATTTTGCGCTAGATACGTTGTTATGCCTTCATCTAAACGGGGCTTTGCAGAGCTTAAGCACGGTAAAGTCGATTTACTACCCGCGGCAAGCTATAGCACAGAACGTGACTCTTTTAGTTTCTTTTCCGAGCCTTACCGTAATGAAGTGATGCGCTTGTTTTGGTACCCTCATGGCCGCTTAGAGTCTCTTGATTTACAAGGGCTGCTCGAACATCAGCAAGTTATTTTAACTAACAGTGGTAGTTACTTTGGCCCTGACTTCACTCATTTGAAAGAAGACGCAAAATATAAAGAACAACTCGTTACTGTTTCATCTTTGCGTCAGCGTCTCGCTATGCTAGTTGCTAGGCGGGTCGATTTTTTTGTTGATGATGAACTAGCTGGTTTATATTTAATTCAAAAAAATAATCAGCAGGGTATCGAGCTGCATCCGTATATTGTCAATAATGACAGCGTTTATTTTATGCTGAGCGAAACAACCCTTTTAGCAGAAGACAGAGCGGCTATTAACTCAGCAATTTTAAACAACCAGCAAGCGATAACGGAGATCATCGCTCGCTATGTTAAGCACTAAACTATCCCAAACACTAAATTATCCTAAACGAGTCACGCGTAGTTTAATCCGTCCCGCATTCGCCCCATAAAAGCGGTTTAGGTCGTTAGCAAAAGGGCAAAACTCGCCTGATTTAGCAATACGAATATCGGCACCTTCAGCAATTTCAAACAAATGCTCATCGTTGTTATCGATAGCGCCAATCAACGCAAACCATTGTGCATGGGGTAATCGTCTAAACGGTTCAAGCACGGCCATCGGGATTTCTTTCACCCCTAGTTGAATATTGTCTCGGTGCCAGCCCGCAGGGCCGCAACTAATGCCGTCGTCATACCAAGTTTGCTCTGGATAAGGCGTAAATCGGTAAGTACCACCTTGCTCTAACATTAAGCCTGTGTGGTTGTATTTTTCAGCGCCATAAACAAACACATCTTTACTTTCGTCTATGCTCAGCACCGTCATATTTTGTTTATCAAGCGCAATATGCGGGCTTAAACCCTTAAAGCTTAAGCGAGTTTCGTCATTATAAAGTACGTCGTAGTGAAGGCTCTTTAAGGATTCAGGACGGTAACTTGTTAAGCGATTGATACGCTCTGCAACCGTGTAATGAATAGTAGGTGGGTGTTCGCTTTGTTCGTTATCAACCAATACACAGCATTCGCGATCTACCAGTTTAAACAAAGGGTTAAACCAAAAATAGTTTTGCTGATGGCTAAGAGCCAGCGGATCTGGGGTAACGGTAACATCATCTTGGGCAATGAGGTTACGATGCTCTGCAGGGAGCAGAGTGTTGTAATTGATATCCGCACTGGTAAGTAAGTTTAATGCAACGGTTTGTTCTATCAGCCACTCAATCGCATAGCGCAGGCAAATGTCGGCTAAACCATCACGATAATAGCCACCACCCACATCTGAATGGGCGCCCGCAAACCAGATCTCTTGTACATGCGGTGCACTATTAATAAGTGTGGGTTCAAATGCACGGCGCTTTTCATCAAGTGCGACACAATGAAGGGCTGCTTTTATATTGCTTGCAAGTGTGTAGTTTTCAAAAATAACGTGCTCAGCACCGCGGGTTGCTTTTGTTACTTTTGAAAAACCAATAGATGCAACGGTATCAAATACACATAAGTAAACATCATCACTAATAAGTGGCTCTAAACATTTGGCAAAGCGCCTAGCAAGGGCAGCACCTCGGCTAAAACCAGTCAGAAGTATTTTATCACCTACAGTGTAGTAGCTTTTAAAGTCGCTCATAGCACGATTTAAAATGCTGGCAACATCATCGCCTCTTGGTGCAAGGGCTTGATTAAATAAACGTCGAAAGCGGCTACCTTGGGTGCCTATACCCTGATAATAAAAGCTAAGTTGAGTTGGAAATGGTGTTTCGGGCTCGCTATTGAGTGCGCCACCAAAAAGTAAATGAAGTTTAAGAATATTAGAAATACTGGCGTCTTCTTTGAAGTGTGCAGCGCTGAATTGTTCAGCATCACGAGGTTCGCTGCCTGTGCCATCAAAGTTGAAAATCAGCGTTTTAGCGGTCATAGCGTCATTCCTTTAGTGGTTTGTATAAACATACTCCCACTTTATGAAAATTAGAAGACAAATATGCGGCGCTTTGATGAAAAATGGGCTTTGATTTTCAAAGCCCATTTATTTGCATTTAATAAAGTTAGCCGACCCTGGCTACGGTATGCTTTTGTAAAATTTCTAACAAAATCTCGTAGTCTTTTTCGATTTCGAGTAGCTTAAGTTGAATATCTTTTAGCGTATTGCCCTTACTTGCGGCCAGTACCTCTAGTTCAGTAAAGTGCTGGTGCAATTTGGCTGCGCCAACATCGCCACAGGTCCCTTTTAGGGCATGGCTGGTGGTTGCAATCCCATGGTAATCTTTGTCTTTGATTGCTTGTGTTAGTAGTGTTATTTTTTTATGTGAGCTTTCTAAAAACATCTTACTCACTTTGTTTAATAGTACTTCGTTATTCATTAAGCGACCAAGGGCTGCTTCGCGATTCCAATGCTGTTTTTCTTCATCGATTAATTCTTCTTGCTGTAAAGCTTGCGATTGATTTACCTCAGGCACAGCAATCGTTTTTGGCGCTGTATGATGTTTAGGGTACGTTGATGCAACCCATTTTGCTGTGGTGGTGATGAGCTTATCGGCACTGATTGGTTTTGTGATGTAGTCGTTCATACCTGCGTTTAAGCACTTTTTACGCTCGCCAAGCATGGCATTGGCTGTCATGGCGATAATAGGAATGTCGCTATGGTGCTCTCCACCAGCCCCTTTGCGTATTTGTGCTGCTGCATCATAGCCATTTAGTACAGGCATTTGGCAATCCATCAAAACACAATTGAATGGGTCGCCATCTGCTGCATTTGCTAATATTTCAATGGCTTGCTTACCATTCGATGCCATTTCAAAGCGCAGCGCCAAGCTCATTAATGTGCCTTTGGCAACTGCAGCATTAATATCGTTATCATCAACAATGAGTACTTTAGCGCCTGCAATATCAACATCAATGTGAATGTGCGTATCTGTCTCGCGGCGCATTGGCATTGTATCTTGAGTTGGCTGTTCTTGGATGAGTCGTTCATCAGCTAGTTTAAGTAAAAACTCAGAGATAAGCACAGGTTTAGATAACCGCGTATAGGCACAGAATTTAGCTTGTGGTGGTGGCTCAGTTGGGTTTATAAGTACCACTAATTTAAAGGGCAGATTATGGTCGTAAGTGTTTTCACTATAGCTATCAAGTTTTGCGAGTAACGGGTTGCCTGGCTCTAAAATAAGCGTATCAAAGGTCATATTATCGTTAATTTCAAAGCTTTCTAGGTCAACATTCGTGAGCTGGCCACCGCAATGAGAGATTAGTTTTGTTAGGCTTCGTTCAAGCTCTGGTTGTTTGACTGACACTGCAAAAATGTTGTCTTTTAAGCGACTGCTTGGTTGGCGTTTTTCTACATGTTGGCTGTCTAATTGAATGGTAAATGTGAAGGTACTGCCTTTACCTTCGGTTGATTCAAAGGATATGTGTCCATTCAATAAACTGGCTAGCTGCTTACATATCGATAAACCAAGCCCTGTGCCCCCATATTGCGAAGCTACTCTGTTATCAGCTTGGGTGAAAGCACTAAACAATTTATTTTGATTTTCAGGCGCAATACCAATGCCGGTATCTTGAATTGTGCAGCATAGCTCAACGTTATCATCGCTAAGTCGCTTACTCGCGGCGGTAAATTTTATAAAGCCTGTTTTAGTAAATTTAATCGCGTTATTTATTAAATTGGTAAGCACTTGTGAGTAACGATGAGGGTCAGTAACTATTGAACTGTACCCAACATCGGCAATATCTAAAATAAATTCAAGGTTTTTCTCTTGGGCTTTAACAGCCATGCTGCCACTTAAGCTTTCAAAAAACTTAATGGGGTTAAACGCTTTTTTATCCAAGTCGAGTTTACCAGCCTCAATTTTTGATAAATCAAGAATGTCATTAATGAGCACATTTAAGCTATTAACACTTACCTCGGTCATTTCTAAATAATGTTGCTGTTGGTTACTTAATGATTCTCGTTTAATTAAATTGAGTGTGCCGATAATGCCGTTTAAAGGAGTACGCATTTCATGGCTGATATTTGATATAAAAGCGCTCTTAACTTGGCTGGCTTTTTCTAGCTGGGCAGTTCTTTGTGCAACTTTAATTTCGAGTTCGTTATTTATTTGCTTAATTTTGTCATTAGCAATCTTTTCAACAGTAGTGTCGCGAATGAGGATGGCAGTGCCGTTGTGTTGATGATGTTCATCAAAAATAGCTGAAAAAGCGAGTGCTAAATGAGTTGTTTGTTGATTGCTTTGCTGATAGTCGACTTCAATTTCATGTTGCTTTCGTTGGCTTTTAACCTCGTTACATACCTCTTTAATATTAATATTTGGAAATAGATTCAGTTTGTTTATATCAGCGCCTAGAACTTGTTCCCGTTGAAACCCAAACAATTCAGTGGCCGCTTTATTCCAACTAGACACAAGACCAATATCACTGACCGCAATAATGGCATCTTTTGAGCCGCTAATAATGGCTGAAGATACTGCTCTTGCCTCGGCAAGCTCACGATTACGCTTTAAATTTCGATGTAAAAATCCAAGCACAAACACTAAAAAAGCAGAAACACCCAGCAAAAAAACATAGGTGCTGATCCTCTGTTCGCGCTCCATCACATTAATTTCAGAGTGAGGAAGCATAATGTGGGCATCTATAAACCCGGTTTCTAAATCCCCAGTAAGAGGTATGCGTTTACTTAACGCTTCGTGTTGCTCTTCGCCAGCGATGTTAGAGCTAATGCTGAGTATATTTTCTAGATAGGCGGGTTCAGATTTATACACTGAGTCCCAACGTTTGTTTGGCGTTAAGTCGCGACTAAAGCGTAAGTCTTCATTTGGGTGTACTAAAAAGTAGCCTTCGCTATCTGTGAGGATCAATGAGTTTGGTGCTTGTACCATCGCATTAAGAGATGCAAATAGGTGAGAGGTGTTAATGTTTGCAATAATCAGCCCATAGCGCTGCATATTTTCATCAAAAATGGGTAAGGCTATTCGCAGCATAGGCTTATATGGATAATCGAGCTTTCCATATTCACGGTTGAGTGTTATTGCTGATAAATACATATCACCCTGTGGTAATTGCGAACTCTGCTGGTAGTAATCACGGCCACTTTTATCCTGTAACTGATTATCGGCTTTTACAACTATGCCACCGGCAGCTCTGTCTACCCTGATAAGTTCTTGTCCTGCTCGTTGTGTACTGATGATACGTAATTGCTCGAATTCAGAATTTGATTGTAAAAATGCAACGAATATCGTTTCTAAACGTTTTTTCCATTGCTCTGAGGTAGTGTTATCAAGAGGGTCGTTACCACCATTTGCTGCAGCTCTGGCAAGTCCTGCTATAGGTGGAGTGGAATATAAAAACTGTAAATCGTTTTTATATTTATTAATTTTTTCATGGACTTGCACATCTACGGTAGCGCTTGATTCTCTCAGTCTTTCTGCAACGCTGTTTTTAATATTTTTATGAAGTTGTAGTTCGAAAAAGAAAATTGCTGAGCACATAATTGCGGCTATAAAAGCAATCGCTAATGGTATTAAAAAGCGTCCTTCAGAGGTTGTCGCTTTTTTCTGGTGTAATACTTCGTAATCCATGGTTTAGCCCTCCATACCGCAAACATGAGTCGGTAGTAAGGTTTGATTTAGCTTAAAAACTAAAACTGGGTTCAGCAAGTATGCAAACACAGCGGTTTCTCCCTTGATGCTTGGCTTGATAGAGTGCTTTATCGGCACAGCGAATTAGTTCGTCAGTGTCGATGGCTTCATGCCCAGAAAATGTTGCGCTACCAATACTAATAGAGAGTACTCCAGAGGTTGCATGTGGGTGTTCAATATCTAGTTCACGAATATTTGCCAATAGCTTATGGGCAATAAATTGTGCCCCTTGAATATCGGTGTCTGGCAATACACATAAAAATTCTTCACCGCCATAGCGAATAGTGGTATCAGTTGGGCGGTTAACACTTTTTTTGATTTCATCAGCAACACGTTTTAAACACTCGTCACCTTGTTGATGACCAAGAGAGTCGTTGTATTGTTTAAAGTAATCAATATCGAGCATTAAAACCGAAAGGGCTTTATCGTTTCTGATGGCTAAACGAATGTTTTGATCAAGGGTGTTTTGTAAAAATCGTCGGTTGTTTAAACCAGTGAGGCTGTCGTGTTCACAAAGGTTTTTGAGCAAATCAGCTTGTTTTTTTAAGGTCAAATGCGCTTTTACGCGATTAAGTAATGTGACGCCATAAACCGGTTTTGATACAAAATCGACGGCGCCTGCTTGCCAGCAGCGATTTTGGTCATCTTGATCCATAATAGCGGTAATAAATATCACCGGAATATCTTTGTATTGGGAGTGTTTTTTTAATTGCTTGCAAACATCTAGGCCGCTCATAGTACCAAGCATCACATCAAGCAATATTAAATCTGGCTTAACGGTTTCGCACAGGTGCAGCACGTTTTCACCGCAATCTGTAGTGTGAGTTTTATAGTAGGGCGAGAGCAAACTTTCTATTACGGTTGTATTAATTGGTTCATCATCAACAATCAAAATAACAGAATCATTTAGCTTTAAATCTGTGCGACTAGCTACCGGTTGCAAACTATTCCCTCCACGCGATGAATAAAGCATAGACCGGATTTTGGGATTTTCTACAACTTAAGAATTAAAAAATTATTTTTTATGTTGGCGCGTCTGGTGAGATAGGACTAGAGTTTTTTTATGTACTACTTGCAGAGGCGATGGATATGCTTTTTTCTCATCATGAAAATTCACACAGCAAAGTGCTTGTAGTGGATGATGAGCCGACTAGTTTGATGATTATGGCCGAGTCGCTTCGCGACCTTGGTGAGATTGTTTGTTGCGATAATGGCACTCAAGCAATTGAGAAAGCAGTTTTCTTTCAGCCAGATGTGATTTTGCTCGACATTGAAATGCCTGGCATGAATGGCTTTGAGGTGTGTAAAAAACTTAAAAACAACCCTAAAACCGCGCAAAGTCATGTGATTTTCGTTACCTCTCATAATGAGCAAATTTTTGAATATCAAAGTTTTGCAAGTGGCGGAATAGATCTTATTCATAAACCCGTTGATTTGAACATTTGTCGCCTGAGAGTACAAAACCAGTTAAAGCTTAAACACCAAGAGGCGCAAATACTGGCTGCAAAAAATGATATTTCGACACTCGTTGCGCAAGTACCTGTGTATATATCTTACTGGTCAAATACCGAGGAAAACCTCTTTAGTAATGATGAAACCAGCCATTGGTTTTCAAAAAGCAGCGAGCAAATGTTAGGTTGTTTCGCTAAAGATGTATTACCAGGTGAATTGTATGAGGCTTTTCATCGCTGCTTGACTAAGGGCATAGAGCAAGAAGTTTTAAATATTCAGTTGCCTAGCCCTCGCAATAAGATTGAATATGTTAGAGCGCAAATAAATTTAAGAAAAAAAGAGCGAGAAGTTGTAGGTGTTATTCTTACTCTTTCGGATATCACCTCAATTACCCATACAAAAAAACTGCTATCGAATGAGTCTGAACGTTTACGGGTTATGCTTAATTCTATTGGTGATGCCGTAATAGCCACGGACAACAACGCAATTATTAACTTTATGAACCCCATTGCTGAGCGATTAACAGGTTGGCACGTTGAAGAGGCAAAAGGGCGCCATATTGAAGAGGTAATGAAGCTCGTTGATGCAACATCTAACAAAACACTCGTCAATCCTATATCTGTTGCTTTAAAAGAGCAGCGCATTGTTGCTATGGCGTTAAATAGTCAATTAACTGGGCTTGATGGGCGAGTATATAGGGTAGAAGATTCAGCTGCGCCAATACGTGATATTGAAGGTAATATCATTGGCGGTATTATCGTGTTTCATGATGTCAGTGAATCAATCGCGATGGCAGTGAAAATGAGCCATTTAGCTAATCATGATTTACTAACAGACTTGCCTAATCGGGTGTTATTGCATGATAGGGTCACTCATGCATGTAAAGTCGCTATGAGCATGAAAAAGAAAGTGGCTTTAATGCTGATTGATATCGATCACTTTAAGTACTTAAACGATACCCTAGGTCATCATCAAGGCGATTTAATTATTAAACATGTGGCTAAGCGCCTTGAGTCTCTCATCGATTTAAACACCACGTTAGCTAGAATTGGCGGCGATGAATTTGTAATTTTATTACCTGACGTGCAGAGCACCTCCGCGATAGATGCCATTGCCAGCGATATTATTAACACCATGAATGAGCCGTTTCGTATTGATAGCCAAGAGTATATATTATCGGTCAGTGTGGGGGTGAGTGTTAACCCTGCGGACTCTACTCAAGCAGAAGAGATGATGACTCATGCCGATGCAGCCATGTACCGTGCGAAAGAGCAGGGGCGTAACCGTTTTTGCTATTACTCCGATGACTTAGAGTATCAATTTAAGCAGCGTCAAAGCGTTGAAAAGCTCTTAAGACATGCTATTGAGCAAGATAAGATTGAGGTGTTTTATCAGCCGAAACTAGCGCTTTTGACAGAAAAAATTATTGGTGTCGAAGCCTTAGTTCGGCTTCGAGATAACGATAATAAGCTTATTTCACCACTGGATTTTATACCCCTTGCAGAAGAAACAGGTCTTATTCATGCTTTGGGCCAGTCAGTGCTTAAGCAAAGCTGTAAAGCGGCTAAAGAGTGGGCCGATAAAGGGCATAACATAAAGGTTGCCGTGAACATTGCAGCAAAACAATTTACCGATGGTAATTTTTGTAATCTCGTTGCTGATACCATTGAACAAGCGGGGCTTGCCAGCGAACTGTTAGAGCTTGAAGTAACCGAAAGCGCGTTGATGCATGATTTTGAAGAAATAAAAATGATGCTTAATAAGCTCTCTGACTTAGGGTTAGCCATTGCCATTGATGACTTTGGTACGGGCTATTCAAGTTTGTCTTATTTAAAACTCTTTCCCGTGGATGTACTCAAAATAGATCAATCTTTTGTGAGAGATATGCTCACCGATACACAAAGTATGGACATTGTTAGAACCATCACCAGCTTAGCGCATACCTTGAATTTGCAAATTGTGGCTGAAGGTATTGAAGAAAAGCAACACTTAAATAGTTTAATCGATTTAGGCTGCGAGCTTGGGCAAGGGTACTATTTTCATAAGCCCATGCCCAAAGAAGAGTTTGATAAGCTGTTAGGTTAAGCCATGGTGTGGCTGTATAGGATGCCACAGCCAATAAAGATAAGTGCAACACCACCGATTGCTTCGGCCTTTTTGCCAACCCAGCCACTCATTACGTTACCAAGTAGTGCGCCGATGGTAACCATAATTGTGGTTGCTAGGCCTATCATGGCGGCTGCTAAGTAAATGTTCACTTTCATGAAAGCAAGGCTAATACCTACTGTCATGGCATCGATACTAGTGCCAACAGCGGTTAGTAATGTGGCAATGAAAGAGCGTTTGGTATTCGGGGCAAGTTCTTCTTCATCGTCGTCATCTTCTTTACGACTCTCAAGCAACATATGAACACCTAAACCCACTAACAACACAAAGGCAATCCAGTGATCAAAGGCTTCAACGTAATCTGCACCTGCACTGCCAATTAGCCAGCCAACAATCGGTGCGATAGCTTCGATACAGCCAAACAATAAACCAAGCTTGATTGCACTCAGAACACGAGGATTTTTAAGTGTACTGCCTTTGGTGATTGAAGCTGCAAAAGCATCAGTCGACATAGCAAGCGATAAAACGCTTAGAGTAATAATATTCAATTTTTGCGCCCCACAAAAAGTGGGCATTATACGCGGCTGAGCCGTAAACAGGTAGGTTAATTTACGGCTCAAATAGGTAAGGAGCTTAATAAGCGCTGTACTGATAGTTATTCATTACAGTGCCATCTTTGGGTGCAAGTTTTGGCTCAAGTTTAATAAGCTCTTCATAAACATCAGGGACAAAAACTTTTAGACGCTCAGCACGGCGAAAGTGGTTAGGCTCATATTGCTCAACAAGTTTTAATGCGCTTGGCATATAGTCTGCGAGGGTTTGTGTGTTATAGCTTTGCTCCAGTGCTTGGTCGAGAATATCAAGCCCAGGTTTAGAAAAATCATGCGTAACTGCAAGGCTCATTAAAAACTTAACTGCTGCATTTGAATGCATGCTTGCATAAAAATACATATCGTTGTTTTGCATGTCTTTTAATGAAAAATCAAAGCCACTATCGGCTAATGTTTGCCATTGTGCTAATGGTAACTTAGTAAATACAAAAAGATTTTCAGGTGCAGTTGGAGCGACCCTGTTTTGCCAAATAGACGTCAATTGTTGAGCGTTTTCTATTGTTGCTGCAAGCAACATATTTGTCTGGTGGGTACTGAGTTTTGCTGTTTGGGTAATCGTTGCAACAGTACTAAAGTCTTTTTCGACAATTGCTTCTTTAAAGGCTTGATACTGCGTTGAGGTTTGATATTTATACTCATTTGAATGCAAGAATTGCCAATTATGAACTTGTACAGGGTCGATTTCTTGAAGCGTATTGGGAGTTAGTAAGCCTTGTTGCGCTTCGAGCGTTTCTAATTCTTCGAGTGCTTGAGAGCGTGTTTTTATCGCTTCTAGTGAATTGATCCGCTGATCTATCGTTTCACACTCAGGAGTTATTTTTTTGGCTTGCTGTTTTTGTCTCTCATAGGCACTGAGTGCTTTTGATATTGCAGAGTTATCTTTTTCTTTACGTTTAAATGCTTGGTTATTTGGGATTAGCTTTAAATCTTTGAACTGAGAAAAAGCATCATTAGCAACTTGGTCGCCAACAAATAAAAGGCTACTCGGTAAAAATGAAGATTTAAGCATCAGTAGCCTATCGTTCGGTGTGTCGCGCACAAGCTCGCCGTGAGCTCGGTAACCTTTATTTTTTAGATAACTTAGTGTTTCTAAGTGTTTGCTCTCTAGTGGCTGTACTTCGCTATTTGAGCTGCCCTTTAGGTTTACAATGGCTATATCCATCGCTGTAAATACATTTGGCTGATTAGTGGGCTCAATACCTCGTTCACTTAACAACTTTAAAATTGGTACGTTAAATTCACTCACAGCCACATCAGCAAGGTTTAAATACAATTGTTCATCCATAAAGTCATCACTCATTGCTGTAGGCGAGCCGCCTAGCTGTGCTGTTTGAGAGATGAGGGCTGTTAAATAATCATTAGGTAAGTTGCTTTTTAAAGCCACAGCAATGTCGTTAACAGTAAACTCTTTGCTGGATATTGCGTTTTCAAACTCAGTCAAACTAAGCGCATGAGCATTAGCAAGAAACAAAATAGATGGTGAAATGAGCCGTGATGGACCGATTTTAAATGGTGTTTTTAAATAGGTATTAAAATCATCGTTGTTATCTAATAGTTTGTACAATGCTGTTTTGTTTACTTGCTCAGGTAATGGAACATTAAACATCATTGAACCTGTATTTTGACTAAGGGGTCCATTAACTGCCGTTAGTTGGTTGATTGTATCAGCATCAAAATAATCAATGACCTCAAGTCCTTGCCAGCTTTTTAGTATGTTAACAGATGAGGCATATTGAAATTGCTGTTCTGCATTCTCTTTGATTGCGTTAATGACTAAGGTATTAAATGAACGGTAAGATATTTTCACAAGCTCTGAATAACTTAAAATATCTTCAAGAGAGTCACCGTCTTTTAATGCTTGTTTAATCGCTGCCTCTATTTGACTGTGATCAGCTGCAGCTTGAGTGGCTTTTAAACTTTGTTGCTTACACTGGTGTTTGGCTAGCTTGAGCTTAGCCAGCTCTGATGCTTTGCTATTTGGCAGGCTTAATGGTTCAAATAAACTCGTAGCGTTATTTTGTTCAGCGACAGTAGCAGAAGATGTCGAGACTTTGTTGCTTATCGCTTCGATGGGAGTGGGTTTATCTAATATCAGGTAAGTCCCACAGGCACAAAGCCCTGCAAAAACGGTTAGTGAAATACCTTTTTTCATATTCAATCCATGGATTTATTTTGCCTGAAGTGTATGGCTTTATATTTTGATGTCAATGACTTGGGGACGAAGTGCACAAATAGCCGACAAACAACTAATTTGCCGGCTTTATGCTGTAGCTTAATGCAGTTTCATTTTTGGCCTAACAACGCGTAGTACTTTTTCGCTGATCCACAGTGCAAAGGTTTTTGCACTGCCATGGATGGCACGTTGATGCATACGATAGAGCGAAATATACATAAATCGCGCTATTTTACCCTCTATAAAAAAGCTATTACTGGTTAGGTTGCCCATTAAACTGCCTACTGTGCTGTAGCGTGACAAGTTAACTAAAGAGCCATGATCACTGTAGGTAAAGGCACTCAGAGGCTGGTTTTTGAGTGTGGCTATTAGGTTTTTTTCAACACATTGCGCCATTTGATGAGCCGATTGCGCTCTGGGTGGCACTTGCGTGCCATCTTCTTGAGTAAATGCACAGCAATCACCAATCACAAAAATATCGTCGTTAACGCTACTTTGCAGATATTGGTTCACCTTAATTTGGTTATTGCGGGTAAGTTCAAAGATACCAATGTCTTTAATGAAATCAGGTGCTTTTACACCCGCAGCCCAAACCATAATATCGGCTTTGATATGTTCATCGTTTTTGGTGATAAAGCTGTTTTCTGTGGCCTCTTTTACCTGCGTGCCTTCGCGCACCGTTACCCCTAATTTAACCAGTTCACGCTTAGCTGAGTTTGCAATACGCTCGGGTAAAGCGGGTAAAATTCGCGGCCCCGCTTCAATTAAATCAATGTGTAAGCGTTTTGCAGTCATTTTATTCAGGCCATACATTTTTAGCATGTCTGACACATGATAAAGCTCTGCCGACAGCTCAACCCCGGTTGCACCACCACCCACTATGGCAATGGTTAAGGAGTGCTGTGGGTCGTCATCTTGATGTAAACGGGTGAAGTTATCGAGTAGGGCATGCTGAAAGCGTTCAGCTTGTTGGTTTGAATCAAGGTAGAAACAATGCTTGTTAACGCCTGGGGTATTAAAGTCGTTACTGACACTGCCTATAGCAAGTACTAGGTAGTCATAACTCACTTGGCGCTCAGGTAAAATACGGTGGCCGAGCTCGTCTTTTAACTCGCTTAAAGTAATGGTTTTGTTGGTTTGATCTAAGTGGCAAAAGCTGCCGAGTTGAAAATTATAATGATGTTTTGCTGCATGAGCTGAGTATACAACGCCGTCTAAATCGGCATCAATCGACCCCGTCGCTACTTCATGAAGTAACGGCTTCCAAATATGGCTGCGGTTTTTATCGATTAAAAGTATCTCTGCTTGGCGTTTTTTCCCGAGTTTGTGTCCTAATTGTGTTGCTAGTTCTAAGCCACCAGCGCCACCACCGATTATCACGATTTTAGGAGGTTGGTTAATCATTACGTTGCCCTCAAAAGTATAATACCTAAACACTCTTGCGAAAAAGCGCTTAGGTATTGTAAGTCCATCCATCAATACCCCATGGCAACGTGCTCATTGTGCGCCTTTTTGATGATTTTGTCAGTACCTGTTAATAACAATATAGTGCGCTTAGTTATATCAATGGCCTTGGGAGATTGAGTTAAACAGGTTAACATGGCTAATTCGCAGTAAGAGACCTATCATTACCTGAAAAGGGAAATGACAGTGAGGGATCAGGATGACTACACCACTACACACTTCGTTGAATCAATACTTTGGCTTTAATGAGTTTCGCCAAGGTCAGCAACAAACCATTGAGCAGTTATTAAATCAGCAATCGTCGTTGGCAATTTTTCCAACTGGCTCGGGTAAATCTTTGTGCTATCAATTAACTGCAATGCACCTACCTAATTTGACCTTAGTAGTTTCGCCATTATTGGCACTGATGAAAGATCAAATCAGCTTTTTAAATAGCAAAGGTATTTACGCGGCAAGCCTTGATTCAAGCCAAACTAGTGAGCAAAGTCATACGGTAATGAGTGATGTGCGAGCAGGAAAGGTGAAAATTTTAATGGTCTCAGTTGAGCGTTTTAAGAATGAGCGCTTTCGTGAATTTATTAAACAAGTGCCTATTTCGATGCTGGTGGTTGATGAAGCGCACTGTATATCTGAATGGGGTCACAACTTTAGGCCTGATTATTTAAAACTGCCGCGCTATCGTGAAGAGCTTAATATTCCACTGGTATTGCTACTTACCGCCACCGCCACTAAAAAAGTGAAGCGTGATATGTGTGAGCGTTTTGCTATTGCCCCAGAATGTGTGGTGCAAACTGGCTTTTACCGAAGCAACCTCGACTTATCAGTGCTCAGTGTTGCAAGCCAAGAAAAACCTCAGCAATTAGCCAGTATTATAGCCAGCCAACAAGGTGCTGGGATTGTTTATGTCACCTTACAACATACCGCTGAGCAAGTAGCAGAAGGCTTGGCAAGAGCGGGCTTTAATGCGGTGGCTTATCATGCAGGCCTTGAGGATGATAAACGCTGGCAAATTCAAGATGATTTTATGGCGGGTAAAATCAATATCGTTGTGGCAACCATTGCTTTTGGGATGGGCGTTGATAAATCTGATATTCGTTTTGTGATCCACTATGATTTGCCAAAATCGATTGAAAACTATAGTCAAGAAATTGGCCGCGCAGGGCGAGATGGTGCGCCGTCAAACTGTTTTACCCTAGCAAACCTTGATGGCTTAAATACCGTTGAAAACTTCGTTTATGCCGACACTCCCGAGCAAAGTGGGATTGACTATGTCATCAATAATATTCGTAACGAGCAAACGAACAACCAGTGGGAAATGCAAGAGTACAGCTTATCGAGCGAAAGTAATATTCGTGCTTTAGCGTTAAAAACCTTACTGGTGCAGTTAGAAATGCAAGGGGCTATTACACCTTTATATGCCTATTACGCCGATTTTAAATATAAGTTTTTAACGGAGCAAAACGAGCTACTTAGCCAGTTTGATGCTGACCGACAAGCATTTTTACAACAGGTATTCAAACATACTGAGTTTAAGAAAATTTGGGGCACACTTAATTTTGATGCACTAACCCGTGCCACTCAAGTTGATAGAAAGCGCGTGGTTGCTGCGCTCGATTATTTGGCCGAAAAAGGTCATATTGCCCTTGAGACCAAACGCATCACGCAAGTGTATGAGGTGAATAATTCGGTAATAAGCCACGCAGATTTAGCACCGCAACTTCACCAATATTTTATCGAAAAAGAACAGGCCGAAATTAAACGTATCGCCACTTTAGTTCGCTTTTTTGAGCTAGATAGCTGCTTAAGTTATAACTTAGCTCGCTATTTTGATGATCAACATGCACCCCAGCAATGTGGCCATTGTTCAGTGTGTAGAGGCCAGCAGGTAAAGCTTAGTTATTCATTAGTGCATCAAATGCCTGAGCAAAATGTGATTGCCAGTAAAGTTGCTGAGCTTAAACAGCACTTAGCCGCTAAAGGGATTAGTGATGTCAGCATCGACACCCAGTGCCGGTTTTTAGCGGGCATGAGCGTGCCTTTATTTACCCGCAACAAAGTCAGACAGCTATCAGGTTTTGGCCTTTGCGAACAGCAGCGCTACAGTGACATTAAAGCCCTGCTCCAGCAGTTGTAGCAGGGCTTTAGGTGCACAGTTTTTAACACTGAAAAGAGTCAACGCTGTGCACCTAGCTAACCTGAATACTGCTAGTAGGGTAGGTCAGAGACACTTTTAAACAACGAGCCTTATTCAAGCTTGGTGTTAGGCTGTTTAGCTACCTCTTTCCATCGCTTTAGGTTGAGTTTGTAACTTAGCTTAGGTACTGTTTTAGGAAATAAAATAATAAGCGGAAGTCTTTTCATTGGCTATGCATCAAAATACCGAGCAGGGCATTAATTCTCTGTCGAATACACAGCTTGAAGACGTGATTGCAGAAATCGAGCAGGCCATTGAGTGGCACCAGTCATGGTATAGAAATTTATTAAGGTGCTTAATTGCAGACATACCTGCAGATGAACAAGACTTAGCAGATAATGCTCATAACCTTTGTCGTTTTGGGCAATGGTTTAATAAGCTACCCGAACAGACCATAAGTCTTCACCCTTACTTTTCTGAAATCGCTTGTGCGCATCAAAAGATGCATCAAGGTGCCAAAGTCCTGTTATCGTTAAAAGAGTCTAAGTCCGTTATTCCGGCTAATTTATTGGACCAGTTTCATGCCGATTTAGATAGCTTGCATGAATTATTTGAAACCCTTATCGATGAATTCTCTGAATTGCTGCACACAAGAGACCCTTTGACTGGGGCATCGAACCGAACAAACTTAGTTGAAAACCTACAAAAAGAGCATGAGCTTTGCAAATGTAAATCGCTGAGCTGCGCACTGATAATGATCGACCTTGATCACTTTAAGCAAGTGAACGATGAGTTTGGCCATGCTGCGGGCGATAAGGTGTTAATCGCACTTGTTAAATGCATTAAATCTCACTTAAGGAAGTACGACCAATTGTATCGCTATGGCGGTGAAGAGTTTTTAGTCTGCTTACCGCAAACAGAGCTAGAAGGTGCCAAATCACTTTCTGAGCGATTAAGAGCAGGCGTTGAAGCTTTAAAAATTGAAATTGGCAAAGGTAAACATATTAATGTGACAGGCTCATTTGGTGTTTCGTTAATAAATGCCGATGACGATATCGAGGCGGCAATCGAAAGGGCTGACGAAGCCATGTATCAGGCTAAAAAGTCAGGCCGCAATCGAGTGTCTGTGGCTTAAACTACGCTTTAACACCGGTGAATGCTTTTATTAGGCCTGCTTGATAAAAAGGGTAAACGCCTGTAAAGCCTGACTCGGTAATGATGTTTTCAATGATGTGATCCTCTCTTAAAGCAACGTCATTTTCATAAGCCTGTTTTACTCTTTCAATTTGTTCAGGGCTGACTGCGGCTGATGACATAACACTTAACCAGTGACTAAGCTGCTCTGGGTAAGTGCTGGCACTTTGATTGGCACTTAAGTCTGCGCTGACAAGTGACCCGCCTGGTTTTAAACGTTTGTGAATATCAGCAAAAAATGCCACTCGTTTAGGTTCATCCACAATAAACTGCGACACTAACACGGCTGTCGCTGCATCAAAGGGCATCAAGTTTTTGAGTGAATCTACATAGCCATTATGAAACTGGCAGCGATGTGCAACCCCTGCTTGCGTTAAATTATGTTTGCATACTTTGATCATTTCAGTCGAGGGTTCTACAGCGGTGAAGCGAAATGCGGGAAATGCCTGTGCTAAATGCAAAATTTCATTTCCGGTACCCGCTCCAACGCAGAGAATATGCGCATTGCTTGGCAGTTTGCTGAATAAAGGCGACATCATAAAATACAAGGCTTGGCTAATAGGCGCCATGTTTTGCCATTGTGAATCGTAATTAGCAGCTTGTTGATCAAATAAGGCGGTGACTTCGTGTTGTTGCATAGTAAAAACCTAATAGGTAACTTTAAGTGTTACAGAAGTGGTTAGCTTACTTTAATTTAGGTAGCTTTAAAAGTTACTTAATGAGGTATTCATTTGTTAGGTTGATTTAAGCATATTAATTTGCTTAATTTTTAGGGTGAATGTGAGACTGAGCTATATCGCCAACAGTGTTTCGACTATGAAAAGATAGTAACTTTGCAAATTCAAAATCAGTAAGCTCAATATCGTTATTCGATGTCCAGGTAACTTTGTAGCTAGTGTTACTTGGGTGCCCGTCTAGTGATAGCAAGATAGTTTTCTCGCTTGGTTGCGCTACGCGACTAATAGATATCAGTGTTTCAAAGTTTGTTGTGGCACCACAGTTTATGACTGAAACCACGGCTTGTTTGTCTTTATCTGGTGATAAGAACACCTCATATTGCTCATCACCACACCAATTTGGTGTGATAGCTGAAATACCCCAAATAAGTAACGCTAGGGTGCTAAACCCCCAAAAAATAGCAGCACCGCTATGCCAAAGTATTTTTAATGCTTTACTCATACTCGTCCTTTAGTTTTTATTGTGAGGTTTTATTAATGAAAAGAGATGCGCATTAAAGAATTGCTGTTGCTTGAACATCGCGTTTTTTAAAATGGCATCTTGCTCGAAACCTAGCTTTTTCAGTAACTTCATTGAGGCGGGATTATCCTCACACACATACGCAAACACTCTAACGATATCCGTTTTAGTAAATACCTTTTCGAGTAGCATAGTCGCTGCTTTTGCAGTGATCCCTTGTTGCCAATACTCTTTTGCCAACCAGTAACCTAACTCGGCTGAGCGATTAAATTCAAATTCACCTGGGAGCACGCTCACGCAACCAATCAATTGATCATCCAACGTGATTGCTTTTATAAGCTCGCTCTTACTGCCTTCAGTGATCCACCAGTTTGCGTCGCTTGCGGTATATGGACTCGGGATTTTACTTGAAAGAAACTGAGTGACGCTTGTGTCGTTTAAAATTGAGATCAATTGTTCAGTATCTTGTTGTTGAAAGTCGCGAAGTGAAATCACAATTGCATCTGTACCTAAAATGGTTTTTTATGGTTTTGTTATTGATAGCAAAGAATGAGAATGGATACTAGCAAATGTTACTTTTAATCACCTTTAATAACGATTTATGCCGCTTCGCTTTATTGGCAGTCGTTTAGGAACGGTGTATGCTAAATCTAGTTTAAGCTTATCAAAAGGATTGATATGAAGCGCATTTTACTATTATGTGCAGCGGTTTTTGCAACCTCTGGTCAAGCCAATACCGATGTACTATCAGTGGATCCGGTCATGCTCTCTGGCAGTGCTTTTTCATTTGAGAATGATGCTAAGCGTTACCCTAAGCAAAGCCAATTTAGCATTGTCCATAGTGTATTAATGAGCAGTGAAAGTGGTCGCCGTTTAGCGGTTGTGACGATTGAGAATAAAGCATCTGGGTCGCGAATTCTTCAGGCTGACCATATTATGGCGCTTTTTGCCGATGGGCGTCGTGTACATCCTCAAAGTTTTGACGAAGGTATTAAGTTAGATGATGGCGAAAAGCGTTCTTTGACTTTATCTTTTGGTGAAAACGAATACCCAATTTTAGCGGTATACACGAGTTTAAATGAGTAAAAGGAAGACCTATGAAACTACTAAAGCCACTGGCAATAACATTACTTTTAAACTCACCGTCAAGCTTTGCAGTTGATAGCCAAGACTTTGTTAAAGATAACGTTTTTACGCAAGGCGTTGAAGGCCCAACCATGTATAACGGTGCCTTATATGCGGTAAATTATGCCCAGCAAGGAACCGTTGGCCGCGTTGATAACATGGGCAAAACATCATTATTTGTGCGGTTGCCGGATGACAGCGTTGGTAATGGCTTGCAGTTTGACTCACAAGGTAATTTGTTTATTGCCGACTATGTTAACCACAATATTTTAAAAGTACCTGCTGGCAGCAATAAAGCAGAAGTGTTTGCCCATAATAGTAAAATGAATCAACCCAATGACATTGCTATCACCAAAGGTGGGGCGCTGTTTGCAAGTGACCCTAACTGGGCGAACGAAACGGGCCAGCTGTGGCGTATCAATGCGGATGGCAGCACCCATTTACTCGAAAAAAACATGGGGACTACCAATGGGGTGGCGGTTAATAACGATAACACTAAGCTTTATGTGAACGAGAGTGTGCAGCGAGTTGTTTGGCAATATGACTTAGATGAGAATTTAAACATTAGTAATAAAAAAGCTTTGATTAAGTTTACTGATCATGGCTTAGATGGCATGCGCGTTAATAATCAAGGGAATGTGTTTATTACTCGTTACGGCGCAGGAAAAGTGCTTGAAGTATCGCCTACCGGCAAGCTCTTAAATAGCATTCAATTAAAAGGCCAGCATCCGACGAATTTGGCTTTCAACGAAACGCAAAACAAAGTGTATGTCACCATGCAAAAGCGCGGTGCAATAGAAGTCATTGAGCTTTAGCCTTGTTTTGCTCGCGCAATCGCGGCAGTGATTGCCGCTTTTGCTTGCGGACTATTTTGCCAACAACTTGAATGCAACATCGTCGCGACTCGCTCAGCAATGGTGTTGGCATCAAACCCGGCTAACTCCTTAAACGATTCAATACCAATTTCTTCAAACCGTTTTATCACCGTTGGCCCAACACCTTTGAGTGCTAAAAGCGCGTTGCGCTCTTGCTCGTTAAATGGCATTTTTTCGCTCCTTATAAATCCTTTTTTTGGTACTTTGCCATATTAATTTTGCATAGCAAATCTAATTTTTGGGTAATAAAAAAGCGCACCGGGCAGGGTGCGCTTGAGGGGATCAATCCTGTGTAGCTAAAACAGTAGGATTAATTAGAAGCTTGGAGCATATCTCAGTGAAACACCGACTGAGCGGCCAATCACACTATAATCACTTACGGTGTTAAAGTGGTTTGCGCCTACTTCAGGTGTTGGTGGTTCACGGTCTAATAAGTTATCGACACCAAAGTTAACAGCAAGTTCCTCATTAACTTGCCATGCAGCGGCAAAATCTAAGTAATTTTGTGCTGAGATTGTTTCTGAACGGTCGACAGCATACTCTACTTCACCGATTCTGCGCCAGCCAAGTTGGAAGTTCATGTTATCTAACTGCCAATCAATGCTTGCGCGGTGTTTGTAATCAGCTTGCAGGATACTCGCAAAGTCACCCGAACAGGCGCTGCCATAAGTTCCCTTACAGTCAATTTCAGCCACCGTACTGTTGTTTTGACGGGTTTGTTTAGTAACAAAGTTACCTTGGTACGAGAATCTAAAACGACCACCCATTTGCTCAGGTGCATCAATTACATAATTTGCTGCAACGTCGATACCTTCTTGCTCAATCGCGGCTAAGTTAAAGTCATTAACGATGGCTGTACTAATAAAGCCAGTGTTTGGATCGCGAAGTACCGCACCACACAATGGGTTATTCGGATTCGGGTCATCAACATAACAGCTTTGCAGTGCAGCACCTGGTTGAATTTGGCTTACCGCATCTGTTACACGAATACTGTAGTAATCGAGTGATAAATCAAAGCCTTCTAAATAGCTAGGTGTATAAACAATGCCTAATGTATCTGATTCAGCTTGCTCAGGTTTAATATTCGGGTTACCACCATAGGTGTACTCTGCGGTACTTGAATCAAACTCGGTGCCAACAGGTGGCGCACCAAACGCAGCACATTGAGTCGCATCACCGGTGCCCAGTAAACATGGATCGCCGTTATAACGCCCTGCTAGTCGTGGCACAAACTGGTCGCTATTTTGGTCAAATAACGATAACGATAGCGCTGTGATTGGGCTGGCAAACTCACCTAAGTTAGGTGCTCTAAACGCGGTTAAGCGGTTGGCGCGAATACGAATGTCGCTGTTTATTGCCCAGTTGATACCTAGTTTGTAAGTGTCTTCTGCTTCGGTATTTGAGTAATCAGAAATACGGTAGGCACCTTCAAAGCTAAGCTCTTCAGCAAAAGGTTTATCAACTAAGATAGGCACTAAAATTTCAGCGTAGAACTCTTCAGAGCTAAAGCTTGCGTCCATATCAAATGCGCTGATAGACGCAAAGCTGGTGCCGTTTCTAAATGCATCGCCCGGTGTTTGTTTACCGGTTTCTTTACGGTATTCATAACCGATTGCAAAATCGATAGCACCGGCTGGTAATTCAAATAAGAACCCAGAATCACCCGATAGCGTTGCTGAGATCACACTTTGAGTACGGTCGCGAGTGGTATAAAGCAGCGGATCGCTAAAGTCGCTGAAATCAAGGTTGGGATCAAAAATATCCACTGAATTTGCAAGGGCAGCAAAGCGACTATTACCGCTGTTATCATTGCGGTATGCGTTGTTGTAAATGGTGGCCACTTCATCCGTTTTGCCGTACTGGCCATATACGTCATAACGTAAGTAGTCAGTAATATCACCTTTTAAACCCAGTTGAAATTGCATTGAATCACGCACCGCTTCGGTGTGTTGCACACCTAAACCCAGGTTACGTTCAACATTAACAAGGGCATTGCCTTCGCTATCAAACGTGAGTTGGTCACGTAGTTCATCAGGAATATAGGCGTTGTCTTGCGTGAGGGTCACTTGTTCGTTAACAAAAATCGGTGTTTGGCCACTGGCACCCGCACCATTTACGGTCACTTTAGAATACATTGCGCGGCCATAGGCAATGGCACTGTCGCTCACATCAACGTCAAATAATAAGCCCGCAGAAAAACGGTCCATCGGTTGAGTTAAATAACGGTCAGCTGTGAAATCAGTTGTTTGACGCTCACTTGTTACAGCACCTGAATCAGCAATACCGATGCTGTTGCCAGAGGCAACGTCAGTATAATAACCACCGCTGTTGATCATTGCCGTTGAGTTTTCAAGCGCATAGTCACGCTCGCCAGCTAACAGCTCTTTTCGTTCGGTGTAACCAATATAGCCTGTTACATGGCCGCGACCATCTGCGATGTCACCACCAAAAATTGCTTCAAAGTTAAGCTTTTCGTTACCACCGTCGGCACTTTCGTAACTGGTTGAGAATTCAGCGCCAGTAAAATCATCGTCTAAAACAAAGTTAACAACACCGGCTACCGCATCGGCGCCGTAAACCGCTGCTGCACCACCTGTTAATACATCAACGCGTTTAATTAACCCGGCAGGAATAGTATTCACGTCAACCGAGTTACGAAAACTAAATGGTACCGCGCGAGTGCCGTCAATAAGTACCAACGTACGGTTTTGACCTAGGCCGCGTAAATCAATCGTTGATGAGCCAAATGAGTCACCGACTGTGGCACCTGTGCTGTTTGCACCCGCCGCAGCTTGTGGCAGTTTTGCGGTAATATCTTCAACGTTCACTGCACGGTCTAGGTGAATTTGTGCTTCATCAACGCTCACCACTGGACTACTTGAGACCAGCTCGGTACGTTGAATACGTGAACCCGTTACGGTGATCACTTCAGGTTTTTTTACTTCAGTAGTTTCTTCTGCGTGGGCATAACTAATTACTGAACTTACAGCGAGAGCTAGAGGTGATAGCAGCAATAGCGAGCGGTGCCCTGTTGATGTATTTGCTTTCATGATGATTCCCTTGCGTTTTATCATTTAAATCAACGCAGGTTGGTGTCTGACCTAGACCATTTAGTTAATTTAATGAGTCATACTTTTTGTTATGATGCTTGTGTGTTCTCCTTTTGGGGAGCTCACCGGTACAGTTTTAAAGCAATTTAAAAGTCTTTGCAATAATTATTCTTTAAATCTATTATTTTAAAATATAAACTATTCCAAGCCGTCAACCCGCTTATTTACATCTAATAAGCTGATTTTAAGTGATTTATTTATGCATCAACATATTGAAAAACTGTATTTAAGCGCAAAAAAAGAAAGAAAATTAATAATTGGTCTAATGAGTGGTACCTCGTTAGATGGCCTTGATATCGCGCTATGCGAAGTATCTGGGCAGGGCATGAACACTCATGTAGAAGTATTAAAGTTTACGACGGTCGACTACGACGATGATTATAAAACGCGTGTAAAGCGAGTGTTCGCCAAACGCGAATGTGATCTTGAAGAAGTCACTTTACTCAATCCTTGGATTGGCCAATTACATGGTGAAATGGTTGCCAAAACGTTAGCCAGCTGGGGAGTAGCAAAAGAACTTGTTGATGTGATTGCCAGCCACGGACAAACTATTTATCACTGCCCTAAAAACCAACACAAGCGTGCAGAATATGGCAATGCAACACTACAAATTGGTGACAGCGATCATCTAGCGGTGACTGCAGGTATTACGACCATCGCTGATTTTAGACAAAAGCACATTGCAGCGGGTGGCGAAGGTGCACCGCTTGCGGTATATGGTGACTACTTGTATTTCACAAGTACCAGCGAAAACCGTATATTGCTAAATATGGGCGGCATTGCAAACTTAACCTACTTACCTAAATCTGCAGATGCACGAGCGGTTTTTAGCTCTGATATAGGCCCTGGCAATACCATTATGGATGCCTATGTGCAGCGTTATTTTGCACCACTTCATTATGATAAAGATGCCGCTATTGCAGCAAAAGGCACGGTAAGTGAAGATTTACTCGCAGCGCTGTGTGATGATGCGTTTTTTGCTTTAGGGTTTCCAAAAACCACCGGGCCAGAAGTGTTTAATCTAGACTATTTAGCCGCAGCACAAGCACGCTCGAATACGCAGAGTTTATCGCACTTTGATGTGATGACAACCTTAGTGCAGTTTTCAGGGGTAATGATTGCTAAAGCAATTAACCAATGCAGTGAAGGTTTGAGCGATGTGGCTGTATACGCTAGTGGTGGCGGGGTTCATAACCCATTATTAATGAAAACTATTTTGGCTAATTGCCCAGAACTTTCTGTGATAAATAACACCGATTCGTTGGGTATAAACCCAGATGCAAAAGAAGCCGTGTTATTTGCTATTTTAGCGAACGAATGTTTGTCGGGTGGGCAGCAACGCTTTGGTAATACCGAACAAGGGATCCCCGATATTACCATGGGTAAAATTAGCTTTGCTGACTAGGCCCTAGAAAAAGGCTAAAAAGCTTGCGCCAATATTACTGATGTAATGGCGTAAGCCATTGTTTTTAGATTGATCGCCAGTTAGCAGCTCTGGTGATGTGCTTGCTGCAATGCTGACATCAAACTGGGCGCTGTCTTTAAGTGTTGCATGCATGCCGTGTAGCATTAATTGCAATACAAATTCACCACTGTGAGTAACATCCTCTAACGTAAGCATAATAACGTGCTGATCTAGATCGTGTTGCGTTAAAGTATGCGCAGTAAAGTACGCAGACTCACGTGCATCAGGGCGCGTTGCACTGATAGAGATCACATCACCTTCATGGGCATCATCTGGCAGCACACAACAAAATACAACACGCTTTTGCTCATTAGCCGCAAAATGCAATTGTTCATATTCCATAGTATGCGCAAGCGCAGCACATAAAGGGTCTTCACTAGATGGGAGTGCAAACGAAAGTTGCACCAAGGCACTGTCCATTACTTCTTCATTACGTTAGGTGATTAAATTAGCGTCAATTATTGATCAGTTAGATGACAGAATTATGACTATTGTCATATTGCGGATTATTTATATCAAAAACAGAGGAAAGTTGAATGTTTGATTCGTTTGGTAGGATATTAGTCTCAATATATTTGATAATGAAATTGCGTTTATTAGTCGTTATTGCGAAAAGAGGCTCTTTCAAAAGCATGTAATTATCGACCATTTAGGCTTTATAAGCCTGATAAATCGCTTTCATCAGGCTATAACTCGTGATTAGCAAATATGGTATTCGCCTTGCGGTTTGTTACTAAACATAAAGGCTTGTAACTCAGATTTAAGTACTTCGACGATGTCGTTTGTAAATGGCGTTCTGATTTCACCAGAGTCTAAATACCTAAGTAAATCAGTTTCATGCTTGAGCGCTGACTGAATAGAGTAGTTAATTGGGTAAGTAACTTTAAATTGTTTGCGTGATATCACGTTGTCGTGGTTTTCAATCTCAACATAAAAAGTTAATTGCTCGTCTTCTTCGTAAATGTCACTACAGGTGCCTTGCTCACGAATACAATCTAAAACAATATTTCTGATGAAAATATCAAATTCGTTCATATTAATCCCTCAATTTTTGCCCATCCATTGGGTACAACTGAAATCTAGCAAAAAATAATTAATCTAGCCAACTCAATTTTGCAGCTTTTGGATTAACTCTTTCTGAATGGGTTGATTTAAAAGCATTAGAGGGACGTAGGAGTTAGTTAATAGTGAATAGTCGTTAGAGGATAGGATGCGCGAAACAAGTTTCACGCCTACGTTGTAGCAGCGGCTTTATGCCGCGTCATTGATAAATATTACGAGAAGCGAGAAATGAGAAGCGAGAAGCGAGAAACGAGAAACGAGAAACGAAATACGAGAAACGAGAAACGAAATACGAGAGGCGAGATACGAGATACGAGATACGAGATACGATGGGCGAGGTAAAAACGCGATGTGAAATCACTGCTACACAATCAGGTCCATACCTGATTTTAAAACTGACGGGCTGAAGCCCGACCTACAATGTAGGTCGTCATTTATGGCGACAAGATTCGAGGGAGATGCGCACTTCGCACTTCGCACCTCGCACCTCGCACCTCGAACCTCGCACCTCGATCCTCGCACCTTTCCCCTTTCCCCTAGTTACTCGCTAACTACTCCTAAAGCCTAGTACTTCATCACACAAGTTCTGACTAGTTGAGGGCACCATAGGACCTCTGAAGTTTTTCACGAGCTAACTCAACATTAAACATCCAGTTTATACTTGTTCTTTCTTTATTCCGGATCCATTCCCAGGCCGCGAGTTCTGTCTTTAGTTCTTCCATGCTTGCTATACGTCTATCTAAACATTGCTTATTCATATTACCAATTTCTATCTCGACCATATTTAGCCAACTCGCGTGTTTTGGTGTGTAATGTAATTCTAGTTTATTTAAAATCCGCCGTGCTTCCTGTGGAGAAAATGCTTTATATAACGCTCCTTCTGTATGAGTTGATAAGTTATCTAACACAACTTTTACTTTGTTCGCATGTGGATAATGAAGATCAACTAAATCCCTCATACAATTAGCAAAGTCAATTTTCGTCTTTCTTTCTGTTGCTTTAACATGCCGCCACCCTCGATGGCGATCGAAGAATACAAATAAGTTGGCCACACCTACACGTTTATATTCATAATCTAACCGCTTAGTCTGCCCCGGCTTCATTGGTTGTGCCGGTCGAGTATCATCTACAAGTTGTTTCATCGCCTCATCAAAGTTAATTATGGGGTTTAACTCATCTGCTGGCTCAGCATACAACTCGAGCACATGTTCCATCCGCGCGATATATTCAGCATCCATTGTCGCCACACACCACATCTTTTTTTGCCATGGCTTTAGTGCATTCTCTTTAAGGCGCCTCCGTATTGTTTCATACGAGATACTATCTAAATCGGTTAACGTAACTAATCGCTCTCCAAGTAAAGATAATGTCCATCTAGCGTGACCTGTTGGTGGCTTAGTGCAAGCTGTGGCGATTAACGTTGCTTCATCTTTCGCAGAAGTTTTTCTCATTGCACCACTTCGTGCACCTTCATTCAAAGCTGCCGCTAGATTTTCTTCAACAAACTGGCGTTTGACTCGAAATACGGTGGAAGAGCTCACTTGAACTGCTTCACATATTTGCTCTGTTGTATATCTACAACGGTCAGCTTTTAACAAAATAGCAGCCCGCTTGTACTTTCGAACATTGACCATGCCTTTTTTGCAATAGTCTATTAATTCTTGTTTTTCTTCTTCTGATAATTCAACAATATACTTTCGGTTCATAACAATATTAAGTAAGTTTATATGAGTTAAAGGATCGTTGATTAGGGTAAAAGTTCATTATGAATAAAGAAGAGTCGCCACTGTTTACAGCAAAGCAAGGTCAGTATTTAGCATTTATTTATTACTACACAAAAGTGAATGGGATTGCGCCTGCTGAAAGTGATTTTGAGCGCTACTTTGGAACCGCATCTTCAAGTGTTCATTCAATGATTTCAGTTCTTAAGAAGAAGAAATTTATAACATCAGTTACTGGAAAAAGCAGGAGTATTGAATTATTGATTGAAAAAGATCAGTTACCTGAATTTAAGTAGGGGCAACTGATCAAAATATATGTGAAAGAGTACTAGAGCCTAAATCCTAGAACCTAAATCCTAGCCCCTAGCCCCTAAAACCTCCCCCCTCACAATCTCTGCGCCTTTACTTAGCGCACTGAGCTTGGCGCTTGCTATGTTGCGAGGGAGGGGAGCCATACCGCAGTTTGTGCATGGGTAAAGCTTGTCGGCATCAACATATTTCAGGGCTTCTCGTAATGTCTGTGCTACCTCATCAGGGGTTTCAATTTCATTGCTTGCTACATCAATGGCACCAACCATCACTTTTTTACCGCGTATGAGTGCTAATAGCTCAATGGGCACGCGAGAGTTGTGGCACTCAAGTGAAATAATATCGATATTCGATTTTTGAAGTTTTGGGAATACTTCTTCGTATTGACGCCATTCATTGCCTAGTGTTTGTTTCCAATCAGTGTTTGCTTTAATGCCATAGCCGTAGCAAATGTGCACGGCGGTTTCGCACTTTAAGCCTTCGATTGCTCTTTCTAGGCACTTAATGCCCCAGTCATTAACATCATCGAAGAACACATTAAACGCGGGCTCATCAAATTGAATAATATCAACACCCGCAGCTTCGAGCTCTTTCGCTTCTTGATTGAGGATTTTGGCAAATTCCCACGCCAGTTGTTCACGGCTTTGATAGTGGGCGTCATACAAGGTATCGATCATGGTCATTGGCCCTGGCAATGCCCATTTTATAGGTTGCTTGGTCTGCGAACGTAAAAATTTGGCGTCTTCAACAAACACTGGTTTGCTGCGTGATACTGGGCCGATTACACTTGGTACACTGGCTTCGTAGCGATTGCGAATGGTCACTGTTTTACGGTTTTCAAAATCAACGCCATTTAAGTGTTCGATAAAGGTCGTTACAAAGTGTTGGCGAGTTTGCTCGCCGTCGCTCACGATATCAACGCCAGCTTGTTGTTGCTCTTGTAAGGCAACACGTAACGCGTCTTGTTTGCCGTCGATAAGCTCTGCGCCTTGCAATTTCCAAGGCGACCATAAGGTTTCAGGCTCAGCAAGCCAAGCAGGTTTTGGTAAGCTGCCAGCTGTCGATGTGGGTAACAACTTTCTCATTTTTACTCTCTTTAAATCGCGTAGTTAGCAGACCATTTCTCAAGCACTGATTGATAAGGCTTAATAAAGTGCTGCTCAGTAAATTTACCTTGTGCAATCGCAAGTTGGCTGCGCTCTTCACGGTCGTAGACAATCTGCGTGATCGAGTGATCGGCGTTTCTTAAATTTGGTTGATAGCAACTACCCGCCACGGCATTGGCGTTATAAATTTCTGGACGGTAGATTTTTTGGAATGTTTCCATGGTGCTAATCGTGCTGATCAACTCTAAGTTGGTGTAATCGTTCAGCAGGTCACCAAAGAAATAAAACGCCAGCGGAGCAACTGTGTTTGGTGGCATAAAATAGCGCACCTGCAAGCCCATTTTTTTAAAGTATTGCTCGGTTAATGACGACTCATTTGGTTGGTACTCAGCACCTAAAATTGGGTGTTGGTTTTCTGTACGATGGTACGTTTTGTTATCAGACACGCTTAAACAAATAACCGGTGGTTTTTTAAAGTGCTGTTTGTAAGTCTCTGAGTCAATAAAGTATTTAAAGAGTTTACCGTGTAAGTCACCAAAGTTTTCGGGAATGCTAAATTCGTTTTTCGCTTTGTTATGGTCAAGCAGCAGTACGCTAAAATCATAATCACGCACGTAAGATGAAAAGTTATTACCAACAATACCTTCGATACGTTCATTAGTTTGGTGATCAATGATATTAGTTTTTAGCACTTCAATTGACGGGAATGCCTCTGCGCTTTGTGCAATTTCTAAATCAACAGAGATGATCTCAAGTTCTACAGAGTAGCGGTCACCTTGCGGGTTATCCCAGTTTGCTAGCGCATTAAAGCGGCTATCAATCATTTTTAATGCATTACGCAAATTCTGCTGGCGACTTTCACCGCGAGCTAGGTTTGCAAAGTTTGTGGTAAGTCGTGTGCTATTTGACGGATGATAATTTTCATCGAGGCAAATACTTTTAATTGTAAATCTGAAATCGTTGTTCATGGCAATGTATCCAAAAGTCCTGAGATAAATGATTGCTGCTCACCTTCCTTAAATCGCTAGGTCATTAACCTTGAGGTGGCTTGGTATCTATTTATACGTGCCCATCACCATGAAGAAAAACGTTTTTATTTCAGGTAAAACATGAGGCAGATTCATGAATATTTGCTGTTTTAATAAAACATTTAGGAAGGGATAGTGGAAAAATGCTTCAATGCCATTATAGACGTCTAGATTTCTAAATTAATTTGTTCGAGTTGCAGTAATTTCATATAAAACGTGAGTAATATTCACTACTTAACAGGACTTTTGAGAGCAACCCCGTACTTTATTGTTGTTATACTCGTCTCCCTAAACCAACAACACAGACAAATACAATGAATGAATTAATCGTGCTTATTATTGCTTGCGCCATACTTGGTAGCGGAGTGGGCTTTTTAGCTGGGCTATTAGGAATTGGTGGAGGCCTAGTAATTGTGCCTATTTTAAGCATGATCTTGCTGCATTTTCAGGTGTTACCTGCTGAGCAAGTTGTGCTGGTGGCGATTGCTACATCGCTTGCCTCAATTCTATTTACATCTACGTCATCAGCTATCGCTCACCATAAAAATGGTAATGTGCCTTGGCAATTGGCTCCGTGGGTGATGACTGGGGTTGCACTAGGTGCACTTATCAGTGGTTTTTTGGCTTCGCTATTACCGGCAAATGTGGTGCGAATAGTGTTTGCTGTGAGTGTGGTGCTTATTGCATTAAAAATGATTTTCAGCAGTAAAAACGACAGCCAAACATCACGCTCGCTACCTAATAAAGGGCTTTTAACGCTTTATACAAGCATCACTGGGGGGCTCTCTGTCATGATAGGCATTGGCGGTGGTGCGGTACTTGTGCCGTTACTGACGTTTTTCTCGGTCGATATGAAAAAAGCCATTGGTTGTGCCTCGGCGTGCGGTATTGTCATTGCGCTATTTGGATCTGTGGGTTACATCAGTTCGGGTAGTCAGTACTTTACATTAAAAGAGGGCTTTGCCGGTTTTGTTTATTTACCGGCCTTGTTTGGTATTGTTTGTACTTCGTGGTTTACCGCACCATTAGGTGCAAAAGCAACGCATCATTTGCCTGTGTCTACCATCAAGAAAGTCTTTGCGGGGCTTTTGGTGATTATGGCTGTGAATATGCTTATAAAGTAGTGTTAACTATTAAATCTACTTTGCGATTTATTTAAAGTTAGCAGTGCTTTTTAAACCAACACTCAAAAAACTCTATAAACGCTTTCACTTGCCGAGGTTGGAATTGCCTGCTTGGATATATCACCTGTAGGCCGACATTTTTTTTATCGCTGTGGCTAAAGCCTCGAACATACTCATCTAGTAGCAAAATAAGGTCGCCTGTTTTGAGGTCATTTTTGATATCAATGTATGATTTTAAGGCTATGCCATGGCCTTGATTTGCCCAGCGTCTTACCACCTCACCGTCTGAGCATGAAAGGTGGGGAGCTACTTTAATAGAAAAGTGCGTGTTATCTACCTCAAAATGCCAGTCATTTAGCGGTTGCCCAAGTCGCTCAAGTACAAGGCAACGATGATTTTTTAAATCTTCGGGATGCCTTGGCAAGCCAAACGATTCTATATAGCTAGGTGAGGCGCAAAGCACACGGCGGTTATTACATAGCGGGCGGCTAATCAAGTTACTATCAGGCAAATTGCCGAATCTAAATGCCAGATCAATACCTTCCTCAACAATATTGGTAACCCCATCTGTCAGTACTAAATGCGGTTTAACATTTGGGTGGTTATTGATGAATTCTGCTAATGCGGGTGCAACAAACTGGCGACCAAAGTCAGATGTTGCAGAGAGTTTCAGCTGGCCTCTTAGGCTTTGTTGCGACTCTTGAAGTATGTTTTCTGTGTTTTCGACTTCTGCTAATACTCTTAAACAGCCACTATAAAAACGTTCACCTGCATCTGTTAAGGCAATACTGCGCGTATTACGCGTTAACAATCGCGTATCGTAATTTTGCTCAATTTTATTAATTCGTGCTGTCATGCTTGCAGGCGAAAGCCCCAATTTTCTTCCCGCAGCGGCTAAACCTCCCGCTTTTACAACGTGAACAAAAAGTGCCATATCATCAATTTTTGACATTATTCTTCAGTTTTAATGAATACTTATTTAACTCTAAGGCTAATTATCAATTTAGTCAAAATAGTTAAACTCATTTCATCACTTGAAGGAGATAGAAATGCAGCTTAATCATGCTCTGTTATTAGCAACGAATATCCAGCACATGGCTCAGTTTTTAGAGTCGTCGTTAGGCCTTAAAAAGGGGCCAAGGCCAGCATTTGGTTTTGATGGTGTTTGGTTATATGACGACTTGGATACACCATGCATTCATATAGCAGCTAAGTTTGGCATAAATGAATCGCAATCTGATTACTTAACCCAAGCTTCGGTATCAACAGAAGCAGTTGGCTTATCAACGGTTGACCACCTTGCTTTCTTTGCAACTGATTATCAAGAAGTTAAAGCACGGCTAGAAGCAACTTCAATACCATTCGTTGAGCGGGAAGTGCCGGCAGCGAATGAGCATCAAGTGTTTATTCAAGGGCCTGATGGCTTAAAAATAGAAATTTTATTTACACGCAGCGAGCTTATTTAAAAGGTACACACATGAAAAATAGAGTATTTAATACAGACCAAATTGGTCATCATAAAACCGCAAATAAAATAGTGATGGCTCCAATGACCCGTTCACGTACGGCTCAACCAGGCGATATTCCGACAAGTTTAATGGCAGAATATTATGCGCAACGAGCCAGTGCAGGTTTTATAGTATCAGAGGCGACGCAAATTTCTGCACAAGGAAAGGGCTACTCATTTACCCCCGGGATTTATACTGAAGAGCAAATCAATGGATGGCGCAAAGTAACGCAGGCTGTTCATCAGCAAAATGGTCTCATTTTTTCTCAGTTATGGCATGTTGGCAGAATGTCGCATAGTGTCTTTCATCCAGACGGCTTGCCAGTTGCGCCAAGTGCTATTGCTCCAAATGCGCAAGTGTGGGTGGTTGATGAAAATGGCGAAGGCCAAATGCTTGATTGTCCTACACCACGTGAATTATCGACCAATGAAATTAAAGGCATTGTTGAAGACTATAAACAAGCTGCTTTAAATGCGATTGCAGCAGGGTTTGATGGCGTTGAGGTACATGCAGGCAATGGCTATTTAATTGATCAATTTCTAAGGCAAACATCAAACAAACGTACCGATGAATACGGCGGTAATATTGAAAATAGAGCAAAGTTCGCGCTGCAAATCATTACCGCAATTAGCCAAGCTATCGGCCCAGAAAAAACGGCTATTCGATTAGCTCCTTTTATTACACAAAGAGGCATGGATGATCCGCAAGCAATCGATGCCATTTTATATCTAGCTAAAAAGTTTGATGAACTTGGCATTGCTTATGTGCATTTAGCGGAAGCTGATTGGGATGATGCTCCCCTCGTAACAGATGAGTTTAGAGTTAAATTACGTGAAAGCTTTGGTGGCAAAATAGTGGTTGCAGGTAATTACACATTAGCAAAGGCCAATAAACTAATTGGTGAAGGCTTAGTTGACTATGTTGCATTTGGCAGAAAGTTTATTGCAAACCCTGATTTACCTTATCGTTTAGAGCACAATTTACCTTTGAATGAAATATCAGATCCTACTACTTTATTTGGTGGTGATGAGCGAGGTTACACAGACTACCCAGTATATCAGGGAAATAAATGATGAAATTTTTAAAGCCAATTTTAATTGCGTCGGTGTTTGTTCTAAGCTCCTTAGGTGTAGCTCAAGCTAGGGAGGCAACATCTGTATTTTGGCCTGATGATGCTCAACTTGTGATCTCAATTTCGATGCAGTTTGAGGCAACAGCGCAAGACCCATCAGATCCTGGCCCGTTTCCACCGCAAGAGCTGGGTTATCCAGACACTATTTCACCCTCTTGGTACCAGTACGGCATGAATGAAGGCATACCCAGGCTGCTAGATTTATGGGATAAGCATCATATTAAAGTAACCTCACACATGGTTGGCCGAGCTGTTGAATTAAACCCTGAGTTAGCAAAAGAGGTCGTGCGGCGCGGGCATGAAGCATCAGGGCACGGACAAACATGGACCCCTCAATACTCTATGAGTGAAGAGCAAGAGCGACAGTCATACATAAAAAGTGCAAATATCATTGAAAAAGTAACAGGGCAGCGACCTATGGGGTTTAATGCTTTTTGGATGAGGCATTCAAAAAATACACTCAAAATCCTTAAAGAATTAGGTTTTATTTATCATATAGACGATTTATCTCGTGATGAGCCATCGCTAACACCTGTTGGAAGTGACGACATTGTTGTTGTTCCATACACTTTTCGAAACAACGATATAGTTCGATACACTGGCAGCACAGCCATGACTGGTAAGGCGTATTTACAAGAGCTTAAAGACGAGTTTGATGTGCTCTACAAGGAAGGCAAACAACGCAGAAGAATGATGTCTATCAGTGCTCACGATAGATTAGCGGGCACTCCCGCTAGAGTGAAAGCGTTGGATGACTTTATAACCTATGCAAAGCAGCATAAGGGGGTTAAGTTTATGCGTAAAGATGACATAGCAAAATGGATTTTACGCCAAGACAATGTGCCAAAAAACTCACCCCGAACTTTTGAAGAGGATTTGTTATGAAATACACACTAACCTTTATTGCATTACTTTTATCTGGCTGTGCCTCACAGCAGCAAATGGGTGAGTTTGAGGATGTAGTAATCGCAGATCATCACTGCCCAGGGGAAATAGATCGAAGTTATAACACCACGATTTATAGCTCAGACGAACCTGAAAAAATTGGCAAAACTGAAGTCACTACACATTGCACTCCAGTTAAAACAGAAACTGAATTTGAAAGAGACTTAAGGGAGCATCAGTAACTTCTTAAAACGCCTCAAAATATGTTTGCTAAGGCTGCAATTATGCTTACTAAATAGCATTAACGTATTAATTCGACAACACGAAAGCTGTTTGTTAATGTCAGTTAAGCAGTATTTAGGCTGCTTAACTGCCTTTTTTCGAAAGCTGTAGGCGCTAATTAAGGACTATTTTTTAAGGAAAATGTTATGGAACGCTGGTGCTTTCAAGCGAGTAAAAAAACACTAAGCTCTTTATTTGTTGCTCTATCGCTAATGGCTTTGCCAGTGACTGCTGAGCCTACAAAGCCACTCGAAACTCACCATGCTTTAATGAGCCAAGTTCTCAATGCAAACCAACAAGCTCCCCTTAAAGGTTTTGCACTTCATGTGATTGTTGATGATGGACATGCTTTTTCAACGGCAAAGCAAAGTAAAGAAAATGCGCCGCTAGTTATTAACCCAAATAGTTTATTTAGAATTGCCAGTGTGACCAAAACTTTCACTGCGGCAACGGTGCTACGTTTGCACGAGGAAGGAAAATTAAACCTTGATACAACGCTCAATAAGTTAATTTCTGACGACTTTTTTGCGCTTCTTGAAAGCGATGGCTATGCCCTTGATAAAATGACGCTTAAGCAAGTGCTGAGTCATACGGCAGGGTTATATGATCATGCCCAAAGCGACCAGTACTTAGCTGGCATAATGGCAAATCCGCAGCAAGATATTATGATGCGCGAGCAAATTAAAGGGTGTGTAGAGTGGGGCGACCCAGTTGGTAAACCTGGTGAGCGTTTTTCATATTCAGATACCGGGTATGTGTTACTCGGCCATATTATTGAAAGAGTGACAGATTTACCGCTACCTAAAGCGGTTCGCCAATACTTAAGTTTCGATAAAAATCATATCGAAAATGTGATCTGGGAACGGGGTGATTCGTTTGCTGTGGATGAGTCTCGACGCGTACATCAATACTTGCACGGAACCGACACCTATAATTGGAGCCCAACAGTTGATTTGTATGGTGGTGGTGGGCTTGTTGCCAGCCCAATCGGTATGGCTAAATTTTATCATGCTTTATTTTCAGGTAAGGTCTTTAAACATCCTGAAACGCTCAAGCTCATGCTATCGGATAAAGGCTTACCAGCAGATAGTCCTTATCGTTTAGGGGTATTTGCAAAAGAATATAACGGCACCTTGGTATATCAACATGGTGGCTTTTGGGGCACTTTGGTGATGTATGAGCCAACAACGCAGGTGGTGGTCGCAGGGGCTGTTACTCAGCAAAAAGATTACGATCATCTTGAAAAAGTCATGAGTGACTATTTAACCTTACAAGCAAAATAACCCTCTAAAAACGGCAAAATCTAAGCTGGCGCACAGATGCGCCAGATTCTTTCTTTAGTTCAATTTAAACTAAGTCATCAAGAAAAATAACTTGCGCACTTTATATAACAAAAATATTATATAACCAAATTGTTATGGAGTGAGTCGTGAAAGTTCTCTTTTTATGTACAGAAAATTCAGCCCGATCAATTATGGCTGAAGCGTTGCTTAAACATCATGGTAAAGGTGAGTTTGAGGTGTTTAGTGCGGGCACAGAACCTTATGCAGTAGACCCTCGCACGCTTGCTACGATTGAGCATTTTGGTCTAAAAACTGATGACTTACACTCAAAGCACTTAAACGATGTAACTAACCTACATTTTGATTACGTCATTACCTTATGTGATGGCGCTGCAAAAGAATGCGCTAATCGCGTTGATGGTACACATTGCCTTGCATGGGATTTTATTGATCCTAAAACGCGTCCTGAACCTCACGCCTTTGAAAAAACCTTGCAAGAGCTCAATGAGCGAATTAAACAGTTTGTGCAATCCCATAACAAAGAAAAACCAGCATCGATTTCGCCAACCACATTTTATAAAGCGCTTGCAGATGATATTCGTTTAAAAAGCTTATTGCTTATCGCCGTTGAGCAAGAGGTTTGCGTATGCGAACTAATGACGGCACTTAACGAGCAGAGCCAACCAAAGGTTTCAAGGCATTTAGCGCAACTTAAAAAACAGGGCATTTTGTCGGATAGAAAACACCAGCAGTGGGTGTTTTACTCTTTAAACCCGACTCTACCTATGTGGATGAAACAAACAATTACCTCGACCGTGGTAAACGAACCGAATTTCATAGAAAACGAGCTAGCAAGGCTAAATGCGATGGGCGATGATCGCCCAACCCGTGTTGCTCGTTGCTGCAATTAAGGACTGAAAATGGGTGTTTTTGAACGATATTTATCTGTATGGGTTGCTGCTGCTATCGCCATCGGTGTGACGCTTGGGGTGATGTTTCCGCCTTTATTTGAGCTAATAGCGAAAGCCGAAGTGGCGCATGTAAACATTGTTGTTGCACTGTTTATTTGGGTAATGATCTACCCGATGATGGTGCAAGTTGATTTTTCAACGATTAAAGAAGTCGGTAAAAACCCTAAAGGGCTGATACTCACTTTAATCATTAACTGGCTAATCAAACCGTTTTCAATGGCCGCGTTAGGTTGGTTATTTTTTGAAGGGTTATTTGCTGATTTGGTTAGCCCTGAAACGGCGCAAGAATATATTGCTGGGATGATTTTGCTTGGTGTTGCACCTTGTACGGCAATGGTGTTTGTGTGGTCACAGCTGACCAAAGGCGATGCAAATTATACCTTAGTGCAAGTGTCTGTGAACGACATCATTATGATTTTTGCTTTTGCACCTATTGCGGGGTTATTGCTGGGTGTATCTGATATTCATGTGCCTTGGCTTACACTGATGATTTCGGTTGTGCTGTATGTATTGCTGCCACTCATTGCCGGGGTATTAACACGAAAAGCTCTTAATAATTCAGCACAAAATGAGGCTGCTGTGCAGTCATTTTTAGAGAAAATTAAACCTTACTCAGTTATTGGTTTACTGGCCACAGTGGTCTTGCTATTTGGGTTTCAGGCGAACACGATTTTAGCCCAACCGCTAAACATTGTACTGATTGCTATTCCGCTTGTTTTGCAAACCTACGGTATTTTTGCAATCACCTATTTCATTGCGTTAAAGCTTAGGCTTAAGCACAACATTGCAGGGCCTGCATGTTTAATCGGTACTTCTAACTTTTTTGAGTTAGCGGTCGCAGTGGCTATTTCATTATTTGGTTTGCACTCGGGTGCAGCATTAGCAACCGTTGTTGGGGTGTTGGTCGAAGTACCTGTGATGCTGTCGTTGGTTGCAATCGTTAATAAAACAACACATTGGTTTAAAGAGTAATTGGGGAATCATAATGCAATCACATCCATTTGATATTTTACAGCTAGAAACTGGGGCATTTATTTTTACCCCTTGCCCTGGCACAAAAAGCGTTGGTTTATCGCAGTCTGTAGCAGATTTAAAAGCGGCAGGTGCAAAAGCCATTATTACTCTAATGTACGATGAAGAGCTTGTTAAAAATGGCGCGCAGCAGCTTGCAATCGAATGTGAGCACGCAGATCTCAGCTGGTTTCAATTACCTATTGTTGATGATGACGCGCCAAGCGAAGCGTTTAGTTTAGCTTTCAAAAAACACCTTAACGAGATTCTTGCCATCATAAAAAGCGGTGGTAACGTGGCTGTGCATTGTAAAGGCGGCTCAGGCCGTACAGGCTTAGTTATTGGTTTATTAATGCATGAGCTTGGCTATGCTAAAAACGACATAGTTAATCAAGTGCAGGCTATTCGCCCTAAATCGTTGCATAACCCAGTACAACGTTCATTTTTCGACAATTTTCAAAAAGTAGGAGCTTAACAATGGCAATTAAAGTAGGCATTAATGGTTTTGGCCGTATGGGTCGTTTATCACTAAGAGCAGCGTTTGCATGGGACGACGTTGAGTTTGTGCAAATTAATGATCCTGCGGGTGATGCAGCTACATTGGCTCACTTACTAAAGTATGATTCGGTGCACGGTATTTGGCCTCATGAGGTTGAAAGTAACGACAATGCTGTGATCATCGATGGCCACGAAATTAACGTTACGCAAAATAAAACGATTGCAGACACTGATTGGTCTGGTTGCGATATCGTTATTGAAGCCTCTGGTGTGATGAAAAAAACCGAGTTACTGCAAGCCTATCTTGATCAAGGTGTGAAGAAAGTTGTTGTCACTGCCCCTGTAAAAGAAGACGGTGTGCTGAATATTGTAATGGGTGTAAACGATGATTTATACGATGTAAATCAGCATGATATTGTTACAGCAGCATCGTGCACTACCAACTGTTTAGCGCCTGTGGTTAAAGTATTGCAAGAAAAAATTGGTATCAAACATGGTTCAATGACCACTATTCACGATATCACTAACACGCAAACTATCTTAGATGCGCCCCATAAAGACTTACGACGTGCTCGCGCATGTGGCATGAGCTTAATTCCAACTACAACCGGCTCTGCAACAGCGATTACACATATTTTCCCTGAACTTAAAGGTAAATTAAATGGCCACGCGGTTCGTGTGCCGTTAGCCAATGCATCAATCACAGACTGTGTGTTTGAAGTTGAAAAGCCTACTACCGCTGAGCAAATTAACCAGTGGATGCAAGAAGCCGCAGAGGGCGAGCTAAAAGGCATTTTGGGCTATGAAGAAAAGCCACTTGTTTCTATCGATTACAAAACTGATCCACGCTCAAGCATTGTTGATGCGTTATCAACCATGGTTGTCAACGAGACTCAAGTTAAGCTGTATGTTTGGTACGATAACGAATGGGGTTATGCAAACCGTACCGCCGAACTTGCCCGAAAAGTTGCGCGATCACTTCAAGGTTAAAAGCAATGACGCGTTTGGCTAATCTTCCCGCTGATATAAAGCAGTACTTAATTGTCACTGGGAATTACTGGGCATTTACGCTAACAGATGGCGCATTGAGAATGTTGGTGGTACTGCATTTTCATGCGCTTGGCTACTCGCCTTTGAGTATTGCCATGCTGTTTTTGTTTTATGAGATTTTTGGTGTTGTCACTAACTTAGTGGGCGGCTATTTAGGCGCAAGGCTTGGTTTAAATAAAACTATGAACATTGGCCTTGCTATACAGGTTGTAGCCTTGTTCATGTTGGCAGTCCCTCCTGAATGGCTGAGTGTAGCCTATGTGATGTTGGCGCAGGCTCTGTCTGGGATTGCCAAAGATCTCAATAAAATGAGCGCTAAAAGCTCAATCAAAATGCTGGTTGCCAGTGGCCAAGAAGGCACCTTGTTTAAATGGGTAGCGATACTAACAGGCTCTAAAAACGCCTTAAAAGGTGTGGGCTTCTTTTTAGGTGGTTTACTTCTCACATTAATGTCGTTTAAAGGCGCAATGCTTGCCATGGCTGCTACTTTGCTGGTGGTGTGGTGTTTTAGTATTTATGCACTTAAAAATGATTTAGGCAAAGCCAAAAACAAACCTAAGTTTAACGAGATATTTTCAAAAAGCAGTTCAATCAATATCTTGTCAGCCGCGAGGTTGTTTTTGTTTGGTGCGCGTGATGTTTGGTTTGTAGTTGCACTACCGGTGTTTTTATCACAAGCCTTTGATTGGGATCATTGGACCGTGGGCGCTTTTATAGCTGCGTGGATCATTGGTTATGGGATAGTGCAATCTTTTGCACCTAAAATCATTAAACTCAATAAGCAAACATCACCAAGTGCAGAAACAGTTAAGTGGGCATCATTGCTTGCTTTAGTCACCTTAGCCATTGCTCTTGCCATTGGTTTTGACTGGGCAGTAAAACCAATGCTGATAGGCGGGTTGATGTTATTTGGTGTGCTATTCGCGATTAACTCATCTTTGCACAGCTACTTAATTGTGAGCATGGCTGATGCTGATGGCGTATCACTTGATGTCGGGTTTTACTATATGGCCAATGCCATGGGTCGCTTAATTGGTACTGTGTTGTCTGGCTTAGTTTTTCAGGTGTATGGCTTAGCAGCGTGTTTAGCTATCTCACTGTTATTTATTGTTATTACCGCCGTTATTTCGACTAAATTACCAAAACAAATTTAGTTAAATCTAAACACGCCCTACAAAGGTAAGCATGCTTTCTTGCTTACCTTTATTCATGCATAGCATCAGAAATAATAAAATCATACCAATTCGCTTAATTAAGTAGTCTATTTTGAGGCAAAGAAACCTCGTTGATAGCAAGGCAAAAATTTCGTTATTTAGTTGTTCTAACTCAGAAATTTTTAACGCAGGTAGCGACAGGTTTAATCCCTCAAAATGATTAAGTATTATTGCTGATTGGTATCAGTCACCTTCAGGCTTGAAAAGCTCTTAGAGCATTGGCTGTGGGTTGTTTAAAAACGCCTTTGTAATTTGGTAATGCTCAGTATCCTCATAATTTATTTGTTCAATACCTTGTGCTCCCACTTGGTAGATCCTCGCACCCGGGTATGCCATTAAAATCGGTGAGTGTGTGGCAATAATGAACTGAGAGTTTTGTTCAATTAGTTGAAACATGCGACTTAAAACTGCCAACTGCCTAGCAGGAGAAAGTGCAGCCTCAGGCTCATCTAAAATATAAAGCCCATTACCGGAAAAGCGGTTTACCATAAGCGCTAAAAACGATTCGCCATGTGATTGGTGATGAAGGGATGTACCACCATAGGCATCTATCAGCTTAGATCCTCCAGAAAATCCCGAATCCAAGTCATCAATATTTGATGCAACGTTATAGAAGCTTTCGGCACGTAAAAAGAATCCATCTTTGTATCTCTTAAACGATTTTGAGAGTAGCAAGTACTTATGAAGCTCTGAATGCGAGTGCTGAGTTTGAAAGTTAAAATTTTTAGAACCACCTTCGGCGTTAAAACCTAAGGCGATAGCAATTGCTTCTAAAAGAGTCGATTTCCCAGAACCATTTTCACCTACAAATATTGTGACATGTTTTGAAAAGTCTATTTCAAAGAGCTGATTAACCGCAGGAATAGAGAATGGATATGTATCAAAAGAGAAAACGTGCTCTCGTTTGAGTGTCACCTTTTGTAGATACGGTAATGCGTCCATACACAATATTCCTAATAAAGACGAACTAGACCCTTAATAGGCTCTGGTAACTTTCTAACTTTAAGTTTTTCACCTGTTTAAAGCAAGCGAAGCGAAACCGCAGTTAAGCAGTGAAAATGGCTGTAATGAGCCTAAAGTTCATTATTCAGGCTCAAGATAGTAATTTAAATTTCTGTGACTTCAGGTAGCTTATATGTTCTGTCTAAAATACTTTCGCCAGGCCTGTAAACTCGCATGAGAAAGTTCCAGCCTTGAGTAATATCAGCTCTATTAGCTTGATCGCCACAAGCTTGTTCTGAGCCGAAAAATGCGGTGAATGTTCCATTTTCGTTTAGGGTAACATTACGATCATTAATTATGTTGTTCGTTGATTTCATGAAGCCATCATCACCATAAACAGTAATAGACCAAAACGCATCATTATCAGGTACTTCGTATGTTGCAGAATAGCACTTACTTGGATCGGCAGGGCCTGTATAGTTTATATAAACAGCGTCTTTTTCAGGAAATAGGCCCCAAGCACCTGCCACTGCTAAGTGGCGGCTTTGTTCGTTAACTTCTCCTTTTTTGCCCATCCAATCAGCTTCGTATTGTGCGAATTTTTGAAACTCTTTTTCATAATCGGCGCGAAGTTTAAGCATTGATGGCTTATCCCAGTCAGGCTTTGGAAAAGTGTCATTACTATTTGTAGAAATGATAATTTTCTTTTGTAATTCATTTACAAGAGCAACATCAGCAGGGTCATTTGGAGCAAGAAGCTGGATCCTTTGAATAACTGCCTGATACTTTGTTGTGTTAGGTAAAGCATGGGTTCCTGATTCATAAAATACCGCTGTTGCGTAGTGATCATTATCAACAACATAGACCGAGAAATATCGATCATCAGGAAACTCAGGAATTGTTACAGTAGCACCTCCTTCAGTATCTACTACAGCGCCTGCATACAGAGTATCTTTATTCATTCTCACTACACTTTGCTGATCCAGTGGCGTTGGTTCAGTGATGTAAAAGAACTCATTGATTTTACCGCCTGCTCTTAGTTGAAAGTCGAAAAATGAAAAGTCATCTTCAGCTCTTATGTAGTTTTCTGGAGTGACTAATTTTTGCGTGCTTTTAATAGTAGAACTTGCAGTTTTTATATCTTCAGAATTTGTTGTTTCTGTTTTATTATCGCCACAGCCAGCAAGGGTAAGACCGGCAATTATAAACATCGATGTATTGAGTATGAGGCGCATTCGATGATCTCCATATTTTGCATAAACTTAAGTAAAGGGATTATTTTTCGAACAAAAAATAATCTAGCAAGTTAATAACTTTAACTCAATGTTTGGGTACAAAGTTGTTAGTTTGTTTGATCGCCATCATGATTTTAGGCTGCCATATTTAGAAGTTTAGCTTCGCTTTTATTATTGTTTTCTTGTAACTTACTTAGCAACAAGAGTGATAAGTAGGTTGTTATGTCTGGGTATGCTTTTATTAGACAACGGAAAAAGCCACTTTTAACTGTGGCTATGGCATTAGTATGCGTAATATTTATTAACAGTTACGACTCTCAAAAAACTGCTCCATTAGCTACCAGTTCAGAACTATCGAATAATAAAATAGCTACGCAGCAAGTTGACGCACAAGTGAGCATGCCCGCTACCAAGCTTGAAACGAGTTTGTTAGCTGATGAATCAGCTGAGCAAGAGAGTGAAGTTAATGACAGCCGTGAACTTATTATCAAAAACACGCCAAATTGGCGTTTTGATGGCGTGTTTCTAGACCATTTTACAGAGCTAAAGCAACGTGCTCAGCAAGGTGATGTGGAGGCTAACTACCTCATCGCGCAAAACCTTAAGTATTGTTTTAATGCGCCTTTAGATGAACAGGTCCTGGAAGTAAAGTTGGCTGAAATCTATGAGTTTAGTGATGCTGGCGAGATACAAAGCCGTGTTTTAGATAAATATGAGTATTGCCAAGGATTAGATTTAGCAACGCGGCGTTCTTTTTACAGTTATTTGGCAGAGGCTGCAGAAAATGGCTCCGCTTATGCGCAGCAAACGTTTGCTGGGCTAACGCCCGAATTTTACATGAAGTCGCAATTTCCTGAGAAGTTGTCACGTGCAGAGTTCATCAAAAATCGTGATAGTTTTAAAGAGCGTAAAACCGTATTTTTAGAGCAAGCAGCGAAGCAGGGTAGTGAACAAGCGCTGATGAGTTTAGCGAGCATGTATTACAGCGAACAAGTTGGTGAGCATAGTGCAGCAAAAGCCTACGCTATAAATCGACTCATTATGGAAATCACGCAAAATAACGATGTGTATAATCGTTATGCGTGGTTTGAGCAAAGGCAATACCCGACACTTTCAGATGAAGAGCTGAGTATTGCGAACAATTTATTTGAACAATGGCTTTTGCAAATAAATAAAAATGGTACGTTATATCTAAAGCACTGAGTACCCAAAGAATTAATAACCCAAAGCAAGGATGGCAATGATGTTTGAACCAAACTATACAAGTTACACTCTTGAAGAGTTGTTAGATTGCAAAGCGAATATAGACGCACAAGCATGGCCCGAACGTCTAAAAAAAATCGAAAATGCGTTGAGTGTTTATGCTAGTCAATCTACTGAGCACGAAAAACAGTACAAACAAGCGGTGTTTGATGCTTATTGCGAGACGTTACGCCACGATCTAACCATCAGTATCGACGATAATATTCTTTGGTTTTTAAGACCGTTTTCTAAGCAAGTTAAAGATATTACCCCTAGTACTTTTATTGGCGAAGTTTGCCCACTTTGCAAAGGAGATATTAGCGCAACCACATGGGCTGCTGGCTGGCAGTTGAGCTGCGAACATTGTGAAGTAACAGGGATTGTTGTTGAAAAGTTTGGCTATTAAAAAGTTAGCTTATTGAAATTGCTGTGTAATTATTCACAGCAATATATAACAATTTTGATAATGCTATCAGGCTTTTTTAACAAATTTAGCGGTAACCATCATTTCACCAACGCCATCAACTTTACAGTCTAATTCGTGGTCTTTCTTATCTAACACGCGGCGGATCACGGCTTTGGTACCAATTTTAATCACTTGTGAGCTGCCTTTAATTTTTAAATCTTTCGCAACAGTCACTTTATCGCCATCGACCAATAAGGTGCCGTTAGCATCTTTCACATTGATCACATCATCGGTATCAACCGCATTAGGATCCCACTCATGAGCGCATTCTGGGCATACTAAATTGTTTTGATCTTCATACACGTATTCAGAGTTACATTGTGGGCAAGGAGGAAAAGACATAAATGGCACCATGGTTGATTTTAAAAGGGTATTTTAATGGCTAAGAGCAAACTATGCGAGTACAAGGCTTTTATTTTATGGCTCAGGCGTTTCGAGCGTTTTGGTAATAGAGAATATTCCTCTTAGATCACCAAGCCGATAGCCTGTGGCTAAATCATTTGGGTAATGTTCGTTGAGTGCTTGTTTTACTTCTGGCGCAATTGTTTGGCCATGACAATTGAGGCAAACTGGCGCGACTTTTATCGCTTTAGCAAAGCGAAATTGACCATCTTTATTGGTTGAAAAAGTCACATTGTCGATGCTCTCAGTGTTTCTGATCATATCGAGCAGCTGGGCGATTTTTTCAGCTTCCCATTCATCGGGTTGATTATTTGGATTACGGTTTTTAGTGCTTTTACGTGCTACCGTCCAACCATCAGTTGATAAGCTATCGCTAATGGCCGGGGCTTGCATTTTGCACACGTTAATTCCTTCGACTAAACCACCTTGCTTGATTGCGGCTCCTAAAGCTGATTTAAGCGTAGTGGCAAATTCAGTTGCTCGCTGCGCTGCTTGAGTTTCTAGAGTCGCTGATTTTGTTTCGGCATAAAGACTAGGTGAAAGTAACACAGTACAAATCACAATTGTTCTGAAGGAAAACATAGTAAAACCTTATATTAGATATATCTAATATAGTAGTTTGTTTTTACTTTACATGCCAATTTAACCTGCAAAAAATAACGATTCTTTGCACAAAGCCTGCTGGAGTGTTGTTGCTAAATTGGTTAAGGTGAAGAAAATATCTTGAGAACAAAAAAATGAAAAAACTAATTTATATCGCCGCTTTGTTATTTTCGGCCCTAACATTTGCAGACACAGCCCCATACAGTGGAGAGATAAGTCGTGATGACTTACTTAAAGACTACTCTTCGTTTAGTGAAGAGTACGATGAATACTCACCGAGCGAAGAAGAGTTAAGCACTATAAAAGCACTGCAAGGTAAGCAGGTTTTGGTGTTCTTGGGCACTTGGTGTCATGATTCAAAACGTGAAGTGCCTCGATTTTTGAAGCTTCTCGATACTGCAAAGGTGCAGTTAGGCTCACTTAAACTAGTGGCCGTTGGCTACGACAAGCTAGACCCTGCAGGGTTAGCAAAACAGCACGACTTAATGTATACACCAACCATTATTGTCAGCGATGGTGAAAAAGAGCTTTCTCGTATGATCGAAAAGCCTAAACAAAGCTTGGCTTTGGATCTTACGCAACCGGGTCAAACGCTATAAAATCATCAATAGATAAGGGCATTGAAATTAAGTAACCTTGAATATAATCAATGCCTTTATCACTCACCAATTGCCACTGCTCTGAGCTTTCGACCCCTTCTGCGGTAATCGTTAAGTCTAGTTGATGGGCTAAATCGCTCATCGTTTGTAAAAATAAACCATCTCGTGGGTTATCCACGCAGTTACAAATAAAGGCACGGTCAATCTTAACGTTATCTAGCGGAAACTGCTGAATTGACGACAGTGATGAATAACCCGTTCCAAAGTCATCAAGTGATAAATTAAAACCTGCTAATTTAAGTTCATGCATTAGGTTTATGGCGTACTGGGTATTTTGAAATAGGGCGGATTCGGTGATCTCAAGATTAATTTTTTGATTAGCCGGAAATAGCTTAGCTTTTTCTTTGCTTAGTCGTTTAACTAAATGCACATCAGAGAACTGTTTACGTGACAGATTGATCGACACTTTAATACTAATATTGTTATCAACCATGCGGTGGCAATCTTCAGCAACCTTAGCAACAATCCAACGAGATAATAAATTAATGAGCTCTGATTGCTCAGCGATGGCAATAAACTCCACTGGTGACACGAACCCTCTAACAGGGTGCTGCCAACGTACAAGCGCTTCACAGCCAATCAGTGTGCCATCTATAGTGTTTACAATTGGCTGATACACCATACTTAGCTGTTCGTTGGCAGCAAGCGCATGACGTAGATCACTTTCGAGGTTACTTTGTGCAATAAGCTTATCTTTCAGAGATTGGCTATAAACAGTAAATGGTTTTTGTGTACGGGGGCATTCATTCATCGCAATGAGAGCTGTATTGATTTGCTCAGCCGCATCGATGTTTTGTAAGTGTGGATAACCCACGCCAATGTATAAGTGGTAAAAATGAGCGCTACCAGCGGTTTCAATAATACCGCCGACCTGATGCTGTAATTTATCTAATAGGGCGGCGAGTTTTTCATCAAAAATGGCTTCTTTTAGTAATATTAAAAAACAGCCAGGTTTTATATGAGCGCAAAACGCTTGATGTAAGTCAGAAAATTCAATTAGCCGGTTAGCTATCGTTGTCTGTAGTTCATTTAAGTAATCTTGACCATAAATATCTTCTAATTGACGATAGCCTTTGATCTCGGCACACAATAAAGTAAGGCCGCTACTGTATTGGTCTTCAGGGCATAAACTAGCGATATATTTTTCGCTGTAATGGCGATTGGCAAGGCCGGTGACCGAGTCAAAATGTGCTTGCTGGTAAAGCTCATGTTGGCGTTGTTTTTCAGCACTTATGTCTTTAATCGTACCAACCAAGGTGTTAGTTTTAGGGTTCCATTCAGCGTGCTCATGAAACCAGCGTTTTTCTCCGTTGAGTTTAATCGTGTACTCAATTTCAGTTGGGCTACTAGGCTTAGTATGAATAAAATTTAAAAACGAATTTTTATAAAAGCTATCGATTTTTTCACAGACATCAGTAATTGATTGCGCTTTGCTTTGTTCTTTGAATAGCGATTTAGCTTGTGATGATAATTGCCTAATGCTTTTATCAGGCGACAGATGCCAACTGCCTACGCCACTGAGTGACTGAGCTTGTTTTAATTCAAGTGCCTGTTCAGACAGCTCTAAGGTTTGCTTTTGCACAAGTTTTTCGAGGTTTTGCTCATGCTCACGTAACCGACAAGTAATCGTAATCAAATAGCAGCTAACCGATGAAAGTAACAGAGCTATGAGTAGTAATACTAAAAATTCAACATGCGCTCGATAAGCAAACTCGTCTTTAATACCCACAACCCAATGTTGATTTTCAACATCGAGGTTGTAAGTTGACCAGTGGCTTTGCTCAAAACTGTGGTTATTTAAAAGCGGCGCGTAGCTATTCGCTGTTTTTTGCCAAACCTCATAGAGGTGAGGGTGTGAAGTAGTCTCAGGGCTCAAATTTGCTATAAATTCTGGAAAACGCAGCACCGCGATTGCAAACCCCCAAAACTCATTTTGATCAAAAATTGGTAATCGAGCGACTAAACCTTGACCACCTTGAGCCAACTCTTTAGGTCCATCGATTTGCATTTTTTGAGTATCAATGGCTGTTTGTAATGACTTTTCAATACTTTGCATCTTGAATAAGTCGACACCAATCACACTCTCGTGACTGGTTAGCGGGTAGCTGTATTGAATAACCCCTTTTGGTGCAAGTTGAATAGTTTGGCTACCATCACTATGAGTTAATATCTCAGTGGCAAGGGTTTCGAATTCAGTTTGTGTGTATGTAAAGTCACGCATCGCGGCGCGAACAAGGTAAGGACCAAGGAGTGCGCTATCAAGTGCTTTTTCAAGGTTACTGCTGTAACTGTTAAGTGCTGCATTTTGCTCAATTTCATGCATTTCTTGTCTATCGTAAAACACTTTTAGTGCGATCGCCGAAAATAAACAGAAACTGAGAAAAAAAGAAGTAAATAACAACGAAAAATATGTAATATTACGCAATGGCGTCTCTGAATTAAGTAGGTATTTAAGTGCTAATCTTGCTTTTAAAAATACTAGTTTAGGGTTAGCTGGTTGTCTAGCGAAGATCTAGAATTTTAGTTGAATTTTTAGCAAGTTAAAAAAATAATTGTACCTAAATACAATGAATTGCAAGCACAAGTAAGATTAAACACTATGTACCAAGCCGTTATAAAAGCGATAGATGCAGCGAATGCTGTCGACCCAAATCGTGTAAAACAAGATGATCAAGAGCTAGCAAAAGAGTCTTTATATGCAATGCGTATGACCGATATGCTAAACCGCTTTAATCCACAAGCCGATGAGTTGATGCATATTGCTGCGCGAGGCCAACATATTGAGCGTTGGCGCTCTCCTCGCAGTGATTTTCCTATGGGTAAGCAAGGTTATTATCAATGGCGTACTGCTTTATATGACTTTCATGCCGAGCGTGTAACAGCCCTTATGAAAACGGCGGGTTACGCGCCGGAAGAATGTGAGCGCGTATACGCAGCCGTTGCTAAAAAGAACATAAAACGAAACCCTGATAGCCAATTGATTGAAGACATTGCAAGCCTTGTGTTTATTGAGCATTACATGCTTGATTTTGCAAGTAGTAAGCATGATTACGATGAGCAAAAATGGTTGGGTATTATTCGTAAAACATGGCAAAAAATGTCAAACGAAGCACATGACTTTGTATTAGCTGGTAACATCAGCTTACCTGAGCCGCTTAAACCGTTAATTACAAAAGCGCTAAATTAATTATAAAACAAGGATGTACTATGTTTTGCCCGCGTACTAAAACAGCCCTTGAAGCAATAAGCATTGGCGACGTTAACGTGTATTTATCAAAAAGCGGTGGGGTATTTTTTGATAACCGACAAATATTTCACTTTAGCGATCCGAATTTAAAACCCGCGCAAGTGTTGGTGGCTCATTTACAAACCCTGCCAACAGAATGTGTTGATTTAGCAAAGCGAATTAATTGCCCGAATTGCCCTGATGTAGTGATGATGCGACGCTTTTTCACCCCACTAAAAGTGGTTGAAATAGACGAATGTCCAAATTGTGCTGCTATTTGGCTTGATCATGGTGAGCTTGAAAAGATCCATGAAAATCATTTAACGCCAAAAGAACGTGAAATGCTGCGTATTGATATGGCCAATAATCATGGTTTTATTCAAGTTAAGATCCCGAAAAGGCGCTACTCAGTTCATGCTGAAAAGCCTGAGTCTAATGCAACGTCATCATTAGAAAAACTAGCAGAACTTGCTTATTTATCGATTTTGAATGACTGAAAATAAGAAGCCTGTACCAATTAAGGTACAGGCTTTATTAGTTATTAAGTGTTAAAGCTTTACCAGCATTTTTCCTTTATTTTTACCTTCGAACAGGCCAAGAAATGCATCAACGGCATTTTCGATGCCATGGTATACCGTTTCTTCAGATTTAATTTTACCTTCGCCGATCCACGCGCCCATTTGTTCAATAAACTCAGGAAATTGATCAAAGTAATCAATCACGATAAAGCCTTGCATGGTGAGCTTTTTCGAGTTGATATAAAACAGGTTGCTTGGCCCAGGTTGTGCAGTGTCGTTATTGTAACCTGAGATCATGCCACATACAGGAATACGGCCGTAATCGTTCATTACATTGAGTGCGGCTTCAAGGTGATCGCCACCTACGTTTTCAAAGTACACATCAATGCCTTGTGGTGCCGCTTTTTCAAGGGCTTCTGTTAGGTTTGCTACCGTTTTGTAATTAATTACTGCATCAACACCCAACGCTTTAACCATTTGTGCTTTTTCGTCAGAGCCAACCGAAGCAATCACTTTACAGCCTTTTAGCTTAGCAATTTGGCAAACAACGCTACCTACAGCGCCTGATGCAGCTGAAACAAACACGGTATCGGTTTCTTTTAGGCTAATTACCTTTGTTAAACCTGCCCATGCAGTTAACCCAGTCATGCCCATAGTACTTAAAAACAGTTGGTCTGGTAATGGTACGTTTGGCAGTAACGTTAAGTCGCTGCCATCGCTAATGTGCATGGTACGCCAGCCGCTAATATGACTTACTTTGCTCCCAACAGGAAAGTCATCATTGCGTGATTCAACTACTTCGCCGATAGCACCGGCTTCCATCACTTCGTTTAAGTTAAATGGCGCGATATATGATTTACGATCAATCATGCGCGGGCGCATATAGGGGTCAACTGACATCCAGGTATTTTTAATTAACACTTCGCCGTCGTTCAAATCAGGAAGTGTTACGTCTACCTGCGCAAAATTAGCCTGTGTTGGTACACCCGTTGGGCGTGAAACTAAATGAATTTGTTGACTTGTCGCCATATAAACCTCGAATCTGCTAGATTAGAATCAATTAATGAGTTGCACAAAACATTTGCGCGCAAACTATTTGCAATCAATTTAATGATCTTTACTATAAAAGGCAATAGATCGTCGGAAAATAATTTGCGCGCAAACTAAATTAAGGCAATAATACGGCTGTATTTCAGTTTAGGGTAGCAGCATGAGCAACAAGTTATCAGACAATGTATGTTTCACTTTATACAGTGCAACAAATGCGTTGATCAGAGCGTTTCGACCAATCCTCGAAGCTTATGACTTAACCTATCCGCAATATATTGTGATGCACTCACTTTGGTATAATAACCAAGTGAGCTTAAAAGCACTTTCTCATGACACGCACCTCGATTCTGGCACCTTAACACCAATAGTTAAGCGCCTAGAAAGCAAAGGTTTATTGACTCGTCAGGTATCAAGTGAAGATGAGCGTAAAAAAGTAATTTCGTTAACAGAGCAGGGCATGCAACTTAAAGTTGATGCTGAAGAATTAACGGCTAAGTTAATGGCACGCTCAAATATGAGTGTGGAGCGAATCGAGTTATTACGCGAGTTAACCCTTGAGCTGCACACTGACCTTACAAAAACGGACCTTACAAAAGGCTAATCTTCTAATAAACACACTAAAGTGCCTTCAATAGCGCGAACATACGCATAATGCTGGGCGTCTTTTTTAGTTGGCGGGCACAATGGCTCAGCACCAGCAAGCACTGCTTTATCGTAACTTTCGACTAAATTATGGCAGCTGAATCTTAGCTCAAAACCAAGAGCAGGTTGCTTAGGATGGGCGCGAATATACCCTTGCTTAAAATATGATTGCGCGTGCGGGTGGGTTGCAAAAGCAAGTTTAACGGAACCTGTAACAAGTTCACCGTATTCGGCATCGTCACTGATATGGTTGGTATTTAAACCAAATGCTTGATAGTAAAAGTCGAGTACTTCTTCTACGTTATCGACGTAAATAACCTGACTTAAAAAGTCCATTTATGCTGCTCTATTTATTGTTCGTTTATTAAATAAAGCATAGTTTCAGCAATAAAAAAACCTTGTAAGTCATACTCACAAGGTTTTTTCAATACTTAAAGCTTAGCTGTAGAAATTACGACTTGTTGCGGTTTTCTTTCGCAAATGCACGAATTTTACGTTTTTGCGATAAAGTCACTTTATTAGTGCGACCCGCGTATGGATTATCGCCTTCTCTAAATTCAATTTTAATCGGCGTACCCATAATACCTAATGCTTTACGGTAGTAGTTCATTAAGTAGCGTTTGTAGCTATCAGGTAAGTCATGAACTTGGTTACCGTGGATCACGATACGTGGTGGGTTATAGCCACCTGCGTGAGCATATTTAAGTTTTACACGACGACCGCGAACAAGTGGCGGTTGGTGATCAGCTTGTGCCATATCCATGATACGACGCAGCATCGCTGTGCTAATACGCTTAGTTGCTGACTCGTATGCTTCGTCTACCGATTCAAATAAGTGACCTACACCTGTGCCATGTAAAGCAGAGATAAAGTGTAAACGTGCGAAATCGATGAAACCTAAACGACGGTCAAGCTCTGACTTAATACGTTCTTTAACGTAATCATCAAGGCCGTCCCATTTGTTAACAGCAACAACCAATGAACGACCTGCGTTCAAGGCAAAACCAAGTAAGCTTAAATCTTGATCAGAAATACCTTCGCGCGCATCAACCACAAGCAATACCACGTTAGCGTCTTCAATCGCTTTAAGGGTTTTGATCACAGAGAATTTTTCTACAACATCGCTTACTTTCTTACGCTTACGAACACCCGCAGTATCAATAAGAATGTACTCTTTGTCGTTACGTGTCATCGGAATATAGATAGAGTCACGGGTTGTACCCGGCATATCGTAAACGATTACACGTTCTTCACCTAAGATACGGTTTGTAAGTGTTGACTTACCAACGTTAGGGCGACCGATAATAGCAAGCTTTACTGGCTTGTCAGCAAAGGCTTGCTGGTTGTCTTCGCCTTCTTCATCTTCGCTGTAAAGATCAACCAATTCGTCATCACTTTCTTCAAGCTCTTCAGCTTCGCCTGCAAGTTCTGCAATAACAGGCTGTAGAGTTGTTTCAAGTAATTGCGTGATACCACGGCCGTGAGCCGCTGCAATGTGATGTACGTCGCCTAAGCTTAACTGGTAGAACTCTGCACAGTATGAATCTGCATCAATGCCATCCACTTTGTTTGCCACAACAAAACATTTCTTTTGTTGTTTACGAAGGTGGTTAGCAATCGCTTGGTCTGCGGCGGTCATACCTGCGCGGGCATCAACTAAAAATAGCACGATATCGGCTTCTTCAATCGCTAGTAGCGATTGCTCAGCCATTTCAGTTTCGATACCTTGCTCAGAACCGTCAATACCACCCGTGTCTACCACGATAAATTCATAGCCATCGTAATCAGCTTGGCCATATTTTCTATCTCGTGTTAAGCCTGGAAAGTCGGCTACGAGGGCGTCACGAGTACGTGTTAAACGGTTAAATAATGTGGATTTGCCCACATTGGGTCGCCCAACAAGAGCGATCACGGGAAGCATAAACTACCTCTTAAAAAAACAACAAAAGGCTTCGCCAAGCGAAGCCTTAGAAAAATAACGTTTACTATTAGTAAGTTAGTTTGGAATTTTAACCGCGCTAACTTCACCATCTCGGGTGTATAAAATTAACTTGTCACCGGCAACAACTGGCTCAATAAAGAAACCTGAGCTGTCAAAGTCTTCGCGCGATACAAGCTCACCCGTTTCTTTGTCTAACCAGTGTAGGTTACCTTCTTGGTCACCTAGTGCTAAATATTTACCAGCCACGGTAGGGCCTGTTAAGTACCAGCCGCGCAGTGCCGGTTGGCTCCAACGCTCAATACCTGATGTTTTATCTAGACCGTAAACAACACCATCGCTATCAACAACATAGATAGACTGGCTATCCATTGATAAATCACGGTAGCTGCTGTACTCACGTTTCCAAACAACATTACCAGAACGAATATCAACGGCTGCTAAGTTACCATTATAGGCGATTGCATAAGCATATGGACCGCTAATTAATGCTTGTGTATCTACATCAACCAAACGTTCAAACTCAGACGCACCTTTTGGAGAAGCAATTTCAGCACTCCACGCAGAGTAACCATTTTCAGAAATTAATACGCTTAATTTACCTGTTTCAAGGCCTAGCAATACACCACCGTTTGCTACAGTTGGTGAACTTTGACCACGTAATGTAAGTGGTGGCACTTCTTGTTCAAAGCTCCAGCGCTCTTCACCTGTATCTGGGTGTACAGCTAATAATTTACCTGAGCCTAGGTTTACAAAAATTAGGCCGTCGCCTGCAGCTGGTTTAGCAAGTACTTCGCCTGGCATCGTTTTACGCCAAACGATTTCACCTGTTTCACGGTCAAGAGCAGTTAAGTAACCATGCTCAGAACCAACGAAAATTTTGCCGTAAGCTTGTAAAATACCGCCCGATAACTTGGCACTTTCTGTGGTTTCCCAAGGCCAGAAGGCTGGGTTTTCACGCACATCGGTTTGCCATAGCGTATCGCCATTTTCAAGCGATAGGGCTTCAACTTCACCTTCGCGGTTTGCTACATACACAACATCGTTATGAATAGCCGGCGTTAAGCGCGAGAAATAGTGCTGAACACCATCACCAATTGATTCTTGCCAAACCACTTCTGTCTCAAATTGATTAACAATTTCAGGCAGTACCAGTTCTTCTTCGTCATCACTTGACGAACACCCAGTCAGGGTTGCGATACACAGAGCAAGTGTTGCCGCTGTTAACTTCTTCATCTTAACCCCTTACGCCGCTGGGCTAGTTTGTGCTAAGTCATCAAGTTTAATTTGTAATAACGGATTGTTTTCAAGGCCGCCATTATCAGCAGCAGCTTGGTATTGGCTGCGAGCTTGGTCTTTGTCGCCTTGTGCAGCATAAACATCGCCTTTTAATTCAGCGACTGCAGCAGCAAATGATGCTGGAAGCTGGGCGTTCAACGTTGTTAGCGCTTGCTCATATTGTTTTTGTGCAAGGTGAACACGAGCAAGGCGCGTTGTTGCCGTTGCTTTAAGCTCAGGGTTTTGCTCGTTGGTGATGATCCAGTTAAGCTTTTCGCTTGCTGCATCAAGGTCATTCTTTTCAACGGCTTCTTTCGCTGCTACAAATGCTGTTAGCGTGCTGTAGCTTGACTCGCCATTGTCTTTAATAAACGCATCCGCTTTTTCTAGCACGGCACCGCTTTCAACAAGTTGTGTGAAAGAGTCAGATGCTTTCTCAGCTGTGGTGATTTGGTTTTGGTTATAAGCTTTCCAACCATATAAACCACCTAAACCTGCAACAATACCAATTGCAAGTGCTAAACCATTTTCACGGAAAAAGCGTTTGATCGCTTCTTCTTGTTGTTCTTCTGTTGAATAAATTTCCATGCTTACCTCTGTTGCTAGCTGGGCTTAAATAAGCTCAGCTAGTAGCGTTTTCGCTTCTTCTAGTTTTAAGGTGACTTGTTCTTTACGTTCACGTAAGTACTTAATTGTCACAACGCCTTGTTCTAATTCATCTTCGCCGATAATAACTGCGACTAGCGCATCGCTTTTATCTGCGCGTTTTAATTGCTTTTTAAAGTTGCCACCGCCTGCGTGCACCATAACACGTAGACCTGCAACATCTTTACGTAATTGAGCGGCAATGATTGGCGCTTGAATGCTGGCTTTATCGCCCATGGCTGCCAAATATACATCAGCACTACGGCGGATGTCACCTACACTTTCTAGCGCTTGAAGTAATAACACTAAACGCTCAAGACCCATTGCAAAACCTACCGCTGGTGTTGCTTTACCGCCTAGTTGTTCAACTAGACCATCGTAACGACCACCGGCACAAACGGTTCCTTGTGCGCCTAGGCTATCGGTTACCCACTCAAAAACAGTGCGGTTATAATAGTCAAGGCCACGTACAAGCTTTTCATTTACCGTGTATTCGACGCCTGCAGCGTCTAAACGTTCACATAAATTTTTAAAATGTTCTTTTGATTCAGCGTCTAAGTGCTCAGATAGTTTAGGCGCATCAGTTAAAATAGCTTGTACATCAGGGTTTTTGCTATCTAACACACGTAAAGGATTAGTGTGCATACGACGCTTAGAGTCTTCATCAAGTACATCGACGTGTTGCTCTAAGTAAGCAACAAGTGCATCGCGGTAGTCTGCACGCGCTTCATTTGAACCTAATGAATTAAGCTCCAGACGAACGTGCTCACTGATACCAAACTCTTTCCATAATTGGGCTGTCAGCAAAATAACTTCTGCATCAATATCAGCAGTGGCAATGCCGAATGTTTCTAAACCAAATTGGTGGAATTGACGGTAACGGCCTTTTTGTGGACGCTCGTGACGGAACATAGGGCCCATGTACCATAAACGTTGTTCTTGGTTATACAGTAAACCGTTTTGATTACCTGCACGCACACATACTGCCGTACCTTCAGGGCGAAGTGTTAAGTTATCGCCATTACGGTCTGCAAAGGTGTACATTTCTTTTTCGACGATATCGGTTACTTCACCGATAGAGCGCTTGAATAGGTCGGTTGATTCAACAATTGGAAAACGAATTTCTTGATAACCAAACGATGAAACTGTTTCACGTAAAATGTCTTCTACTTTCTGCCAAATTTGCGTATCGCCTGGCAGACAATCGTTCATACCACGAACTGCCTGAATTTGTTTTGCCACTGATAAATCCTAAATACTGTACTTGCGCTGAAAAAATCGCGCCTCAAGAAAAACTAAAAAATTGACCCGTCATTATACCGTCTAAGCGGTAAAGGTAAACGGCAAACCCAAGGGTTTGCCGAGTATATGCGAATTATTCAACGATTTTGATGTCGATTGGCGTTTCTTTCTCTTTCTTAGCGATAAAGTCGCGCACATAGCCTTCAAGTTGGTCGACAATATTATCGTTATCGATACGCGCTTTTTGGCGCTCACCATTGATGTATAAGCCAGAGCGACGGTTGGCACCAGCAAGGCCGATATCACTAACCAGCGCTTCGCCAGGTCCATTTACTACACAACCAATCACCGACACTGACATAGGCTCAACCACGTCTTCAAGGCGCTCTTCAAGTTGGTTCATTGTGCTTACCACATCAAACTCTTGGCGTGAGCAGCTAGGGCAGGCAATAAAGTTAATGCCGCGTGAGCGAATGCGTAATGATTTTAAAATATCAAAACCCACTTTGATCTCTTGTACCGGATCGGCAGCAAGTGATACGCGTAGCGTGTCACCAATGCCTTCGGCAAGTAGCATACCTAAACCAACAGCTGATTTAACAGAACCTGAGCGCATACCACCTGCTTCGGTAATACCTAAATGCAGTGGCTGGTCAATTTCTTTGGCAAGTAAACGATACGCACCAACCGCTAAAAATACATCTGACGCTTTAACGGATACTTTGAATTGGTCAAAGTCTAAACGCTGCAAGATCTCAACATGGCGCATAGCTGATTCAAGAAGTGCTTCTGGTGTTGGTTCACCGTATTTTTCTTGTAAGTCGCGCTCTAATGAACCGCCATTAACACCAATACGAATCGGAATGTTATGCTCACGTGCAGAGTCTACAACGGCACGAATACGCTCTTCGCTACCAATGTTACCCGGGTTAATACGTAAACAATCCGCACCATACTGAGCCACTTTTAATGCAATACGGTAATCAAAGTGAATATCTGTTACCAGCGGGATAGTGACTTGTTCTTTAATGCTTTTAAATGCTTCAGCTGCTTCCATGGTTGGTACAGACACACGCACAATATCGGCGCCGGCATCTTGAATAGCTTGAATTTGTGCAACCGTTGCATCGATATCTAGGGTGTTGGTGTTAGTCATCGACTGAACGGCAATTGGCGCACCATCACCAATTGGCACGTTACCTACGTTAATACGGGTCGATTTTCTGCGTTTAATAGGAGATTCTGAAAACATTGCGGTTACTCTGATAACGGTAAAGTAAATTTAGCTAAGCGATTTTTGGCAAAATGTGAGGTATCGACGGCTTGACCTTGAAAAGTGATATCGACTACTTGGTGCTTGCCTAATACTACATTAAACGGCTGTGGGCCGGTTACTGTCATAATGTAACCTGCTTTTTTAACACCAAAAGCGATGCGATCGCCGTTGCCATCGTGAATTTCTACCCAGCTATCTTCATTGAAGTGCATCACCACTTCGCTGTGCTCAGGATCTGCCTTTTCAGTTTGTGGCTGAGCAGCAGATTGGTTTTGTGATGCAGCTTGATTTTGTGCTTCGTTGCTGGTCGTTGGGGCATCAGCTTCAGGCTGAGCGATTTCTTGCTCGCCTTCAGCGAGTGGTTGAATGGTTTCTTCAGCTGGTGCTTCTACAGTTAAGTCAGGTGAAATATCACTGCTTTCAAGTTGATTTGGCATCGCAGTCGTGACCGGCTCTTCGATATTCTGGTTGCTATTTTGCCACCACCAAAACACAGACGAGCCAATGATCACCGCTAAGATAAAGTAGCTAAACAGCATTAAACGGCTGTCATGTGCTTCTTTTTCTGTGCGGCGAGAAAAGCTCTGCATTTTTGACTTTTTCTCAGGCTCAACGTGCTCAGGCAGTAATTCAAGCATGGCTTGGCTATCGATTTTAAGCTCACGGCAATAGCTTCTGATATAACCTTTTACGAAGGTCGCAGGGCCTAGTAGTTCGTGCTCGTCGTTTTCTAGTCGTTGTAACTGTAAAACTGATAACTTTAATGCACCAGCAAGTTGCTCAAGGCTCATTCCTGCGTCTTCGCGGCGCTTTTTTAGCGCTTGGCCAAGCGTTTCTTGTGGTTGTTCTAAATTGTTTTCTTCATTCATAATGCGTATGAGTCTGGATCTACCAATAAGAGTCTATGCCCAGGTTCTAGGGCGACATCTGGGCTCAATTTGTTCCAGCGCATTAACTGATCGATCAATACGCTATGCTGTGTGGCTATGCTAAAGAGTGTGTCGCCATCATTGATGTCGTGATAAATGTTCGGATCGTTCAAATAAATGCGAGTACCGTTTTGTACACGATCCGATTCTTTTAAGCCATTCCACAGCAAAATCTTCTGTAGTTTAACATTGTATCGCACCGAAATGCTAAAGAGGTTTTCACCATTTTCAATAATATGATACGGGATATTCAGCGCCGGTACATTTGCGTTCAGCATGGGTAAGTTAAGCGGCTCGTTTGTCACGCTAAAATCAGTGCTATTTGCGGTTGACGCCGTTGTTTGACTGCCACTAAATACGTTTTCGTCTTTTTCTGCTTCGTAAAACACCACAGTGCTGGCATCATTTTTGGTATTTTGCGAGTTTGCTGGCGTTTGTTGTTGAACGCTTGGCGTTTGCGGTGCACCAAATGACACTATGGTCACTTCATCATTACTTTGCACTGGTGTTTGCGCGTCTGTTTGCTGCTTTGCAATAACTGGAGTTTGTTCAACTTTACGAGAGGAAACTGTTTGGAAACCTTCGTCAGTTTGCTTTGTGAGCGTCTCTGGCGTTGTATCGCTCGTTTGTGAAGAGGCTAAAGTCTCTGTTACGGGCTTTTCTTCGCTGTCTGAGTTTACCTCAGTAGGCACCTGCTTATTACTTTGCGCTACAGTTTGTGGCTCGGGTTGAGTTTTGTTTACAGTTGGCTGCTCAACTAGAGAAGTTTGTTCATAAGTTGTTGGAACATTTGTGGTCTTTACAAGGCTTTGCCCGGTAGCAGCCACTGACGCCTGTGCAACAACAGCTTGTTTAGCAGGCGCTTTTCTTTTCACGATGCGAATTTTTGGCTGATCTTTGCTAACCGTGCTGTTATCGCTTGAAATTTTCAGTTCTTCAAGCTGCGCTTGACGGTATTTTTCTCGTAGAACTTCAAATTCTGAGCGTTTAGTTTGCCCAGATGAAATGGTTTTCGCTTCTACTGAACCTGGATAGGTTTGTAGAATAATACCTGCCGTTGTTTCAGCTTTTTCAATATGGCCCATGCGTTGCTGAATTAAGTAGCTGAGCATGAGTGCTCGAGGTGTTACTCGGCCTAAAGATTCGTATTTTTCAATGATATCTTCAGCTTTATGAAGATCGCTTTTTGCGTAATACAAACCAGCAAGGCTTATCATTGAAGAAGGACGCTGTGAGCTGTGATTTAGTGCTGACTTAAGGTATTTTTCTGCGTTTTCAAAATCATCAAATTCAATCGCGCACAAGGCTAAGTTTTCGTAACTTTCAGCTACACGGATATAGCTAGGAATTGAAATCGCCTTAAGAAGCTCTTCTGCTGCGCGGTCGTATTCGCCAATGCCACACAAAAATACACCGTAGTTATTTAAGGTGTTCGGATCATTAGGGGCGATTTTTAGTGCGCGTTGATAGGCTTTATCTGCTAGCTCAGGTTCATCAACCTGTTGATAGTAATAAGCTAAAGAATAGTGTACTTCAGGAAGGTCAGGGGCAAAGTCTGCGGCACGTTCTAGATTATATTTTGCTTGCGAGTTGTTGCCTGTCTTTAAGTACTGTAACGCAAGGGCGATACGAGTACGAGCAGCACCGGTATTATTAATCTTTTTTTCAACAACGGGTCTGTCGCTACCATTGTAGCTGTTTTCTGTAACACACCCTGTTAATGCTATTGCACTAACAGTAATGGCAAGTATAGAACGCATTACCTAATCTCTTCTTTGATTCCGTATGCCTATCTTACCGAAAAGCCTTTGTGTTGCATCTATTATTTTAAAAATAACGAGTTTGTCACAAAGGCTTATCTTTAAAAGTTACGCTTATGCTTGGTGAACATTTACCGCAATAGCGTTATCTTCGCGCATTTTCTTTTTCGCTAAACGTTTAGTACGGTCTACAACATCACCCACTAATTGCCCACAAGCTGCGTCAATATCATCACCACGGGTACGGCGAACAATACAGGTAATTCCCGCTGCTTGTAATACTTTAGAGAAGCGGTCGATGCGGCTGTTGCTCGAACGGCCATATTCATTACCTGGGAATGGGTTAAACGGAATTAGGTTCACTTTTGAAGGTGTACCTTTAAGAGTTTTAACCAATTCGTGTGCTTGATCTGTGCTGTCGTTTACACCTTGTAGCATAACGTATTCGATAGTCACATCTTTGTTTGCTTTAGAGCCATCAATATAACGACGACACGCCGCTAAGAACTCTTCGATAGGGTACTTTTTATTAATTGGTACCAGTACATCACGTAGTTCGTTGTTTGGCGCGTGAAGTGAAATAGCCAGCGCTACGTCAATTTTCTCTTTTAATAAATCAAGAGCAGGTACCACACCTGAGGTACTTAAAGTAACGCGACGCTTTGATAAACCAAAACCCCAGTCGTCCATCATAAGTTCCATTGCTGGTACTACATTTTTAAGGTTTAGTAATGGCTCACCCATACCCATCATTACCACGTTAGTAACTGGTCGCTTAGTGCTATCGCCATCTAAACCAATGTCTTTTGCAACACGCCATACCTGACCGATGATCTCAGATACTGATAAGTTACGGTTAAAGCCTTGTTGTGCTGTTGAGCAGAAAGTACATTCAAGGGCGCAACCTACTTGTGATGAAACACATAAAGTTGCACGGTCTTTTTCTGGGATCCAAACAGCTTCTACTTCTTGGCCACCTTGTAGCATCAGAGCGTATTTGATGGTGCCATCACTTGCTACTTGCTTAACTGAGATTTCAGGAGCAACAATTTCACATTCAGCTTTTAGTTTTTCTTTTAGCTTTTTGTTGACGTTTGTCATGTCGTCAAAATTGTCTACGCCAAAATGATAAATCCATTTCATCACCTGATCGCCACGGAATGGCTTTTCACCGAATGATACAAAAAGCTCACGCATTGCATCTCGGTTTAAATCTAATAAGTTAATCTTTTTTTCAGTGGTCATGAAACAACCTCAATCAGTGACGGTGGTAAGTAGTTTGGGTGCGCGATTGTACATTATTTAATCGACTTAGTCATTAGCTAAACATATTTACAATAAGCTTAGCTAATGACTAAAAAAGGGCCCGAAAGCCCTTTTTCTTCTGCATCACAGACTTAGCTGTGAACTCGAAATTAACGAGTACGTGGGCAGATTTCTTCGTCAGCGAAGAAGTATGCGATTTCACGTGCAGCTGATTCAACAGCGTCAGAACCGTGAACAGCATTTTCGTCGATGCTGTCTGCGTAGTCAGCACGTAAAGTACCAGCTAGTGCTTCAGCAGGGTTAGTAGCACCCATGATTTCACGGTTTTTAAGAACTGCGTTCTCACCTTCAAGAACAGTAACCATTACTGGACCAGATGTCATGAACTCAACTAAAGCACCGAAGAAAGGACGCTCGCTGTGCTCAGCGTAGAAACCTTCAGCTTTTTCTTTTGAAAGGTGAACCATTTTAGCTGCAACGATTTTAAGACCCGCAGTTTCGAAACGGTTGTAGATAGCACCGATGTGGTTTTTAGCAACTGCATCAGGTTTTACGATTGAAAAAGTACGCTCTAAAGCCATCTTTATGCTCCAATAATTTTAAATTTAAAAGGTTAAATATTAACGGGCGCGAATTATACGCGCTTTACGTGAAAATTCCTAATTTAATTAAATAGTCATTTGATGGCATTTTCATGAACCCTAACCATGTATAGCAACACGGGTATAAAGTGTGAGCGAATTTTAGCAGTTAAGTACTTGTTGTGGTCTATTTTATGGGCAATTATTAACTCAGGAAATGATAAAACTAATAAGGACAATAATGAAAAATCTTTTACTGGTCACTCTACTTGCAAGCTGTTTAGCGGGCTGTAATTCAGACTCAAACGATGAGCTTGAGTGCTCTCCTTACCCCATTGCAATCGATATTAATAATTATGTTGTAACCCCAGAGCAAAGCGAAGCTAATACAGCACTTGCTTATGATGCCTATACCATTAAATTAGGTGGTATTGGTGAAGGTGTTTATAGTGAAGGAAATGAGCCCGACCCTAATAAAGAGTATGCTGAGTGTGCTGAGTGTGCTATCCCTGCAGTGGTACTAGGGAGCGCGAACACCATTACAGCGATTAATATATACTCAAGCGCTGATTACAACAATGAACTCACTGCGGGTATGAGTTTAAATAGTGTGTTTGATATTACGGAAATGTTTGTTACTGATTTTGATTATTACAGTGATGGCAACTATGCCAATGTAGAAGACTTCACGAGCGTATTACCCACTACAGCACCTATATTTATTGAACTAAAACCTAACCAAGCTCCTGAAGTTGAGAGTAGTCATATTTTTTATATCGATATAAGTTTTGCAAATGGCAAAACCTTTGCGCTTGAAACTGAAGAAATTCAGCTGTTTTAGTTTACTATTCTTCACTTAATGTCAGCGGGTTTCTCTGCTGACATACCCAATCTCTACTCGCTTAGAACGTGCTCACTTAGCTAAGCTAATTGCTATTAATTTACCATTTCCATAATGCATCTTAAAAGTGTAAAAACATCAATTGTCATTGTTAACCTTTTGTTCACTTTTGTACGGGTAAGCTAATTTTCGATGATAAATTGGGGGTATTTTAAATCATTTAAAATCAATAATATCTGCTTTTAATTTAAATCTTTAATCTATCTTTTCAGAGAAAAATAGCAACAATAAAACTGTAATCGAAATGTTGAATTTAAGTGTACAAAACGCTACATGTTTTTTCGTGAATTCCTGAACTTATTCAATCATAAAATATTAGTGAATTGATTTTTTATAAACCAAAAATCTTACTTCCATTTTTATTTTGAATAATCAAAGGAGAGAACAATGAAACTACGCAGTGCACTTTCTAAGTTGTCATGCGCGTCAGCTTTTGCACTTGGCACCATGCTGACTTTGAGCCCCGCAGCCAATGCAATGAAACTAAAACAACAAAACTTAAAAGAGATGGCTGTTGAGTCACAGAGCATTATTGCTGGCCAGGTGGTAAGCGTAACAGATGGTTTTGATAATAATCGTCCCTATACCGAAGTGACTATTCAGGTTTCGTCAGATGCAAAAGGCAAGTTAAAAGACGATTCAAATTACACTTTTCGTCAGTTTGGCTTGATCAAGCCCCGCTCTATGGGCAATGGCAAAGTGTATTTAGGTGCAACACCAGAGGGCTTTTCTAAATGGCGTGAAGGCGAACAAGTGATTGCCTTTATGTATAAGCCAGCATCAATCACAGGGTTTCAAACGACCGTTGGTTTAGCTCAAGGTAAATTTGTAGTGCGCAATGGCAAAGTAGAAAACATTTTTGCTAACAAAGGCGTTTTTGAAGGGTTAGATACCAGCAGCTTATCAGCAGAGCAACAAAATCTCTTAACCACACCAGGTGCAGTCGATGTGGGAGTTTTTATGGATTTAGTAGGTGAACTGTCTGGAGTAAAACAATAATGAAATTTTCTAAAATCGCAGCAGCATTAACCCTTGCAACTATTTCGACAGGTGCGTTAGCCGGTGGCCCACTTTATATTCATGAACCGACAATGCAGCCATATAAATGGGACACCTCAAAAGGCAGTATTCCAGTGTGGACAGATGGCGGCCAACTTATCAAAGATAAAGACGGTAACGATGTCGAAACCTTCACTGTACTTGAAAAAGGCACTGTATTTAACGTTGATGTTACCTTACCTGATGGCACAGTGATCCCTGCATACACTGAACTTGACCGAGATTATACGTTTTTAACGATTGAGCAAGCCAACAAAGTAACGGCGAATGCTGTGAAAGAGTGGTCTGATGTAGAAACGTCGACTTTCGAGATGTCAGTACAGGGCACGATTTTTGAGAAAACAGGCATTGCGGATGTGACAGCAGAAAATGTTGATCAAATTTATGGTGTTGAAAACGGTTATGGCTTTTGGGTCAATTACGACACTGATGGTGGCATTTTAGAAAACTATTTTGGTGTGCCAAGAAGCGCTGTTTTAGGTATTGCATTCCCTGAATGGGCCGATGAAGAAACTGGCGAAATTATCGAAGCGACAGCTTTAATGAATGGCTGGTTTGTTGATATCAGTGATACCGATGGCACGCAAGTTGGTGGGGTATTCACCCATGAATTTGGGCATGCGATCAATATGTCTCACTCGCAAGCAAATGGCCATTTAGTGTATATGTCGGCAAGCTATAGTCCGCAATACGACGGTGTACCAGGTTGTGAGGGTGTCACTAAATTTACCAGCTCTAGTATGTTGGATTATTCTGCCATTGAGACCATGTTTCCGTTTATTAATGTGCGCGGCAGTGCTGGTGCAAATCAACACACCATTAATGTGAAAGATGACATCGTTAATATTTCAGATCTCTATCCTACCAGTGAGTACAAATCACAGTTTGGCTCTATTCAAGGTAAGCTTTTAACAAAAGAGGGAGTAGAGTACTCAGGGGTGAATTTAATAGCGCGTAACCTTGATAACCCTTACGAAGATGTGATCAGCCAACAGTCAGGTAACATGACACAAGGCCGTATCGGCCCAGATGGCTCATTTACCATTAATGGCTTAACGCCTGGGGCACGTTATGCTCTTTATACTCAAGAGATCAATGCCGGTGGTTATCCAACTCAGCAAACGAATATTCTTTCTGAAGCTGAATATTGGAATGACAACGAAAGTGCAAACCCGGGAATAGATAATGCCTGTGCGATGACAGAGATAGTTGTTTCAGCGGGTGAAACTAAACAAGTTGAGATGTTCTTCAACGGTTATCAAGATGGTATTCAATATACGCCACTGATTTCAGCGTTTGTAATGGATCACGCTAAAAACGGTAAAAAAGCACTTGGAACAACCTCTTCGGGTATTCCTTTCTTATACGACAGTGCGACTAATTCGTTTGATACTTTAGTAAGCCCTGATGGCTACGCTTTATTAAGCTCTACAAGCACAGCAATGAACAAAACAGCCACTAAAGCTGCTATTACCGCACACTTTAATGATAATGGAGTGATGCAAGGCGGCGTCTGGGATATAAACTCTGGCAAAGTATCAATGCTTGAAGATTTAACGGGGAATAGTTGCTCGCTTTCAAGTCAGCAGGGGCAAAGCTCACATAGCATCTGGGATATGGATGATGATGGTAAATTGATTGTTGGTACAACACGCTTCCCATACGATGGTTCAAATCGCTGTGCTGAAGGCGAAGCTGCGCGTTCAGTTGGTATGCCTACTGTTTGGGATGCAAACACGGGTAAAGCAAGCGTTTTACCTGGCACCCAAATGGTTGACCGTTCTTATGGTAGCGGTAAAGAAATCGCTATTATGAATGGCGATGAGCAAATTCGTCGTACGGCATGGGCACGAGCAGATCGTATCTCTGGTAATGGCGAAACCATTACAGGTTCAACGAATGGCTTTACGCAAATTGCCTGGGTAAATGGCGAGCTTGTTGATACCTACACGGAGTTTGGTGCAATCGACAATTCAGTTATTTCTGAAAATGGTCGTTATGTCGCCTTTGGCGCCATCGAAAACCGTCGTCCTGCTGGCGTTAAAGTATGGGATACAGTAACCAATACAACTCAAAAAATTGGTAGCTTACGTTGGTGTGACAACATTCCTGCGATAAGTTTCTGGACCAACTATTGCGACCTAGGCTACAGCCATGAAGAATTAGTTGAACTAGGATTTGGCTTACCTTCAGTGATGGTTCTTGATGCAAATGAGGACTTATCGATGATCACCGGACGCGCTGGTAGCCCTCTATCTGGCGGTTTTGTTGGCGCTATTTATTTAAAAGGTATTGGCTGGATGTCATCAGCAGAGTTCTTTGCTAAGCAGGGGGTTACTGAAGCAAAAGGCTTGCTTACCGATAACATGTTTGGTCTAAGTGCTGATGGTTCTGAAATCATGGCTGGCATTGCTGGCGCAGTTTTATCAATAGAAATTGACGCGAATAAGGCATTTGTATGTGATAACGGCCGCGACCGTGAACTTAGCTTCCCTAAGCAAGTGGTTGATGCGGTGTCGGCAGGTGCTGAATTTGGCCGCTGCGCACATATTAATGACTAATACCATTTTGTGTTAAGCGCTTAAAGGTCCGGCTAGGTGGCTGGGCCTTTATTTCAATATCTTTGTAACAAAGGCCTGCTAATGTATAAAAGTTCATTAATAACAATAATATGGTTATGTATTCTAAGCTTTATTCCTGATCAAGCTAGTGCGCAAACCCATCAAGCTGCAAGCTCAACCAACAAAGGGTTTAATGTTCCTGAAGAGCTATTGACCACATGGGAGCTAGATGAAGCGGCTTCAATGGAATACGCAAAAAAGTCTGCGCACTGGAATGAACATATCGCTAATTTGATGCCGAAACTAATCGCAACAAATAAACAAATTAAGTACCGCTTTAATCAGGATGAAATGGTCACCATTCAGGCTGCAAAAGAGCACGAGCTTGCCATTAGTTTGATTAAGAAAACACTGACGTCATATAAATTCAAATTCGACGATAAGCCAAAGCAATTGCAAGTAATAAAAGCCGCAGGTGGGCGGATCAATATTCAGGCCGATGGCCTACTTGGTTATCAGTTCTTATTGTGGAAAAAACGCCGAAAACGCTTAACTGGCGTATAAAAATATCAATGTTAAGGGCTTTGCTGTTAACATTAGCAAATCAAAACCAATTACCCTGGATAGTTAATTGAGTTTGATCTAAAAAGGTGGCCATAGGATTGGTCACCTTTTTTCTTTTCTGTATAAGTCCTCACTTAGTTTAATTTCTGTGGTTCTAAAGTGCTAGTTTTTGTCTGTGTTTATAATATTTAAGTGCTTGATTACATTTTGGTACAGACTGATACACTTTTATATTGTGTAAATATGTTTTTAATACATTGTTAATTAAGGTGTTTTTTTACAGTAAATTTAATCGTTTTTCTTGCCATGGTTTTTACCCTTTTTAGTGTGTTGAATTCTCATTTTACTTCCTCTATTACTTGTTTTGTCACTCATAACTAATTGTATAAATTAAATATATTTTATTATTGAGTGGTTTTAGCTGTTTTTAATAAAAACAAACAACAAGGAATTAATATGAAAAAAGCGCAGTTAGGTTTGTTAATCACATCATTCGCTATTATGGGTGGATGTGCAAAGTTAGACGCTCAAGTTAACGCTGGCGGCACTCTTAATTCAAAGGGTGGGGCTGGAAAAGCTGTGTTTACAGCACATGCAGCTCGTTGTGATGGAGAAGTAAGCGGAAAAGTAAATTACAAAGATGTAACTGCATTAGATTGGCAACAATCTGGAGGAGTATCATTTAACGCACAGGTTTATGGTGCAGGCTTATGTAGTGAAGATCCAGTATCACCTGATGGGGCTGAGTCTGGTGATGAGCGATTATTTTGCAAACAAGATATTTGCACTGAGGGGATGTATCAAGTTGAGTTTAATTATAACTCAACCAATCCTAGCCTGCCTGGAGAGGGGGTTGGCTTTGCATGCATGATGGATATTTCTGAAGGTATTAAATCTGGATTTGGTGCAAATGGGTTATTGAATGTGATGTTACTCGAGTCTGGTCCATACCAAGGCTATAACAATGCCGGAACAATAAGTGGCAATGTACAAGTGAAAGATTGCCCAAGTAGCAAAAATGACGACAACGCAGAGTAGAGAAGGAGTTTAATGATGATAAATAAAAAAACAGTTTTAGCGGCAAGCATTGCTCTTGCTTATAGTTTTCCTTCTTTAGCTGATCAATCAATGCGAATTGTTCTAGAAGCAAATAGTAATAAAGCCTCAGCGCTTAAATCTGAGTTGTTATCAAATAATATTAAAATAGAAAAAGAGCTTAGTTCACTAGAAAGTTTTGCAATTTCGATTAATAAAACTCAGTTAGCCAATGTTTCAGGGCTTACAAACCTAAAGACTTTTTACCCTGACGTACCAAGAAAGTTAATGTCTGAAGGCGCTTCGCAATATATTCCGTATGGTTTATCGATGGTTCAAGCTGATCAAGTTCAATATCAAGGCGGACAAAAAGTGTGTGTAATCGATAGCGGTTATGCCTTAGAGCACCCAGATTTGCCGAGTGCTGGTGTTACAGGCTCAGACGATGGTGGTGCTGGTGTGTGGTATCAAGATCCATTTGGTCATGGCACTCACGTTGCTGGCACGATTGCCGCAATCGACAATGAATTTGGTACGACAGGGATTGTCGATGATCATTCCCTTGATATGCACATTGTGCGTGTTTTTGCAGGTAATGGTAGCTGGGCTTACGCTTCGGATTTAGCCGGTGCGATTGATGAGTGCCAGCAAGCCGGTTCAACGGTTATTTCAATGAGCCTTGGTGGAAAATACTCAAGCCCGATTGAAGAAAAAGCGTTAGATAAAGTTGCTCGTGCAAATATATTAATGGTTGCGGCAGCAGGAAATGCTGGTGAAGCTTCACATAGCTACCCTGCCTCTTATGACAGTGTGATTTCAGTTGCAGCGGTTGATAGCACTAAAAATCATGCAAGCTTTTCTCAGCGAAGCAGTCAAATTGAACTATCAGCGCCAGGCGTTAATATTTTCTCAACTGTGCCTGTTGACCGCGCGCGCTTTTCAAAATTTAATGTCACGCAAGATACTGTTAATTTCCAATATTATGGTATGGATGGCTCGCGTTTTGGTACTGTGACAGGGGAGCTCGTTGATTGTGGTTTAGGTACTCAGAGCTGTGGAGATGTAACAGGAAAAATCTGTCTAATCGAACGAGGGGAAATTCCGTTTTATAAAAAAGTAGAGCAGTGTGAAGCGGATGGCGGTGTGGGAGTTATTATTCGTAATAATAACCAAAGCCAGCTAATCGGCACTATTAACCCTACTTCTATGATTGCTGGCTCTGTGACAAGAAATGAGGGTCTTAATTTAATGGACAACCTCGGTAAGAAAACCACAATAACAGTCGCTGAGTTTTCAGATCATGACTTTAAATCAGGTACTTCGATGGCAACCCCTCATGTTTCCGGCGAAGCTGCATTGGTATGGAGTAATTATCCTGAGTGTTCTGCGAATGGTATTCGTTTAGCACTGAGGGCATCTGCCGATGATCAGGGGGATATGGGTTATGATCATGCTTACGGCTGGGGCATAGTGCAAGCCAAAGCGGCTGTTGATTATATCGCTGAAAATGGATGTAAAGCATCTAATAACGTATTACGTGGCGGAGATGGCTCAGCCCACTAACTACTCCCCTATATTGTTGTTATGACCAAAGCGCTTATGGCGCTTTTTTCGTTTGTCACCTACTCAACAATAAGCTCTATGAATCAATCATGATCTAGATCAATAAAATTACTGGGCAGGTTATTATACTGCCGCCATGATCTAGATCAATAAAATTACTGGGCAGGTTATTATACTGCCGCGCTTCATTATCGTATTAATTCATGCAACCGACTTGTACTCGGTTCGATGTGTGGAGCTTTCATGTCGTCACCTATTTTGACCCCTCGTCCTTTTACGCCTGAGTTGTTATCACCTGCGGGTAGTTTAAAGAATATGCGTTATGCCTTTGCTTATGGTGCAGATGCCGTTTACGCTGGCCAACCTCGTTATAGCCTTCGTGTGCGTAACAATGAGTTTGACCTAGATAATCTGCAAGTTGGTATCAACGAAGCCCATGCGCAAAATAAAAAGTTGTATGTGGTGTCGAACATTGCTCCTCATAATGCCAAGGTAAAATCGTATTTACGCGATATTGAGCCAGTCATTGAGATGCAGCCAGATGCGCTGATCATGTCAGATCCTGGGCTTATCATGTTAGTGCGTGAAAAATGGCCAGATATGCCAATTCACTTATCTGTGCAGGCCAATGCGGTGAACTATGCCACAGTGAACTTTTGGGCTCAGCAGGGTATTGAACGAGTCATTTTATCGCGCGAATTATCGCTTGAAGAAATCGCTGAAATTCGTGAACTATGCCCTAATACAGAACTTGAAGTGTTTGTTCACGGTGCACTTTGCATGGCGTATTCTGGCCGTTGTTTGCTATCAGGTTACATTAATAAGCGCGATCCAAATCAAGGAACGTGCACTAATGCATGTCGCTGGAACTACGATGTGAAACCAGGCACCGAAAATGAAACCGGCGAAATGGTACATAAAATTGACCCTAAAGCGGTGATCCCAACCCTAGGTGATGGTGCCCCAAGTAATGAAGTATTTATGCTTGAAGAGCAAGGGCGCCCAGGTGAGTACATGCCTGCTTTTGAAGACGAGCATGGTACTTACATTATGAACTCAAAAGATTTACGTGCCGTTCAATATGTTGATCAACTAACGAAAATGGGCGTGCATAGTTTAAAAATTGAAGGCCGTACCAAGTCTTTCTACTATGTTGCTCGTACTGCACAAGTGTATCGTAAAGCCATTGATGATGCCGTTGCTGGTCGTCCATTTGACGCAAACTTATTTAAAACTCTTGAGAACTTAGCGCACCGGGGCTACACCGAAGGGTTCTTAAAACGCCATGCACATCAAGACTATCAAAACTATGAGTACGGTCATTCGGTATCAGATAAACAGCAGTTTGTCGGTGAAGTATTAGGCCGCAACGATAATGGCTTAGTTGAAATTGATGTGAAAAATAAGTTCTGTACTGGTCATTCACTTGAGCTTATGACACCAAAAGGTAACATCAACTTTAAGTTGGATTTTATGGAAAACAAAAAAGGCGAAGCCATTAGCGATGCAAAAGGCTCAGGTCATATTGTTAAAATTCCTCTGCCAGAAGATATCGATTTAGATCACGCAATTTTGATGCGTAATCTAGATGCCGACCAAGATACCCGTAATCCATTCAATAAAGCCTAATAGAAGATGCGCTAAGTCATACTTAGCGCATTGCTCTCATCTTTTTTTGGTATTTCACTGTCGTTACTAGTTATTTTTACTATCCTTTTTTCTAAGGGTGTTAATTAAACATAGTCAAAAATTATAGTGAAATACGTTGTTCATCCATCACATCAAAAAGAGCTTTTACACACAGTACCTTATGTTGCGGTAGGGGTATTGCTGCTGGCTGTTGTCTTACTACTTGAGCGATTAGGGCTTATTGCTGCTATTCCTTTTTATGTAGCAATGCATACGAGCGTCGAATTATTCTCAGTTGTGATCTCGTTTTTAATTTTTGCAATTGGTTGGAATACTTGGCATTTCACCAATAACTACAAACTGTTACTGCTCTCTTGTGCCATGTTGTGCGTTGCTATTTTTGATTCATTGCATTTCTTGGCTTTTGACAGCATGCATGAAGGCAATGCAGACATGAACTTGGTATTAAGTTTTTGGCTCATTGCTCGGTTATTTAATGGAGCTGCTTTTTTAATTATTGCAGCAGGGATTTGGGTTAAATATAAACCGTTAAATGCGCGCGCTTTACTTACCTCTTTGTTGCTTGGTAGTTTGTTCATCGCAAGCACATTCTTTTACTTTCCTGATTTACTGCCAGAAATACACATCGAAGGAGTAGGCGGTAGCCATATTAAGTTTCTAATTGAGCTACTTGTTTTGGCGCTATACGGTGCCGCTGTTTTGATGTTTTCGACACAACTTCGTAAGCCCAGAACAAATTTAAATATTGCCGGTAAAACATTAGTTTGCCTATTAGCTATTTTAAGTGAGGCCTGTTTTGTGGTGTCTAATGATGTCTCACACACCACCAACACCTTTAATTTTTTTGGGCATGTGTATAAAGGGCTCACCTACTTTTTACTGTATAAAATCCTCTTTGTTGAAACCGTCACTAAACCTTATGCAGCACTCGATAACTCCTCTAATCAGTTAAAAGCAACACTTACCGCACTGCCAGACTCGGTTTTTGAGCTTGAAAAAGACGGTACTTTTCGCGAAGTCTTCAGTGATAACTCCGATAGCCATGTGTTTACTAAAGAGATGGTTGGGCAAAATATTAGCTGTATGTTTGAAAAATCTGATGCGCAAGACTTTATGCGCACGCTAATGGAGGCAAAAAAATCAGCTGTGTGTTTGGTCAATACCTTACCCATTAGCGTAAATGGTTGGGTTATTCATTTTGAATTTTCGATTACCTTGTTTGAGCACGATAATGATGGCCCAACGTATTTAGTGAACGCCCGCGATGTGTCAGAAAAAGTTGGGCGTATGGCGGCACTTGCTCAGCAAAGTAAATTTAATAGGGGTTTATTACAGCTAACCGAAATTTCGTTTCAAGACGATCAAGATGTGTTGTTGAATTATGCTGTTAATCAAGCCCTCGACATTACCAATTGCGATGGCGCAGCCTTGTTTATTTGTAACGAACAAAAGCAACATGATTATCGAGCCGAGAAAGGTAATGTTTTTGATGTGTGCACTGAAAAGTTACAAGGCAAGATAGCGGCTGGGCAAGCTGTCATTGTTAACCGAAAACATGCGAAAGAATACGGGTTACCTGGCGACTCTAACTCATTGTTAGTGGTGCCCGTGATACGCCATAGTCAGTGCCATATGGCTATTATTTTACAGCATCAAACTAAGGTGTTTAGTGTGCAAGATAAAAACATGCTAACGGTTTGGGCTGAGTCAGTGTGGCAATGGTTTCATAAAATTACTCTAAACAAACGCATGCACATACTGTCTCAAGCGGTTGAGCAAAATCCACACCCCATTATGTTTACCAATACAGATGCAAAAATTGAGTATATGAATCGCGCTTACCTCGATATGTGCCAGTACGAGTATGACGAACTAATAGGTCAAAGCCCACATAAAATCAGTGCCGGACAAACTGAACCGGCTGTTTACCAAGCAATGTGGGAGCACTTAAAAAATCGAAAAGCCTGGGTGGGTGCTTTGGTTAACATGACTAAGCACGGTAAAGTGATTGTTGAGCAAACTACCATTTACCCATTAAAGGATCAGCAAGGGAAGGTGAGTAACTACATTTCGTTTCAGCATGATGTAACTAAAGAAGTCGAAAGTGAAACCCTTATACATCAACTTTCTTATTTTGATCAGCTAACGGGGCTTGCAAACCAAGACAAGTTGCAGATGGAATTTGAACAAACTATTAAGCTTCAAGCAGATACTAAAGCAGCCTTTATTTTAATTGGTTTAGACAACTTTAAGATTCTCAATAAAGCATTGGGGATGGCAAGTTGCAACCTAGTGTTACAAAGCTTGAGTGCGCGAATTTGTAACTTTATGGGTGAGGATATTATGGTTGCACGGCTGCAAGGCGACCGCTTTGCATTTATTACGCCTTATACCTCCACCGGCGCTATAAATAAGAGCAGCCACGATTTATTAAAAGTGATCAGTGAGCCACTGACGATTAATGATGAACTCATTGTTGTTACAGCATCGGTCGGGGTTTCCCTGTTTCCGATGGATGGCAAAGAATTTGAGCCGCTATTGCAGATGGCCGAGTCAGCGATGTTTGAGGTTAAAAGGCAGGGTAGAAACAATGCGTTATTCTACGCCGAAGAAATGAATAAATCTGGGCTTAGGCAATTACAAATCATCAATGCCCTTAATTATGCCCTTGAAAATAATGAGCTTTATTTAGTTTTTCAACCACAAATAGATATTGCATCAGGCGCTGTGGTGGCTGTTGAAGTATTAATACGCTGGCACAGCGAAACATTAGGCAATGTATCACCTGCTGAGTTTATACCTATTGCTGAAAGCAGTGGCCGCATTAGTGAAATTGATGACTGGGTATTCGAAAATACCGTTAAAACAATTCGCCAGTGGCAAGACGACAACATGCCACCAATTACCTTTGCAATAAATCTATCTGCAACGAAGTTTGTCAAAAAACAGCTACTTGGCGATTTAATCTCTGTATTACAAACTTACTCTATAGAGCCTGAGTGTATTGAACTTGAATTAACGGAAACCATTGCCATTGGTAATCCTCAGTTTGCTTTAAGTACGATTACAAAACTGCGTGAAGCAGGGTTTAAAATGTCGATTGATGACTTTGGCACAGGCTATTCGTCAATGAATTATTTAAAAGATTTTGCTCTCGATAAGCTCAAAATCGACAAATCATTTATTGATGATTTAGAAAACCCCAGCGACGCTGACAAAGCAATTGTTAAAGCTATGATTGATTTAGCCAGCGCGTTAAATATGGAATCAATTGCTGAAGGCGTTGAAAGCGAGCAGCAACTGAACATACTTAAAGAGCTTGAGTGTTCTCAAGTACAAGGCTATTACTTCAGTAAACCCCTGCCAATTAAAGTGCTGTACGAATTTGTGACCGGTAAACAATCTAATTTGGCTTCAATTAGCAAGTTATAACAAGCTTATTTAAATCTGTTGTTGTCTTAACCTTTGCATATCTTTTTGCGGAGGCAGGCCAAATAAACGGCTGTACTCGCGACTAAATTGCGAAGGGCTTTCGTAACCAACCACACCACTTGCTTGACCAGCATCAAGACCATTGATCAGCATTTGATCGCGAGCTTCTTGTAAGCGTAAGGTTTTTAAATACTGCAATGGGCTGGTGCCAGTAATCGTTTTAAAGTGCTGGCGAAATGTTGATGAGCTCATATGCGCTTGTTTTGCTAACTCTTCAATTTGCACTGGGCGCATAAAGTTGGTTTTAAGCCAGCTCACAACTCTAACTATATGACTACTTGGTGACCCCTCTGATGCCAACTTTCTAAGGTGAGGTCCATGAGGCCCCTGTAAAAGGCGAATAACAATTTCTTTCATGAGTAATGGCTGTAAGCCGTCGCGAAGTGCAGGATTATATTCAAGCTCAAATAACCGAGTGAGTGCATCAGTTAAGCCTGCATCGATATTATGAATAGAAATCGGCTCAAACGTTTCGTTGCGTGATTGTTTTGGCAGCTTAAGCTCTGCGGCCGTTTGCAAAATTAAGTTGTAATCAAGCTTTAGAACCATGGCAACAAATGGCTGGTGGCGTGTTGCTTCGGTCACATGGGATACTACAGGTAAGTCGAAAGTGGTTAACATGGTTTGTCCACCAGAGCAGGGCAGTACACTGTTTTCAACTGAAAGCATTTTTGCACCTTGCAGCACCACCGCAAGGCTTAATGTGTAAATACAATGCAAGGGGTCGGTTGGTGCATTACGAATGTGCAATGTGAGCTCTGGTGTATGAGAGGTAATATCACCCGCTTTATTAGCGAATAACATAATCTTTTGCGCGAGTGGCTTAGCAATCTCTTGATGGTTGGTGTCTATCATGTTTAAAACTCACGGTTAGTTATCTTGGCTGTCAAATTTATCAAGCATATCTTGGCTACTAATTTGAGAGCCCATACGGCCACGATTCACGTACCTGTGAGAAAACGTTTTTGCGCCATTTGCCCGAACCAGCTTTTCAAAATCATCAATAAAATGCTGTTCGAACTTACTATTAAAGGTATTAAATAAAATCACATTTTTACCTGAAAAGTCATTATTTTTTGCAAACTGCCAAATCGGTGGGGCAGGGCTATAAAGCCAAATAGGCGAGCCTAAATAAATGGTGTGATACTTTTCAAGGTTTATATTGCTCGGGGTAATTGTTGCTATGTTGCTTCTGGCATCATTGAGAGCAGCTATCCAACCAGGAATACCTAGTTCGTAATCGGTAGCCGTTATCTCAAACAGCTCCGCGTTATGCTTTTGCGCTATGTGATCTGCTAAAACCCCAGTATTCCCAGAGCGAGAAAAAACCACGACGGCTGTTTTGGCATCAAGCGTGATTCTCGGCTCCGCATTGTGTAGACGTAAGCTGTTTTTAGCATGCTGTAATTTTTCGGTTTGTGTGACCCAAATGGCAAGAGATAAAAGCCCTAATATTACAACTGCGAGTATTATAAATAGCCATTTAATCATTGTGTTAACTCCTAAAATCACAAATTCAAATCAACAACAAAAGTAAGTTAGGCCAAGCATGAGGCCTAACTTCTTTGCTTTATGCATGCTCAGCTTACAAGTGCCTTTTTATAAATGCTTGGTTAAAAAAGGCAGTATTTGCTGCATCGCTAACGCAACTGGTTCAGGCTTATCGTACAGGTCATAGTGCGACCAATCTTCTAGTTCAACGAGTTGTCTGTCTTTTGATGCAAATGATTTTCCGTAAATTTCTTTACCGTCACGGTATGCACCAAATGCCCCTACTTTTTGACCAATTACAGCCATCATAGGTTGAGTCATTAATGTTTCGGCAAACGCGAAAGCATCCCAAGTGAGGGTTTTTTGTGCATGAGAAAATAACATACGTGTTGCGCCACCTTCGCTTTGACCACGCGGTGTTTTGTAGTAATCAGTCGCTTCGAAAACATCACGTTCAGTCAGGCCATTGTCGCGGGCAAACTCAATGCTTGGTGGGAGTAATTCGTTAACTTGTAAATCACCACCAAGTGCTTCAGCAGTTCGTTGTGCCGCCATCGCTTCAAGTGCGCCAAGCGGGTTAAACTCGGTGAATGCTTCTCTAAATAAACGACCTAAATTAACTGGTGTGATGCCGACCACGGCTTTTACGCGTTTTTCAGTCAGTGCAGAGTTAAATACATAAGCACCCCCACCACATACCCCAATGCTACCAATGCGCTCGTTATCGACATAAGGGAGTGTCACCGCATAATCAATAACATGGCTAATATCTTCAACACGTTGTGATGGGTTTTCAATAAAGCGAGGTGTACCGCCAGATTGACCTTGATAGCTGGCATCGAAGGCAATAACCACATAACCCGCTTCAGCAAGTGCTTTACCATATACACTACTTGAGGTTTGTTCTTTACAGCTACCAAATGGGTGAACACTGATCATGGTTGGGTAGGTTTTTGACTCATCAAAATTAGCAGGTGTTAAAACAAGTGCTGAGATAACCCATGCCATATCGTGGTTTTTAATACTAACTGTTTGAATTTTCATGTTTTTCTCCTAAATACCGTTTAGGTTTGAGCCCTGTGTGGGCTCATACGGATTAATAATTACAGGTTGCTTGTAAAGAAAGGGGCTAATACGCTGATGGCTTCAGTGATTTCACTTTCGCCATCGTATAGGTCCATGTGGTTTGCACCTTCAACGATGTACATTTTTTTGCTGCTTGATGCTGCACGTGCCATTAGGTCATCGCTCATCCACTTGCTGCCTGCATTGCTGCCGACGACGGTCAGTAATGGTTGCGTTAAAAATGCCTCAGCTTTAAAGAATGCATCATAAGTGATGATTTGATTTAAGCTGCGTGCAGTCGCAAAACCCGGTGCCGTGCAATAAGCTGCGCGGTCTGTGTGGTAGTATTCCCACGCTTGGCGAAGTTCTTCGTTTGGTGCATCTTCTTCTTTCAGCGGTGCCATTGGGATGGTCGCAATGTCGTTACCACTTGCATCCGATGTGCGAGAATCAGAGCCAGCTTGGATATATGGGATAGCGTCGCTGTCTTTTACATTGTTATCCCAGCCATTACGGAACATTTGGCCAATATTTACCATGCTTACTGTGCCAACGGCTTTAATACGACGGTCGTTAATTGCAGCATTTGCGGTGTAAACCTGCCCCTGCACAGATACCCATTGCGCCAATGCGATCATTATCTACATAAGGTAAGGTCGTTAAGTAATCGATTACTGCACTCACATCCTCGGTACGAACATGTGGGTTTTCAAGTTGGCGTGGCTCGCCAGTGCTTTCACCTTGGTAAGATGCATCGTATGCAATAGCGACAAAACCTTGCTCAGCTAGTTTACGTGCGTAAGTCCCTGCTGTTTGCTCTTTAACACCACCACCTGGGTGCGATACGACAACGGCTGGGTATGTTTTCGTTTCATCAAAATCAGCAGGTAAATTTAATAAGCCAGCGATAGTAATATCTAAACCGTTAGTGTTTGGAAAAGTAACTTTGTTCATGAGCGTAAATCCTCTTTGGGTTAATAAGTAAGGACAGAGACTATTCTCGATTGCAGAGCTGTTTGCTTTGCGTCCTTGATTGAGATTAAGTATAGAAGTCGGCTGAAACGAATGTTTGCCTAAAATGACAGGGTGTTTGTCTAAAATGCCGAAAAAGCCCTATGGCAGGCAATCGGAAAATGACCAGAATAGATTAAGAATTTACTTAATCGCTTGAAATGGTGGGTTTGCGGGGGGGTTAGAGTGCTTGCTCTATATGATGGCAGTGATGGAATTGTATTTCTAAAAACGAAATACTGCTTGCTTTATAAGTAGAAAGCTCGCTATGAAGCTATTATTGCCTATTTTTATTGCTGTAAGCCAATTAATAGGCAGTGTAACGACGTTTATTTTTTAAATTGGCTGGCAAGCTCTGCAAGCGACACTTCAGCAAAACGTTTTAATAACAGTGCTTCTGCATCATCCATTGCGTTTTGCAGGGCGCTGTTCACTGCATGCTCGATAGGGCAGTTGCTGTGCTCATCGGTTAGACCAATTACAAAACAGGTTCTTTTCGCCAAGCGCTTGGTGAATATCAAATAAAGTGATGTCAGTTAAGGGAGTGGCCAGTAAGCCAGCCGCCATTGTGACCTTTGATTGCCGATACATAACCTGCTTGGCGCAGTAACGCCATAGTACGGCGCACAACCACAGGGTTGGTCAATAACATGTTTGCTAATGTCTCTGATGTAACAGGGTGGCTGTAACTGTTTAAATGGATCAGCACATGTAAAACCCGTGATAGTCGGCTGTCTTTTCTCATCTCAAATCGTCAATATGCGTTTTTTGCAGTGTATCACGAACTGCTTAATATTGACCGTTTGAATTACCAAACTAACGCTCACTAAACCAATTCCCAGCCAGCCAATTTGCTGAAATTGCTCATTTAAAATCACAATAGCCAGTACGGTGGCGATAATAGGCTCAAGTAAAGTAATGAGCACGGCTTGGCTAGCCGCTATGGTTCTTAAGCCAATACTAAATAGCCAATAACCGAAAAACATCGGTACTATGGCCATGTAAAGCGCCCACGCTGGTATTGGTAGCTGTGGCAAAAAGCGCATCTCCAGTAATTAATAACGAAGGCAATAGCACACATGCAGCGCCGCCAAATAGGCTTGCCATGGTCGCTCTTGAATGAATGCCGTAGCTAATTAAGCGTTTGGCAACCCATGAATAACCCGCATAGGTAAGTCCTGCAATTAAGCCAAGTAAAATGCCGATGTTTTGGCTAAACAGCCCCTTAGCAGCAAGGTTATGCTCTTTACCTAATGCGATTAAGCCAATGCCAATAGCACCAAAGCAAAAGCTGACTAGCCAGCGAGTTGCAATGGGCTTTTTCTCAATTAAGTATTCTAATAAGACGGTAAATAAAGGCGCGCTGGCAATCGAAACAACAGTGCCAATTGCCACACCTGCGCTATTCATAGAGGTATAAAATGCCAGCGGATAAATAGCAACACAAGCTGAACCTAGTAGGGTTAGGGGGTAGTGCTTTCGCAGTGTACTAGCATTGTTTATTAGCTGTTTTATTGAGGTTAGGCAAAGTAATACGCCGCCAAATCCCATCGCAAACGCACCTATCGCAAAAGGGCTAATGTCTGGTGCAAAGCTTGCGGCTGTGCCTGTTGTGCCCCAAAAAACACTGGCAACTAAAACGGCAATGGTCGCGATGGTATGGTTCATTGATGATTCGCTTTAAATTTAAGATATCAAAAGCATAATCAAAATTGATGTGCAGTTTTTGACAAAAAGGACGGTTTTGTTGGCGTTTAAAACTAAAGTTACTTTTTGAATTTACTCGGTGATAAGCCAAAGTACTTTGAAAAACTGCGGCTAAAAGATGAAAGCTCATTGTAACCAACTAACTCACTAATACGTTGTAACGGATAGTCGGTATGACTGAGTAAGGCTTGGGCTTTTTCCATTCGCTGTTTGGTTACATAGTTCATGACAGTCAATCCGGTTTGTTGCTTAAACAGCAGCTTAAATTGCGTTGGGCTTAAACAGGCAATGCTGGCAAGGTGTTTGATTTGAAGAGGAGTACCTAAGTGACTGTCAATATAAAGCAGGGCCTCGCTAATACGGCTGTCGACCTTAGGCTGCATAATTTGCTCAGCTAACAGCAAATTGAAGGTGTTAAACATGGCAAGTTCTAATTCACGATTAACCGCTTGCTCAAGTTGCTTTGCCACAAACTGCAAAAATGCCCAAAGTGATTGATTAATTGCAAACACGCAGCGCTCAGCAGTGGCTAGGTTACCTGGTAGCTTTGGCATATCGGCCACCACAAATCGCGCCTCTGGCATTGCGGTAAACAGGTGTGTTTGCGAGGCTTTGACAACCACGCATTCACCGGGGGCGACTTTACCTTGAAAATCACCGACACTAATAGCAATCACACCTTTTAAGGGCAGTACAAGTTGATGATAGTCATGGCTATGACTAACAGGCTTAGTACTGTAAGAGCGGATAGATAGATTGCCTTGCATCATTTTGTGATAACCGTTTGCTGAATAACGCTATTATGCCTGTTTGCGAGGGATGATCAATTTTAGGCCATTAACGGGGTTAGCACATGCTCGTAGGCAATCATTAGTGCGACATAAACCAACAAAATAGCCATCAGCTTATTAAACATGTTAAAAACACCCGGCCGTGATACTTGCTTGCCAAGCATTAAGCCCGCTAACGAGTAACTTGTAGGCGCACCAAAGGCAAGAATGGCTAAAATAAGAGACCAAAATACGATTGCAGCGCCGGTAATATCTGCGCTTGGGAACTGAATCGTAGCAATTGGCAAAGTGGCCACCAAGGCTTTTGGATTTAATAGCTGCATAAACAGGCCATCGAAAAAGCTAAGTGAGGCATCCGCTGAGGTATCACTCACCTGTACTTTTGCTTTTGCGACCTTCCAAGCAATATACAAAATATAGCCGCAACCAATTAAGCTCACATAAGGCAAAAACTGCGGGTTGATAACTTGTAAGCCAAGGTAGCCAAGTAGCACAAATAAGATAAACATCGCGCTACCCACGCCAATAAAAAATCCAAGGTGTGAACGAGTTTGTTTATTTAAGCCACTACTTAAGCCGAGCAAATTGATTGGCCCAGGGGTGTACATAATGCCAATAGCATATGCAAAAATATCTGCCATAACAGCTCCAAATCAGTAATTTAGCTCTATCTATGAGCCCATTGCAGTTGAAATTGTTTTGGTGTCATACCGAATACTCGTTTGAAGTTACGATTGAGGTGGCTGGCATCTGCAAAGCCAGATTCAACCGCTACGCTGGTGGCATCGCGGCCAACTTGTAACGCTCTACGGGCATAATTAATACGACAGTTCAAAACATATTGATGTGGAGTAATACCGAAGTGCTCGCGAAAGCGGCGGATAAAATGATACTTCGACATAGTGGCAGCATGGGCAATGTCATCAATAGCAATGTCATTGTCGATATTTGCCAAAATGTAGTCTTTTGCGCGCAGAAGTAAGCTATCAACTCGGGTGCTTAAAGCCGGTAAATCAAGGCTACCGTTTAGCCTTACTAAAGATTGCGCCATTTGCAATACTGCAGCTTCTCGCTCTATTTTGCTGGTGCTATTGGTTTGTAAAAGCCTTGATAAGTGAATCACTTGATTACGCAGTAATGGATCAGCATACAAGGTGTTTGCCATACGTAATGTACAATCTTGCTGATATCCTAGCGCTTTGAACAAAGGCTGAAATTCATCGGGATGAATATACAGCATTAGATACTCTAGGTTTTGCTCAGTGCCAGAGTGACCATCGTGAATATCTTCAGGGTTAAACAAAATAACATTGCCAGGTACGCTTTTATAAAACGCATTACGACAAAAGAAATCTTGCCGCCCCTGTAGAGTAATGCCAATTGAATACTCTTCGTGAGCATGCTTTGCATAGGTAAAATCACTCATAGTCGCAGTCAACATCGAGATGCTCTGATGCTGTTCGTTGTTGATGTACTTAAAGTGATTGTCTTTGCTCACAGATGCTCCAGAAGGTTGTGCGCTTCGTTATTATTCCTACGCCAATATAGCGAAGCAGGCAACCTAAAAACTTGAACAAAATTGCTGATATTTAAAAAAAGAGGTTTATTTTTTGCCTAAATAAAATCAAGCAGTGTCGATTCTTTTCATAATTTTTCAATGGTTTATAAAAAATGACTATCAGAATTTTCTTATATTTTAATTCAGTGTGAATGTTTTTATCCCTAACTGAGGTCTTTTAAACAAGCAGTAGAGAGGGGTTTAAATGAATTTACGTACATCAAATAATTTAGTGATTGCACTTATCACCATCAGTTTTTCGTTATTGGGTTTGTCTTTTATCTTGGGAGCAAACCCCAATGCCATTGGCAGTATTTTTTCGTTCTATAAATTAGACGCTCAGGTGCCAGCTCACATCATGAGTATGATCGCAGGCTTTGCTTTTTGCTTTGTTGGCATTACCAGCCTTCATTCACATTTGGGGTTTATCAATAGAGCGCTTCCGACCATCACTGCATTTGCTATATCAATGCTCTGTTTGATTACGCTGTTTGGCGCTAATCGTTGGCTTGCAAGTGAAGGAGGCTTTCCTGTGATTGGTTCAGGGCAGGGGATCATTAAGTATTTTGCTGTTATTCCACTGTTTTTATTTGTGTTTTACAAAGAGGCTTTAAGTGATAAAGCGCATATTGCTTTAAATTATGCATCGGTGGCATTAGTGTTGGTTTGGATTGGCGCCATGAAGTTTTTTGCTTTTGAAGCGAAGGGGATTGTAACACTTGTCGAAACATCGCCGTTTATGTCGTGGTTATATCAGGTTTTTAGTGTGCAGGGTGCATCGAATGTAATTGGTGTGTTTGATATTGTCAGTGTGCTGTTGCTTTGTGTTGGCTTGTTGATTAAAAACAACAAATTAATAGTATTGGCAGGGCTTGCCTGTTGCGCTGTTTTTATCATGACGCAAACATTTTTAATTACCGCACCGAATGCGCTTAGCAGTTCGACGGTTTTAGCAGGACTTGGTCAATTTGTGATTAAAGATCTGTGGTTTATTGCAAACTTAGTGATTATTTATCACCTAGCTGTAATCAATAATACAGCCAACGAAACAGTCGCATAAAATAAAAAAGGCCTCAGAAGAGGCCTTTTAAATGATCACTAAACAACTACAACGGCTTTTTGCTTTTGAACTTTAGAAAACTCAAGGGCATCGTTGAGATTGTTAAATTCAAAGTCTGTAGGTTCTTCAACATTTAAAGTACCCGACGCAATGTCATTAAGGAGCTTTTCGCCATCACTTACAAGACGTTGCCATTGCTGTGTATCACCATAATCGTGTAATGCACCAAGGGCAATTTCATGATAAGAAATAGTGCGTGTGAATGGCTCATCGACTGGGGTTTCAATACGCCCTAAAATACTGATCACATGACCATTTGCTTGTAGGAGTGGCACTAACTTTTTAGCTTCTTCAGGGCCATTAGCATCAAAGAGTGCAAAGTAGCCACCCTCAGAAGGCGCGTCGCGTAATACTAACTTAACGCCAAGCTTTTCTGCTTGCTCTGAAGTTAAGCTTTTTGATAATGCATGAACTTCAAAGCCACTGTGGTTCAGCATTTGCGTCAGCAGTTTATTAACAGCTCCCATGCCGGTAACTAATACTTTTTCGCCTTTGCGTAGTGGTATTTTGCTAAAGGCTTGCCACGCAGTAAGCAGTGGGCAAGGCAATGCAGCAGCAACATTAGCAGCTAACTCTTTTGGTAATTGCATAACACGTTCAGCATAAAGAACCGAGTGCTTAGCAAAGCTGCCGTTTTCACTTAAGCTATGATGATAAGCGACTGTTTTACCAATTAGTTTGGTATCTACGCCATCGCCTACCTGCTCAACAACCCCAGCACCGTCTACGCCAGGTGTGTGTGTATCTGGCCAATTAATAGGATCAGCTTGAATAAACTTCCAATCAACTGGATTGATACCAATCGCAAGGTTACGAACTAAAATTTGCCCTGCTTTAAGTGCTGGTACAGCTTTTAATTCCAAAGCGAGCGCTTTATCAGCACCTTGAAATTGCCAAGCGCGAGTTGTTTTTACTTCATCATGATCCCAGTCAGGAGCAAAATCCGGGTTTGCTTGCCTGTCGCCGCAGCTAAGGGCATCAATTTGATTAATCTCGTCTTGGCTTAAGCTAAGCGAAAGGGCTTTTAAGTTGGTAGCCATATTTTCGCGTTTGGTCGATGACGGTATCGTCACCATGTCATGCGCTAATTCCCAAGCAATGACCACTTCAGCAGTGCTTACTTGGTGTTTGTTTGCAATCGCTTTAATGGTTGGATCTTTAAGTACTTTACCTACCGCAAATGGCATATAGCCGGTAACGAGAATGTCGTTTTGCGTACAAAAATCACGTACCTTTTGGTTGGTTAGGTAGGGGTGTACTTCTACTTGATTGGTAAATAACGCGCCTTTTGGCAAAATACTTAAGGCTTCTTCCATTTGTGCAATGGTAAAGTTTGAAACACCAATTTCTTTAGTCAAACCAAGCTCTTTTGCTGATTGTAACTCGGTTAAATACTCATCCATGCTTTCGCCATTGGCAGGGCTTGGCCAATGAATAAGCAGTAAATCGACGTAATCTAGTTGTAGTTTAGTCAGGCTCTCTTTTACGCTGTTAATAAAGTCCGTTTTATTTAACTTATCATTCCATACTTTGGTGGTAATAAATAACTCACCACGTGCAACACCACTGTCTTTAATCGCTCGGCCAACAGCTTCTTCATTACCGTATATTTGCGCGGTGTCGATGTGTCTAAAGCCCTCTTCAATAGCTGTTAGCACACTTTGATATGCAACTTCGTCTTGTAATCTAAATGTACCAAAACCCAGTTTTGGCATAATTGATTGTGACATCATAACTCCTTAATTATGGAACTTGGGCAAAACATGTTCGCCGATGTGCTTTAATGCCCATTCGATGGGTAATTCGTTACGTCTAAAGTGCAGGCCAATGTGATTCACACCGGCATTTTTCATTGCCTTTAGTTATGACATGAGTCCGTTAATGCTTGTTTCAACCCCTAAGAAGGGATGATTGAATAGCGATATTATTGCTAGGAAAGTCTTTGCGAAAAACAGCAGGGATAACAAAACACCTTTGTCATTTTTGCAAAGGTGTTTTAATCGTTATGAATTAGCTTCTTCTTTTGAAAGGGTAAAGTATGCGCGAGTGACTGGGTAGGCAATTTGTGAAATCAGTGCTGTGCCCCAAAGTAAGTTGCCAATGAGCGAAGGTACATGGGGTAAAATGAGAATGGTAACTAAAGCGAGTATAACGCCAAACATTCTTACTTTAGCTGTTGCAAAACGATGGGCTACGCGGTGTTCGATCATTAACTGGATCCACAATAAACTCAATAAGTAGCCTGCTAACCCTACACAGCCAATGACACCATATTTAAGTGGGTAAGGTTGCCAAAACCCAGCTTTCACTTCGCCGGCGAGTGCAACGCCAACCATAACTGCACATAACATTAAAAATAGGTGTGCTAACCACCAACTTACGAGTGTCCATTTATGCTGATTTTTAGGTTTACCATTGCCAACAAAGTCAAAGTAAATCCAGCATTGCACAAATACTGCAATACCGCCAAACATAAAGTTAGCTAGTACAGAGGGGTCGACTTTATAAATTCCTTTTTCTGATAAAGTAATCACCAATTTAAAGAAACCTTCGCCTACGACAATGAGCAGTAAAAGGGCAAAGCGCTCAGACATATGCCCAAGGCGTGGTAAAAAACGTTTATTTTCAAGTACACCAATTTTTGGAGCCATATATAAAACTTGGATAGCGGCAATCGCAGTGCCAAATACCCAATAACGATAGGGTGCAGGCATAAAAGCTGTGGTCGCAAAGATAATGGCAAGAGCAAAGTAGTTACGGCTCACAGTGCGTGCTAATTTTGTTGATTCGATCCCCAATTGATTGGTGCGATGAAATAAATACGCTGTAATAAGTCGGTTTGCGGCATAGGCCAATGCAAAATATGTCCAGCCTTTGTCAAGTACATGGGGAATAGAGGCTGCCATAACCATGGCGGTGACAATTTTGGCAGGCCATGATCAGCCGATGTTTTACATCGGTACTGACATAGAGTGAGTTAAAAACGCTGGAGTCAGCCCACGCGAACCATACGGTGATGAATAAACCTGCAAAAGTAAGAAAACCACTTAAATGTAAGTGGTCGCTTAAAAAATTACCTAGCAGAAAAATGATTACCACATGGATAAGGTCATAAAATAATTCAACCCAATGAACATGGTCATGTGAACTTTTTAAATCTAGGTGATGCTTAGGTAAGCGCCACATTGGGTGGTTTTCTAATGCCATAATTGATCCTACCTATTTCCTTTCGACAATAATTGCAGTGATGGTGGTTTCACCCTCATTTTTGACTTGATGAGTCCATGCGTCATGCCACATCACATAGCCATTTGGGATCTCGAGTGTTGTTTGTGACTCTTTAGTACTGATGGTCGCCTTACCACCTGTCTCAAAATAGACAGTTTCGGCATTATGCGTGTGCCAATTATCTTGCTCACCTGGTGCTAAAGTCATACGCAAAACAAGTACTTCACTGTTATCTAGCAATACTTCATAGTGATTAGGTGAAGCAATATGTGCATGGGGAAGCTGTGCTGAAAAAGCATGTGGTGAGCACATCATTATGCTCACCAAGCCAATCAGCAAAGTTGTAAATTTGCTCATGGCTACTCTCTACTTATGCATACCGCGAATTGGATAGTTATTTTTTGGGTCGCGTATCCAGCTAAGCCCACTTACCAAGGTTGCTAAATCAGGTCTTACAAATGGGTTATTAGAATAATCAACCACATGTACATTACCTTGCTCGTTAACCACAAACAGAGCAGGCTCTGCGAAAGGGTGATCTGTTTCTTGCGGTGAACGGGGATCAGATATGTAAGTACCTAATGCTTGCATTTGCTCTGAAGTCAAACCGTAAGCAAGTGGAAATGACACAGATAACTGCTCTAAATGCGCTTCTAACTGCTCTTTGCTATCGCCTGAAACAGCAATTAAATCAACACCCGTTTCTAATAGCGCAGCTTTGTACTGCTCGAGGCTATTTAAATAGCGAGTACATAAAGGGCAATGCTTACCACGATAAACAACAACAAGCTGCCAGCTTGCACCGTGTTGAGGTTGACCAAGAACAGCCTCTTCACCATTCAATAGTGCAGCACTAATACTAGGAAAAGCACTGCCCGGATGAAGTTTATTGCTATAAATAGATTCGTTACTCATGAGTGCTCCTTAAAAGTTCTCGTTTAAGTGTTTTTCAAAGCGCGCAAAGTCGCTGTCGATGTCTGCATTTTTCATCACGTCATAACAGGCGAAAGTAGGTAACGCTTGCATACCGAAAAACTTAAAGTTCATATGCATTGGGAAAACAAGGTCATCAACACTTTTACCTTCAAAAAAGTCAGTGGCATCTGCAAATGATTCTGCAGGTGCATTTAAAGTCAGCGACATCATATATTGAGTGTTATTTAAGGTTCCGCCTTTACCGTAATTGGCTTTTGGATTGTCTTGATGGCGACCATCACCATGGCAAAGCGCTCCACCCATGCCCGCGGTGTACACTTCATCCATGTATTTTTTGAATGACCAAGTCATGCCCATCCAATTAATAGGTGATTGCAAAAAGACGATATCTGCCCATTGATGGTTCTCAAGTTCAGTTTCTACATCAAATTCGTCTTGTGTATTAACCACACGAGTTTGATAGCCTTTTGCTTTAAAAAAAGCGTCGGCTTTTTCGATTAAAGCAGCATTTAACTTACCTTCAGAAAAAGGGTAATAGTGATGTGCGTTAAGAATTAATACGTTTTTCATAGTTGAGTATCCGTTTGCTAATTACTTTATCGTGTTCAAAATGTATTCTGTGGTATATAATAGTAACCTGGATTATTTAATCAACCAGTCACCTTTTTGTAACTAGTCTGAAAAATGCGAGGATGTTTTGGAAAGTTCAGTAGAAACAGATAGTAAGGGTAGAAAAAAAGTTTTAAATGCTTGCATGGAGCCGTGTGCAATTGAAAAAGGCATGCGTTTGATTGGCGGTAAATGGACGGGATCTATTATCTATCATTTAAAAGATGGCCCTGTGCGTTTTAATGATTTAACGCGTATGCTGGGTGGTGCAAGTAAAAAAATGATCGACCAACGTCTAAAAGAGCTTGAAAGTAGAGCGATGATCACCCGTCATGTTATTAGTACGCGTCCGATAGCGGTGACCTATGAGCTTACTGACTTTGGCCGCTCAGCACTGCATATACTCGATGAGTTACGGGTTTGGTCTGAATCAAATGAGATTTAATTAGCTTAGAAAGGGCAGGGAATGCATAAGGCACAATTTGGAGAGGTTGAATCAATTAAAAAGCCACCTCATTATGAGGCGATTCATCAACTTGCGCTTGATATTGTTAATGCTCCAAATAAACAACAAGAGTGGGCGGCGTACAATAAAATAAAAGAAATATGCGACAAGTTTGCAGGCACACCGCTTGATCATCCGTTTCAATGGGAAACACTCGCTGACTTTACCTATCAAAAGCCAGAAGTTGCACTTAGCTATTATTTCAAAGCGCTAAAGCTAGCAATGTTACTCGAACTAGAGGATTATTTAGCGTCGATTAATTTGGCGATTGCAGAGAATTACCTAGAGAAAGCTGATAAGGCCCAAGCGCTAAACTTTGCCAATACAGCTTTAACTTTCGCGGAACAAGCAGCAGATGATGAATTACAGTTAGAAATTAACGAACTGATTCTCGAAGCTAACTCCTTGCCATAAAATTATTTATAAAAAAGCCAGCGCTATGCACTGGCGTTTATCAATTATGGAAAAGAATAGCGCACAATCCGTTTTACAACAGAAAAGTACTGGCGAAAGAAGCCGCCGGTATTGTAGTGAATACCGTGCTCTTTAAAGATAGCTTGCACCTTAGGGGCAATTTCGCGGTAGCGTTTTGCGGGTAAATCAGGGAATAAGTGATGCTCTATTTGATAGCTCAAGTGCCCAGTCATTACATGAAACAGGTTACCCCCTTTGATATTTGATGAACCCAACGCTTGGCGGTAATACCACTGACCTTGTGATTCATTTTCGCAGTCTTGCTGGTTAAATGTTTCAACTTCACCGGTAAAATGCCCGCAAAAGATAATGGTTGAGGTCCACAGGTTACGTAATAAATTAGCCGCTAGGTTGCCCGCCAAAACCCACAAAAATAGAGGCCCAGCAAGCAACGGAAAGAACAGGTAGTCTTTCACTAGCTGGCGTGCACCTTTACTAAAAAAGCGCTTTTTCAGTTCGCTGTGCGGTACTTTGTAATCGCGGTCATCTTTTTTCTTGCCAAAAAATACTCGCTCGGCTGCCATTTCATGGTACGACACACCCCATTGAAACAGCACACTGAGCAATAAGTAAGTGACAAATTGCCACAGGTTTTTTACTCGCCAACGAAAGTCATTCGATAAGCGCAGTAATCCATAACCGAAGTCGCGATCTTTACCAATAATATTGGTATAGGTGTGGTGCTCGTAGTTGTGAACGCGGTTCCAACTAGCCCCATCGCACGCTATATCCCACTCGTAAGACTTTGAATTTATGTATTTATCATTCATCCAGTCGTATTGGCCATGCATCACATTGTGGCCAATTTCCATGTTATCGAGGATTTTTTGCTGTGGCTAAACTAAGCACACCCACGAGCCATAAAACAGGCTGGAATAAAGCCTAGCATTAATAAAATTCGGCCACTCCATTCAAACACTCGCTGGCAAACAATAACGCGGCGAATGTATTTCGCGTCTTGGCTCACCGAGCCTTGATTTTACATCTGCTTTAACACTATCGAGTTGAGCTGCTTAATTTTTCAAAATTGACTGTTTTTGTTGTCTTCATGCTGATAACTCCACGTCACTGACTGGTTGCGATATACAAAGTTGAATTAACTGCTCTGAGCTATCAGAGAGCTCACCGGTGCGAATATCACGTACGATGCCTTGCTTTTTAACGCATTGGCATTGATGGCAAATTCCCATACCACAGCCAACTGTTACAGGTTGCTTATTCGCTTGTAAGTGGGACAGTAAGGTTTGTTGGTTATCAATAGTGAATGTTTTGCCCTGATGATGGAGTGTTAATTCGTGCTTATCAGAGGTTGCTAAAACAGCAGGGACTGCACTGAAATGCTCACTGTCGATAGGCGTATCTAATTGCTTAGCTAAAGCGGCTGCTTGCTTATACAAAGCAGCTGGGCCGCACACTAACCAGTGTTTATGCGCATTTGTTGTCAGCCATGTCCGTCGCATCGCCATCTTTGTTGCGCTCAAGTAAGTGATAATCAAAATTGCTCAGTGATTGCTTTAGTTGCTCAAGCTCATCTTTAAGCCAGTGGCTGTTCGGCTTTGGCATAGTAAAAGCAGGGTTATAGTGTGTTTGCTATCTGCAGGTAAAGATTTTAAGCATGGCTATAAATGGCGTAATGCCTGAGCCACCGGCAAGCATGATTAAAGAGGCGCGCGGTATTTGGTATAACAAACTGGCCTTTAGGCTCAGAAATATTAAGCCATTGCCCTGGCCTCAAATTTATTAGCTTTGATGTAAATGCGCCGAACTCTTGGCTGCGGATCAATAAACGAATTTGTCGCTTCTGCCTTGCCAATTGTGGTTCTCTTGCGATGGTAAATACACGCGTTAGCATTCGACCATTCGTTTGGATTGTTAACGCAATGTGCTGGCCTGCTTGATGAACTGGCCATGATTTTTCTGGCTCAATAATCAACTCAACGCATTGTTCAGCAAACACCTGTACATGTTTTACTTGTGCACGAAAATAGCCTTCGCGCCAACCTGGTTTAAAGCACTGAAGCACAGGCTCCCAGTATCCTGCCCATGACTGATGATGCAATAAATGTTTTGATAATGAATTTAATAACGCTCTCATTTTTCGCCTTTAGCTTACAAGTGTACGCCCATTTGGCGCACAAGTGTAAGCTGAAAAGTGATAATTGCAAGCCTAATTTGAGTATTAGCTCTAAATTAAAAGGGCTTAACCTTGCTTTTAGGGGGTTATATTTAATGAAAAAAGAATGGATTAATTTTCTTTTTTTTATTTAATTCAAGGTTATATGTTTATTTTGTTTAGTTTTAATTGCCATGCATCTAGGGGAGGGAGTTTTGAGCTCTTTTACAAGAAGTATTAAAAGGGCTTGTTAATTTCGGCTAATAATTAAAAATAGCTTTAGCCTTTTTGCTCTGAAGCTCTGCCAACGGCTCTAGTGGCAAAGCTTAATTTACAGTTCGAGGTGTAATATGGGGATATTCGTTGGTTTGTGAGCCAATTTAACCTAGTTAATTCCTAAGCAAACATTATCCCATCTGAATCTTGTTTAAAGTTATTCTGACTTTCAACTTTACGCCACACTTTTTCGTGAAAGTAAAACGCAACAGTGTTTACAGCTGGCTCAACAATAGCAACCAAGCCACCAATTAAAAAACTACCTGTTAAAAAATAAGTCACTGTAAAAGCGATTGCGAAGTGCATCATTGCAAAAGTAACTGTCTTAATCATTTTGAATACCCTAACTCTCATAATTTGATGAGTTTAGTATTGCTCATTATTTTCAGTCTTTAAAATGGAATAAAAAGATTGTATTGATTGGTTAAATAGAATGGCTGTGTGTCAGTGTTGCTTGTTAGTTTTCAACTCAATATGCGCTCCTGACGAAGACGTTTAGAGCAGTTCGCAAATTTACTTCTCTAATGTGGTAATGCGAAAGCGTATTGCCAATGATAATGTAAGGCTCTGAACTAGAAAAAGTGATCTTTTATAATCATCGAGCAGTAAATAAGCTCTTTGTAAACTATGTTTGGAGCTTAGAGTTAACTTACATGGTTTCTAACTTCTCTTTGTACCCATTCATCTTAAATGTACTATTAATAACCAATTATATTTGTATGATGATAAAAATTACTCAAATCTTGAGTTCATAATCCAAAGGAACATACCTAATGTGGTTTACTAATCGCAAACTGTTATCCGAAAATATTTATTTAAAAGAGCAGGCTGCTGAATACGAAAATATAAAGCATGAGCTCAAAGAAGAGATGTTGTATTTTCTGCTGAACAAAAATAGCACCATCATTGAAGTAAATGAGCGATTTGCAGCAGCGCTAGACCTTCAAGCGAATGATCTAGTTGGTAAAAACTTAAATGATTTGCTCTTAAAAAAATCAATTAATAAACCCCACACACAAAAATTACTCTCGGCAATAAATAAGTTAAACCATTGGCACGGCGCCTTACAATTACAAACTAATACAGGTCGTGAACTGTGGCTCAGGAGCATTTTACAACCAATAAATGGCGAACTTGCCGTGTATTCAGCTGAACTGACAAGAACTATATCTCAATCAAGAGAGAAAGAAGATATGCTTACTGCTCTCAGTCGCTCTTCTGCTGTGATTGAATTTAGCCTGGATGGCATAATACTCAATGCTAACGATAACTTTTTGAAAGCCATGGGGTACTCTCAAAATCAAATATTAGGAAAGCACCACAGCATGTTTTGTGATCCACATGAAGTTGAATCGAGTGCTTATAAACAGTTTTGGTCTGAGCTGAAGCAAGGGCGCTTTATTTCAGACCGTTTTAAAAGGATTGATAGCCACGGTAATGAGGTATGGCTTGAAGCCTCATATAACCCAATTCATGACGACAATGGTGATTTATATAAAGTTGCTAAGTTCGCGACTGTCATTACAGAACAAATGAAAAGAGAGCAAGCAATCTCACAGACTGCAGAGATTGCTTACGATATTTCAAAGCAAACAGACGCAGATGCAGAAAACGGTTTAGAAGTTGTTAAGCAAACAATATCAACGATGAAAGCCCTCTCTAAGAAACTCGAAACAGCCAGTGAAGGTATCAATAAATTAGATGTACAGTCAGCTAAAGTAGCTGACTTGGTCGATAGTATTAAAGGTATTGCAGACCAAACTAATCTTCTTGCTCTCAATGCTGCAATAGAAGCTGCAAGAGCTGGAGAGCAAGGACGCGGTTTTTCTGTTGTGGCTGATGAAGTGAGGCAGCTTGCTTCAAGAACGAGTGCCGCTACTGAGCAGATAATAGGTGTCGTGACGGAAAATAAAGTACTAACACAAGATGCGGTAACTCAAATTGAATCTAGTCTAGTAGAAGCAAAAGATGCATTAGAGTTATCTAATAGCGCAGGAAGTGTAATCGATGATATTCAAAAAGGTGCTAAAGAAGTGGTTGAGGCCGTCAGTCAATTTAAAACGAATCTTTAGTAAAGGGTTATCGAATAAAGGAGTAGTTGTTCAGGGGAAGATCACTATAAAATTATATTCACATGAAGGTTTAGGGTGTCTAATCAATGTATAAAAGGATTTTGAAAGGACTCTTGTTTGGCATATTAGGCTACACAAGTACTATGTTTGGAATGTCATATAGAAGTAGTGAGCAGTTCATTTTAGCTCAAAAACGCTGCTTAAATGGCATCTTAGAGTCTTGTTTATCAGATAGTGATAAAGCCACACTACTTGCTAGTTGGTCACCTTATAATTTGTACTATTTAATTGTTTTAATCATTAGCTTTGCAATACTAATATTGCTAGATGACATAATGAAATTTGTGTCACTTGCATATAGCAAGGCAAATCAAAAGCGCTGACAAAACCAGTTGCTTTGTTCTTGCCTGACAAACCGCATGTCACAAAGACTTGAATATCACGTAACTTAAGGAATCTGAACATGGATGACCCTATTGAGAACTTAGATAAAATCGATATCGTTGGAGAAAGAAAAGATGGTGGTGTCGATTTGGTTATTGTATTGTCAAGTGCACTAAGGGATTGTGAGTATCACGAACAACTTCTGAAAACTAAGATTCAAGGCTATACGGATACCATCTTCTCCGATGAGTGGATATCCAAGTATGGTCAGGGTAATAGCGATATTTATATCAAAGCTCAAGTAATGCCTGAGCAAGAAATTATTAATCTAATAGGTGCAATTAAAAAACACCTAAAGGAATTCAATATTGATTTGTGGTTGGAAGTTGCATAACAAATTAAAGCTGCCTATTGCTATAGCCTTTTCGTATTCCGAATAAGCAGAAAAATATGTAACTCGCACGATTAAATTCTTATGCATCTATGGACAGACCAAATGGACGCAGACATTGAACTTAATATCAGCTTCAGATTCTTGGCTCTTTCAGGAGAGTTAGTAAGCGAAGCTAAATTAAGCCTTAAAGTCTCTTCAGTGCTGATATAACAACTAAAGAGTATAAACGTAGTTGCTTTAAATCACCATTTGGGTAAAAGTAGCCCCAAGAATCTAATAAACAAGGACAAAAAACAGTTTGCTGTTTTGGCTCCTCAACATTTAGCAAACAATTTTTAGCCCCTTATCGGCGCGTTGATACTTATGGAAGATTTCTGCACTTGCCTCGAAAATTAAAGTTTGTAACTGCAATATCACAGATGACTGAAAATGGTGCTTCCATTTATGGTGGTTTTAATCATTTCAGAGGTGAGGCTATATTCACGTCCACTTTGAATACCTGTTATTTCGAAGACAAAACTCTCGTAAAGGTCAAAGGCGGGGGGGTAAATGGTAGCAACTATAAATGCTCTAGTACTGGTGAGTTTTACAGAGTAATGAAATTTGATAGGTTGTACTAAACACGTACTTAACAAAAAAATTATGCCGCCCGCAAGCTGATTAGGACACAAGGAAAGTATGAAGATTGTTTTTAAGTTTATTGGATTGATTTGGACTATTTCTTTCCTTTCGTTTTTTGTTCTATTCATCTACGTGGGAAGTGGAGGTGAAATACCTCCTTTAGTTCAAGAGTATGTGATCTACTCTCAGACAGTTTTATCGTCTTTTCTCACTTCAAACTGGTTTTATGTTGTTTTTGTAGTTGGTTGGTTTGGAGTTTGTTATGGACTAGGAAAAGAAAGTGGCTGGCAAAACTTAGCTAAAAGATACAGAAAAAATAATGACTGGGGTTTAGAAGAAAGCTTCCGAATTGGAAGTGGGTATATTGGTAAAATACGACATAACGGAATCTTAAAGGTTGCAGCAAATAACAGGGGGCTTTATTTAAGAGTGCTTTTTCCCTTTAAGTTTGGTCATAATAACCTGTTTATTCCCTGGCAAGAAATCTCGGCTGTTACATTAGAAAGTGGTTTGTTTTCAGAAAATACTCCGAGCTTTCTCAAGCGTATGGCTAAACCAGTTTCAAAAACTGAGTACTTAAATATTCAACTACATGAGTTCCCAAAAGCAGCGTTTAACTATTCAAAGTTCTGAACAATTAATTCGCTATATTCCAAAAACCTTGAGAGATAGCGCAGAGCAAGCGGTTAAAAAATAACCTCTTTAGTCGCTCATTAGTGCTCGTTGGGAAACAAACACGCAGGCTCCCTTCGCTCCCTTTCGTATTATAGCCTGCGTATTTGTGCCCCAAGTGGGTGTTATGTATTTAGGAGTATCAATTGGCAAATCGTTCTTATCTATTTTCATCTAATATAAAACCTAATGATAGTAACTCACTAGTATTAACTGGTTTGTCTGAATGGAATTCAGAAATCCCTTTTCTATATAAAATACTTTTTTCAGGAGGGAAAGCTGAGGAATGTGAATCTTTAATCTGGAATTTAGATGAACCTCTAGCACTATCTATCAGTTATGAAACAGCAATAAAAAATATTTGCTATTTTAACGAAATTGTTTCATCTGTTTATGAATCAGATGTAATTAAGTCAGCAATTAAGTTTTTATTAAAAGATGAAAATCGAGGTGAATTTTTATTTTTAGAACCCTATGAAATCTACCTTTTAAATGATGAAGTTGAGCTTGTACAGCAACGAGACCTCTTAGCTGAACTCCATTTGTTGGACGTAAAAAAAACTGCGGAAGATTTCATCCAGAGTAATCACAAAAAGAATAAAAAAAGCTTTAAATCAATTTTTAAGAAAAATTCGATAGATTTTAGGCAATTTGAAGAATCCCTTATTCTTTTGGGCTTTAACGAGTGGGGCAATCATTTATGCTACGCGCCTTATCCTCCTGAAGAAAAAGTTGATACACCCAGTTATGAATATTCTAAAATTGTTAAGTTTGAGCTCAGTAACCTTAATTCTTATGCTTGGTTCAAAAGTATTGAAATTAACAGAGATTCTAAGCAAGTTCATCTTGTAGAACATCGAAATAGACGAGAGTTTATAGCTTTATTAGTTGATGAAAATCGAGATGTAAATGACAGGCTGAATTTTAGGTTTAATATAGAGCCTAAAACAAAACATGATCTAATGCATGTTTTTAGTTTTAATGAAAGGCTTTGGAAAAGATGATGTATGGAGGCTAAGTTCTTCATCTTTAGAAAATAAAGATGGCGAGATTACCCTACGCTCTGTAAGTGAAATAGAAGAGTATTCTTTTAAAGAAAATACATAACAAGCCGCTAAATACTTATTTTCACTACCTGGCTAAAATTTATAAATTTTAGCCACTTCGCGCCTACAACAGGCTTGCGGAGCGTTACGATTAAATCCTCTATCGCACTTTTGTCCATAAACGAGCTATGCCCTTAAGACTCTGCCCATACCGAAAACTCATCTAGTCACCATAAAACCCCTCACTTATTTCATCACATAGCTTGGTTCGATAGATCCCTGTGCATTAGTTCTGTAATATCGCTCTTGGAGAATCTTAACTACTTTTAAACTTGATCTAGATCAAAGAAACTTCATTCGCAGCAATCTATATTACGCGGCTGCAATTTTCGCTGCTTTTTGAAATCTAGATTAGCTTTTAAAGGCAATACTCCATCATCGTGCTTAAAGGTGTGTCATGGCATTACTCATCAATAACAAATGTATTAACTGTGATATGTGTGATCCGGAGTGTCCGAATGAGGCTATATATATGGGCGCGAAGATATATCAAATAGACCCAAATAAATGCACTGAGTGTGTTGGGCATTACGATAACCCTACATGTGTTAGTGTGTGTCCTATTGATTGCATTAAGCCAGATCCAAATCATCGTGAAACTTTAGATGAGCTGGCTGAGAAATACGTTAAATTGACCTCTCAAGCTTCTTAGTTAAATCACTTTTCTTAATTCTTTTTGCTTATCTTAAAGTAGCGCCCTGCGATAATTGTTCTACAATTTTATGAACAACAACACGATAATAATCAGGGCGTTTTATGTGGTTTAGTAAATCCTTACAGGCTGAAATTGATGCGTTAAAAGCTGAGCTTTATCCGCTAAAAGATCTCACTTCGGGTATTGATGAAGAGATGTTGGTGCTTAGGCTGCGTGCTGATGGCACAATGGCCTATATTAACCAGAACTTTTTAGATGAATTAGGCTACTCGCACAACCAGCTAATTGACTCGCCCTTCCAAGATATTATTACTGAACAATCTCGAAATACTGACCAATTTAAAGACTTAAAAAACGCCATTGAAAATCAGCAGCATGGAGTAGGACACTTACAAATAACTCGCTATGATGGCAAGCTTGAGTGGCTTCGTTTGATTGCTCACCCGGTACACACAGAGCAAGGTGAACTTAATTACTTTGCTATTTACGGCACTGTGCTTACCGATGCCATTTCTACTTCTCGTGAACAGCGCGACACTATAAATGCCATCTATCGCTCGATGGCGGTTATTGAGTTTGACTTAGAGGGTAAGGTTATTAACGCAAATGAACCGTTTTTAGAGAGCATGGGTTATAAAAAAGAAGAGATAGTAGGTAAGCACCATAGTATGTTTTGTGAACCTGAACTGGCTGAGTCAGCTGAGTATGAGAAGTTTTGGCAGCGCTTAAGACGTGGTGAGTTTGTTGTTGATCGCTTTAAACGTGTTGACCGTCATGGCAATGAAGTGTGGCTTGAAGCTTCATACAACCCCATTTCAAATGATTTTGGTGAGCTTTACAAAGTGATGAAGTTTGCCACTGTGATCACTGAGCAAGTTAATCGTGAACAGGCAATTTCCCAAGCGGCCGAAATTGCGTATGGCACATCAACAGAGACTGATAGACTGGCTCAACAAGGGGCTGAGGTGTTACAAAACACCATGATGGTGATGAATGAATTAGCCCAGCAGATGGAGCAAGCAGCCCAAGAGATTTCAGCCCTTGATAAACAGTCACAGCAAATTGCAGCCATTGTGCAAAGTATAAGTAGCATTGCGGAGCAAACGAACTTGCTGGCGCTAAACGCAGCAATTGAAGCCGCTCGTGCCGGTGAGCAAGGTCGAGGTTTTGCGGTGGTTGCTGATGAAGTCAGACAGCTTGCTTCAAGAACCTCAAAAGCCACCGAAGAAATTGTTGAAGTGGTAAATAATAATCAGTCACTTACGCAAAATACAGTAAAGGTTATTGAGCAAGGTAAGGTGAAAGCTGAGCAAGGCGTGTCTTTATCAAATGAGTCTGGTCAAGTGATGGAAGACATACAACACGGTGCCCAGCAAGTGGTTGATGCAGTAGGGCAATTTGCTAACCAACTGAATCAGTAATCTTTTTCATACTAGGTTTTAAGCCGTGTAAACTATCTATGTTTATATTGGGTTTTACAATAACCACGGGATATATCTGGATGGCGTAGTTTTAGGTGTTTGGTTTGCCTACCTGATGCGCGTTTTCGCCAAAGTTTAAAACTCGAGCTTGTTAATTGCTCACGCATTAGCGCGATAACGCTTTTTTCATTTAAACCAAACTGTTGGTTTATTGCTTCAAACGGGGTTCTGTCTTCCCACGCCATCTCTATGATGCGTGATACTTCATGATCTAAATGCTGCATTTCGGCTCCTTTTTATAGCCTATACGTATTTGCAGCAGGTTTAGATTATAAGATATCGTGTTGCCAGTGCTCTGCTAAAAAGTCGATGAACGCTCTCACCACATTTTGTTGGAAGTTACGTGATAAATACACTGCCCACAAGTGAGAGCCTATAGTTGTATGCTCTGGCAGTACTTTTACAAGCTCACCTGATGCCAAATAGTCATTGGCGAGATCACATGGTAGGTGAGCTACCCCGATTCCTTGTTTTGCTGCTTTTAAAAGCACCCCCATATCGTTGGCAACAATGTTGCCCTTAACCGTGACTTTTTGTGTGTTGTCGTCGTGTTGAAATTGCCAAATAGTGTGTTTGTTATGAATAAGGCAATTATGTGCAGTTAAGTCATTTGGCTCATTAATCGGTGGGCTCGTAGCTAAATAGTCGTTTGATGCACACACTGCGGTTGCGATATACATTAGCTTACGGGCAATGAGTCCTTCATCGGGCTGGTGGATATAACGCAAAGCGATATCAACGCGGTCATCAACGAGCTGCGATAAACTATCAGAAAGTAACAGTTCAAAGCGCGTCTGTGGATGGCGCTTGGTAAACACTTCAATGGCATCAAACAGTTTATGTTGGCCAAGCCCGATCGGAGAGGCAACTCGAATGGTACCCACTAATTCGTTGTTATGGCTGTGTGCTCTGCTTTGTAAATCAGACACTTGATTTAATATTTGCTGGCAATAGCTAAGGGCTTCTTCGCCTTGAAATGTTAAACTCACTTTGCGTGTTGTGCGATGAAACAATCTTAAATTTAGCCACTTTTCTATATCTTGAATATGTCTAGAAACTTGTAATCGGCTTAAACCTAAATGCTCAGCGGCTTGAGTAAAGCTGCCTGTACGGGCAACTTCGACAAAGCTAGTAATTGAAGTGAGTTTATCCATTGGTATCTTAATATGAAACAATGTGTATCTATATAGTGTATTTATCAGTAATTAGTGAACAAGTAAACTGCAATCATTGAAACAAACAACGGAGAATTCCTTATGAAATTAGCAGTTATTGGCGCAACAGGTTGGATTGGCAGCCACATTACTTCAGAAGCAATCGCACGTGGTCATCAAGTAAATGCATTAGTTAGAGACGCAGGTAAAGTAACCCAAGATAACGTTACAGTGACTGAATTTGATTTAACTAAAGACGATATCGCAACTGCAGCTGCAGGTAGTGATGTTGTTATTGCTGCAATTGGTGGTCGTGCTTTAGGTAACCATAAAATTGTGGCAAATACAGCAAAACAATTACTAAACGCACTTGCAGGTACTAACACACGCATTCTATGGGTGGGCGGTGCAGGTAGCTTAGAAGTCGCACCCGGTGTAACACTAGTATCAAGCCCAGATTTTCCTGCTGAATACAAAGCAGAAGCCATAGCTCAAGGTGAAGCACTTGATGTATTTAGAGCATCAACAGCAGATACAGCTTGGACTTTTGTATCACCAGCTGCGGTCATTTACCCAGGTGAGTCAGAAGGCCCGTACCGTGTTGGTGGCGACAGCTTCTTTACTGATGCAAACGGCGAAAGCAAAATATCAGTCACTGATTATGCTAAAGCGATGCTTGATGAAGCACAATCGGCAGCTCATTTAAATCAACGTATTAGTATTGCTTACTAATAGCGAGCCTTTCTTCAGGCTCATAAAATGGTATTCTTTAGCGATGTGTTAAGTTACCTATTTAATTTATGAGCCTGTTATTTTCTATTGCACTTGCAACCATACCTGCCTTACCCGAACCCGTCGCGAACAATGCTGTTGCCAAAGTTGTTATTGATGAACAAGCCTACTTCCTAAGCTTTATGGGCTTGAGCTCAGGCAAAGCACATACCGATGTTCACAACAAAGTGTGGGTCCTTAAAGTGGGCGATAACGCGTGGCAAGCGGCTAAAGCCGTGCCAAGTACGTTGCCTCTTAGTGGCCGTTTGGCGAGTACCGCGGTGGGTGTGGGTAAGCATGCCTATGTATTTGGTGGGTATACCGTTAGCGCCGATCATCAAGAAATCTCTACACCCGATGTATATCGCTATGATGTGCTCTCTAATTCATATACGCAACTTGCCAATATGCCAGTGCCGGTGGATGACAGCGTGGCGCTTTCGTACCAGCAGCGTTATATCTATTTAGTCAGTGGTTGGCATAACGATGGCAATGTTAACCTTGTACAAGTGTATGATACGCAAACGGATACCTGGCAACAGGCTTCGCCATTTTTAGGTCAACCGGTGTTTGGCCAAGCGGCGGCAATTAGTGGAAACACCATATTGGTGTGTGATGGCGTTAAAACACAGGCGAATGCTGATAAGCGCCGTTCTTTCGCTGCGGTTGCACAGTGCTTAAAAGGTACGATTGATGCTGATAACCCATTAAAGATAGATTGGCGTACCGTGCCACACCCAACAGGTGTTGCCCATTACCGTATGGCAGCAACCAGTTTTAATGGCGACATTTATATGATGGGCGGCTCTGAGAACCCATATAACTACAATGGTATGGGGTACGATGGTAAACCAGCGCCAGCGAGTGATCATGTTTGGCGCTTTGATGTTGATAAAAACACGTGGCAAGTGATGCCAAAAGCCGGTACCGCGAGCATGGATCATCGAGGTTTATTAGAGCACCAAGGAAGTTTGTATCGTCTTGGTGGTATGGATAATAATCAACAAGTGACAGCCGATGCACTTGCTTACAAGGTAAAGTTATCTCTATGAATACACTCTATATTACAGGGGCGGGAGTGAGTGCCGCTAGCGGTATACCGACCTTTCGTGGCGAGGATGGTTATTGGACCATTGGCAGCAAAAATTATACGCCGATGGAAATGGCAACGCGTGCTATGTACGAAAATAATCCCCGCGAATTTTTAGCTTGGTATTATCATCGCTTTGCAACCTATCGCCATCACGGTCCCAATGAAGTGCATCATTGGTTGAGTGATAAAAATCTCATTACGCAAAATATCGATGGCCTTGATGGCAAAGCAGGTAACACCGATTTTATTGCTATTCATGGTCGCTTAGATCAAATGACACTGTTTCACCATCAAGGTGACGATGTGATGGCTTTTAACGCGCCGTGGGATAATGTCAACGAAGACAACCTCCACAACTCCTTGCTTGAGGTGTTCAATATTAATAATGAAAGCCCCAAGCTCAACGAGTCGTTTAAGCCTTACGTGTTGTTATTTGATGAATACTACACTGAGCTTTATCGAATCTCTGAGGCGCAACAGCGCATGCTTGATGCCGATAAAATCGTCTTTATTGGCACCTCGTTTAGCGTCAATATTACCCAAATGGCACTCGATATTGCTCGCAGTCAAGGCACGCCAATTGAAATAGTAGACCCAGATCCTACTCACGTATTTCATCCTAATGTGACATATCACAAGATGACAGCGCTTGAGTATGTTCAGCAGCAAGGATAAAAATAAGGCGCTTATATTAAGCGCCTTATTTGATTAATTTTCAGCTTTTGTTTCTGCGATGTTTAACCGCGCTTGTAAGGGATCCGGTAAAAACTCTGCAGTCCCTGATTTACTCATTTGCAGTATAAAAGATTCATCATTCTTATATGCTTGCCAAGTCGGTAAACCCGGGCCATTGGGGGTGCCTAGCTTAATAAAATTCGTCACATAACGGTGCATTATTTTAGCGGCTTGCTTATCTTGCTCAGTGGTGACATGACCATATTTCGCTGCCACAGTATTAAAAAAGTATGGAATTTCGCTGGCGTGCTCTGCACCTGGTTTATCTAAGGTTTGCGCCACATAACCAAAACGATACAAAAAGGCATCCTTACCCATATCTGTCACACGTTTTGCAACGAACCTTGCAGGCTCTTGCATTAAAGCATCTTGACCAACTTGGTAATTGAGTAAAGGCAATGGCGTTTCGCCGCTTGCATCGTAAGTCATTTTTGCTTGTGTACTGTGTGGAGCAAAACTTGCGAATAACGCCTCTTTAGAAGCAAAATTAGCAAAGCCTAAATCCATATCTGTTGTGCCAACCATGGTCGCAACATGGCTAAATGTGCCTTTACTCAAGCGCGCTTCTGTCGCCGAATTGATGATGGTGCCATCAATAATTGGCCCGCCAACGTAAGTAGACTCATCATTATTTTGTCGATTTAATGTGCTCAAATTTAGGTTATCAACCACGTCTTCGGCAGATAACTCACGCAGTGCAGCAAGGGCATTTTCATCACTGCCTAAAATGGTGTGTTGTTTGGCAAAGTTTTCGCCAATTTTTTCGGCGCTTAGCACAGTGTCATCATCACTACTAAGTGGCAACCGCTTAAATAGTTCTCGTCCGCCCGCTGACATAATAATCGCTTGCTGGAATAAGCCATTAGCAGCAGGGGTTTGCATCATTGCATGTACCGATGCGCCTCCTGCAGATTCACCCATTAGCGTTACTTTTGCAGCATCACCACCAAATTGAGCGATATTTTGTTTCACCCATTCAAGTGCCGCAATTTGATCCATCAAAGCGTAATTGCCCAGTGCATCGTTCTCAAAACGACTAAGGGCTGGGTGCGCAAAAAAGCCAAATCGGCCTAGGCGATAATTAAAGCTAACAAAAATAACCCCTTGTTTAGCAAAGCTTTCACCTGAGTAAACAGCGGGTGATGCGCCACCATTTACAAAGCCACCACCGTGTATCCATACCACAACGGGATAAGGAGCATCGCTGTGTTTAGTGGGTTTAAATACATTTAAATAAAGGCAATCTTCCGAAGGGGTTGTTGTAAGCGGTGCAGCGTCGGCTGCAAACGGTTTTTGCATACAGTCAGGCGCGTAATCGTTAAGTATTTTTACATCTTGCCACTTAGGCACAGGCTGCGGTGCTCGCCAGCGTAACTCTCCCACCGGAGCTGCTGCATACGGAATGCCTTTATAGGCAATAAAGCGACCTTCTTTTTGCCCTTGGATGAGCCCGCCAGTGACGGCGATTTGATCTGATTGAGGTTGTTCTTGGCAGCCTTGCAAAAATACGGCAGAGCCTAATAGAAAAGATGAGTAGAAAATCGATTTGAGAATACGCGAGGTCATAACAAAGCCTAGGCTGTTTGGGTAAGGCTTATAATATTATATATTTGCTCAATGTTTAAGAAGAAAGCGCTTTAGTGTTAGAACTGGCAGTTGGTTAACCTGTTAATCATTAAGAAAAAAGAACCATTTTGTAATTCTATTTCTTATGCTAGTGAGCTAATATTTATTTAACTACCCTAATAACTGGTGTTTCAATGTGGTTTAGTAAACATAAAGATCAACTCATTGATGCCTTGCAGCATGATGTTGATAAAAGTCAGCAATATTTAGCTGGGATCAGAGAAAATATTGCTTATATCGAATTTACACCAGATGGAACTGTTCTCGAAGCCAATGATTTGTTTTGTAAAACAATGAAAGTGCAAGCTGGGGATATTATTGGTCAGCATCATCGTAAGTTTTGTGCGCCTGAATATAGCAGCTCAAAAGAGTATCAAACGTTTTGGCAAGATATCGCTAGAGGCCAAGCAAAGTCAGGGGTTTTCTCGCGCATAAATGGTGCCGGCGAAGATATTTGGCTGCGTGCAACCTATTTTCCTGTTCGCGGTGATGATGGCAAGGTGCGCTGTGCAATTAAGTTCGCTTCAGAAATTACTAAAGAAGTCGAGAAACTTGATGAAATGTCGGCAATCTATGATGCCGTTAATAAAAGCACTGCGATGATCCGCTTTACGCCGGATGGTCATATTATTTCTGCGAATGATAATTTCTTAAATGTTGTAGGTTACAGTCTTGCTGAAATCCAAGGTCAGCATCACAAACTGTTTTGTTATGACGACTTTTATCAAAAGAACCCCAACTTTTGGCAAGAGCTTTCTAACGGGCGCATTTTCTCTGGGCAATTTTCTCGTAAAAAACGTGATGGCAGCCCGCTTTACTTAGAGGCAACCTATAACCCTATTTTTAATAAACAGGGTAAAGTGACGCAGATCATTAAGTTTGCATCTGATGTCACTGCCAGAGTTAACAGCACCGAAGAAGTTAAACATGCAGCTGAAAATGCCGGCCACACGTCTGAAGAAACCTCGCAAGTCGTGACTAATGGTCAGCAGCGAATTTTAAGTAGTGTTGCGTCATCAAAAAAAGTGAGCGAGCAGGTTCATCAAACTCGTGAACTGTCGGATGTTTTAGCGCAGCAGTCATCACAAATAGGTGAAATTGTAACCACCATTAATAGCATCGCAGAGCAAACAAACTTACTTGCCTTAAATGCAGCGATTGAAGCTGCCAGAGCCGGGGAGCATGGCCGCGGCTTTGCGGTGGTTGCCGATGAAGTAAGGAATTTATCGCAACGTACTTCTGTGTCGACCAGTGAAATATCAGGCCTGATTGGAAAGACGCAAGAAATCGCAGCAAAAATGACGGCTCTTATCGAAGAAATCGAAGCTCTGTCTGGTGAGTCTCAGCAAAATGTTGAAGAAGTCAGTATGATCATGGAAGACATTAAAACCGGTGCAGATAAAGTTGTGGATCAAATATCTGAAGTAATTATTCGTTACGATACACTCTAAACAACAAAAAGCCCGCACACAGTGCGGGCTTTTGATGGGGTATTCCAATATTATTCAGAAACAGTGAAAGACACGTCTAAGTCTTCACCCGATGTAACTGTAATTGGTTTTACTTGATAAAGCGTAAATGCTTCGTCTTGCGTTTCTACGTCATCGATGTGCGCTGCACAGGTATAAGCAAGTTGATAATCACCTGGTTGAATGAACGCAAGTTCAAATTCGTATTGGTTATCTTCGCTATCGAAAACAACATCCGCCGTTGCAAGAGGTGCATCTAATGGTGTTTCGTCTTCGTTAACTTCATAGTTGTCCATTGGCATTTCAACATCGCTGCTATATAAGTAAATAGCATGACCGAATGAGCCATCTTCTAGTGCGATATCGATATTATCAGTTTCACAGTTAGCGATAAGTACATCGCTTACAGTGCCTTCGATATCTTCAGATTCAGCAAGGTTTTCTAAGCGAACACCGCGTGGTTTTAAGAAGATCTCATCACTATTTTGTGGATCAACTAGTGACTTTTTAAGGTCAAATTCAATAACAAACTCGTTACCAGCTTGGTTTAGGGTAAAACCATCAAGTTGAATTTCACCGATACCATCGTTGCCTTTACGTTTAACAACCAGTGGTGCAATGCTGTCATCTTCGTAAACAACATGCGAAGTCATGGTTAAATCGTTTGTGTCACCATTGATGACATCTGCACGGATCCATTGATATTCACCCGCAGCTACTTCTTCATCTTCTAATAAAGAAAATACATCATCACCTGTGTAGTCTAATAAATTAACCATTTCAGGCATGGTTTCATCATCATCTTCACGGGTCTCAAAAGTGAACTCTTCACCACCTTGGGTTTTCAATGTGATTGAATCAAACACAACATTTACAGCTTTTAAACCTGTTACAGGTGCATCAGACACACCTAACGTGAACTGTGCAGTTTGCGGCTGAGGATCAACCGAATCGTTCTTGTCGTCATCTGAGCCACAACCAACAAGTGCAAATAAAACGGCGCTGCTAAGTAATGTAGTTTTAAAGTTCATCATTTCTTCCCTTTGTGTTCTAAAAATTTACAAATAGTTTAGTCACTAAAACTTAATGTAACTTGAATTGCTAATAATAAGTTTCGATTAACACCTTTGTACCTTTTATGTAACAACCTGAAAGCCACGACAAAATATAAATGCAAATTTACCGTGCTTATTAAGCAAATCCATTTTTCTTCCACATTTTGCTGACACCATCGCAAAAAATAAAAATCTAGGAACAAAAATGAAGGTCATTGATTTAGAAAAGCGCTTTGAGTTGAGGAGTTGGGCACTGCTAGCTGCATTTAACTTAATCTTATTTGTGGGATTTATTAATAGCTCATCAGAAGTGAGCAGCTTACTTTTTAGCTTTTTAGCTTGTGCAGTTACGTTGTTATTAGCGCTACTTGTGTTTAATTCAAAGCGTAATTTAACGGTGTGCCGTCATGGTGTGCATTACCGTAATTTATTTGGGCAATGCCGCCATATGCACGCAAGACAAGTGCAGTTTATTCACCATTACTCATTTTTTGGTTTGCGCTTAGTACTTATTATGGGCGAAAAGTATATTTGTATTGCGCCTTTTTATAGCCTTAATGACAAACATCAACAGCGTCTAAAGCGCTACGATAATGATTTGTTCGATTGGCTAAAGAACTTACAAAAGACCAATGATTTTTGTTAAGCAGGCTGCAATGCCTGCCTAACCATCAATCAGTTATTAGGTTTTATAACGGCTTACATTTTGTTCTAACTGCGTTGCCGTGTCTGTTAGTTCATGCATGTATGACGTTGCTACATCGGTATCATTAGCGGTTTTGTTAGCAATATCGACAATGGTCGTCATGTTTTGATTAATCGCTTCAGACACTGACGTTTGCTCTTCAGCGGCTGTGGCAATTTGTGCATTTTGTGATGTGATAGTGTTAACCGAAAGCAGTACTTCATTAAGCGCTTTTTCGACTTCGCCTGCCTCATTAACACTGGTTGCACTGCCAGATTTGATTGACTGCATAATGCTATTTACAGTTGTTGTTCCTTGCTGTACTTGCTCAATCATTGCCTCAATTTCATGAGTACTATCTTGCGTGCGTTTTGCTAGAGTTCGCACTTCATCAGCCACCACTGCAAAACCACGACCCGCTTCACCAGCTCGGGCAGATTCAATTGCCGCGTTCAGTGCCAATAGATTCGTTTGCTCAGCAATGTTTCTGATCACATCAAGCACACTGCCTATTTGACTCGATTGTTGGTTAAGCTGATCAACTGCATTCGCCCCTTCATCAACTTGTTTGGCAAGGCCATTAATCACCTTTATAGCAATGAGTAATTGGTTGTTAGCTTGTTTTACTAAATGATCGGCATGTTCAGCAGCGGTTGAGGCCTCTTGGGCGCTGCGGGCAACTTCCATTGACGCCGCCGACATTTCGTTTATTGCGGTTGCAACTTGCTCACTTTCTTCATGTTGGCGATTAATACCTGCGTGCATGTTAGCAAGTAGCTCGTTAAGTTTGTGTGACGCTTGATTCATCGATTGCGATGATTGGCGTATATCAATAACCATTTTACCAACGTCATCGGCAAAGCGGTTAAACGAGCTGCCAAGTTTGCCCAGTTCATCGTCTCGTTTCACCATTAAACGCTGGGTTAAATCGCCATCCCCTTGTGATATATCGTTCATTGCGAGTACGGTTGTGTGCAGTGGGCTAGTAATACTGCGTGATACCACCACTGCAATCGCTGCGGTAATTGCAACTGCGAATATTGAAGCGATAACTGTGTTTATAAAGGCATTATCGATACCTTCATTAACCCGTTGTTCTGTTACTGCAACTTGTTGCTCAAGGCCACTGATCCAAAAGCCGGTTCCTAGCACCCAATTCCATTTTGGTACCAAAGCGGCATAGCCGAGTTTAGGGTTTACACTGCCGTTGGTATTTTTCCAAGAATACTGCACATAACCACCGCCTTTCTTCGCAGCATCAATCAGCTCTCGTATCAGATAAACCCCATTAGGATCTTTAAAATCATAAAGGTTTTTACCCTCAAGTGAGGCGTTAACGCCATGGGCAATATTGACACCTTTTACATCATAAACAAACACATAACCTGTATCGCCAGCATCATCAAAACGCAAATTACGCAAAATACTTTTTGCTTGGTTTTGCAATTGTTCAGTATTAGAGCCATCATCTTGTGCGATGAGATGAGCAATCGAACTCATGGCAATTTTTTGATAGTTACTGACTTCGGCCTTTCGGTCGTTTTCCATTTGTGTAGCAAAACTTTCAACGGTTTGCGCACCACTGTGCTTTGACTGCACATAGTTGTAGAGTGTCAGCATAATTGCAATGAGTAGGGGGGGAAGTAGGGCTAGAAAGAGTACCCGTTGCTGTATTGATAGCGCCATTTATCGCTCCTAATAAAAATCCGCAGTACTAGTTTAGTACGTTTAAAGATTTTTATTAGTCGACTTTATGATTATATCAATTGGCTATAAAAGCAGATCTAGGCGACTTGCTTATAAAAATACACCGTTGCGTCAAATTCACCGGAGGAACTTTTCGCAAAACCAGGAATCGTGCCAGCTTCAATGTAATCGAGTTTTCGATACAAATATGAAGCAGTGTCACCTTGGCGGGTATCAAGTACGAGTAATTGAATTCCTAAGATACGGGCGTCGGTTTCTAGGCTATTCATCAATTGTTTTGCTATTCCTTTGCCTTGATATTCGCTGTGCACCATGAGCTTTTCTACTTCACCGCGGTGAGCGCCATTGGCTTTGGCGCACAAAGAAAGCTGCACTGAGCCAATCACCGTATCACCATCAAGGGCAAGATAAAGCCTACGGTAGGGCGTTGCTAAATCGCCATCGACCCCTTGCCAGTAGTCATGTGCTGACTGTAATGATAGCGGGGCAATAAAGCCGATTGATGCGCCACTGGCAACGCTATCAATCAGTAAACTATTGAGTGATTTAGACACCCCTTTAATAGAGTGTACAGCTTTAATTTTCATTATTTATTCTTGTTGAAATAGATACACAGAGCCTAAATTAAGTAAGTTGGTTAACTCATCAAGTGCTTGATAGCTTTCGGTTAAAAGCATTGGATCGGCAAAGTCGTCACTACTTAACGAGTCACGGTAATGCTTATTCGCCCAACTTACTAATTGGTTATATTTTTCTTCGTTGAATCGTACACCCGGATTGACCGCGGCTAGTTCGTCAGTGTTGAGCGCTACACGCAAGCGTAAACAAGCAGGGCCACCGCCATTTTGCATGCTTTGGCGCAAGTCAAAAAAGCGCACTTGCTGAACTGGGTTATCTGCCAAAATCATTTCTTGAATGTAATCGTGAACAGCTTGATTACGCTGACATTCTTTAGGTGCAACCAGCATCATGCTGTCATCACTTAAGGTAATTAATTGGCTATTAAATAAATAGCTGCCTACAGCATCTGTAATGCTCACTTTATTGGTTGGCACTTCAATAATATGTAGCGGTTTATTGCCTAGGTAAGCTTGTTTGATCTGTTTTAGCGTATCAGCTTGATGCAAAAACGCTTGTTCGTGGCATAAAAGTACATTGCCATTGGCCACTGCGATTACATCGTTATGAAAGACACCTTGGTCTATCACATCAGGGTTTTGCTGAATAAATAATTGATTTTCTGGCTTTAGCTGATGTAAACGGGCAATTGCTTGCGAAGCTTCAAGAGATTGTCTTGCAGGAAATTTAACGGGCTTTGGCAAGGCGCTATTAAAACTACTTGCACCATAAACAAAGATCTCAAGCCCTGCATCTGCATGGCTGTCGCATAATCGATTATGATTTGCGGCGCCTTCATCACCAAAAAAACCTTGATCAGGTAAGTGCGTATGATGGCTAAAGTAACGTTCATCGTTAAACATGGCTTTTAATAAAGCCGTAGTTGTAACGGGCTCTAGCGAGCGGTGAAATTTGTTATTTAAGTTAGCAGCCGTAAAGTGCACTTTGTCATCAAGCGTATCGACTGAAGGCGAGATAGTGCCAGCATTGGCTGTCCACATGGCCGATGCACTGTAACAAGCTCGCAGTAAAACAGGGTCGGCTTTAAATGCTTTTTCTATAATTTGGCTATCGCTGCCTGTAAAACCTAAACGCTTTAGCACATTAATGTCGGGGCGAGCATGAGGTGCAAAAATACCTTGTTCTAGGCCTAATTCGTGCATTGCCTTCATTTTTTCAAGGCCTTGAAGCACGGCTTCTTTGGGGTTCGAATGCGAAGAGGCGTGACTTAGTGAAGCGACATTGCCATACGATAATCCCGCGTAATTGTGAGTAGGCCCCACTAAGCCATCAAAGTTTACTTCTACTGCGTGCATACTTAATCCATCATTATTGTGCGTGTATTTTAACCATACAGAAGTTATTTAGCTGAAGCTAGCTAACTCCATTTCTACATTACGTAGACTTTGTTGAAGGCGCTTCTGAGTGGCAATTAAATACGCTTTTTGTTTGTTCTGTTTAACTTGTTGCTGTCGTGCGGCTTTGTATAACACACGCTTAGGAATGTCGTACTGCTCAGACGCTTCGGTGATTGTCAGTTGGTGAACCGAAATTTTTTTAAGCGCTTCAATAAATGCGGGGTCATTATTTAACATAGCGACGCTCCAAATCAGCCACATTATGCGGATCGTTTGCTTCATGCATATGCCATGTGCTGATGTCTAATCGCCAAAGTAGATAAAGAGTGTGAAAGAAGTTAGTCACGTTAGTCTCCTTGTTAGTGCCAGTTCATACTCACTATTGGAAGATCTGTGCCAAACCTTTATTTAAATTAAATACATTAAAAATCAATTGGTTAATATTGGGCGGTAAGGGCGTCCCTAAAAACAGGCACTAAAATAGTGAAAGGTAAGTGCTGTAATGCACTTTAATGATGCGTGTTATTATTGTTGAGTGAGGAAATACGCGATGTGAAATCGCTGATATATGCTCGCACATCGTATCTCGTTTTTCGTAGCAGCGGCTTTATGCCGCGACATGGTTGAGGTAGGAGGATACGAGAATAAAACGCGATGTAAAATCGCTGCTACAAGCTGGCACTTCGCTTCTCGTATCTCGCACCTCGTAACTTGAATCTTAATTTTTTGTTTCGCGCGCCAAGCAAGCGTGACGCCTACGGGTAGCAGCGGCTTTATGCCGCGTTATTGGTGAGGTAGGAGCGATTCGAGAATAAAACGCGATGTAAAATCGCTTCTCGCAGCTCGCTTCTTTACTCTCGTTTCTCGAATCTCGCACCTCGCAACTTATTCCTCGTTACTCAAACCCTTCCAACACAAGCTTTCCGCGAGCTTTATGAGATTCTAAAATTCTATGGGCTTTAATAAGGTTTGCTACGTTTATCTTACCTAAATGCTCACCCAATGTTGTTTTGATTGTGCCGTTATCAACTAAGCTAGCAAGCTCTGAAAGAAGCTGATGTTGGGCAATCATATCATCGGTTTGGAACATTGAGCGGGTATACATAAACTCCCAATGCAACGAAATACTTTTACGCTTTAACTTTAAAATATCAAAGCTTGCAGGGTCGTCGATCAGTGCCAATTTACCTTGTGGCTTGATCACTTCCATAATGCTATCAAGATGTTGGTCGGTGTGCGTTAAGCTCACTACGTAATCAAATTCATTCAGGTCGGCCGCAAGACGTTGCTCGTTCAGGTTTTTACTATGATCAAGAACATGATCAACTCCTAAATCTTTAAGCCAGTTGGCGCTTTCTTTTCGTGCGGCGGTACCAACAACCGTTAAATTGGTAAGCTGTTTGGCAAGCTGCACTAAAATTGAGCCTACACCACCGGCGGCACCTATCACTAATACAGAGGCTGGCTTATTGTTCTTAGATTTTTCAATCTGTAAGCGGTCAAACAATAACTCCCATGCCGTAATACTGGTTAAGGGCAGGGCGGCTGCTTCACTATTACTCAGGCTTGTTGGTGCAAGACCGACAATGCGTTCATCAACAAGTTGCAGCTCAGCATTACTACCTTGGCGCGTTAAGTCGCCAGCATAAAACACACGATCACCGACATTAAATAACGAAACCTTGTCGCCAACAGCTTTAACCGTCCCCACGGCATCCCAGCCAATAACTTTGTAGCCAATGTCTGGTGACACATTAGCGCGAATTTTAGTATCAACGGGGTTTACTGAAATTGCTTCTACGGCTACAAGAATGTCGTGACCTGTGGCAACGGGATCAGGTAATTCAATCGCTTGTAGTGATGAGTCCGATAACGTTGGGGTTGCTGTAGTGTATCCAAATGCTTTCATGATGGTGTCCGTATTGATGAGTTTTGAACACTATAGCGCATCTAGTTTTATTAAAAAGCAGTGTAATCCAAATTCACTTTCAAATAATTTTTGTTAATTGAGGTCACTATTTACTAAATCGAGTAATTCAATCAGTTGCAGTGCTTGTTGTTCGTTAATGCTTGGGAAGCGACAACGAATTTGCGACGGTATATTGGCGGCTTGATCTTGCATCGCCTTGCCTTTGGCTTCGAGCTGCACGAGTCGTTTGCGTTTATCTTGGCTATCTTTGGTGATCGACAACAATGCTTTATCGCTCATTTTTTTCAAAATTTGCGTCATCGCACCGCCATCAATGGCGGTTTTTTCAAGTAATTCAGCAATGCTGATCTGATCTTTTTCCCACAGCGCCATCATCACTACGTATTGCGGGTAGGTTAAATCTAATTGATTAAGAGAATCTCTATACGCACGGGCAATCCCATTCGATGCCATATATAAGCGATGGCATAGTTGGTTATCTAATTTTAGTTGTGGGTATTTCATACTCGATCCTCAAAATTCAATACGAGTATTTTAATTTGCATACAAAGTATTTGCAATCCCGAAAAAGCTGATCTAATATATTTTGCATGCAAATTATATTTTCACTCAATTAGGAGAGTAATCATGAAAGAACTACAAAGCGTCGCATACACAGCAAAAGCAACAGCAACAGGTGGACGTGAAGGCACAGCAAAATCAGATGATGGTCGTTTAGATGTGGCACTATCAACTCCTAAGGGGTTAGGTGGTGATGATGGTCAAGGTACAAACCCTGAGCAATTATTTGCAGCAGGTTACGCGGCTTGTTTTATCGGTGCATTAAAGTTAGTGGCTGGCCAAGCAAAAATTAAATTACCAGCTGATACTCATATTAACTCAGAAGTATCTATTGGTCCTATTGAAGGTGGTTTTGGTATTGCTGTTAAGCTTGCGGTATCGGTAGGTGATCTTGATAAAGACACCGCTCTTGCACTTGTTAATAAAGCGCACGAAGTATGCCCATACTCAAACGCTACACGCGGTAACATTGCTGTAGAGTTATCAGTGATCTAATCGCTATTTATCAAAATAGGCCGTGCTTTATGCACGGCTTTTTTGTTTTTCAGCAATCGATTTTGCTAAATCACCTGAACCCGTAAGCGCAGATACTAGGCCTTCGCGTGGTTCACTAAATTCTATTGGTTTTATCTTGCTTGCTCGGGCTGCATCGAATACCGGCACTTGGCTCATTGCATATTCCGACAATGCGGTAATGGTTAATGATGGGTTTACCCCTAAATTACCCGGTATGATTGAGCCGTCAATAACTCGTAGGTTTTGATAGCCGAACACTTCTCCGGAGCTATCAACTACGCCGTTAGAAGCATCAGTCCCCATGGCGACTCCACTCATTATATGCGCCGTCATCGGGGCACCAAATAGCACTTCAGATAAGGCTGAGCCTGGCACGCCACCGAGTTTTTCGGCGTAGAGTTTGGTTGCTTCTTCTGCTTTTGGAAAACTAACACTAAGCGGCGTGTCATTGTCTTTTTGCACCGCAGTAATGCCGTTTTTAAATAAGCGATACCATTTACGTCGCCATTCAAGGTGAATAAACGCCTCGGATTTTTGCATCACCAAAAAGAGAATTGAGCTGCGGGCTTTTCCTTTTGGCCGCAAGACTTTGGCTGTTTTTATTGGATGGCGCAGTGTATTCACTAAAAACTTAGCAATACGCTTGAGGCCTTTTCCAGTCACCATGGGAACGTAAGGTAAATATAGCCATGTGCCATCGGCGCCTTCTCTAAACCGGCAAATTTCAATATTGGTGTCTTTGTCGACCGAAATAAATGAGCTGATCGCAACACCATCATCAACTTTTTTAGTAGTGTTGTTCGCGGTGGTGAGGGTTTCTGAATTAGTGCGAATTTGCTGACCTAGCCAAGCTGAAATATTGGGCAATGTTTTGTCTTTATCGCGCATTTTTAAAAGCAAAGGCACGGTGCCCATGACCCCTGCGCTTAGCACAACGCCACGTGTTGTTAGCGTATAAATATGGCTGTTGCGATGACTGGTATCTTTAATCTTAATTTTGTATCCTGCACTGCCATCTGCATTGAGCGGGGTGATTTTGATTACTTCAGAGCTGGGTCTTATCTCTACGCCATTGCGTTCGGCAAAGTACAGATAGTTTTTCATTAAGGTGTTTTTGGCATTATGGCGACAACCAATCATGCAGCTACCACAGTAATGGCAGGTATTTCGCCTTGGACCATCGCCATTAAAGTATGGGTCGGGTAGCTCTTTGTTATAGGCTTCGCCGGGTTTTGCAAAAAGCACCCCGGTATTCACGGTTTTGAACGAGTCACCTTGACCCATCTGCTCTGCAATCTCTTTTAGTGTGTGATCGGCAACATTGGTATAGGTATTTTTGGCACTGCCTAACATGCGCTGTGCAAGGCCATAGTAGGGCATTAGGCTTTCTTTCCAGTCTGATTTTATGCGTGTCCACGCTGGAGATTGAAACACTTCATCATCAGGAATAAGTTGCACATTGGCATAAATTTGTGAACCACCACCCACACCCACACCATGCAGCACAGTGACTTTGCTGGTAAACGAAAATTGAATGCAGCCTTTTAGGCCAATTTCTGGCTGCCACATATAGTTTTTGATATCTAGGTTGGTTTTTGGAAACTCTTTATCGTCGCGGCGTAGGCCTTTTTCGAGTACTAAAACTCGGTTGCCTTTTTCGCTTAGGCGAAGCGCACTCACAGAGCCGCCAAATCCAGAGCCTATAATAATTTGGTCAAAATCAAATGTGTGTTGCTGCATTATTATCACCTGTTGGTGTTTATTATTATGAATTTAATTTACTTAAAAAGGCTAAAAGCTTATCGGCAAACCTGCCGTAAGGCGGCATTAAAAATTTCACGCTCGAAAACTTGGCTTGATAAAACACCGGACGTAATTTTGAAAAGGTTAAAAAGCCTTCATAGCCATGGTAATGCCCCATACCACTGGCACCTACGCCACCAAAAGGTAAGTCGTGCTGACCGACATGAAACAGGGCATCGTTAACGCTTACACCCCCCGACATCACCTGCTCAATATAAAAGTTAATAAGCTGTTTGTTGTAGCTAAACGGGTAAAACGCTAAAGGCCTATCTCGCCCTGCAATATAATCAACGACCTGCTGCGAGTCTTGATAGGTTTTTACCATTAAAATAGGTCCAAATATCTCGCGGGTATCAATGCTCATACTGTCATTGCTGTTTAAAATTAATGTCAGTGGCAGTTTTCGCGTGTTGGCATCAGCCACTTGGTCGCTAAGCGTAATAACGTCAGCGCCAAGTTGTTTGGCTTCTTCAATACAGTTTGTAAGGCGTTTAAATGCGCGGTCATCAATAATGGCTGTGTAATCTTGGCTATTGATATCTGGCACATGTTTCTTCGCCCAGCGAGTTGCTGTATCGATAAATAGCGCAAGTTGAGACTGATGCACAAATACGTAATCAACATTGGTACAAATTTGCCCAGCGTTCATTTGCTTTACATACATGATGCGCTCAACAGCTTTTTGCATCGGGTAATCAGTAGCAATCACAGCAGGAGATTTACCTCCTAACTCAAGGGTTACAGGCGTTAGATTTTGCGCTGCGGCAGCCATCACTTTTTTACCGGTTTCGCCTGAGCCTGTGAACATTAGATGATCAAAGGGGAGCTTTGAAAAGGCGATGCCTACTTCACCAGTCTCACAGTAAAATTGCAGCTTTTCGGGTTTGAAATAGTGGCCTACAAGCTCCCCTAAAAGCGCACTTAAATGCCGAGAGTTTTCAGACATTTTAACCATCGCCTTGTTAGCTGCTGCAAATGCAGCAGCTAATTGACTAAAGGCTAAATTTATCGGGAAATTCCATGGCACAATTAACCCTACAACACCAAGCGGCTGGGGAATAACTCGGTTCTTTGCCCCTAAATACATACGGTGATCAACATGTCGCTTTTGCACTTTCATCCACTTTTTAAGGTGCTTTAAAGTGCTATTGATATCTGCACAGGCATTAATGATTTCGGCAAGTAAGGTTTCATGGCGAGAGCGATTACCATAGTCTTGATTAATGGCCTCGATAATACGTGCTTGGTTCTCAGTAATCATGGCTTTTAACGCAAGTAAGTGTTCACGTCTTTGCTGGTAGTTTTCAATACCCTCAGCTTTAGCGTGGCTGCGCTGCGCGACTAAGTCGGCCATTAAAATGTTGTCGATGTTTATCGGTTTTGCTGCAATGTTCATCTGTAAGTTCTGTTTGTCAGAGTTTGTTCTAGCATAAATAAATCACTTGCAGTTGATTTGACTTTTTAGGACACTGAAATGACTCTTTAGGACAAAAGGCACACTGCGTGGAAAGTTTAATTCGCTCTTCTAGTTTAGCTGGGTTTGAGAATTTAGTGAGGCAATATGGTGTGAATCCAATTACTTTGTTGGAGAAAGCAGGTATTTTACCCGCACAGTTACGCGACCCAGACAGCTTTGTTGTTTACGCTCATTACCTTGAGTTACTTGAACTTGCTGCCAAAGCGTGTGATGAGCCATGTTTTGGCTTAAAGCTTGGCGCATCACAAAGTATGAGTACTGTGGGCTTGATTGGTGCTTACATGTCGCGCCAACCTACGATTCTTGATGCCCTCAATGTTGCCCAAAAATACATATACCTGCATGCTGAAGGTATTGTGCTAAACCTTGCCCTGCTTGGGCAAACGAGTTGTGAGGTACGTTTTGTCCGACTGTCTGACGAAAAACACGAGTTTGAGCAAAAATCTCAGTTGGCAGTGTGTTTGGTCAATAAAATATTAAAAGAATTAGTTGGCCCGAAATGGCGCGCCGATAAAGTGTGCTTACGGCAATCTGTCGCAGTTAAACAGCGGCCATTATTTAATAAAGTGCTTAATTGCGAGGTTGAGTTTAACAGTGACGTAGATGCGATTTACTTTTCAAGCGCATTTTTATCCTATAAACCCCAGCTCAATGATGCCATTTTAGACACCTTAATAGCGGATCAACTTGAGCTGCAACGCCTTAATAAACTCCCCGATGAAATGCTGCAAATAGAAGGTGCGATGAAAATGTTGCTAGCAACCGGTGAGTGCAATAAAGAAAATACCGCCAAAAGTGTTGGGCTACACCCCAAAAAGCTGCAACGCATATTAACTGAGCATAACACCAGTTATCGGCAATTGTTGGACGAAGTTAGAAAGTCAGAGGCAATGCGACTATTACAAAAAAAGCATATCAATATGACCGACTTAGCACTGCGTTTAGGCTATGCGGAGCTGTCGATTTTTAGTCGTCGCTTTAAGTTATGGTTTGGTATGTCACCCACCGAATGGCAGCATAACTTGCGCTAACTTAACAAAGCAGCTTAATTACAGCAAAACTTCATACTTTTTTTCTAATTGTCCCTGTGTAGTCATGCAAATGGTCTAAACTATTAGCAAACCTACAATAAAAACAGGAAATGTCGATGCGGCAGTTAGCATTAGCGAAAAAGTTATTATGGCTTACGGTAGGCAGTATTTTTATTACTGTGTTTGTTTTATCAAGTGTTTTATGGTGGCAGCTGTCAAGCAGCAACCAGCAGTTAGCTGCGCAATCAGAAAAGTTGATTGTTGCAGAGGTGGAGGATAAGCTCGCTTCAAATGCCGCCGCATATGGTGAACAAGTTGCTGGGTTTATTAATGAAGCGTACCGAGTGCCTTATTCATTTGCCGCTATCTTAGGTGACAACGATGCGGCAGCTACCTTAACCCGCGATGCTGTGGTTGAGTTGAATCGCTCTCTATTACAAAAAAATGATATTCTTTCATCTATCTACTCGCAATTTGAAGCAAATGCGTTTGATGGCCGTGATGCTAATTTTATCAGCGGGTATGATCATTCTGTAGCAGGCGTTGGCACACTAGAAATTTATTTCACGCGCAACCGAGACGGCGTAATTGAGCAACAAGTGGTTGACGATGTAGCTGAAAAATATGTGGATACGCTCAATGAATTTGGCCAGCGGGAAGCTGAGTGGTACTTGTGTGTAAAAGACACCAAAGTGCCTTGCATTATGGAGCCCTACCTATACGAAATCACCCCGGGTTACTCTGAAATGATGACCTCTCTAACTGTGCCCATTCTTCGTGATAACGAATTTATAGGTGTTGCTGGGGTTGATTTAACATTGCCTGTATTTCAAAGCATGACCGAAAAGCTCTCAAAAGAGCTGTATAACGGTAAAGCCCGCGTTACCTTGCTAAGTTCACTCGATTTAGTGGTTGGTAGTAGCCATTACAAAGATAAGCTAGGCAGACCGTTAAAAGAGGCGGTGACTAAAAGCATTTTAGACAATTACGTAAAAGCGAAAAAACAAAGTGGTGTATTTAAAGTTGGTGATGAGTATTTAGTTAACTACCCAATTAGCATTAAGCTTGCGAAAACACAGTGGAACTTATTGATTGAAGTACCCGCTGAGCTTGCCCTTGAAGGGCCGCATGCACTGGCAAATAGCATGAGTGAAAATGCCAATACACTAGGCGGTTTAATCTTGGTTACAGGTATTATTATTGCTGGTGCAGCCTTTGTTATCATGACCTTAGTGATCCGCACAATTGTGGCACCACTACAGCAAATTCAACAGCGCGTTGATAACCTTGCCAGTGCTGAAGGTGACTTAACTCAAACCTTGCATGTTGATACTCACGCTGAGCTAATCGCATTGGCAACTGGCTTTAATGCGTTTCTTGCTAAATTACGAGATTTAATTGGTGAGCTTAAAAATGTATCAACGCAAACCAAAGAGCAGGCCCACTTAGCAACTAGTGTTGCTGTTGATACTAAGCACAACGTTCAAGCGCAGTTCCAAGAGATTGAGAGTGTTGTGACCGCCATGAATGAAATGAGCGCAACAGCCCTTGAAGTGGCAAGAGCCTCAGAGCAGTCAGCGCAACAAGCTGATGAAATAAACAGCCTTGTTGTGAGCAGTGAATCGAGCTTGTCGTCTGCGGTTACCCAAGTTAAAACCATGTCAGATGAAATCAAAGAGGCCAATCAAGCGGTTGAAAAAGTTGCGGCACGCAGTAACGACATCACCCAAATTTTAGATGTGATCAGAACAATTGCAGAGCAAACTAACTTACTTGCACTGAATGCAGCAATTGAAGCGGCAAGGGCCGGTGAACAAGGCCGTGGCTTTGCGGTAGTGGCTGATGAAGTAAGGGCACTTGCTTCAAAAACACGTTCATCAACCGATGACATCAGTGGCCTAATCGACAGCTTACAGCTAGAAGTAGGTAACGCTTCTAAAGTAATTGAACAAGGTGTTGTGCGTGCACAAACCGCGGTAGATGAAACCTCCGTTGCATTTGATGCATTACATGAAGTTGTCGTCAAAGTGGATGAAATCACGCAGCAAATTACCCATATTGCAACGGCCGCAGAAGAGCAAAGCTCAGTCACAGAAGAGATAAACCGCAACCTGACGTTAATTTCAGATGCCGCATCGCAACTAGCTGAGCTATCTACCCAAGCCGGAGATGGTAGCCAAACCCTCAATGCACTCGTTGCACAACAAGATGATGAGTTGAATAAGTTAAAGACGAAATAGTTTTAAGGTGCTAGGCGCTAGGCGCTAGGAGCTAGGAGCTAGGTTCGAGAAAAACGCGATGTAAAATCGCTACTACAGACTCGTTCCTCGATTCTCGTAACTTTACTCTCGTTCCTCGTAACTAATACCTTGTTTCGCGCGCCAAGCAAGCGTGACGCCTACAAGGTAGCAGCGGCTTTATGCCGCGACAAAGGGTAAAAATATCGTTATGCGATGAAGTAATCGAACCTAAAATCGATTAAGGGTGGTTATACATCGCTCGTAATTGTTAGATAATTATTTTTACCAAAAGTAACGTAATAAATGGGTAAAAATAGACCCGATAGTAAGTTCCTGCTCATAGTGTTTGAAACAGTTACTTTATTTGATTGAATATCTTTGACAGAAAGTTTAGGGCTAGAGCACCAATCAATGGAGAACCAGATAAATTCAGCGTCATCAGGTATTGTGTAGTTGGCTAAAGAGTTGGGTTTGACTTTGCCGATTTTTTTAGAGTCGGCCCATAAAGTGTAATCTCTAATTTTATCATGATATTGTTTTGGTCTGGTTACTTCAATTTCCATTTGAACCTCACAAGGATAGTAATTCCATTAAACTTAACGGGCTTATAGCTCGTTTTCTTCTATAGTCAGTGTATTTTTAACAGAGCCGTTAATTAATTTCTAGTCGTATAGTGCAAGGAATCTTAGGCCCATGCTCGCATCTCGCAACTTTACTCTCGCATCTCGCAACTTTACTCTCGTAACTTTACTCTCGTAACTAGCAACTCGTAACTCATTCTAACTACACTGCGCCTGATTACGGCCTTGGTTTTTGGCTTGGTACAACGCTTTATCAGCGCGTTTTAACATCGATTCTATACGCTTATCGCTTGCTTGTAAGGTACTTACGCCAATACTCACGGTGAATACAACGTGGTTGTTGTCGGCGATGATGTCTTGTTGTTCGATATCGGCTCTAATCTTTTCTGCAATAACAAATGCCGTGTGGTTATTTGCCATAGGTAAAAATAAGACAAATTCTTCTCCACCAATGCGCCCCGCAATATCTGATGATCTGCTATGTTGGATGAGTTTATGCGCTGTGGTTCGTATTACTTCATCGCCAGTAGCGTGGCCAAATTTGTCGTTTATAGCTTTAAATTGGTCTAAATCTAGCAGTAACAGAGAGCAAGTACATTGCGCGTCATGATATTTTGCAAACTGCTGATTAACCTTTTCGAAGAAGCCGCGGCGATTATAAAGTTGTGTTAAATGATCTGTTACAGATAAGGCTAATGCCTCATGCTTAGCACGTTCTAGTTCATAGGTTCGCTCTTCTACTTTTTGTTCGAGCATGGTGGTTAGTTTTTGTTGCTCTTTCTTGCGCTGAATAAACACGGCTTGAATAAGTAATACCGCTGAAAGAGTAAATAAAAAGAAAAACTGCATGGTCACTTCTGCTGTTTTAGGATGATGATAATAAAAATACCCCCAGCCTTGATTACTTCCGACCCAAGCTGCAAAAAATACTAACATATTCATGCAGCTGGTGGCGGTTGGTGATAACCGCGTAGCGGCATAAAGCAGTGGAAACAGCAGTAATGCAGGCTGTAAAAATGGCAATGTCATGGTTGTGTATGCGGGGCCAAAAATAAAATAACACAACAAAACCACGGTAAAAGTAAGCAACAGAAGTTTAGAAAATTCACTAGGGGTGACCGTATGAGGCCAATTTCGCCATAAAAAGTAAAGGGCAGGGGTGAACACAATTGCTGCTAAGGCATTGCTAATACTCCAATTTAATATGCCTACATACAAGCCATTAAACCACTCGATACCAACTAGTGAGTATATGCCCACACCGAAAAGCGCAGAAATCACGCCAATCGCAATGCAAGCAACAATAAACACCCTGGCTAAACTGGTAACGCTCGTCAGCAGTGTGTGTTGTTTAAGTTTTCGGTTAATTAGCCAAAATGCAGTCAAAGCAGCGAGAGTATTACCTGTGGTTGTAGCGGCATTTATTGCTATGTGTTTAAACGTGAATGGGTTTAAGCCGCTGAGATAAAAGTAAAAAAACACAACTAAACAGGTGCCTGATGCAACGCCCAACCAGGCTTTACGACCAAATAACATCAAGCCTGCCAATGCGACTCCTGCTGGAGGCCATACTGCTAGTGTTTTTAACACTTGCATGGTAAACAAGCCAAACAGCAGATAAACAGAGCAAACAATGATATTAAATTGCCAAGGCTTGAGCTGTGTGTTCATACATCCCTTTATGCGCTTATGTGAGAAAGCCACCGACTGGCGAGTTAGCATTAATCAAACTACTAATAAATTAGTATATTAGTAGTTAGGAATTAGGCAAATTCAGTTAATTTAAAAGTAGTTTTTATAACACTGTTTGCTATTCATACAATTTATTAGACTAATAGTTAATGTGCTTAAAAAACAATCTTTTGCTTACTCTTTAAAAGCGCTAAATATAAATAAATCATTAATTATCAATTGTTTGAGTGTATTTTATGAGTCTCTCAACTTATTAAAAACACCTATTTTATAAATTCATACCCGACCATTTGCCTAATCGTGTTTTGTATCTGGCTGCTTTACCCTAACTGCATAATAAAAACTCACACAATTTTTCAAGATAGGCAGTAGGAGAACTCATGAATACGAGGCAGCAATTAGCGTCAAAAACGCCTGCTGAACAAGGATCGGATACTCATACCGACCAGCAAAGCTATCAAGCACTTCATAAACCAAGTAGTGAATTTTCGAGTCGTGACGAATACCTTGAACACGAATTACAAATTATGCAGCCTAAGCGCTGGCGTCCTAACTTACCATTTCGTGATTATCGGTTTGAATTAGAAGACTCTATTCCTGCCATGGCAGGGACCATAGGCAAGGTGGTTATGGTGGGTGCAATTGCTGCAACGTTTGCAGCGCCACTGGGCTTAGGTGAAGGCTTTATTCTAGAAAATGTGCGCTATGAGCTGTTAATTGTATCGATCTTCATTTTATTATTTTCAGGCTTCTTTTTACCAACAGCAAACTTAGCGGGTACGCATGGCCCGCTTATTCCTTTGATCCCGATTGTAGTTGCTGCGGGTGGTCACCCAATGGCCTTCGGTTTACTGATAGGGGCGTTTGGTCTATTACTGGCGCTTAGTAAAGGCGGGAGTTTACTGGCGGGGTTAACCAGCCGAGGCGTGTGTGGCGGTTTACTGCTTTACCTTGGTTTTATTGGCACGATTTCGCAGGTTAAAAAGCTATTTGCATGGGCTGAAGGCATTGATATGACCCATATCGCTTTCATTGTGATCTTGTCGACTATCGTGTTATATGCCTTACTTGAGCACTTCAAAAAACGTTGGTTAGCAGTGCCTTTAAGTTGCTTACTTGGTGGTTTAATCGCATTTTTACTGGGTGCACCGTTTGAGTTTAAAACAGCGCCGGGTTTACCAAATATGAACCCAATGTATTGGTGGGGTGAAAATACCGGTTGGATGCTGGGTTTACCAACCCTAGAGAGCTTTGTGGTGGTATTGCCATTCGCGGTGCTTGCGGTTGCTATGTGGTCACCTGACTTTTTAGGGCATCAAGTATTCCAAAAAATTAGTTACCCAGAACGCACAGAAAAAGTACAAATGAACATTGACGATACCATGTTCAGTGCTTCAATCCGCCAAACGTTTGGTTCTTTGTTAGGCGGCTCTAACTTTACCTCGTCATGGGGAACCTACATCGTGCCAGCAGCCATCGCTAAACGCCCAATTCCTGCCGGAGCGGTGTTAACGGCATTATTTTGTATTATTGCCAGTATTTGGGGTTACCCAATGGATTTAGCTATTTGGCAACCTGTGTTATGCGTCGCGCTAATAGTTGGTGTGTTTATCCCGCTTCTAGAAGCTGGTATGGAAATGACCCGCGAAGGTAAAACTACGCAATCGGCTGCTATTGTGGTGTTTTCATCTACTTTAGTGAATCCTGCATTTGGCTGGTCATTAACTATGTTGCTCGACAATCTGGGCTTAATTGGTTGTAAAGAGCGAAGCTCTGAGCTGTCTCCAATGAGCCGTTGGATAATTCCGTTAGTGATGTTTGTTATCTTGACAAGCGTGATGGCAATAGTAGGGATGCTGCCGGGGATCCCAGCATTAATGGCTGACTTTAGGCATTGATAAAAAAGGGTAAGGTGATAAACGCCTTACCCTTTTTTAAAGCTTTTATTTAAACTTAACTGTTTTTTCGCTGCGGGTGTAAGTTCGAGTATCGGGTTTTGTCCACTGGCCTTTTTTAAGGTAAGAGGTCGACACTACAAAGCTGTTGTCTTTAAACTCGCTTGTCGATTTCACCTTAGTGATCCCTTCTTTATTACCCGTTACATTTTCATAAGCAACAAATTGAGTAGGGCTAAGTACATTCATTGTGCCTTGGGTATAAAAACCTGCCGTAGTGAAGTAATAAAACACCAAAGACTGCTTTTTATTGTCCCAAAAAATCATCGACTCACCACCATATTCACCTTCATTGATAGAGTGAATGGTTTTAATCGCCGTGCCATTTAGCGCGCGTTGCCAAGTACTCACATCTTGCACCGCAGGTTTACCTGCTGCGACATTAAAGTCTGACTGCCAGGTGCCTAAGTAAGGCTCAAACACTTTTAGCTTGTCATCAAGTTGTTGATCTACAGCCATAACAGAAAGCGAAGATAAGCAGATTGATAGTAAAAGTGATTTTAGGTATGCCATAATAGCGTCCCGATAAAATTAATTTGTTTTGCAGAGTATAGGTGATAATTCGTTGATTAAGAAAACATTAATTACATTTTCATTGTTGTTTCTAGCGCTGCTATGGCTGATATCGTGGCAACTTAATATTACCTACTTTATTGCAGGCACTTACAGCGTAGCGAGCTTAATAAGCTTTTTGGTATATGGCTGGGATAAACGTTTAGCGATGCAACATGGCGAGCATGTGATAAGAGTACCTGAGCGTACACTGCATATTTTGGGGTTAATCGGTGGCTGGCCAGGTTCATTAATTGCGCAGCAATGGTTAAGACACAAATCCAAAAAACGCAGTTTTATTGCCGTACTTTGGCTAACAATTATTGTTAATGGCAGTGCACTGTCGTCACTGTACTATTTGCAGTTAATTTAAAAGAAGATCAAAAAAGGAAAGCCGCTGCTTTCCTTTTTCGTGAAAACGACTTATTGTGCAGCTTGAATTGATTCAATACTATCAAGCTCAATCGTTAGAATCGTTTTCTTATCAACAACAACCCATTTGCGGTAAGTTAAGTAACCAGGTTTTGTTACTTCAATGTCGTACTTACCTTCATTAAGTTCGATACCATCTTCATAAACAGGTTTAATATTCATAATACGAACACGCGCATCATCAGGTGTTGTGACCACTGTTAATGAAATTACCGATTCATCTACAACCACTTCAGGTGTTACTTCTGCAATAGGCTCTGGTTGGGGCTCAACATCATAGTTTGATGAACAGCCGGCTAAAACCAATAATGCAAATAATGCGCTTAACTTTTTCATAAATACTCCATTTAATAGTTCACAATAAACGAAATCGCTTATAGTTTGAAAACTTATGAATAATCAAGGAATAACAATAGAGGTGGGTAGCTATTATTCGTCTTCCGTGACTTTCATATTTATCATCAATAATAAAATTTGAGATATTTTAGTATGTATCCTAATAAGGTTCAAATTATAGTTTCATTAATATTATTAAATAATGATTTTTAATTATTGTGTGTATTGTGGTTTTAAAAATAGTAATTATTAATTTTCATCATTGTTTTCTTTATCAAGCGCTATGCTGAATTTTCCCTGCCGAGTGATATTAAAAATCGCACGTTGCCAATTTTCTGGTTGATTTTGTATTGCAGAATCAAACAGTGTTTTAAATAAATCAATAATATGGTCAGAAACGGCAATAGGGTGCTGAGTTTCATCGGCCTCTTTTTCATAAAAAGCCTGGCATGTAATGACCTCATCGTGCTGGCAATCTAAAACTAACATTGCTTTCGACCAGTCACCGTTAATTTGTTGATAGAGGTATTGACCTAGTTGCTGTGGTATTTGTGAGTTGGGTGTCATGTGCTGTCCTTAGCATTGTTGTTTTGTTATAAAGTGCCGTTTTCGTATTTATTGGCAAGCTCTTTCCATGTTTCAAAAAAACCGCCTTGAAATAGGTAGCTATCTGAAATAATTAATGATTGATAGCCCGAGCCATCAAAATCTTTGCGAGAATAGTTATATAAACTATAACCTTGATCGCCTCTAGCATTTAACCTCCCCATTAAACGTGTAAGGCCGATATCTTCACCTTCAACTAAATCGTCAGTGCTTATTTTTCCATGGGGTAACCCACCTTCGTGAGGCATTTTAGTAAAAAACTCAAACTTATTAACGAACCAAGGTAAAATTGAAAGTGGTGCATCAAATTGTCTAGTTGATAGAAAATTAGGTTTATTTTTACGTTTAACAATTCGGTGCGAAACAATTGAAAGGTGATTGCTTTGAATAAAAAAGGATTCAAAGTCACCAGGATAATTCAGCTCATCCTCAATTCTCACTAAAAGTCTGATATCTTTTGGTGGCACTTCCGGATCTTTGATTTCAATAAGGGGAGGCAAAAATTGTTTGGTCATGTTAAATTCCGCTTTTAATTGGTTGAATAATAGGAGTAATGTCTATTGCATTCCCAAATTGTTCTAAGTTGATCAGCTTTCTCTCAAAATTAAATGTTTCAACTGCACCATACTCATTTCCTTCTAATAAACTTTTTGTTAAGCCGTTACCTAAGAAGTGATGGTTATTGCCAATAACTCTTTGCATTTCAAGCCTTATTTTTATTAAATCATATTCACTTTGGTTTAAATCTAAACTTTTAAAGTAGTCTACTGCACCTTTTGTATCCCACTCAGCTTTCATAAAGTCAGAATTTAATGCATTTGAATAGAGTTTACTGTACCTAGCTTGAAAATCAGGAGTAAGCAACGTATCGAGTTGTTCTGACGTAAATACTTTTGATAACTCATCTCGCGCAAAATTATTGAGGTTTTCATACGTAGGCACAATACTTTTGGTATCTGCTAGTGCATGTGTCTTTTGTGTATCTATAATAATAAGTGAGTAATTTTTATTTTGGTCATAATCAAGCCCCAAAACTTTACTGATTATTTCTGGATCGGAATCTGCATTTTCTAATTGGTCAAATGTAGTTGACCAATACTTTGCACCAAAGCCCGTCTCACCTCTAAAAGGCGCTCCTAACAATCCTGGCTTACCGTCATACTCTAAATATGATGATTCCATGAAGCGCACATGAAATCGTTCACTTATTACAGCCCCACTTTTTGCTAAAGCAGTTAACTCTTCATCTGTGTATTTAGCCACATAGCCATGTTTTAGAAGGTTTTGTCTTGCGACTTCGAGTCTTAGCTGAGCTTCTTTTAATGACTTAGGCTCTGGACGGCTTCGCTTTTTGCCGATGGTGAGTTCATCATCAAGTTTCTCTATTCGGGGCCTTGTTGATCAAATGCAACTCTCTAACAAATTCACTTAACTTACTGATATTTAGGCAGACCAAGGGTGTTGATCTTATTTAGCGCCTTCACTTTGATCATCGCTTCAACCAGTTGGCGATTGTAATCACGCGCATTTAGCTTAGCCCCCATCAACTGTTTAAAACGGTACATCGCTGTTTCTGCTAATGAGCGAACATGATATCCACTGAGCTTTTTCCATTGTGTGATTCCTAACTTATTGCACAACATGACAGCCTCATTGCGTGGATGCTTATCAGTCCACAGGCGTGCATTCTCTCTCGGCGGGATAACAGGTATCGCGCCTTTTTCAGTTATTTCTGCATAGCAGCGGCGGCTATCATAAGCACCATCAGCGCTCACTCTATCTATACGCCGACGTAATGGTCTTATCAAATCTTGGAGGGTCTCGCCGTCGGTGACGTTACTGAGCGTCATTTGCGCCCCCACAATATCATGCGTGTTGGCATCCACCGCAAGGTGCAGTTTTCGCCACTTTTTTCTTGCCTTTACGTGGTGCTTCTGTGCATGCCATTCACCTTCGCCAAACACCTTAAGTCCTGTGCTATCAACTACAATATCTACAAATCCAGTGGTGCGGACTTTACTGCGAAATTTAATATTCAACTCAGCACTGCGCTTACACAGACAACTGTAGGTTGGGGCTTCAAGCGGAAGCTTCATCAAAGATAATACCGATTGTGTGAACCCTTGAAGTGCCCTGAACGATAAGCCAAAGACAGCTTTGAGTGTTAAGCAAGTTTCAATAGCAAGATCAGAGAAATGATTAGAGCGGCCACGCCCACCGTGAGTACATTCGTTATACCAATGACGCGTTGCTTTTTCGTCAAACCAGAAGCGAATATTACCGCGGTTAACGAGGGCTTGATTATAGTGAGACCAGTTTGTGATTTTGCTCATTGTTGTTGCACAGGCTAGTAGGATATAGATGATCTGATCACAGGCTGGCAAGATAGTTCAAACTTTTAGGAAACAACGCCTCTATTCGGTCGACTTGGTGTTGCTCAGTATTACCTTTACGAGAGTAGTTTAATCGTTTTAATTTAATAGCTTCAGCTAATTTTTGAATTGCTTGTGCTGCTTTTACAAAATACCTTGATTTTGAAATAGCTGAAACAGCAACACCTGCTCCAAAGGTTAATAATGCAAAAATGATTTCAAAAGCAAGTTGACCTGCCATTCTGGTTTTCTCAACGCTAGAATGGGCATCAAAATAGTCGTAAGGGAAATTTGCAATTAATGTACGCGCTTGTTCATCTTGCGCAATCATAATCAGTGTTTTAAAGCCATCAGCAACGGCTTCAAACCCCTCGGTCGTATTTTCTAATATTAACTCTATTTCTTGTCGTAAAGCTTCTATATCACCTTGAACTAAATGTTCGAGTAACCGCCAACATGCGGCCCCTATGTCGAAGATACTTTCACCTACCCATTCAACTAAATCCGCTGTACCAGTAACAATACTTGCACCTTGTTCATATAGACCAGTTATGAATGCGCCTGTGTAGATTAATCCCTGCATAGCTATATTTTCTTGAGCAATTAAATCTTCTTGGATTTTGGCTTGACTGCGAATTTCTTTCACCATCGCAGTTAAATTGGTCTTTAGCTCTTTTCTAAGGGTGTTCACATCATCTTCAGTCGCACCAATAAATTCAATAATGACGTTACCTGGGGCTACATTATCTATGGTCGCTAAGCCGTTACTCAATGTTCCTTCGTATAAAGTGTTGTTTGAGTGCTGAATTTGAAAAGCAATATCTTCAACCGGAAGGCCATCACTGTAAAAGTAAGCAAGTTCAATGACTTTATCTTGGCGTGTTGCAACTCCTGAATCAGAAATATCGAAATTAGTAACGGCTGGCACATTTGCAGAGGATATAGTCCTAGGTGCACGCGCTGTACTTGGGCTTTCAATATCGTAATTAACGGGGCCATCAAAATTTATAAATGTGCCATCGAGGGTGAGTACATCGGTGGCAATAATCTCAACATTTCCTTGACTGTCGAGTTTAATTTCGCCGCCTTCGTTATGTAGGATTAAATCACCACGGCCTGAGCCTGTAATCGCGATTGACTGGTTAGTTTGCAAAAATGTTGAGCAATTGGGGGCCGAAATAGTTAAGTCACTTGAGTTGGTTTTAAGCTGAATATCGCTTTGCGCAAAGGCTTTAACTGCGCGACCACTGACCATCGACAGTGCTTGACGAGATTCAATGAGGGTGTTTTTTCCTTGCCATGCTTGGCTACCTGCACTTTGCATGTTGATATCGCGGTTTTGAGTGCTGAGCGAAACATTGTTTTTAACATCAATAAACTGATTATTTTTAATCACAAACTGAATGTTGTCGTTCTCAGTTGTTAGGCAGAGGTCTTTACCTGCATGTAAGTTAATGGTGCCGAGCTGGCTTATCCATTCTATAAATTGGCGGCCTGATTTTTTGGCATTGAGCTCAAGATAGTGCTCACTGGCTAAGGTTTGTAAAATGATTTTAGGTGCTTGCTTGTCATCATCAAACTGCAGCTCGTTTTGCGCCGCACTGACCAGCCTGTTTTGTGTATTATTTGCAGCGGTGACAACGCTTGGCTGCGATTCATTCATCGCAAAACCCATTAAAAACGTGTTGTTAGGGTCGTTATTTATACAGCCAATAAGTACCTCAGAACCACCAACAAGGGGGAAGTGCCAGCCAGTGGCCTGAGGTTGGTTTTGACATGCGTATAAAGCAAGTTGCTGAATTGCTTGGCTTGATTGCGCAATTGGCCTTGCCGTTGTGTCAAAATCAGTTCGCACACGGTAGCAACCTAAATCATCAATGAAACTAGAAGTCGTTAAAGACTCTACCTTAGCCGGAAATACCATAGGTTTGGCTTGATGTGGCAAAGGTTTGGCTTTAAAAGGCGTACCACGTTCGATAAATTGGGCTTTACAACTATAGCGTGTTAAACCTTGGTGACTATTTTCGTCATTAGGTTGTTCACTGCTGTGATACACGCTAACACACAGTAAATCAGCACTACTGCCCGTGCCGGTTTGATCGTCAATTGCAACTGAGCTACCCGCAAATAAATCACATACATTACCCACTAGTTGCGTTGTTTTATTAAGAGAGGCTAACGCGTTACTGAAATCTTGCGCTTGTAATGAGGCGGCACTGGGTGTTGATGCGCATGGTTCAAAGTAAGATTGACTGTTACTTGCGACCTTTAAATATTGTCCATGGGCCACGCAGTCAGTGCGATCATTGTAAATAGAGTGATGTACTTGGCTGTTAAAAAAGCCAACATAAGCGGTATTTTCATCGTTATTCATACCGGCCGAGTTTTTGACTGATACAACACCGCGCTGCAAATATGGGCTGTTTAAGTTACTATCACTGATCACTAACAGTTCAATGTTATTTTTTGTTTCAAACCAAATAAACAAGCCAAATTGGGTTAGTATGCGTTGTAGAAAGTGCCAGTTGGTTTCCATTGCTTGCACACACTGTGGAAGCGCTGGCAATGACGAGCCGACACGAAAATCAATTTGCCCTGGTGAATAGCCAGCTTGGCCTGCTAAATAAAAAATAACATCTTTTAAATTAACGCCAATAAAAACCTTACTATTTGTAATGTTTTTTAATGTACTCAATCTATCTTTAATAATTATTTTATATCGATATTTACCTTTGAATGTACCTAAATTGTCACACTCAAAAATGATCCCTGCTAGGTGGCGAAAAAAATTATCTTTATTAACGAATGTAATTAATGCGCTTTGTAAAAGCAGATGCTCTAATAGAATTTGCTGGCTGGATTCACCAATGAGAATAAACTCAAACCCTTGATTTAATTGTTCAATCCCATCTACCTGAGTGACATTTAGGGTTATGTTATTTACATCAATTAATAGTCGAGAATTAGACACATCCTTGTCCTTTTTTAACTAAGTCCTGTAGCAAGAAACGGGAAAATACACATTTATTAATCAATGTTCAATAGAATAATTGTAATAATAATAATTGCGCCATAATTTTGTTCATAATGCCATTAAATGCCAATTAATACGTTTTTATTAGTTTTTATATTAATTCGAAATTAGTTTTATTTTTGAGCTGTATTGAGTTGACTTTTTTGAAAGGATGTTTGTATTATGCCCCCGTTTTAAGGACTAACGTACCAAAAGTATGACATGGATTTGTACTTTTTTTGGTTAATCAAGGATGATTTTATGGATAAAAAATTATTTATAAATCAAGTCGATAACTTTTATTTTTTGGCTTGGTCTCTTACTAAAAGTATCTCTTCCTTACTTGATCAGACCGGTATTCCAGCACATCGAGTGTTTTCAGCGTCGGTGATCGATCAGTTTTTCTTTTTCCTGAATAGTCCACCTAAAAATGAAGGTAAAATCATTTTAATTAAAGAAGATATTAGTGCTTATATTGATGAGTTGATTGTACTAAATACAAAAATAATATCTTCTGTAGATGATGTGGTTATTAAGTCTCTGGCTGTTGATAATCAAGAAAATAAACGTTCAGGTATTTTTCCTAAAATATTCAATAGTCATAAATGGTCCGATTGCGCATCAATGCGATTTAATCGAGTAATCTGTCCTGTTTACGAAGAAGTTCTTTGTAAAAATTAATTAATCTAATAAATCAATGGGGTTTTGAATGCGTTTTGCAATTAAAAAGGCAGTGCTAATTACTTTGTTTATGTCTTTAACAGCATGTATGAGCACAAATGTAGAGCTAGATATCACCGCGACAGATAATCTTAATTTGAACCAATTTGATGAAGCTTTGCCTGTGGTACTCAGAGTGTATCAACTTTCGGATATACAGAGCTTTAAAACAGCTACGTTTGAAGATTTGTGGAAATCAGATAAGTCAGTTCTGTCAAATACGTTGATCACCGTAGAAGAAAAAACAATTAACCCCGCTGAGAAAACAAAAATAGAATTTGAACAAGCGGAAAATGCGCGTTTTGTTGGCATTGTCGCCCTTTTTAGAGATCGCCAAGGTGATAAATGGAAAACGTTCTACCCGCTCGGTGACGGGCCCGTTAAATTATCTACATCGTTAGATGTATTGATTACAAACAACGAAGTTCAATTACCAGATGAAGACGAGGCTGAGTAATGAACATTAAAGGGCCAATGAAACCTGTATGGGCTGAAGGCGTGTTGCTAGCACAGCAGCATTTTCAGTTATTTGATGACTACCATGAGCAAAATCAGATTGTTAGACAAGGCTTGATTTCGCCATTGGCCTTTGGTTTGCACCACCTCACTATTGATGAATCAGCACTCGCTCGCGGTATTTTAAAGGTGATCAGCTTTAAAGCGATTCTTGAAAATGGGCGTTTACTTGAATTTGATCGTCAACATCACGAAGAACTAAAGCTTGAGTTAGCTGCCGATACAGATGAAGTCACTGTGTATTTAGCGATTGCTGCAAATAAAGTTGTCAGCGACATTGAAGGTTATGCAACTAGTGGCCAACTCAGTGCCTATCAAGCAGATTACATTGAGTTTAGTGATCACCACGATGCAGCAAGAAACCGTGAAGTGCTAATTGCACAACCTAACTATATTTTGCTGACAGATAATGATGTAAAAACGTATTTTGATACGCTTGCTTGTATCAAAATTATGCGCGCTGAAGACGGCTCGTTTAAAGTCAGCAAAGAGTTTGTGCCGCCATTATTAACGATACAGGCCTCGTTTTATTTAACCGAGTTGCTTAATAGAACGGCGAACTTGGTAAATGCAAAAGTGAACGTGTTGCTTGGTCGCAGAAAGAACTTTGGTTCAGTTACTGATTTTGGACCTAACGAAATGAACAGCTTTTTGCTGTTAAATGCAATGGCACCATCAGCAAAACGCTTAGACCATTTAAAAAGCTTGCAACTTGTTCATCCAGAGCGATTATATTGCGAGCTTGTTGACTTAATTAGCTCTGTGTCGATGTTCGAGCACAGTGATTTAGTGAGTCAAATCCCGCCTTATCAGCATAAGCAATTGACTCATGTCTTCGGCACCTTAGATATTTTATTGAGTAAATTACTTGAGGGTGTTGTTCCTAAGAAAATGGCAGGTCTTAAACTTGAGAAAGTATCGAACGCCATTTATCAGGTTGCCACCATTGATTCAGCCATTTTTGATAATAACGACTTCTACTTGGCCGTTTACTTTGAATCTGAAGATACCAAGTGGATTGATACGTTTAGTGATCAAGTCAAAGTTGGCGCCACTGAAAAGCTCGAAATTATGATTGCATCGGCTCTTGCGGGCGTGCAGTTAACACATTGTCAGCGACCACCTAATAAACTAGCTATCAAAAGTGGCTATGAATACTTTCGTTTAGAGGCTCATGGTTTTATTTGGCAGCAAATTATTGAAGAGCAATCGCTTAGTTTATTTATTCCATTTGGCTTACAAGCGGCGCAAGTCGAAATCGTTACAGTGGCAAGAAATTAGGACGCAAGACAATGCAAGAAGCAAAAAACGAACTTGATTTAATCGCCTGTATTGCGCCAGTGATAAACGCGCTTGCGCCTTTAAAGTTAAAGCAATCGACAGATCTTGAACTAAACGATTTTCGAGAGCAGTTACTTACGAGTTTTGATGAGTTTGAACGTAATTGTTATACCCAGCAAGTAACAACCAGTGTTATGCAGGAAGTTAAGTTTGCCCTGACTGCAATGTGTGATGAATTTGTAATGAGCTCTGGCGCGCATTTTCGAATGGATTGGATGTCGAGACCCTTACAGCTTGAGTTTTTTGGTAATAATCGAGCGGGTGAAGAGTTTTTTGAGCGATTAGCAAAACTTCGTACCGGAGGTGAGCCAAAGTTTGCAGCATTAGAAGTGTATTACATTTGTTTGCAACTTGGCTTTGAGGGTATCTACAAAGTGAAAGGAATTGAGCAACTTAAAGCCTTAATTGTTGATGTACGTGCGCAAATAGAAGATGTACGCGGTACTCCACGAGGGCAACTATCTGATAATGGCGCGCCACTTGAAGGGTTTGCAATGAAGGTAGGCCGAAACATTCCTTATTGGGTGATTTTATCAATTTGCTTGGCATCGATTGTTTCGCTTTTTGCTGGTTTTCATTTTGTTATTAACAAGCAAGCAACTCAGAGCAGCCAACGTATTGATAATCAAGTAGAAGTACTTACGCAATTAAGTAAAACCAACGAGACTCGATAGGAAAAGTAATGCAAGGAAGAGTGAACAAAAGCGGCCTAGTGCACTTTTTACTGGGCTTAGTGTCATCAAGAGCAACAGGGCAGTTAATTGGCTTAATTGCTGTGCTCAGTATTATTTGGTTTGCTGGTCGAATCGTTGGTTTAGACACGACAGATAAAAAGCTTATCGCGATGGCTGCGGTAACAGCTGTTTTTATCGTTTTTATTTTTATCCGTTGGTTATGGACAAAGCGTTCGGGCGATAAGCTAGCCTCTGAACTTGCGAGCCATAATGCGGGTTCAAGTGCTGAACTTGATGAAATAAAAGAAAAGATGCAAGAAGCATTAAGCTCGTTAAAAGCTTCCCATCTTGGCGCAGGATACCGTGGTAATACAGCTTTGTATGCACTACCTTGGTATATGATCATTGGTCCTTCAGCCACTGGGAAGAGTACATTATTTTCTAACTCTGGCTTGCATTTTCCATACTCAAATTCAAATGAACTGCACATCCAAGGTTTTGGTGGCACGCGTAACTGTGACTGGTGGTTTTCAGATCAAGCAATTCTGATCGATACCGCAGGGCGTTACACAACAGAGCAATCTGAAAACAAAGAGTGGTTATCTTTTTTAAGCTTGCTCAAAAAATATCGTCCTAAACTGCCTATTAATGGTGTGATGGTCGCGATTAGTGTTGCAGATGTTTTAACCTCAGACAGTGAAGAAATTCGTCAACACGTAAAATTAGTTCGTGAGCGTATTGAAGAGCTTATTACTCAACTTGGGGTGATCTTCCCGGTTTATATAACCTTTACTAAAACAGACTTGATCAGCGGCTTTGAGCCATTTTTTAATGACTTAACAGAAAAAGAACGTGAGCAAGTGTTTGGTGCTTATTTACTAGATATTAGTGAAGATCAACAAAATGATCCGGCTGAAATGTTTGAAGTGCGCATGGAGGAGTTATACCAACGCCTTTGTGAGCAACGTTTGAGCAAGGTTGCTCGCGAGCGTAATGAACACCGTAAGCAGTTAATTTTAGATTTCCCGAATCAATTTAAGTCAGCATCAACAAAGTTGACTGAGTTTGTAAACTTGTTATTTAAAGCCAATCCGTATCAAGAGGTTCCTTGGTTTGCTGGTGTATATTTTACCTCTGGCACGCAAGAGGGCACACCAATTGAACGTATTACGAATGGGGTAAGGGATCAATTTGGTGCTGTCGTTGTTGAGCAAAAACAAGAAAGCATTACGCAAAGCTACTTTATCAATCGTGTTTTTAATGATGTGATTTTCAAGTTGCAAGACCTAACTCGTGGTAACCGCAAAAAGCGCTTGGTTGGCCGTTGGTTAAAAGGTTTAACAGTGACTTCAGGTTTGGCAAGTATTGCCGCCGTGACAGCATTACTCATTACTTCATATACAAGTAACCAGTTGTTGTTGAATCAAGGTGAAGCCCGTGTTAAAGCGATTGTAGAAGCGAATGTAAATAAAGCTAAAGACGAGCAAAAACTTGCAGCCACACTTGATTTATTTGAACATTATCAATCGCTTAATAATTATGAAAAGCAGTTGCCATGGTATTTCATTTTTGGCATATACGAGGGTGACGAAACTCTAACTAGTGTTTCGCAGGTTTTGTTTAATCAATTAAATCAGTTGATCACCCTTCCTGCAGAAAAACAAACGCTTGCGCAGCTGAAAGAGTTTGAAGCTATTTGGTCAGCAGATGATGCCGATGCTCGCGCAGCAAGTCGTCAGGCATATTACGATGCTTTGAAATTACATCTGATGTTAAGTGCTCACCCTGAACACAAAGACAATAAGTTTGCCAAGCAGCAGCTACTTAGTTTTATTAGCCAGCACTTTAACATTGAGATTGATGCTCAAGCTGACTCACCGATCACCTCACAATTAAACGATTTAGTTGATTTATATTTAGCGAACATAAGCACAGATCTAGAAAACCCAGGTGAAATTTTATTTTGGCAAAATAATGAAACGGCTGTACTGAATGCAAGAAATAGCCTGAACACACAACCAGAAGCCGAACCTCTATATCAACAAATTATTAGTAGCTTTGCTGAGCGTAAAAAAGCGATTCAGCTTAAACAGTTTATGGCTGCGAAAAATCGCGATGTACTGAAAAGCAACTTTAGTATTCCTTATGTGTATACCAATGCAGGTTGGCAAGAATATGTTTATCCAGAAATTAAACGTATTTCTCGACTGGTATTCTCTGGTGATTGGGTAATGGGCACAAGTAATGAAAGCGGTCAAAATGCCGTTGATGAAGCCCAAGCTGATGCACTGGCAAAAGCAATGCGTAGTTATTACTTTAAAGACTATGGCAATACATGGTTTGCGTTTTTGAACAGTATAAAAGTGCCTACTTTTAGAGATTTAAATGATGCCAGTATTAATTTTGCTCGCCTTTCGTCTACTGATGGACCACTCATTGATCTGATGACTTTGGTGAATGACAACATCGTTGTTGCAGATAAACCATCTGCGGTTAGTGCAAACAACGACAAAATAGCGACCATTCTTTCTGGTGCAACAGATACGGCAGCTAAAAAAGTGGCCAAAGGAAAGTTAGCAAAACAAGTTGCAGAGCGCCCTGACTTTTCTCAAGTTAGTACTGTTAGAGCCCCTGAACTTGAAACGCGTTTTGCTGACTTGCGTCGCTTCTCGCAGCATGATGAAGATAAGCAGATGTCTGATTATATGAGTCAGTACATTAGTTCTTTGAGCAGCATTCACTCAGATATAAAAGCGATGGCTGCTAGCAATGAAGATGATGCTCAAGCAATGGGGTTTGTACAAGACTTATTGTCTGGAAATAGCCAAGATAATGCATTGCAATCGTCTTGGATCATTATAGAAAGCCAAACTCGAGCGCTAGACCCAGAAACAAAAGACACGCTTGACGTGCTATTTAAAGCCCCATTGCAGTCAGGTATTGCAAGTATCATGGCAAAAGCACGTAGCCAGTTAAATGAAGAGTGGGAAAACCAAGTTTATACCATGTATAGCAACAGCATTGCTGGCAAGTACCCATTCAATTTGACTGGCCCTGATGCTGCTATTGCCGATGTTTCTGAGTTCTTAAATAGTGAAACTGGGGTGCTTTGGAACTTTATTAATAGCCAACTTAAACCATTTATGAAAGTACGCCGAGGTGTATGGGAAGAAAAGCAATGGAACGGTGTGGGGATTGGTTTTAATCAAGAGCTATTAGACGGTTTAACAAAAGCAAATAAAGTAACACGCTCTTTATTCCTGAACGGCTCAGACGCGGCTGGTTTTAACTTCCAAATGATGCCTGTACCACAAAAAGGCATTCGCGAAACGTATTTAGGTTTCTCTGAGCAAGGTTATCGCTATAGAAATGAACCGGAAGAGTGGCGTAATTTCTCATGGCCAGGAAGAGGCGCAGCAGAAAAAGCTATTTTGTATGGTTTAGATAACACCGGACGAAGAGTCACTATTGAGCAAGATGGTCCATGGGCTTTATTAAAAGTACTTAACGAAGCAAATGTGAAATGGATTAAGGGTACAGAGTTTCTTGCTACCTGGGAATTAGTTGATAAATCAGAGCAAAGTTTAACAGTCCAGTTCTCATTAAAGTCTGGTCGCAATAGCGGTATTTTTTCAAAGTACATGTTGACCTCTTTTGCATTGCCTAATTCGTTGTTTGCACCTAAGCCACAACTTGCGCAAGCAAGTAGAGCCTCGGTTCAATAGGGGCAAGTATGTTTAATTTGTTCACCAAGAAAAAGTCGCCAACGCTGGTTAAGCAGTTTACCTACGGGTACATGGGTAAAACACCTGTTAGGCCTGACTTTGTAAAGTTAAATATATCTTCTAGGGAATCAGTAGCACTAGACCATTGGTTGCAAGAAGGTTTCGCGCATATAAACCGAGGTGTTATTGGCGGTAAAACAACTGCATTAAATGGTGTTTCTTCGTTATTTTTTGTATCTGGTAATAGTGACGACAGTAGTTTGTTAGGTGTTTTACAGCCAAGCACTGATAGCAGTGGTCGTTTTTACCCGTTTAGTTCGTTTATCCATAGCGGACTTGAGACTTACAAACGCCACCCTGCTTTTCTATTTTTATATGCAAGTCATGTCATTGAGCACCTTTTAGGGGTTAATCAGCGCATCGTTGAAGCACATTCAATTGATGCGATGGCTGAGCAAGCTAAATCGTATAGTAAAGTGGCCGATGCATTAAAGCAGCAGCCAAATCTAAATCAAGAGCTTGATAAATTACGCAGTATTCCGATGAGTGTGGTTTGGCAGCATTTAGGGATCAACGACATTCATCACCGAGCGGTTTTAATTGAAGAGCTTTCAGCGGTATTAAAGTCGATTGCGAATAGAGGTTGCCTACGTACACAATTTGGTATTCGTCTACCCATGCCACACTTTAGTCACGAAAGTGCCCTAGTTGCAGGTTTTTGGCTACATTTAATTGCTTCGATCGTTGCCGATCATAATTGGCAACCTTGGTTCTTTTACCAGCTAGGAAATGAAAGTTCGCAACCTAGCCTAACGGTGTTTTGCCGCCCTGTACCGGCATCTTATTTTGGTTCAGTGTGGCTTGCTGAGGATAAGTCAAAAGACATTATTGATTTAGTAAATCTGTCACTAGACAAAGTGCCGAGCGAATACAGCCTTAATTTTGCTGATATGGACAATGTGAGTGTTTACGATGCGCTCAGAAGGTGGTGCAAAGCATGAGTGTAGTTAATCCGCATACCCATAACAGCTGGGAGCTGTGGCTTGAAGAGCTTAGTAAGCAACTTTCGGGGCTTGCGTGTGGTGAAGATCTAAAATACGAAGAAACCTTTAAAGCACTTAAAGCTTCATCATCAGGTGTGGGCGAAGTTGATTTTAAAGTCATGTTTATTCAAGCCACCGATCTTTTACAAAACCAAAGTAAAGATTTACGTATAGTGAGCTACTTGTGCCTTGCGGCTACCAGTGAGTTTGGCGTAGTGGGTTTAACTCATTCTTTAAAACTGTTTAATCAACTATTAAGCCAGTTTAGTGAACAGGTTCATCCTTTAAAAGCACGTATGCGTTGTGCGGTTAACACGTGGTTTTTACAGCAGCAAGAACGCTTAAAAGGGATTGCCCAAGCTAAATCATCTAGCCCTGAGCAATGGGCTGAATTAGAGACTGTGTTAGCTGAATATAATCAGGTTTCAGTGCCTGTACTTGATGCTGACTCAGGGCCTTTATCAACTCTAAATGAGTGGGTAAAAGAGCAAGTAATTCGCAATCCTGTCGCTAAGCCAGAACCAGAAGTTAAAGCAGAGCCTGAAACACACCAGACAACAGTGGTCAGCGAGCCAACGACTGAGCCCGTAGCGCAACAAGTTGTTCAGGCAAAACCAGTGACCACTGCACCTAAAGTGACTGACATTGCCAGCGATAGTGCTTACCTAGCCGCAATTCGTGAGCTGCTTAATTTTGATAAAGAACAAAACAACATTGAACGGGTGTTAAAGCTCTCGCGTGCAGCACGTTGGTCTGGATTAGCGTTACCTGCCAATGAAAATGGCAAAACAAGACTGCCAGCACCGCGTGCGGCTGCCTTCGCCCCCATTGAAAACGCACTGGCAACTGAACAAGCAGAGCAAGCATTGTTACTTGCTGAGGGTTTGTTTATGGAAGGCGCTATGCAGTTTAATTTGAATCTGCAAATGCTTACTTTGTCAGCGCTGAAACAGCTAAATAAAGCAAAATTAGTACAGTGGTTAGAGCAACAGCTAGTCTCTTTAGTCAGTCAATTTCCGTTATTAACCAATTTAAAATATGACGATGGTTCGGGGTTATGCAGCCCACAGAACAAAGAAGCGTTATTAGACATTGCCAATTCACATGCTTCGCAAAATGAAACAACTCAAGTGCAAGCAAATCCATTTGACGAGCATTACATAGCCTTAAGCGAGCAAGTTGCAAAAGGGCAGTTAAGTGCAGCCCTTAGCTTGGTTGCACAATTAAGTACGCCAACTGGATTCGACCAAGCTCAAAGTCAATTGCTTAAAGCTAAGTTGTTACTTAAAGCAGAGCATTATGAGCACGCATTGGCAATTTTAACCGAATTACTCGAGCAAATTGAAACTTATCAATTAGCGAAGTGGCAACAACAGTTTTGCATGGAAGTATGGCGTTTCGCCAAGCAATGTTATGCCAATTTGTCTCAGACAGAGAGTGATGACATGAGTTTAGCTGCTAAGCAAATTAGTCAGCGAATGATGGTTACAAACCCGGCACAAGCAATAGCCTGGGTGTAACACGCCTAATTGGAATTTAGTCGTTAGACAAACAAACTGCAAAGGAAGAAACATGACAGATACATTTCAAAAAGAGATCCCACGAGCTCGGATCAACATATCGTTAGAGCTTGATACTGATGGGGCATCACAAAAAAGCGAATTGCCTTTAAAAATGCTGGTTATTGGTGACTATTCTAATGGTCAGAATAGCCAAGAACTTGCTGAGCGCGAACGCGTGACGATCAATAAAAATAACATTGAGCAAGTGCTGAAAGATATCGCGCCAAAAGCGAACTTTCAGGTGGCAAATAAGATTAAAGGCGACGGTGATATCAATGTTAATTTGCAGTTTGATTCATTTAAATCGTTCGATCCAGAGCAGGTTGCTGCACAGGTGCCTGAATTAAACAAAATGATGGCAATGCGTAATTTATTACGTGACTTAAAATCAAACCTTCTTGATAACTCATCACTTAGAAAAGAGTTGGAACGTGTTTTACAAAACCAACCAGAACTTGATGAGCTAAAAGCCAAGCTAGATGAAATAGCGCCGCTTGCTTCTGAAGATGAAAAACAACCTGTGACGGAATAAGGACGCCGCTATGTCAATGCAAGAACAATTAAATGTAGCTGCTCACACAGTTGAGCAAGCGCCATTATCAACCTATGAAAACCTATGTAACATGGTTGATATTGCCCCTGTAGGCGATGAAATCAAACTAGATACATTTAGAGATGCAGGTAATCTAGCAGAAACACGTGCGAATGAGCGTCTTACCGCTGCTATTAATGTCTTTTTAGATATGGCAGGTATGAGTGGCGAAGAAGTAACACGCATCGATAAGCTATTGCTTGATGATTATATTGCAAAAGTAGACACCATTATTTCGCAGCAGTTGGATCAAATTTTACATCACCCTGATTTTCAGAAAGTAGAATCAGCGTGGCGTTCGCTGCGTTATTTAATTAACCGCACGCCAAATAACGCGAATATAAAAATTGAAATGCTCGATGTTGATAAAGAAACATTGCGTGATGATTTTGAAGAAGCGCCAGATACCACACAATCAGCGTTATATAAGCATGTTTACACATCAGATTATGATACCCCTGGTGGCGAACCTGTATCGACTATGGTGTCTAACTTTGAGTTTGATTGCTCAGCGCCAGACGTTTCACTACTCCAAGAAATCTCGCGCGTTTCGGCAGCGGCCCATTGTCCATTTATGGGCAGCGTAGGTCCTAAGTTCTTCTTAAAAGAGTCATTAGACGAAGTATCTAAAATTCAAGATATTGGCTCTTATATGGAGCGTGCTGAATTCTTACGTTGGAAAAACTTCCGCGAGTCAGAAGACTCTCGTTATATTGGTCTTGCTTTCCCGCGTTTCTTACTACGTTTACCGTATGGTGAAACAAACCCAATTCGTAACTTTAACTACCAAGAAGATGTGAACAGTCAGCACCACGAGCGCTATTTATGGGGTAATGCAACATTTGCATTTGCTGCCAATATTATTCGTAGTTTCCATGATAATGGCTGGTCGGTGAATATTCGCGGCCCGCAATCAGGTGGTAAAGTTGAAAATCTACCTTTGCATTCATTTGAAGCTGGTAAGGGCTCTGAAACTAAAATCCCTACAGAAGTGCTTATCTCAGAGACCAAAGAGCTTGAGTTTGCTAACCAAGGCTTTATTCCTCTTAGCTATTACAAAAACTCTGACTTTGCGTGTTTCTTCTCGGCAAATAGTGCCCAGAAACCGCAAGTACTTGAAACTGCTGAAGCAACAGCAAACGCCCGTATTAACTCGCGTTTACCTTATATCTTCTTAGTATCGCGTATTGCTCACTACTTAAAAGTATTGCAGCGTGAAAATATTGGTTCGAGCAAACCTCGTCATGAGCTAGAGCAGCAGTTAAACGATTGGCTAGGTGCGTTGGTAACGAAGATGAATAACCCGGATGAGTCGTTAATTGCAACACACCCGCTCAAAGATGCAAAAGTAACGGTATCTGAGATCCCAGGTAACCCAGGTTATTACCGCGTGAGCACTTACATTGTGCCGCACTTCCAAGTTGAAGGTATTGATGTTCGCCTTGCGCTTGTTGGGCAAATGCCTGGCGAAAAATGAACTGCCAAGCCGCCGATGAAACGGATTTAAGCAGGCTGTGTAAAGACGTCAATTTGGTGAGTAGCTGGTTGGTGTAAAAGAATGGCCCCAAGTTGGTTGCAGCCAACTTGGGACATGTTCCCCAGTGGCATGAAGCATCGGGCTTTTTGGGGGGCATAAACAAGGTTGTTTATGCCTATGCCATTTAACAGGAAACAATTCATTCTAAAAGGAGAATAATGAAATGGCAATTCCAGCGTATATGTGGTTAAAGGATGACCAAGGTAATGACATCAAAGGTTCTGTAACTGTTGCAGAGCGTGAAGGTTCAATTGAGATCCTACACTTTGATCATGAACTTCGCATTCCTACAGATAACGACACAGGCGAATTAACAGGTACTCGTAAGCACGAACCTTTTGTTATTACAAAAGCGGTTGATGCAGCAACACCTTACCTGTACAAAGCGTGCTCAAACGGTCAAACACTTAAGCAACTTGAGCTTAAATGGTACCGTATTGATGACACAGGGACCGAGCGTGAATATTTCTGCCACAAGTTGGAAGATGTAAAAATCACCTCAATTCTACCAACAATGCATAACGTAAAAGACTTAGACAAGGAGCGTTACCCGCACCTTGAAACAGTTAGCCTACGTTATAAGCGCATTACGTGGACTTACCTTGATGGCAACATCGAGTTCTCTGACTCTTGGACTGAAGGTCGATAAGTCAGCAAAATTAAAGGATATGCGAAAGCATATCCTTTTCTTAGAGGTAAGTTTATGGCGTTATTCGATTTTTTAACTCAACCAGTCACACGAAATGGTCATCAAGGTTTTCAAACTGATGAGCAAAACAGTGTCTGCAAACATCTAAATGAATTACTTAATGCGCGTCGTGGCGTGTTAAAACATTTGGCCGATTATGGGTTGCCTGATGTCGAAGATATCTACGAGGGCCTTCCGTATTCACAGCACACCTTGGCGTTTGAAGTTAAAAAATTGATAGAAAAATACGAGCCACGAGTTCGCTATGCCAATGTCATTCCTATGGAAATTCGTGAAGAAAATTGCGTGATTAGGCTTGATATACAAGCATTTTTAACCTCAGGACAATGTATCAAACTTAACACCCGATTTGAGTCGGGTGGTAAAGCCGATGTGGCAGAGCATGCCAAGCAGTTTGATTAATTCAGCGTAAAAGGATAGTTCAATGCAACAGTATTTTGATGCACAAATGCGCTTATTAACCCAAGCCGGCAAACAGTTTGCTCAGCATTACCCTGAGCACGCAGGCATGTTAAATATCGATGCGCTAAAAGATCGTGACCCCCATATTGAACGACTACTAGAAGGTGTTGCCTATTTAACTGCGCATACGCAAAAGCGTTTAGATGAGTCTGTTCCTGAGGTCTCAGAGCAAGTGCTGCGTCAGCTATGCCCTATATTATTGAGCTATTACCCATCAAGCACGGTTGTAAAGTTTAGCCCTAAGCTGGCAATGCAAAAATCACATCTTATTGAAAAAGGGCTGACGCTAAGCGCTGATAAGTCAGTGGTTGATAAAAAACATATCACCTTTACAACAACGCACGACCTACAAGTTAGTCCCCTTGATATTGAGCATGTGCGTTATCAAGAGTCGCATTTAGGGTCTGAGCTACGTATTGGCCTACGTTTTGTTTGCCAAGGTGAGCGCAAAAATTACGACCTTGCAAATTTACAGTTTTACTTACGTGGTGATACTCCTTTATGTAGTTCTTTGTTTAAGCTTTTAAAAACAGCAGAGCAGTTTACAGAGCTTGATTTTGGCCCCTCGCATTTTGAACATAATAAAAAGTTAAAAGTAAAAGGTTGTAGTGCTACTTATTTAGATATAGATGGCGCTTTATTACCGCATGCAGAACAAAGCCATCCGGGCTATGCGCTGCTGTTAGACTACTTTAACGCGAAAGACCGTTTTTACTTTATGCGCTTTGATGGTTTAAAAGATCTGACCTTACCTGAGCATATTGATCGATTTGAGCTAGTGTTTAGAGGCAGTAGTAAATTACCGCCGGGTCATCAATTAAGCCGCGATAATATTTTACTCAATTGCGTGCCAGCTATTAATTTGTTTGCACAACCTGCAGAGCCAATACGCATAGAGTCAAACCGCACTGATTATATGATCACCGCTGATCAAAACAGAACAGATCATATCTTCAGTTACACCATTAATGAGGTTAAAGGACGCAACTCGTTAAGTGGCAAATCGTATGATTACACCCCCAGATATCAAAGCGTGTTTGAAGACGAAAAGAAACTGTTTACCGTTTTAACGAAAGATGTGGGCGGGGCTGCGCCGTGCCACTATTTACAGCTGCCATTTAACCTTGAAGAAGAAAAAGAAACCTTATCGGTTGATTTAACCGTTTTTAATGCTGGTTGGCCAAGGCAGTTACTCCAAGAGGGCGATTTAAACATTGGCGGCCCAGATATGCCAAGCATTGCCAATGTAGAAAATGTAATTCGCCCGACTAACTATTTGCCATGCCCTGAACAACCAAAGCATTGGCAGTTAATAAGCCTATTAAATGTGAAGTTTTCACAGATTACACAAGTCACCGAATTAAAACGCTTACTGGTATTATTTGATTGGTCACAAAAAGCTGAAAACCGATTACGTATTGATAGCATTCAAAAAATTACCGCAACACCGATTAGTCAAATTAAGCGTGGCATTTTTATTAAAGGTGTTGATGTACTGATTGATATTGATGAAAGCAAATTTGTTTGTGATGCCGACTTGTACCACTTTTGCAATATGCTGCATCAATTCTTTTTAATGTATGCGCCAATTAACGAGAGCGTGCAAACCCGAGTCAATGCGATTCCAAGTTATAAAACCCACTGCTGGGAAATTGAACCGGGCAAGAGTTATCAGTTATGAATATGCACGAGTCAATAAATCACCCTGTTTGGGCAAAGTTACCTGAACCAATAGAAAAGCTGATTGCAGCTCCTTGGCAGTTTAATTTGTTTAAGGCGATGAGCCTAATTGAAAAACATTGGGCAACACCTTTAGAACTTGAAAAAGGGATTAGCGAGCGAGTTATCTTTAAGCCTTATAAAGAACTTGGCTTTCCTGCCACTGATGTACGTAGCTGCGAATTAGATAACCTTGGTCGTGGCCGATTAAGCTTATCGACATCATTTTTAGGCTTGTATGGTGTAGATGCACCTATGCCACATTATTTACTCGAGCAGGCGGCAAGTGATCAAGAAAGTGGGGGCCGAGTAAGGCAGTTTTTAGACATGTTTAATCATGTGCTTTATTGCCAATTGTTTCAAGCATGGAAAAAGTCGCACATCAATGTTGAAGGCCGTGGTGCAGAGCAATTCGATCATTTAATTGAAGCCATCTTATCAACCAAAACTGAGCAAAAAGTTCAGTGCGGTATCGCCAGTTTAAAACAAACCAGCGCTGCGGGTTTAGCGCAATTACTTCGCCACTCACTAGAGGTTGAGCAACTGACTGTGGATGACACCCGTGCAAATTGGCAACAAATAGACTCGCCAAGTTCATTTGGTCAAGATCAACAGATGGTGTTAGGCGAGTCAGCGGTTCTTGGCGAGCGCGTATTAGTCAGTGGTAGCGTACTGACCATTGTGATTGGTCCTGTGGATTCTGACACCGCGATAGCGCTTAATCCTCAGCACTCACAAGGCAAGAAAATGGCTGCCATGTTAAGCACTCATTTACCTAGTAATGTGCAATGGATTTGTCAAATTAAGGTGGCTAATCAAGCAGTAACAGAGCAAGCCTTAGGGCAAAACGATTTGCTACTCGGTCACAACTCTTATTTAGGCTGCGCTGAAGCAAATATCAGCGTGCACAGTTACACACATCAACAATATCAACATTAAAAGTAATCAGGATTTAAGGAAAACAACATGGATGCAAAAGGCATAAAGCAGCTTATCGACAAACTAAATGGCCATACTGCAACAGCACTTGAGTCAGCGGCAGGGTTTGCAAGCAGTCGTAGTCACTATGAAGTGTTACCTGAACATTTATTAATTAAGTTGATGGAAGAAGGTAGTAACGGCGATTTAGAGCATATTTTTCACTTTTTTAATATTAATCAAGACGCAGTGTGGCATGAGCTGCTCGACTTTTTAAACCGCCAACCTGCGGGTAACCAGAGTAAGCCGGTTTTTTCTCGTCGACTTTATGAGTGGCTTGAGCGAGCTTGGTTAAGTGCAAATGTACAGCACAAAAGTGACTGGATCACCGGCGCTGCGTTGATTGATGCCTTAACTGAATTATTGCCATATAGCCCTGTACTGCAATTGCCTGCGTTACTTGAAAAAATTGACTCCCGTTTTATTGCTGAAAACCTCGATAAGCTTTGCCAAAACTCAAGTGAGCGATTAAATCCACAGGCAAAACAAAGTGCTCAGCATACTGTTGCTGAGCAGCAAAGTGTTCAAGGTGGTGCTCTTGATGAGTATTGTGAAGACCTTACCGAGAAAGCGAAACAAGGCAAAATTGACCCAGTGCTTGGTCGCAATGACGAAATTCGCATGATGGTTGATGTGCTTTGCCGTCGTCGTAAAAACAATCCAATTTTAGTGGGTGAGCCAGGGGTAGGTAAAACAGCGGTAGTTGAAGGGTTTGCTCAGCGTATTGTTGATGGTAAGGTTCCTGATGATCTTAAAGGTGTACGATTACTGGTGTTAGATATGGGCCTATTGCAAGCCGGTGCAGGGGTTAAAGGTGAATTTGAACGCCGTTTAAAAACAGTGATCGATGAAGTAAAAAACTCAACCACCCCTATCATCATGTTTATTGATGAAGCCCACACGTTAATTGGTGCTGGTGGCGATGCTGGTATGAGTGATGCGGCTAACTTGCTAAAGCCTGCGCTTGCCCGAGGTGAGTTACGCACAGTCGCTGCAACCACTTGGAGTGAATACAAAAAATACTTTGAGCGAGATGCTGCACTTGAGCGCCGTTTTCAACTTATTAAAGTAGATGAGCCAACGGAGCAAGCTGCTCAGCTAATGTTAGCGGGTTTGAAAGATAAGTATCAACAACATCACAACATTCAAATTACTGATGATGCTATAGAAGCTGCAGTGGTTTTGTCGTCACGTTATATCACGGGTCGTCAACTACCAGATAAAGCCATTGATGTGCTAGATACCGCTGCGGCAAGAGTTCGAATGTCGTTTGCTACCGATCCTGCAGCCATTGAAGCTGAGCGTGAGCACATTAATTACCTTGAAACACGTATCCAAAGCATTGCAGCAGAAAGCGAGCAAGGTTTGGCGGTTGATATGGACAAATTGCTGCACTTACAACAAGAACTAAATGCAGCGCAGAGTAACTTAGCAACATTGACGAGTGCGCGTGAGTCACAAATTTCGACATTAGGCCAAATCAATGAGTTTAAGCAAGCTAATTCGCAAAATGAATTAGACAGCAGCGTGTTACTTAACTTACGACAAACGCTAAAAGAGCAGAACACCCAAGATAATGGCCTTTACAGTGAAGTCGATGCTGATGCCGTTGCGCAAATTATTTCGCAGTGGACAGGCGTACCTGTTGGCGCGATGGTGAAAGACCAAATAACCAATTTGATTACCCTTGAAAAAGCCATAAGCCAAGAAGTGATCGGTCAGCAGTCAGGCATTGCGAAAATTGCCCAAACATTGCGTGTAAGTAAGGCAGGTATAAGCAATGAGTATGGGCCGCTTGGCGTGTTTTTATTAGCAGGCCCTTCTGGAGTGGGTAAAACCGAAACAGCACGATGTTTAGCTAAGCAACTATTTGGTGGTGAAAAGTTTTTAACCACCATAAACATGAGCGAGTATCAAGAAGCGCATACAGTATCGCAGCTTAAGGGTTCGCCACCGGGATACGTTGGCTATGGCGAAGGCGGGGTATTAACAGAAGCTGTAAGGCAGCGTCCGTACTCGGTAATTTTACTCGATGAAGTAGAAAAAGCGCATAAAGACGTACTAAACATGTTCTACCAAGTTTTTGAGCGTGGCAGTATGCGCGATGGCGAAGGTCGCGAAATCGATTTTAAAAATACCGTGATCATCATGACCTCAAACTTAGGATCTGCTGAGCTTATTGATGCTTGCACGCCACCTAATGTCATAGATTTAACTGAACCGACTGACGATGAACATGCCGACATTGAAAATCAAGACCAAATCAACGCAGCATTGAATAATGAACAAGCCCCTTTGAATGAAGACGGCAGCCCATGGCAAGTTCCTTCAATTACAGCACTAACAGAGCTAATTAAGCCGCAGCTACTGCAATTTTTTGCCCCGGCACTTTTAGCGCGTATGCAAGTTATTCCTTATTTAGCGCTCGATAAAGAGGCACTGCAATCTATTGTCAGTTTGAAACTAGACGGTATTGCCAAGCGTTTAGCGAATAATCACAAAATGCAGCTACGTGTTGATGAAACCGTACTTAACAAACTGACCGAACAGTGCCAGTTATCAGACAGTGGTGCGCGCATGGTAAATGCAGTGATAGAGCAGCAAATATTGCCAGGCATTGCGAAATCAATTTTAGAGTTTATGGCAGAGGATGACATGCCAGATATTCTCACTCTAGCTGTTGATGAGAATGATGAAATTACCGCAACCTTTGCGGACCAAGCATAAAGGATTTGAACAATGGGATTCATGGATAGCCTAAATGAACTAAAAGCCAACACCAGTCATTTTAGTGTCAGCGTGCAAGGGTTACCGGATGGCATGGTTTCGGTGACCGATTTTGAATCAAGCAATGACAGCCTATGTGAAGACTTTGCTTTTTCTATTCAAGTGTTAAGTCAAGAGCACCTCAGTGCCGAGATGCTGTTAGGTAAAGATGCCAAGCTCAATTTAGTGTGGTCAATGAGCGACCGCACGATTTCTGGGATCATCAGTGCTTTTACTGCACATGGGCAAAGCCATCAGGGTTATCACTATACGCTGACCATGAGTTCTTATTTAACCTTGTTGAAGCACCAACACTCTAACCGTGTTTTCACCATGATGGATCCAGCTGCCATAGTAAAAAGCGTATTTACTAAAGCTGGTTTTCCAATGCAAAAGTTTAGTATTCAAGCGTCGGGCCCAACCCTTGAAATGACGGTTCAATACAACGAAACAGACTATGAGTTTGTTACACGTTTGATGCGTAAGTATGGCTTTGTGTATGGTTTTGTAGAGCAAACAGGGGGTGATTGCACCTTCAAAGTATGTAATAGCAGTAAAGACTTTTCGTCCTTATGTGATGATGTAAGCCTGAGCTATGTGCCGCCATCAGGGCAAGTTCGAAATAGCGAAACCATTTTTGCAATAAGCCGTAAAGCACAGCTGCATCCACAAAGTGTGTCGCTCAATGATTACAACTACAAAGCCCAAGGTAACTTAAATGTGTCGACCGCAAATAATACCAGTTACCCAGGGTTTGGTGATGATAGTCATTATGCAGATAACTTTCCTAATGCCAATATAGGTAATTCGCTGGCTAAAGTACGTCAACAAGCCTTTGATTGTCAGCGTGAACAATTAATTATTGATACTGATTGCCGTGCCTTAAGACCCGGTATGTTGTTGACAGTGTATGATCACCCTGATCATAAAGGGCTGTATTTAATTACGCGTGTTGATCACAAAGGCAGTCAATCTGCAGCAGTAGAGTATGGCTCGCAAGTTAAAGGGTTAACCTATAAAAACCAAGCTTATTTATTGCCTGCATCCGTTGAGTTTAGAGCAGAGCTGTCTCCTGATCGTCGTGTATTTGCAACATTTAATGCCACCATTGAGCAAGAGGTTGACGACGATGGCAACTACTTAGTGCGCTTACCGTTTAACCAAGACGGTGAAGGCCAAGAAAGCCGCCCAACGCGCTTACTACAGCAGTATGGTGGCAGTGGTCATGGTATGCATTTTCCGTTAACGACGGGCACCGAAGTGTTAGTAACCGGTGAAAATGGCGACTTAGATAGGCCGATTATTTTAGGAGCGCTTTATAATCAGAGCTGCCCGAACCCGGTTACCAGCCAAAATCCGACAGAGAATAAGCTTGTCACCCGTGCTGGGCATAGCTTGATCATGGATGACAAAAGCGGTGAAGAAAAAATTAGCCTTGCAAATAAAGAAAATAAAAACCAATTGTTGTTAGATGCCACCGAGAATGCCCATCAAGCAACACTCAAATCAGTGGAAGGTGACGTCAAAATTTCAGCCAAAGAGAACCTACAATTTGTTGCTGAGAATGACGCCATTTTTACCGCTGCCAACGATTTTACTAATCGTGTTGAAAACACCCTACAAGTTCAAACACGCGAGGGTGATATTAAGGTAACGGCTGCGGCTGACTTAACATTAAAGTCTGATGCCGATACCCGTATCGAAGCGACTGATGGCAGTAGCGAACTTAAAGCAGCGCAAGAACTTAACTTGCAAAGTGAGCAAGATTTTAGTGTCTACTCGGTCGATGGCAACCTTGAGTTTCAAGCGCCAAATGGTGATTTGAACCTCTCTAGCGGGGCAAATATCACCATCAAAGGCGAAGGTCGAGGCTCTATCCAGCTTAGCCAAGGTGGTGCAAGTTTAGAGATTGATGCTGCGGGTAATTTAACTATCGATGCCACCAATATCACTCTATCGGCTAGAAACATTGCTATTAAAGGCAATGCAATAAGTAATAACTAATTTCAAGGACTGAAAATGACAGCCACAGTAACTCAGTTATTTGATCAGCAACAAAGCCTTGCAGAGGTCAGTGAAGTGTCACCTCAGGGTAAAGCTTTGAGCGTGGTTATTAATCACATTCATTACGATGTTGCTTTACAAGCTGCCCATGTATCGTGTTGCAAAATAGGTAGCCAAGTTGTGGTGCTACACAGTGAGCAAGGTGTGATTGTAACGGCACTTTTAGCCGCACCTGAACAATCTCCGGCGGCTCACATTAGCAACGAAGCAGGGCATATTATTATTGACGCAGAGCAAAGCGTTAGCTTGCAAACCGCCAAGGGCAGCATCGAAGTATTTGCTGATGGCACTATCGTGCTTGATGGCGAAGATATTACTGCAAATAGCCAACAAGACCTTACTTTGGCAGGTTGGCCGATTAGGCTTAATTAATATGTTTGCAGCGGTTTCTAAGTTAAAACAGCATCAACAGCGTGTTACTACCTTAATGGCGCACCGTGAAAAGCTCCTTGCGTCAGGGGCGTATAGTCTTGCAAGGCAAAAAGTGTTAGAGCATCAAGTGCTTAATCACCTTTATGTGCTGGCATCGCTTAAGCAGCAGTCACCGTGCGACTACTTCAATGGGAACAGTTTTAATGACCTTGCTGAACTTAGCTGTGATGATTTTTGTGAGATCGCGTTAGCGAGCGACCAGCACGCCATTTTTGCGCTTTGTGCAACACGTTTAATGGCTGCACCAGAGCAAGACAACAGTGATTATTTTTTAGCGCTTAAAAAGCAGCAAGCTCTGCCTGTTTATACTTTGTTATCGCAGCAACTTAGGTATTGGACTATCCCAGAACAAAAAGCACTCAGAGCCACAGTGCTAGAGGGTAAAGAGTCATTACCGCAGCAGCTTAAAACTATTTTGTTTTCGCAGCCTTTAAATGATGCCGAGTTACAACAAGCCTTCGCTCATGCTGATTTTACTTTGGTGTATGCCGCTTTAGTCAATTGCTATTGCCAAGGCGATAACAGCCTTAGTGATAAAGTATTTAAAGTGTTTTCGAGTACTAGCGAGCCTTCAAAAAAAGCGCAGTTATTACAATTAGCTGGGCTGGTTGACGATAGTCGCTGGCATGAGCCTTGTGCTTTATTTTGTAAAGCGCACCCAGAATTTTGCCAAACCGTATTAAGCCACTTTGTGTATAAATCAGCGCTGGTATTGGTGATAGAGCTTATGGGCGTTGCGCAAACGCAACAAGCAGCTTATCAGGCTTGGTTAACGTTAACAGATAGACCACTTGCAAAAGCAGAAGCCTTAACACTGGTAAGTGCGCAAAATCAGCATCATGTGCAAGCCGGTATAAACTTGCATGATGCAGAGCATGTTAGGCAAGCACTGGCTTTAAGCAAAGGAGAGTGTGTTTTAAAAGGCGTGAGTTTTACAAAAGCGCAGCCAGAGCAAGGCTTAGCAGAATTGGCAGGCGAGATTGTACAGCGAGTATTTGCCCCTCAGTTTGAATTAACACTGGCCTGTGGCCTTTATCATACTCAGCAATCAGCAGTTCAATGGCAAAAGTTAATAGCAGGAGCACAACATGCTGCATAACTTTACTCCTTGGCAAGCAAGCGTGTTTGAAGGTTGGCAAGCAGATGGCACTGCGTCTCATGTTGTTTTGGTAAAACAAAGCTTTGAGTTTGATGAAAAAGGCAATACCAGCTTAATGGAACCGTGTGTTGAAATCGTCATGGCCGACGAATATAGCGGTGATCCGACTAGCGAGCCGCTGGTGGCAGTGAATGAACAAGTGGCATTTAAGCAAGGTTTCGAAGTGTATGGCAACTTTACTGCGTACCCGCCAAAGGGCAAAACTGCGCGTGTTATTGAGGTTGAGCTAGGTTTAACTGCAAACGACACACCGATAATTAAAAAGCGATTACGCCTTACTGGCGAACGTAAATGGCGCCGTTCACTGCTTGGCCCTGTCGCAACAGATCCTAGCCCAATTACGCCAACAGCTATTTGCTATAGCCGTGCGTTTGGGGGCAAAGCACATCATGATCAAAGCGATTACAGCCTCGAAAACCCTATAGGTGTTGGCTTTAAACTGAAAAACAAGCACGCAGTAGGGCAGCCTTTACCTGCGATAGAGTATGCCAACGAGGTATTAAGAAAACCAAGCCATCGAGTAAGCGTTGCTGGCTTTTCGGCAATTCCGAGTCATTGGTCACCGCGTATAGAGTTAATGCCAGATATTGACGAACAAGCACTTATGGCTGGTAAGTACCCGTTCAAAACGTCATTGGCTAGCAACTTTTACAACACAGCCCCGGCAGATCAACAAACAAAGCAAGTGTTTACAAAAGGCTGGGCGTTTTCGTTAAGCGGATTATATCCATTACAAGAATATGGCCAGCAACAAACTGTAGAGCTCCCTGTGCTTAAGCCACTAGTGCAAGTGGCTAATACGTTAACGAGGCATGATATCGACATGCACTGCGATACCTTAGTGATTGATTCGGACGCACAGTGCTTTTCGCTGTTATGGCGCGGGCATATCAACAGCGACAACGTGGCAAGTAGCAGCAATATAATTGTTGCTGAGCAAGGAGGTAAAGATGCAGTTTGATACTCTTTATCATGTTAATGCCGCGGGGTGCTATACCGAAAGCTTTTATACTTCAGTGGCAAACCAAATGTTGTATTCAAAGCCAAGCAAAGCGCTGATCCGCTGCGATATTAGTTTAGATGCCCCTTATGTATTTGTAGAACTGACTGAGCTTGCAGGGCTTGATAGGCAAACTCGTTGCTTACTAATTTTGTCTCATATTATTGAAAGTATTGAGTTAAAAAAACTTTGTTGTTCATTTAGGGTCAATAAAGTTCAGTTTATATTACCGCACGCCAGTAATGGCGAGCCGCTGATTGATGATGACACATTAAGTGAATTATTGACTGACGCAATGCCTGAGCAAACACCTGCTTTTGAGCAGATAAGTGATTGGCAGCTCGAAGCAACCGACCTCGATACCCTCGTAGTTGCCGTTGATTCGTGTAATAGTTTTGAATACGTGTCTGAGCAAGCCAAACACCACACAGTACAAGTTGTAAATGGCCCTAGCGGCGTAATTAATGGCGAAGGTGGCTATGCACTGTTGGTACACAGACAAGGTTGTTTAAAAGCCACGACTTTTGATGAGTCAATGCCTACTCAGCTTCAAAGCGCAAACATACAGGTTAGTGACTCCTTTATTTTTGCTGGCATGCAGTCGTATGAATGGCAAAAACAGTGGTTTAGCTATACCCAAAAGCACTATAAAAATGATGACGAACTAATAGAGTTTGCCGAACTAAATACCGTACTAGGTTATCAAGGTGTGGCAAACCAATCTGCGGCATTTGCATTAGCTGGAAGCTATTTGCATAACCCGCTGATGGCTGACACTGAACACGTTTTTGTGGTGTTCAATCAGCCAAATGAACAGCTATTTAAGATTTCAAGGAGTGAAAGCGAATGTCATATATAAATGCCATGGCTGGCAAAGAATCAGGCAGCGTACAATACGACATAGACGCACTCACTGCTGACGTACGAAGCGGCGGCAGTGTTACATGGCGCCATAATAACCCGACATTACTAGGTCTAACCAATAGTGCACGAAGCAACGGTGCACTCGGAAAAGCTAATGGTATTGCCATTTTTTCGGACCGCTCTGAAGGCGAATCTGCTTTTTTAGATGAAATAGCCAGACCTAAGTACCGAGAGCATACACTTGGTGAACTGGTTAATCGATTTATTCCAGATTATATTATTCCGCCACCACAATGGGATAACGAGAAAAACCAGCCAATTTTGCCGTGGAACGAACCGCAGACCAATATGAACGTTAACAAACCAATCGATAACCCTCGTGCCTTTTTAGATTTAGTGTCGAATCATTTAGGTTGGCAAGCAGGTACAGAGCAGCAATTAGTTAAAGATACAGAATCAGAGGCACCGCAAACCGCAACAGTCTCAGGACAAAATGTGCTTATTAATGGCCGCACCGCTGTGCATCAAGATAGCGGCGGTAAGTTAACAACAATCGATGTGTGCTTAACCACAATTGGTACCAGCGTTGTGCCTATTCCCTACGGCAATAAAGCCCAATCAAGTGATGTTACCTCTGTTGCAAGTTCAGTCAAAGTGAATGGTCAAGGAGCTGCTAATGTAAAAAGTTACTTTTCTCAAAGCTCGGGTGACTCTCCAGGTGATAAAAAAGGTATCGCTAGCGGAACGAACGACGGTAAAGCCGAATTTATCATGGGATCATTTAACGTAATGATTGAAGGCAAACCTGCGGCTCGCCAAGGCGACCCGATGATATCAAATAATAAAAATACCCCACCCATGCCACTTATGCAGTCTGGCGGCCCCGCACCAAGGGGGCTAAGAGTGCAAGTTAGGGATAGTTTGCAAGCTGAAAATGCAGGGAAGAAGATCATAGTTAAATTATCTGGAGCAGAAAAGCTAGACGAAGATGGGGTAAATATCCAATGAGTGATTTAAGTGTCGCAGACAAAATCAATATAAAAAATGCCCACAGAGAACTTGTTTTTGAACGCCAATCAGATGGTTCAAAAAATGTATCACTGATGGTTAAAGGTGAGTCAGTTGATAGAAGTCAAAAAGGTTTTTACAAAATTCCTTTGTATAAAGTGGATGCAAAAGAAGAAAGTGATAATACAGCTGATATTGAACTGGTTCATATATTCCCCATTAGATATGCACATCCAGCTGATGAAATAGATAATCATAAAACGAATCTCAGAGATGGTTACTTATACATTTTTGTTGATGGTCATTTATGGCGTGAACTCAAGGTTACAACTGAGCAAAACGTGACACGTTTTAATGATGTTAATCTTGCGTGGCAAAAAGGCATCATGACGTGGAAGCAAAATAAAGGTTTCAGAGATGCAACGGGCGAAGAACTCAAAACAGTTATTGTGCCTTATAAACTAAATGGGCAAACCTGTGAGGTTCAAGTAGCTTATTCAGAAGTGCAATGGTCTTGGAAGCAAATAGAGCTTTTTGGCGGCCTTAACCCTGAAGATCCAAGATTGAATTATGGCGAGCCAGTTAAACCCGGCGATAATAATAGCGATGCGCAACTATTACGGGGTGATAGGCTTTTCACGTTAGATAAACTCGGTGATTTTGAACAAGGCTATAATAGCGCCAAACTACCTAAGCATGTTGTGCTTGATGTTGTTAATCAAGCGGGTGTGTATTGTCCAGTTATTCCTGACCAGATAGGCAAAGTACGCCAAGCCGCAGCGGATATTACATTAACGCGTTCTGTTATTAGTTCACTGCCGATAGAGCAACTCGCAAATGGACAAATGGTGTCGAGTGTAGCTGAACTCACAAAAGAACAAAGGGGTCAGCTTGAATTAGCATCGTTTGTTCAACAAACCTTTTTTGCTTTTCCACAGTCTGTTTCAGATAAGTTAGCAACCTATGGTGAAGACAGTGTTTCTGAACAAGAGCAAGATATTGCTGCTGATTATAAAAAATGGGTAGATAACAAATTTGATAAAACAGCGTTCAGAAAATTTTTAGCAACAGCAAAAGTGTTCAAGTTAGGCGAATACATCAATGAATTAAGAGCTAATGTAAAAGATATAATAGAGGACGAAGATAGCGCCTCTAGTTTTTATCAATGTACAAGGGATTATGCATATCACACGGGCAATCGAAGGCTCGATATGTATCAACTTATGTGCGATGTTTTAGCCCCACTTAAAGATTTAACGGCAGACTTGCTTCGTTCAAGCGTAGTGTATGAGCAGGATGCACAAAAGCTTAAACAAATAGACAGTAATGACTTAGGCCAGCATATCATTTTAAAAGTGTTAGGTACCCACCCTGAAGACACTAGTAATCGTGAAAACTTATTGAAATTACACAAGTTACTTTTTCCTGACGAAAAGTGCAGTAACCCAGGCTTAACCGATTACTTAAATTTTAGAGACCCTGACGACCCTAAAAATATCGATTTTGATATGGATGAGTTTTATGCCCTTGAGAGCAAAGACGATGGGCTCGATGGTTACATTGAAGGTGATTTAACGCAAGTATTTAGGCGAAGCAGTCAAGCTGTATGGGGCTTTTTTAATATTATTATGGAAGTCCCCTCTGCTACATATTCAATGTCTCAAGGTAGCGGAACAATTAAAGATGTGTTTACTGCTCGTAGAAAAAAACAATCGACCCTTCAGCAAGAAAGTAACGAGGTTCAGCAGCAAATAGCAAACTTACAAGAACAGATAAAAAATAAACAAAATGAAATTGAAAGCTCCGAAAAATCACGTAATGAACTAATTCAAGAAGCGCGTAATCAAGGGATTGATGGCGATGACATCACAGATCAGTTAAACAGGCAACTTAAACAAAAAAATAAAGAATTAGAACATTACAAAACATTGCTAAAACAAGCCAAAACAAAAAGTAGTGTTACCCGCGCGCATTTATCAACACTGAAAAGTGTTGGACTAGACATGCTTAATAGTGAGGCACGTATTAAGTCAGTTGCGATGTCGTACAACCCGTATCAAAAAATAATGCATCTTGCACATATGATCTCAGACGACTTGCTTGTTGAGATAGATATTGATGTTAACGACTATTATCAAGGCAACTTGCCCGATTCAGTCGTACCGCTTAATTTTGACAGCCGTGCGAAGCGAGCTGAACAACGCATTTTAGAGTTTAATAAAATAACCGAAGGTATTGATGAAGCATTGAGTCAGGGCAGTTACCCTGGGAATGGTGGAACACGCCCGATTGTTAAACTTAAAGTTAACGATAAAGTAACCATACCCGCTCGGTTAGACCTTATTACGAATTTAGATGGCGCTTTAAATGAACTTGAGGCTATGGTTACTAAGCAATACTACCAAGCAAACAGCGCCAGAGAAAAAGTAATAAAAAAAATGGTGGTGTTAGATAAAAATAAGCTAGCTGCATTAGAAGTAGTAGAGAAGGGGCTTGTAGCTGGTTTAGAGAAGGTTGAAAAAGAAAAGCTTAAAACTGATTGGGATTTAGCTGGTTATAAAGATCACAATAAGTCTCTCAAAAAGTACGCACAAACAGCATTTGGTAAACAGCAACAGGGTAAAGTAGGCTCAGCCAGTATTGGCGTTCTGCCTTTTGTTTCTGGGTTAGAGGCCATTAACTTTTATACCGTCATAATGGGTGATGGCGTGAGTGCCATGGATAAAACATCAGCGGCATTAGATTTACTTGATGTAATGGTGGATATTGGTAAAGACCTTGTTGAACGTCGTTATGGTATGCCAAGTTCTGAGCAGTTGAAACTTTTCTCCAAAAACAAAGTGCCAGCTAGTGAGTTTACTAAAAAAATACTCAGAGGAAGAGTAAGTGTAATTACCGCGAAAGTAATATTGTTTTACGCCGCCAATGCAGCGACATTGCTTGCAGGTGCGATTAGTACCTATGTGGCTGTAAGAGATGCCGTTAATGAATATAACAAGGGGAATGTGGGTCTGGCTACGGCTAACTCCATTATGGCTTTAGGTTTTTTAAGTATGACCGCAGCCTCGGGCATTGCTATTGTCACTAAAGGGGCATCTGCATTAATTGCCGTATTTGGTATTGCTGGCTTAGTGATCATTCTTATTGCAGCAGGGCTGATTTATTATTTTAGTGAATCAGAGGTTGAAGCTTGGTTGCATGCATGCCCATGGGGTAAGGCAGCTTTTGTTAATGATGGTTCAACGAGTGTGCGAGCAGAACAATGGCGAAATCGCCCCGATTTAGCGCTTCTTGATGTATACAACGTACTTTACAAGCCTTATACAAAAGTCATCGCAAATAAACACGCTAAAACAGTCTCAATGGGCTTAACAGCTCCTGTAGCTGCAGTTAAAGAAGGTGTTGATACAAAGGTTAGTTGGCGAATGCTTCCTCCTGATAAGGGTATGCTAAATTATTACGCTGCATCATTACTAACTGATTATGACACTAGACTAGCAAGATACAGCAAGAATAAACACTTTACTGAAATTCCATTAGATTCGGTTATTTTCCTTAAAAGTATGTGGGCGTTGCAGCCTGCTCGAACGGGTTGGCAGGCCGAAATAAATAATCACACTTTGTTGGCAGAGCTTGGATTAAAACCTGGCGATCAAATCGAGCTTAAGATAGAGGCGACAGTGTACCCAGAAGGTAAAGGTCAACCAACAATTCAGGGCTTTAATATTATTTATGGCTTACCAATCGAATATTACAAAGTAGGTGAAAAGCCTGGGTTCTTCTCTTGGGGTGATGAGCGTAAGTTTACCCACCGTATTGGCAAAGAAACTAGCAAAGCCATCATTCATTTATAAAAGCTAAATTATAAATCTAAGCTTTAATAAGTAGAGTTGTAAAAAACACATAAGAAGTGCAGCAAATAAAGGAGTAACAATGAGTAGCGATGATAAAGGCTCTATAAAATCAAGCAAGCTGGATGATTTAATTGATAATCTTGTTAGTGATGAGGATCTTGAGCGCTATATTGCTGAACAAAACGACGGTTTAACTCATGAAGAACGAGAAAAAATTAAAAGAGAAAATCGTATTAACGCAATTAACCAGTGGTGCGCCGAAAACCCTGGCAGAGATCCTGCTAGAGCAAAGGATAAAACCATTAAACAGCTGGCGTTAGATGAAAAAGCTGATTTGCGAATAGAGAAATTTACAAGAGATAACCCTGAGGAAGCGGCAGAAATAAGTATAAGAGCTGAAAATAAAGTTAAATACCGTAAGGATAGACAAACCTATACAGAGCAACTGCCAAGAGACTATTTACATAAAGACAGTTATGAAACACGATTAAAAAAAGCAGAAGCACTCAATGGTTGCCGCTTTAAAACTCGTACCTTTAAAAGTAAGCGTTTTACTGATCAATATGCAGCAGAGCTTGAATCCCCAGATAGTGGCTCAACACTTGAGGGACATTGGGTAGAGAATGATGGTAAGCAGTTGGCTATTTCATGGTTTGGAGGGTGGTCAAATTTATTTACTGCTCTAAGTTTCCTGCTAATGGTCGCTGCAGTTATGTTTTTTTTCGTTGATTTGGTTGTTATTGGTTTTGTGTGGGGCGACTATCGATGGGTGCCATTTGCTATATATGCACCTATGTTTATCGTCGGTTTTTATATGCTGAAACATCGCGCAATATTAGCGCACCGAGATAATTTTTACTTTAATCGCCATACCGGCCTTGTAAAAACTCCGCATACTTTATTTAGAAAACCGTTTTATTTACCTTACGAAGACATTGTTTGCTATGGCGCAAATCAGCGTAATGTCGGTTCAGCCCGTGGTGGCTCACGTGTATTTGTATCACTCATGGTGCCATTAAAATACCCTAAACATTATCGCTTCACTAAGCCAACATTTTACGTTGGTGGTTCAAATCGTGATTGGGATTCACTGGCATATGCCACAGCCATGACCTTTATGGATACATCCATCCCGCTTGGTACTCACTTATATCAATCGATAGAGCATTACTTCAAAATTGATAAAGACATAACCGAAAAGCACGGATTCCCTGAGGAGCTAAAACCTTATTTAGATCCAGTCGATTGCCAAGTGAATAGAGAAGCCGTGTGGTAGTGAACTTTGTTAGGTTAGCATTTGTCGCTATTTTTCTTTTTACTTCAACTGAGGTATTCGCAGGCATGTTTGGTTTGTTCAATAAAAGTGATTTTTTGTTATCGGCTCTAGTTCAAGGGGTTTTACTTGATAATGGTAAGCCGGTAGCAAAGCAAAAAGTAATCCGTTCGCTTACTTATGGTAAAGAATATATTGATGAGACGATAACTGATGAGAATGGCCGCTTTCGCTTTGATGAAAAGCTAATAAGAACGGCCAAGCCTGCAAATATGTTTGATAATGACTCGCTTATTCAACATATCTACCTTGAAAATGGCACTCCAGAAGGTATTGTGCTTTGGTATACAAGTATTTCAATCCATGAAAATAGTAATACTCTTAAAGGGTTGCTTAGCGATCTTGTTTGCGAGCTCTCAAAAAGCCCGCAAACAGTTGATATTCAAATAGCGGAGGCGCCTGAGCATACGTTTGCTATTTACGGTATGTGTGAGCTGAGCAAAGTTAAACTTTAATCTCTTTCTAAAAGCACAGCGCCGCTGTGCTCTTCACCTAAATAGTCGTCTTTGTTGTAGATAGGGCATTTTGCCATTGATAAACAGCCGCAGCCAATACAACCGTTAACGCGCTCGCGTAAACGCTGCATGTATTGAATTCGTTCATCTAGTTGAGTTTGCCATACCTTTGAAAGAGCTGCCCAATCTTGTTTAGTGGGTGTGCGTTGCTCGGGTAGGGTGCTTAACGTTTGTTTAATGTCTTCAAGAGTTATCCCCATGGTTTGCGCAGCTTTTATTACGGCAATTCGGCGCAATACATCGGGTTTATAGCGGCGCTGGTTACCGTTATTACGCCAGCTGCGAATAAGCCCTTTAGACTCATAAAAATGCAAGGTTGAAACTTTTACGCCACTGCGTTTTGCCACAAAGCCAACCGCTAGGTTTGCATCAATAAGTTTCTTATCTGACATAATTTGCTCCAAGGTGTTGACCTAAAGTTAGCTTGAGGTTTTACGCTGCGCACATCATAAAAAAGGAGTGATAGTCATGCAACAAAAACCAATAACAAATACGGTAATTATTTATTCAAGTGCGCGAAAAAAGGGTAATACGAGTTTACAAGTTAATGATTATAAAGCGCAATATGGTGGTGATGTGGTATGTCTAGATGACTATGTTATCTCGCCTTATTGCTACGATAAGCAATATAAAAATGATGATTTTTATGCGGTATTTGAAGCGCTGTTGAATTATCAACACTGGGTGCTGGCATCACCTGTGTATTGGTATAACACCACACCGCAGTTTAAAGCGTTTTTAGACCGGATCACTGATTACATGGATGATGAAACACTCAGGCCAAAACTGAGAACACTGCGTGAAAAGCAGTTTTCATTGCTCTCAAATGCAGGATCTGCTCACGCACCTAACGCGTTTATCGAGATGTTTAAAAACACCTTTAATTACTTAGGCATGACCTTTAAAGCGCACCAACATATTGATGCTAGTTAAACGGGTTTAAACAAGGTAGGCTAGAGTAAAAAACAACAGGAACTTTTATGAAATCAACACTGTTAGGTTTATCTTTAGCCTTATTATCTTCGTTTAGTCATGCAGAGCAAGCTGAGCCTGCTATCAAAGGTTTTGGTTTTTATTATGATGTGCCAAACCATGCACCAATCTCTGATCAAACGGTTTTTAAAGTGGCATTTGATGTAGCTGATGCGGCAGAAAAAGGGGCGCAGAATAACAAAATGAACTCATTAGCCCGGTTCATTAATATGCATATAGCCCATGGTGTGAAGCCTGAGAACATTCAACTTGCTTTAGTTGTGCATGGTGGCGCAAGTGTTGATGTACTGGAAAACAGTTTTTATAAACAGCGCTTTGACAGTGACAATAAAAATCAGCAATTGATCTCACAATTGTTGGCACATAATACCGTTGTGTATGTGTGTGGGCAGTCTGCAACGCACATGAAGGTAAAGCAGCAACAGCTTATTCCTGGTGTGCAAATGGCGTTATCGGCAATGACGGCGCATGCACAGTTGCAGCAACAAGGTTACACATTGAATCCATTTTAATGAATATCTTATGCTTCGGTGATTCAAACACCTATGGTATTTCGCCCGTCGATGGTAAGCGCTTTGCAGCCGATGAGCGCTGGCCTAGTTTACTGGGTATTAAATTAGGTGCCGGCTACCAAGTTATTGAAGCCGGCCAGCCCAATCGTACACTGGTGAACGACCCGCCTTTCAGTGGTGATAAACTGGGCATTAAATACTTAGAACCTTACTTAGCGGCTTATCATTTAGATGTGATTGTTATTCAGCTCGGCACGAATGATTTAAAGCGCCGTTTTGCACTGTCGGCTGCTGATATTGCCAATGCCCTCGAAGCACTTATTTTAGATATAAAAAACTACTATTTGCACCGCGAATTGCCCAAAATAATGATACTAAGCCCGCCGGCGGTGTATGAGGTTGGCGCGTATCAATCTATTTATGCTGGAGCGGCTGCAAAGTCTAGCGAGCTAGTTGAGGCTTTTTCTGAAGTGTGTGTGAAACAGCAAACTCTGTTTTTGGATATCACAGCAATCGCTACGCCTAGTCAGCAAGAAGGTGTGCATTTAATTCTTGAATCACATAAGTCTTTAGCAGAGCACTTACAGTTCTTGATTGTAAAACAAAAAAGCCACAGGTTATAAAACACTGTGGCTTGGGTATTGATTCTTTCAATCAAGGGGTTTGGGAGAATCGCTTAAAACTCGTAGCTAATGCTTAAGCGTGTAGTACGAGGCATAATGTAACGACCATTCGGTGCATCAGCATTACGAGGGTCACCTTCAGTGATACCTTGCTCGTCAGTTAAGTTATCAACTGCTAATTGCACTTTAATACCTTCCATAGGCTCAACAATTAAGCCAATGTCTACTTTTTCGTAACCTTCTAACACAACAGTGTTTTCGTTGTCGCCCCAACGATCATCAACCGCTGAGATTGTGCCGTATAAGGTTGCATACATATCGCTTACTTCAAAGTCATAGCTTGGTGTTACACGTACTTGCCATTTTGGCTGACGTTGGCTTTCGTTACCTTCGTTGCTTGGGCTTTCTGTGATTTCTGTTTCTTGAAGCGTTGAGTTTAAGTTAACTGAGAAACCAGATTCGTGGTTGTAGTTATAATCAAGCTCAATACCGTATGCTTCGTTGGTTAAGATTTCAGCTGGTACACCAGGGCGACGAACAAAGGTGTCACCTTTTACTTCGTTAGTGAAGAATGTTGCATAGAAATCGGTGCTATCAGTTAATAGCTTATAACCAAACTCGGCTTGTGTTACTTCTTTAATTAACTTTTCACCACCTTCGTATGCGCTAAAGTTATCGCGGAAGTCGTCAAAGTAAGGCATTTTGTAACCACGGTTTACGCGGGCAAATACACCCATGTCATCGTTAATTGAGTAGTTAATACCCGTTGTCCACGATGTTTTGCTTTCGTCATATTGAACAGACTTGTCGATTACGCCATCAAGACCTTCATCAACCGAGTATTCCACTTCGTGGTTTTCAAAACGAACACCGGCATCAAGCGTAAAGTCATCGTTGAATTTATATTGAGCTGTTGTGTAAAAGGCATTGGTACGTGCATCGCCTGTAGAGTTGATATCATAGTTGAAGTCACAACCATCAACACTTGCATTACACTCGATGCCGTCTAGCATTTCGCCGCCTGCTTCAAGGACGTGATACGCTGTGTTACCTAAGCTCCACCAGTCATTTGCTGATGTGCTTGCTGTGTAATAACCAAAGGCCAGTGATAAGTTATCAAGCTTTTTAGCGAATGCTAAATCATTAGTGAATGCGCTAATTTCTTTTAATACCACCCAACGGCCAAGTTGTTGAACCGCTGTGTCTGCATCGTATTCTGTGCCAGTTACTGCACCTGTTGCTGTTTCACCGTTATCAGCCACTGCACCAACGGTTGTTGCAGAGCCTGCCGGTACTAAGCCATACGTGTTTGCATCACCTTTGGTGATGTTGAAGCGATCTGTGAAGCTCCAACCGTTATCGAATTCAAGTTTGATGCTACCGCCAGAAACATGACCTTTCCAACCACGGCCTTCACCTAAGTCGATCTGTTGCTCGTCATTATTTGCGCCTGTGTAGATAGTCGCTTGGCGATTTAAAGTACCCAGCTGCGTGTAGCTTGCGTCAACGCCGTCAACATTAAGTGGTGTTGGTAAGTACCAAGCACCGTGGTCGTCGGTTTGACGTGTGTATAAATTAATGGTGCCGTTTTCTAATTCTTTAGTGATATTAATTGTGAACTGGCTGCCTTTTTCTGATGTGAATCCAGCATCACGAATACCTGGAGAGCTTTTAACATAACCACCCACCATGAAGAATAAGTCATCAGAAATCTCACCACTTACCATAGCGTCAATGCGTTGTAAGTCGTAATCTGAAGTTGTGTATTTGAATACACCTTCGGTATCTTCACTACCACGTTTAAGGCGGAAGTTAGTTGTTAAACCAGGTTGACCATTTGATACAACAGGGTTTGGACCGCCGCGCAGTGCTTCCATCGTTTCGATTGTTTCATCTAAACGGAATAACGACGAGTTTTCTAAAAATGACAAAGTAGGCGCAGGATAAATTGGCGAACCTTCAAGGCTTAATGTTAAAAATGGTGCATCACCACCACCAGGGAAACCACGTACAAATACGTTCGCGCCAGACTCACCACCCGAGCTTTCTGCCCACACACCCGGCACGGCTTTGAATAAATCAGCTGTACTTTTTGGCGATAATTTAACAATTTGATCTGCATCTATATTGGTTACTGCATAGCCAGCATCAATTTTACGTACGCCAATACCTGCAGGTGTACCAGATACAATAATTCGTTCTACTTTTTCTTTAGCTGGTTGCTCAGTTTGCTCTTCGGCCATAACTGTTTGGCCACTCAAAGCTAGCAAAATTGCAGAGGCTAGCGCACTGCGTGTGTATGTAGTTGTCATTGTGTGTTCCCACTTTTTATGTTGTTGAAAGCAATGTATTAGCGAATATTTTGCAATTGTTAACACCTTGCTTTTATAAACCATAAAGATTTATGCAAACGTTTGCAATTTGTTTTTTCAATTTTTTGTCCTTTTTTTACCCACAGGGTGAGTTGGTCTGTTTTGCTTACTGAAAAAATATTATGCTCTTTGGCGCAGCGATTTGGTCGAAATGGTGGTATATTGCCAGCATATGTTTTAAAGGAAAGCAGTGTTTCAGTATCATGAATGATAGAAAATTAAAGTTAGCTGATCTTGCGAAATTAGCCGGTGTTTCTACGTCGACAGTTTCCCGTGCGCTCAATGATAACCCATTGATAAAAAAGGAAACTCGCGACAAGCTTCAACAGTTAGCAAAAAAACATAACTTTAGTTTAAACACGGCTGCTAGCCGCCTTCGCACCCAAAAAACCAATGTTGTTGCGGTTATTATTAACCTCGATGGTGATACAGAACAGTCTATTAACGACCCTTTCTTACTTAAAATTGTTGGTGAAATAAATTTAGCGCTAAATAAATTTGGCTTAGAGTTATTACTTTCTAATTCGTTTATGGCCAGTGATGATTGGGCAAATTACTTTATTAATAGCCGCCGTGCCGATGGCATTATTGTGGTCGGCCAAGGTAAAAGCCAAGCAAATATTGAAGCTGCAGCGAGTGCTGGTGTTCCTTTGGTTGTGTGGGGCGATCCAAAAACACCCAGCAGTTACCCAATTGTTGGCAGCGATAATTATTTAGGGGGTCGCCTAGCGACTGAGCACTTATTGGCAAATGGCGCTAAAAACATATTGTTTTTAGGTGACCCTGGGCACGCTGAAATTAGTGAACGCCACCGTGGTTATTTAGATGCTATTAATGAAGCCAAAGCCACTCCTCACGTGGTTTCTATCGATATTACTAGTAGTGCTGCTTATAAAGGAATTAACCAATTGTTGGTAGAAAAAGGGCTGTGCTTTGATGGCATTATGGCATGTAGTGACATGGTGGCTTTTGGTGCGATGAAAGCCCTGAAAGAGCGTTACATCAGCATTCCAAACGACGTTGCCCTCGTGGGCTTTGATGATATTGCCATGGCAGATATCAGTCATCCTTCTTTGTCGAGTATTAAACAAAATACTCAACGCGCTTCAGTTATTCTTGTTGAAAAGTTGTTAGCCCAGTTAGCAGGGCAGTCGGTAGAATCTCAAGTTGTTGAAATAGAACTAGTAAATAGGCAGTCGAGCCAGCGCTAAGCCTATTGAATGTTAGCAATATGTGTAATTTTAAATGCAAACGTTTGCATTTTGTTTTGCGCTAAACTAGACTGAATAAAAATAATCATAGGTTGAAGTGAATGAATCCTATAAGAATAACTATCGCGCTGGCATGCAGCTATTTTGTCTTTGCTATTATGCTCAATAGTGTGGGCACTGTTATTTTACAAGCAATCAATAGCTTAGATGTAAGCAAAACTCAGGCGTCTGTTCTTGAAGGATTTAAGGATCTTAGTATTGCCATTGTGTCATTTTTAGTGGCGTCATTTATCCCTCGTATAGGCTATAAAATTGCCATGCTTGGCGCTTTATTACTGGTTGCAGTGATGTGCTTGGTTGTTCCGAGCATTGCCGACTTTTGGGTATTAAAAGCGCTCTTTGCCGCAATTGGTTGCAGCTTTGCAGTAATGAAAATCTCTGTTTACTCTGTTATTGGTCAAGTGACTGATAATGCAAATAAACATTCAGCGTTATTAAACACCATTGAAGGGGTGTTTATGCTTGGCGTGCTGTCGGGTTATTGGATTTTTGCGTTATTTATAGACGCTGATGACCCGCAAAGTAGCCACTGGTTGAATGTTTATTACTTGCTTGCAGCGATTGTTGCGGTGGCGTTTGTTTCTGTGCTTGCGGCACCAATAAAATCGCCAGAGTTAAAAACTAATCAGCAATCGCAGCTTCATGATTTTATTGACATGTTAAAGCTGACTTACCAACCCCTTGTGCTTATTTTTGTTGTTAGTGCATTTATGTATGTACTAATTGAGCAAGGCGTGGGCACTTGGCTGCCGACCTTTAATAACCAAGTTTTAAAATTGCCTGTTGATGTCAGTATCCAACTTGCCAGTTTGTTTGCAGCTGCGTTAGCGCTTGGTCGTTTGGTAGCAGGGCAAGTACTTAGGTTTATTAGTTGGTTTAGTTTATTAATGGGCTGCCTGGTCGCTATGGGGGTGCTCGTATTATTGGTGCTGCCTTTGACTCACGATGTTGATGGTAGCCAAGTGAAAAGTGTGTTTGATGTGCCTTTTGCAGCATACATGCTGCCGTTGATTGGCTTTTTTATGGCACCGATTTACCCGTTACTTAACTCTGTGATGCTGAGTTCACTTGCTAAGCACAAGCATGCGGCTATGACAGGTTTAATTGTGGTTTTTTCAGCATTAGGTGGAACAACAGGCTCAATTATTACGGGCTTTGTATTCGATAAATTTAGCGGTCAGCATGCGTTTTATCTCACATTAGTGCCAATAGCCTTGCTATTAATCACCGTTTCAGTTTTTAAGAAAATCACTCTAAAACCACAGTATCAAGCGGCTTCAAGCGCAGAATAAGGGATTATCATGAACTTCGTTAATAGCCAATTATTTAAAGACGTACAGCTAGCAGAAGTGTTTGCTGATTCAAAAATGTTTGCCGATGCAGTGCCAAACTTATCTTGGCAAAGTGCTTGTGAGTTATATCAACTTGTAGGCCCTTTAAAAGGTGATGCGCTGCGTGAATTTGTGATGTCGAACTTTGTTTTTGCTGATCAGTCTATTCCGACTGCGAAATTAGATACCACATCAGTTAAACAGTATATTCTTGACCTATGGCCGCATTTGCATCGCAATGCTGATACTGATTTAGCAAGCTCACTAATGCCTTTGCAGTTTGATTACATTGTGCCGGGTGGCCGTTTTCAAGAAATTTATTATTGGGATAGTTATTTTACAGCTTTGGGTTTAGAAGATTGTGGCGACCTAGCCACCATTGAAGCCATGGTTAATAACTTTATTGACCTACAAGAACGTAATGGCTGTATTCCAAATGGTAACCGTGTTTATTATAGCTCTCGCTCGCAACCACCTGTTTTGGCGTTAATGATAGCGATGCTATGGGACGCTAAATATAAACATGAAGCAGATTTAACTTGGCTGGCAAACGCGGTAAAAGCACTTGAAGCTGAGTATCAATTTTGGATGCAAGGCTGTAACGATCTTAGCAGTGAAACGCCTGCTATTAGGCGTGTTGTAAAAATGCCTAATAAGGCTATTTTAAACCGCTATTGGGATAGTGCAGCAACACCTCGTCCAGAGTCATTAAAAGAAGATTTGCATGACGCTGAAGGGCTAACAACTGAGCAGCAGCAACGTTATTTTCAACATATTCGTGCTGCATGCGAGTCTGGTTGGGACTTTAGTAGCCGTTGGCTTTGTGATCATAATGATCTAAAAAGCATTGAAACAACCAATATCATACCGGTTGATTTGAATAGCTTACTGTATAACTTAGAGCATACTTTATCTCGTTTTTACCGTTTACTTGGTAAAGAACAAAAGAGCCAGTCGATTGCTGAGCTGGCTACACTGCGCTTAGATGCAATTAATACCTATTGTTGGAATTCTGAGGCGGGTGTTTATCGTGATTACAACATTAGACTCAATCAGCAAAGCAGTGTCGATTCGATGGCAATGGCTGTTCCTTTGTTTGTAGGCGCTGCATCTGTACAACAAGCTCAACAAGTGAAGCAAAAACTGATGAATGAGTTTTTAAAACCCGGTGGTTTAGTGACAACATTGTGTAGCACATCACAACAATGGGATAGTCCTAACGGTTGGGCGCCGCTACAATGGTTCGCTGTAAAAGGTTTAACAGAGTATGGCTTTGTCAGCGAGGCACAGGCGATCATAAAAAACTGGCTGAGTATGATCGAAATGCGTTTTGCAGAAGATAAGTGCCTCCTTGAAAAATACAATGTGTGTGAATTAGTTAGCCGTGCAGGTGGTGGTGAATACACAGTACAACAAGGATTCGGTTGGACGAACGGTGTAACTTCACGTTTTTACAAACTACTTGATGACTCGCTGTAAAAGGGGAGATGTGAGTATTGTTTGTTTACACTCTGTTAACTTTGGTGTCTGGCCATCCAAATGGGTTAGCAATGTTGTAAATTGCCAAAATAAAGGCTTATGAACGGTTGAATCATGTATCTAAATTAGGTATTGTGAATAAAATGTTTCAAGGAAGAAATGAGATGATTCAACCAACTTCTGTATTTCTAAAAACACAGCCAAGGTTACAAAACCGCAGTCAAAATTATCAATATTTAATTAAAATACTCGATGCGTTTTTTATGCGCGTGAAAGTTGATGCAAGCTTGCCTCAAGAGTCTATGCGCGAAGAGTTTAACCTTTATTTGATTGATAGCACTGACGCACATTGGAAAGACTTACTACCTGCGGAGTTAGTGCAACTTGCTAAGCAACATTTAGTGGTTATTTTTAATGCGGACGCTAATGCAATTTGCGAAAAAAACTTACTTTTAAATGGCATTAAAGGGGTGTTTTTTGCAGATCAATCACCTGAAGATATTTTTGCAGGGCTGGTCAGAGTGATCAATGGCGAGCTGTTTTTTAGCCGTAAAAGTATTTCTACTACCTTTAACCATATGCTATCAGCAATGTCTCGCAGCCAATTCAATGCTAGTAACGATTCGGTAAATACAGATATTGACCTCAGCTTACTGACTAAACGAGAAAAATCAGTGATTCACTTACTTGCCCAAGGTGCGAGTAATCGAGATATCGCAGAGCGTTTAAATATCAGCGACCATACAGTTAAAACCCATCTGTACAGTGCATTCAAGAAAACGGCATCGCGTAACCGCGTGGAGCTGGCTAATTGGGCACAAAATTACATGGCAGTGAGTTTGTCTTTACAAAATACACAGTGACAAACTATAGCCAGTTTAATCCCAGTGGTAGTGTTTGATCAGAATATTCGATATGAATCACTCGACGGTGTGTTGGCTTTAACGCTTTACTTGAGCTGTGCAGAAGTAGGGGCTTCATTACTAATAAATCTCCTGCCTGTGCAATACACTCAATGGCTTTTCTATTAGCAACATATTCGTCTATCTCTGCTTTAGATAAAATCCCATTTCGATAGCTGTTAGGGATAACTTTTAAGCAGCCATTTTCAGCCGTGGTATTGTCAAGGTGAATACGCAGGGTGACCATATTATCAAGTAACTCTCGAGGTGGCTGTACATGATGCTGCCCATCTTTAATAGACCAAAATTTCCAGCCAGTTAGATCGTGTTGTTGATTAACTGCGATTGTTCGGTCTTGGTGCCAAGGAACAAGCCAATTTTTATCGGGGTTTTTGTCGAATAAAATGACCCTCACAACCTGCGCATTCGGCGATAAAAATTGCGCGGCTTTTTGTTGTAAGTAGGGCATTCTTATTAGCTTTGCTACTGCTGCTAACTTTTTATCAGCATGACGCAAACCGTGTTTTGGGTGATGAGAAGGTAGTTGCTCTATTTCTGCTATTATTTCAGACACTTGCTCGATGCTTAAAAATCCAGCTTCAAGCAAGTAGCCTTCAAAATCATGTTTCCGTTTAGCTTCCATTATTCGAGCCTCGGTTCGATTTAGATGTGAGCTTATTCATAAAGTACAGTGGAATACACAGTATTAATAATCCCAGCCATTGCCATAATGGCGCAAAAAGAAACACCAGTGCTGATTGTGCATCATTAGAAAAATAGATTGAACCTAAGGTCACAGTACCAAATAAGACACACATAATAGTGACAATAAACGTGGCGATTTGTGTCACTCTTGTTTTACTGTGTTCAACCATCCACGCCATTAATAAGTAGGGCGAAATACCCCATAAAACAAAGCCAATTGGCAGGCTTTTTGAACTGTCAAAATTATCAATGGTGATAACCAGGGTAATCAGTGCGGCTAAAACAATAAGAGAATAAGCGCATTTGGAGAAGGTAATCCATTTCATAAATAAAACCTAATTGACTGAATGCTATAAGTATTTATTTCGATGGATAATTAAGCAGAAAGTTCAAATTGGGCGCTGTGATGTTCAGCGCCACACTAATTAACTCATTAAATTAGACCGTTTTTGCAGACCAAATGCCTTTGTTAATACCTTTTAATACAAGGTCGCTAAGCGCTTTTTCAATTGCTTGCGTGACGCAAATACTCATAGGCTCATTGTCGGTGAATCCGGCTTCTGCTTCTGCAAGACGTTTGTAGCTCACATAGCGAAAGAAGCCTGCGCGCATTTCTTGGCTGAGTACTTTTTTGCTTGTCGCAACGGATAACAAAACTTGGCCTGTGCGAACATCGACAGCGCGTAAATAAATTGAGATTGCATCTTCACGATATAACTCTGATGCGCCAATCCCGAAGTATTCCATACCAATCCCGCCGGTTTTGATATTTGTGTCGTAACTAATAATACCGCCTTCTAAGATTATTTTTGCTGTTGTGAGCGGTGGTAATTCAGGTAGCTTATCGTTTTCGGCTTGCGCAGCGCGAATAATTTTACGCTCAGTTAAGATATTTTGTAGACCTTCGCGTTCTACCGGAATAAACCAATCTGATTCATGCAGTGCTTGCACTAAAATAGAGTTAGCGCCTTGTGTTACTGCGGTAGAGAATGAGCTTACATTTGCCTGTGGTTTGTATTGCCCAGTTTGGTCACGAAATGAGTATACTGACACAGGAATGCTTCCCATTGGTTGAGGAAGGGCCTGCAAAGCCTGGAATGTTTCGGTTGGCTCAAGAGAGTCTGCCAGTTGTTTGGTCGGCGGGATTAAATTGCCCATTGATGAACAACCCGACAGAAGTAATACCATTGCTGCTAATGTGAGTGTCTTCATTATCCAAACCTCGGTACTTCAATTACTGTCACTGTGCCATCAGAGGTGTTGGTAATTCTAACGGTGATTGTGTCACTGGTACTGGTGATAATTTGAATTTCATAATCACCCGTCATAAAGGTCGAGTCACCATTAAAGATGCTGTCGTCGATTTCGTCACCAAATGCCATATCTGTGATTTCTCGTACCATTCTATTTAAGTAGGTACGCTCTAACGAATCTTGAAATTTTTCCCCGTAGGTCTGTTCGACAACCGGCGCTTTGTGCTTGTTTTGTGATTGCGCTTTATTAAGTAGCATGCTGGCATTTAATGGGCTGCCACCAAAGCTTGGGTTAATTGGGGTATAAACGAGTTCGGTTGCCCAACTAGAAAGAGGGCAGAGGATTATTATTAGTGTTGTTAAGTATTTCATTTTACCATCCATTTTTTGCCATATCGGGTGTTGATTGCTGCATTTGACTGCGTGCCATGGCATCCATCACGCTATACATGGCTTGTTTTACACGTTCATCTAATGGCTCTAAGCGACGTCCTAGATAGGTGACGTACACTATTTGGTTATTCATTTTTAAGACAAGTCGAGTCCCCGCTCGGGGTAATACCGTTTCTTTTATTTCGATATTAAAACCTGCTGTTGAAGGTAGATCGCGCCATAGGTTGGCAAACTCAAAATAAAATTGATGGCCAAATCGGCTAATACTTCTATCGAGTACTAAGCCATCGATTTCGAGGTCTTCGCCGTAACTAGCCGTACTTTGAGCTGCAAGCACGATGCAACATATGCGTAGTAAGTTTTTTATTTTCATAATGGAATGAGGGAGCAAGGCTCCCTCTTAAGCGATTATTCTTGGGTTACAGTTGCGGTATTGCCATCACCTAGTTGAGTGATAACAACTGTGCTGTTAGAGCCAATCATTGAGCCTTCAACAAGGTTTGCGTTGCCGTCTTGTACAACGACCAGTGAGTTACCCTCACCGCCTAGCAAGAATGCACTTTCACCGATACCTACAACAAAGTTTTCTGAGCCTGTTTGGCTAATATCAACAGAGTTGTTGCTACCTTCCATAATCAGGTCGATGGCATTGAGTTCACCAACTTGTGTGAAAGCAACTTGGTTGTTGTTGCTATCAAGCACGCTTGCGAATGTTAATGCCGCTTCGTTAAGGTCACCCAGCTGATTAACTGCAATGTCATTATCGTTTGAAGAGAGTGAGTCGTCTGGGTATGAAGACTGCACTAGTACAGTGTTTTCATTGCCGCCTTGAGCAATATCAACGTTGTTGTCGCTACCATTGAAGTTAGCAACGAGAGCACTGTTTGCGTCACCAATTTGGTTAGCAACAAACTCATTGCTATCGCCAATAGCACCTAAGTACACATCATTACCGTTACCATTTTGGAATGCAGTGAGTTCGTTGTCATTGCCAATAGCATCTAAGCCAGCGGTATTGCTGTCATGCTTTTGATTGACCAATAATGTATTGCCATCACCAACAATCACGCCTGACTCAAAGCTGTTGCTGTTGCCTTCTTGATCAGACTTAACCTCGTTGTCATTGCCTGTGATTTCTGCAACTAATGCGCTGTTAGAGTCACCATCTTGCTCAAACTCAACTTCGTTATAATCACCATGCAGCGAAGTAAGCTCAGCGCTGTTGAAGAAACCTGTTTGGTCAATAGTAATTTCATTGCCGTTGCCAATTACTTCATCAGAGGTAAACGCATTGAAAACACCCTCTTGCATTACTTCGATGCTGTTGTCATCACCTCTAATTACATTGAACGTTGCTTCATTTAATAAGCCGCTTTGCTCTGCGCTGATTGTGTTGCTGTTACCCTGTAAATCAAAGTTGTAGAACCAATGGCCACCATCACCTTGCGTTACAGTTGCGCTATTTTCATCACCAACCATGACGTTGATAGCTTCGTTGTTAACACCAAAGAATCCTGCACCTTCTTGCTCAACGCGAATAGCATTGCCAACACCAACGGTTTCAGACAATGCGCCATTCATGGTGCCGTTTTGGCTGTGCGAAACAGTATTATCGTCACCTGTGTTGTAGATAAGAGATAAGTTAGATGTTTGTGCTTGGCTTACTTCAACCATGTTGCCATCACCTACACTGACAGTTTCTGCACGATGACCTGTACCTTGTTGAGCAATAACCGCATCGTTACCAACACCGGTAACCGATACTTGATCTAGGGTAATTGAGTTTGATACACCCAGTGTTGAAACTTGGCTTGCAAGCTCAGTGCTAGATTGTGTTTTATCATCTGTGTTTGCACTTGCTGCAAAGCTTGAACCTAACGCAATAGTAATTGCACAGGTAAGTAGAGACTTTCTTAACTTCATGATTATTTCCTTTAAATTATTATTAATCAAAGCTCTAAAATTATTATTTTCGCTTTTAGAACCATGTACCAGCATGCCTTGCCGGGTTAATTTATGTGATATTCAACTGTTAGCTAACAATCAGAAGTGAATGAAGCAACTTTGTTAGTTGTGACTCTGAGGTCGTACAAATAACAAGAAATTTACTTTAGACAGATTTGGAATAATATAAAATCATCAGTTTTTGTGGTTTTTATAAATTATTTATTTTCAATTGGTTATGTGTGTTTGTTTAGGTTTTAGTATGGGTTTTGATTTAAAAGCAGTAAAAAAGTTGGGGAAATATTAATGGATCATTGAGGGTGCTTTTTTCACAAAAAAGTGTGAATTGGACGTATTTCTATTGATTCAATCAGCAAAAAAGTATGGATTTAAACTTAACATCATTTTTTTTCTTGCCTGTTATCTGCAATTTGCCATTTATGAAATATGCCACGTGATATTCATCATTCAGAAGTAATGAGCTTTGGTGGTCGGATCATAGTGATTCGATCAGTTCAACAAATTATGGATAGTAAATATGAAAACTAAATTATCTGTATTAAGCCTAGCCTTATTACCATGTTTAGGTGCTGCACAAATCAGCACACCAGCAAAAACAACCGTCGTTGGTGCAAGTGAAGACTCTGTACTTGTTATGTATAAAAAAGGCACCTCTGCTGCAATGCGTGCCCATGCTCGTAGCTTAGTTAAAGCCACCATCAGCGATATCAACAAAGATGGTGTCGATGATAACTATTCAGCTATTTTATCTGGCCGTTTAGCTAAATTTAAAATTGCAGGTATGAGCAGCAAAGAAGCTATCAAACGCCTACAAAACCATGCTGCTATTGAATATGTAGAGCCTGACTACCGTGTATCGATTGCCAGTGTACCTAATGATCCTGATTTTTCTTCGTTGTGGGGTTTACACAACGAAGGTCAAACAGGTGGTGTCGCCGATGCTGACATTGATGCAGTTGAAGCATGGTCAATCTCAACCGGTAGCCGCGAAGTTGTTGTTGGTGTAATTGATACCGGTGTTGATTACAGCCACGAAGATTTAGCTGATAACGCATGGATCAACCCTGGCGAAATTCCGGGTGATGGTATCGATAATGACGGTAATGGTTACATCGATGACGTGCACGGTATTAATGCGATTACCGACTCAGGTGATCCAATGGATGACCAAGGCCATGGTACTCACGTATCGGGCACAATAGGTGCGTCAGGTAACAATGGCACCGGTGTTGTTGGTGTGAACCACGAAGTATCAATTGCGGGCTGTAAGTTCTTAAGTGCAGATGGTACAGGTTCAACTTCTGATGCAATTAAGTGTATCGATTACATGGTTGATCTTAAAAATCAAGGCGTAAATGTACGTGTTTTAAATAACAGCTGGGGTGGCGGTGGCTTTAGCCAAGCACTGGCAGATGCTATTACGGCAAGTGAACAAGCCGATATTCTATTTGTAGCAGCAGCGGGTAACGATGCGGTTGATAACGATCAAAACCCTCATTATCCGTCTAACTACGAGCATGACAGCGTATTATCAGTTGCCAGTACTGACAACAGAGATAACATGTCGAGCTTTTCACAATGGGGTTTAACAAGTGTTGATTTAGGCGCACCAGGTAGTGCAATTTTATCAACGGTACCGGGCAATGGTTACGCTAGCTATTCTGGTACATCAATGGCAACACCGCATGTTGCTGGTGCAGCTGCATTAGTGCTTTCGATCAACCCTGATTTATCAGCTCTTGAACTTAAAGAGTTGCTAATGAATAGCGGCGACCAAAATGAAGCTCTGCAAGGCAAAACAGTGTCTGGCAATCGCTTAAATGTGAATCAAGCACTTGAGCAAGCAGATCCAACTCCAAGCTTCAAAATCTCAGTGTCGCCAAGTTCACAGCAAATTACTGCTGGTGAAACTGCAACATATACCTTTGAAATTGGTTCAATCGCCCAGTGGGATGGTGTCGTTAGCCTAGCACTTCAAGCTGATTTAGCGGGCGCAACACTATCGCAAACAGAAGCTGTACCTGGAGATGTAGTTACACTAACGGTGCCAACACAAGAAGCAACAGCATGGGGCAGTTATAGTTTTGTTGTTGATGCAACATCAGGTGAGTTAGCTAAACAAAGCAGTGCGTCACTGTTTGTTAACCCTGTTGGCTTAAATGACTTTACTTTCTCAAATGAAACACCAGTGTCTATTCCTGATAACAATGACACGGGTATTGATTCGGTGATTACTGTAGCTGATGAACTTACTGTGTTCTCAACGGATGCAAGTATTGATATTACTCATACTTACATTGGTGATTTAATCGTCACATTAACGTCGCCGCAAGGAACAACTGCAACACTTCACAGCCAATCTGGCGGTGGTGCTGATGATCTAGTACAAAGCTACTCGCTGGCTAACTTTAATGGCGAAGTTGCGACAGGTGATTGGGTACTCAATGTCAAAGATGTACTGTCTGCTGATACCGGTACTTTAAACAGCTGGTCACTGACGTTTAGCGCTATTGGCGAAGTGAGCTCGCAGCCTCCACAAGCTGGCTTTGCATTTGAAACATCAGGTTTAGATGTCACTTTCACTAATACCAGCACAGATAGCAATGACGATATTGTTGCTTGGGCGTGGGATTTTGGTGACGGTGCTTCATCAACAGATGCTGATCCTATGCATACTTACGCACAAGCAGGCAGCTATGAAGTGACGCTAACTGCGACAGATAGCGAAGGTCAAACAGATATGTTCACGCAAACGGTTGTGGTATCTGATGTTGAAATTGAGCTATCGGTTAAACGTGCTAACAAAACACGTTTAGGTACTATGCGTGTTGATTTAAGCTGGCAAACTGTGGCTGATCAAGTAAGCATCTACCGTAATGGTGAACTACTTGAAACAGTAGCTGATCGTGGTTTCTATCGCGATGTAGAGCGTAAAGCTGAGTTACCAAGCTATGAATATCAAGTTTGTGTATCTGATACTGTTTGTTCTAACCCAGTGACAGTGTCCTTCGACTAACATTGTTTCACTGCTCAAAGCCCAGTTTCCCCACTGGGCTTTTTTTATTGTTTTGCCTTCTTATATTGCGTAAGTAAAGCGAGTACATGCTGTTGACCAAATTGTGCTGCAAATGCTTCGGCGGTTTGCCCTGCTTTATTCGCATGCTCTGTGTCGCAGTCTTGCTTCATTAATGTTTTAGCGATGCTAAATTCACCTCTAAAAATAGCGGCCATCAATGCGGTATTGCCGCGTTTATCTTCAAGGCAAGCATTGGCGCCTAATGCTAATAGTTGCTTTACCGTTTGTTTGTGGCCATGATAAGTGGCAATCATCAGCGCGGTATAGCCTTTTTCATTAACACTGTTGATTGGTAATCCGGCCTCAACAAATTGTTCAATGATGTCGTTCTCTGCGGTTCGCGCAGCAGCAAAATAATAGGCAAGTAAGGTTTGATATTGCGTCTGTGAGTCTGTTTGCTGATCAGCATTAACTGGGTTGCATGTTAATAAAAGGCTCAGCAGTAGAAAAGTAAAAATTCGCATAGTTAACTCCTAAAAAAGAGGAAGGGTATGCCTTCCTCATCAAGGTTGGGAGAGTGAATTAAAGTGAGCTTGCTAGTTTTTTCACGGTTGCTAGGTTACCGCCGACGGCTTTGGTTAAGCGCGTACCGTATTCGCTGTCTGCTTTGTAAAAGTGGCTGAGCATAATGTGCTTTACCTTGCTATCTTTTACCTTCCCTAAATCACCCGCTAAGTTGTTGATCAGGTTAGTACGCTGTTGTTTAGTAAAGCTTTGATATAACACGCCAGCTTGAGCAAAGTTTTGCTGCTTTTTAATGGCTGCTTGCTGTACATAGCCAGCCAGCTTAGTCTGTGCCTTACGAGCAATTGGGTTTTCTTGCACGTTTTCATGGCTTGGCTGATAGTTCACATTGCTGGTGGTATGACCAAAGTTCATCGCACCGTCTTGGTTGTAATTAACCACTTCTACTTTGGCGCGGTTAATTGGCAACTGCTGGTGGTTTGCACCTAAACGATACATTTGGGTGTCGGCATATGAAAACACACGACCTTGTAACAAACGATCTTCTGATGGTTCAATACCCGGTATGATATTCGCAGGGGCCATAGCGACTTGTTCTGTTGCTTGGAAGAAGTTGCCCGGCATACGGTTTAGTGTCATGGTACCCACTTTAGTCTCTTTAACACCTAACCACATTTTTGTTGCATCTAACGGGTTGTAATCAAAGTCATCCAGTTCAGAAGGGTCTAATACTTTTATGTATAAGTCCCATTTCGGGTAATTACCGTTATTGATTTCTTGGTACAGATCACGGGTTAAATGCTGAAAATCTTTACCTTGTACTTCAGCAACTTGCTTAGCATTTAAGTTTTCAATGCCTTGCTGGCTAAGCCAATGAAATTTTACGTATTTTACGTCACCGTCTTTGTTGATCATTTTATAAGAATGCACTCCAAAGCCATCCATTTTACGCAGGCTTGCTGGTGTTCCATGGTCACTATAAACCCATGTCAGCATATGTGTTGAACCTGGTTCATGTGAGAAAAAATCAAAAAAGCGATTTGGATCTTGAATGTTATCAACCGGAGATGGTTTTAATGAATGCACCATATCTGGAAACTTAATCGCATCACGAATAAAGAACACAGGTAAGTTATTACCCACTAAGTCCCAGTTACCTTGATCTGTATAAAACTTTGTAGCAAAACCGCGTGGGTCACGCAGAGTTTCAGGGCTACCTTTACCGTGAATAACCGACGAAAAACGAACGAATACCTCTGTTTCTTTGCCTGCTTTTGCAAACGGCGCAGCAATGGTTAGGTCTTCAAGGTTTTTACTGGCAACAAACACACCATGTGCACCTGTACCACGAGCATGAACAACACGCTCAGGAATACGTTCGCGAGCAAAGCGTTGCAGTTTTTGAATTAGATGAACGTCTTCAAGTAAAACGCTGCCACGCGGGCCAGCTGTAATAGAGTTTTGGTTATCACCTACAGCTGCACCATTGTCTTTGGTAAGTGTAGCAGCGGATGCAGGAAGGCTGATTGCAAGAGCAAGTGCGCTTAAAGTCAGTGTGCGATTAAATTTCATAATAAACCTCTTCATAAGTCACCAAGGCATTGGCGTTTTGTTGCAGCCATTATATGAAGGTGTTTTAGTTTGGTGAAACTGATTGTTTCTATCGTGCTGATAGATTTTAACTATCAATGGTGGGCTTAATTTTATTAGTATTACAAAATGAATTTTTCGCTAAAACTGTGTATAATTTGCGCCCTTTAAATATCTGTTCACGTGTCGTATTAATGTGGGGTTGTGAGTGAAAGCATTGCTGAAACAGCATGGTGTAATTTTTATTCTTCTAAGTATGCTAACCGGGTTAATGGGGGCATTTGTTAACCCATTGATGAGCTTATTCATTGTCGAAGGGCTGCAAACACCGCCCGTGTATTTAGGTGTTTATATGGTGGCGGTCACCATTACTGGCTTAGTTATTAGTCAGTGGTTAGGTGGCATGGCAGATAAAGGCACCAGTGCTCGAAAGTTATTTATGGTGGCTGTATCAGGTATGGTGTGTGCGTTAGTGACCTTTGCGAATGCCACTGCATTTTGGCAAGTATTGCTCGCAGGCGTGTTGTTTCTTGCGATGGGCAATGCGGCAATTCCGCAAATGATGACCGTGGCAAGACAATGGGCGGGGCGTCAACAGAACATCGACATTACCAGTTTTAATTCCCGTTTACGTGCGGCTATTTCCTTTGCTTGGGTCGGCGGCCCGCCGCTTGGTTATTTATTAGCCGCTGGAGGCGAGTTTAGCCGCTCGTTTTACTTTGCTGCGGTGTGTGCCTTGGTTGCACTTATCTTTGCATTTAAGTTTATTCCTGACTACAGCGCTAAAAAATCGCAAAATGGCAGAGAGCCTGCAGCCGCAGCGAGTCTATCATTTTGGTTGCTGGGCTTAGCTATTATGCTTGGTTCAACGGGTAATATTATGTATTCATCGGCACTGCCGCTTTATAGCATTACAGAACTAGGGTTTGCTGAACATACACCCGGGCTGTTTATGGGGGTGGTGGCACTGTTAGAAATTCCTATCATGCTGTATGGGGCAAAGCTTGCTAAAAAATACAATAAAGTTGCGATGCTTGCAGTGGCATTTTGCTGTGCCATTGTATTTTATTTAGGGGTGTTTTTTGCCACTCAAGTATGGCACTTAATCGCGTTGCAAGTTTTAAACGGCCTGTTTTACGGTATTTTTGCGGGCATTGGCTTAACCGTCCTGCAAGATCAGCTTCCCGAGCGAATAGGGTTTACCTCAGCGTTTTACACGAACGCCATTAAACTGGGTGTTATGTGCGGGGCAGGGGCAGCAGGGGTTGTTGCACAGTTTTATAGTTTTAGGTTTGCAACCCTTGGCTCTATGCTAGCTGCAAGTTTAGCCCTTGGCTGCTTAATGTTGTTTAGCTATGTAAAGCGCCAAGAGCAGCAAGGAGCTGTTATGCCAGTACTGCAAGAAGGCCTAGTTGAATAACTAGCTTAAATAGATAAAAATCCGAGCATTGAGCTCGGTTTTTTGATTATGAGTAACTAATCATTAGCCATTTGATCCAGTAAATGCATAACTCGTTCACTGGCTGCTTCCATCTTATTAATGTGATTAATAGCTGCGTCTTTATTGCCAGTTTGCAGCATGACTAATGCTTCAACCCCATTGCGATGAACTTCACGGTGCGGCTCTTCTAATTGACGAAACGCGTTGTGTTGTTTGAAGCCATTTGATTGCTCTGAATTATACCATTTACCTAATCGGCACATGGTGTGATCTGAAAAGTCATCAATCGACTTATTACTTGTGCCATTAGCAACTGAGTAAACTTCACCTTTCCAAACAATATGATCTAGTTTTACGGTTTGCACAAATGAGCGTGTGGCTGCATTAATAATGGTTTCTTTCATTGAGCTACAGTTATTCATGATAGAACCATAGTCATTGTTTAGCGTATCAAAACTTGTTGAAAGCTGAGTGTTATTTTGCTGGATATCTTCAACCGAGGTCACCGTTTCGCCAGTTTTATTGATGATCTCTTTGACTAGATCAGATACTTCTTGGGCTGATTTATTGGTGTTGGTTGCAAGTGTACGAACTTCGTCGGCAACAACGCTAAACCCACGACCAGCCTCACCAGCACGGGCAGCTTCGATTGCGGCATTTAGCGCAAGTAAGTTGGTTTGATCAGAGATTTTAGAGATGGTTGATACAAAGGTGTTGATGCTATCGGCCATATCAGACAGACCCGTAATGTTACTGGTCATGCTGCCCATTTTGCCTGCCATACTCGCCATTTCACTGACAATATGTTGCAGGGCGTTATTTGAGTCATTTAATAGTTGGCTTATTTGTAAAGTAACTTGGCTTTCTTCTTCGATAACAAGGTATGAGTCGAGTACAGTTTGGCGTACCCCCTCAATTTGCGTGATACATTCAATCGAACTATTCAATAAGTTGGCAAGGAACAGTTGGTCTGCATCATCAGCTTGCTGATGTAATTTTGCTTCTAAGCGTTCGTTTTCGTCACGTAATACGTGATTGTCGGCTTTAAGTGCCTCAACTTCAGCTAATAGCGCGTTGTATTGATCTTGGAGTAAAGAGTGGCTTTTGCTAGAGACAAACATGTATGTTCCTAATTCATATGGTTAATACTTATACCAACCCTGATTATAGATCAAAGTATTAACTTATTATCAGTGTTTTTTATTAGAAAGAGGGTAATTACGACTATTTGATTAAGTGTAGTAGAAAAAGCTGACTATTAAAGCCGAAAAAGCCCAGTAAAAACTGGGCTAAAACGAGGGAGGAGAGTAATTAATAAAAAGAGTATTTTAAAGTAAGCGACGTTGTACGGCCGTTAATAGTACGGGCGCGGATAATGTCGTTATCTGGTACTGAGCCTTCTTCTGCTTCTGTGATACCTACGGTGTCGAACAGGTTGTTCACGTTAAGCGATAGACTTAAGTTTTCAGACAGATTGTAACTTACAAAACCATTCACTTGTGTATAGCCATCAAACTCAAGGTCGTTACTGTCTTGTGCGTAAGCATCCGTTGTACCAATAAAGCTTAGACCAGCAGCACCTTTATCAAAGTTGTAAGTTGCCATTAATGAGTAAATAAGGTCAGCTTGACGACGTGGTGTATTACCGACTAACTCTGGCGATAACGCATCTTTAGCAATTTCTGCGTCTGTCCAAGTAAAGTTACCACGGAAATCCCAATCACCTACGTAGTAGGTTGATTCAACCTCAATACCTTTTGCTTCGTACTCGCGGTCAAAGAATTTTTGTGATGTTGCTTCGAAGTTTTGCTCTTCAGTCTCTGCGTAGAATGCAGTTGCAAATACTGATAGTGAATCAAAACGTTTTTTCACACCGATTTCGTATTGATTTACTTCATCAATCGCATCGGCTTCGGCAACCGAACCATCTGCTTCTACTTTACCGAATAGTAAGCGGTCTGCATTTGCGCGGCCACCTTTACTTAAGCGGGCAAATGTCGCAAAACTTGGGTCAATTTGGTAGTTCGCACCAATTGAGTATGAGCTGTAGTGCCAGTCGTAGTTAACAATGCTTGGGTTCGCGTTATCAATACCAACAACACTTTGCTCAGGAATTGAGATGGTACCGTCGCCATTCATATCAATTGTTGATGTTACGGCGCCTGCGTAGTTACCGCGCGCTTCACCTGAATCATAGCGAGCACTTGCATCAATGCTTAAATCGCCAAACTTAGTAGCTAAGTTAATGTAAGGTGCGCGTGTTTCGTACTCTGTATCATAGTTACGCTGACAGCAGTTACCCCAGTAAGGTGTACCATAAGCGTACAAGCCATTATCTGAGTAGCTGTCGCCATTCGCAGCGTAAACGTCAAGTAATGCAGCGTTGTCGCCTTTTAGCTCCATAACATATGAGTTCCAAAGCCACGACATATCAATCGATTGGCTTGATGCAAAGTAACCAAAGGTAACGCTAGTTTCATCAGAAAACGATTTAGTGAGCTTAAGGTCATTAACAATTGAACCCATGTCGTTTAGCGTTACATCAAATGTATGAATACGCATTGCTAAATCGTCATCGCCATAGGCTTCGCCTGCTGAACCACCATTTGCATAAACAAGCGATGCACCATCACCAGCAATACTAGAAGCAATAGAGCTTGCGCTTGCAACTTCAGCTGGAATAAGAGAAATAAAGTTACCGCTTACTGATGATGTTCTAAAGCGGTTTTCGATGCGCCAGTCGTTTTCTAAATCAAATGCAGCTTCAAAACCTACTGAAGTAACAACTGGGTTCATACCGTCGGTCATATCGCCTGTGCTGATTTGGTTATCACCATTTAAACGCAGAGTTTGTGTGAAAAGCGCTGAATGGGGCGTATCTGATTGTGCATCGAAACCTGGGATTGAATCGCCATCTGAGTACATAGGCATAGGTAGGTAACCTACGCTCTTATCATCGAGGTGTTTAAAGTAAACACGAACATAACCAGCATCAAATTCTTTAGTTAGGTTTGCCTTAATTTGGCCACCTTTATTTGATGTATAACCGGTTTCACGTGGGCCTTCACCTTGGCGAACAAAGCCACCAATGTGATAGCGCACAGTGTCGTTTAAATACGTACCATACTCAAAGTCTGTACGAATTGAATCATAATCAAGGCCTACAGTGGTCGATACACTGCCTGATTCGTTCTCACCCGTTTTTGAAATAAAGTTAATGATACCACCTGGGGCATCACTTGCTGCTGTTGATGCTGAGCCACCACGGATTGATTCAACACTTTGCACTGTTGAATCTAAGCGCATGAAAATGTCTGCGTTACCAAAGGCAATATCGCCAAACTGCATTACAGGTAAGCCATCTTCTTGTAGTTGCAAGAATTTAGCACCGCCCGATGCAACCGGTAAACCACGTACCGCGATATTTGCGTTACCTTCACCACCCGTTGATTCTGAACGTACACCCGGGATTGTTCTGAATGCTTCTGCAGTAGAACGTGGTGTTGATACTTCAATTTCAGCTAATGTAACACTGCTAACCGATGAGCTTGATGCCATGATGGTTGTACGGCGTGGTACACCGGTTACAACGATAGTTTCAAGGCCGCTTTTTTTAGCCTCAGGTTGTGCTTGCTCTTCTGCGTGTAAGTTTTGGCTTACTGCTAATGCAAGCGCGCTTAATGTATAAAGGGCATGTTTGTGTGTTGTCATAATGTGCCTCGTCTCAATCCCAGATGGTTTGTTGTCTAAATTGTTATCTTAATCGATTAAGTAAAGATAACAATAATTTTACACAGTGCAAGTCTTTTTAGCGAAAAACTTGCACAATTTATGTTCGATAATTGATTTTTAACGACTTTTATTTAGTGGCTTAATGCACTGTGCTGCGCTAAAGCTTGCTCAGCAGGGTTTCGTAAGTAGTTATATAGCATGGCTAAAAACAGTAAACATGCGAAACCTGTTGCGAGATAAAAGCCGTAACGAATGTGGCCAAAATAGTCACTGATCACACCCATTAATAATGGGCCTGCTGCCGCAGAAAGGGCAGTAAAAAACAAAATAACCCCAGCAACTGCACCGTGCTGTTGCACCGCAAAGCAAGAAATACCTTTTGAGTTTAAAGTTGGGTAGATCATCGACATGAATAGCCCAGATAAAGGGAGTAAGAACACCGCCCAATCAACGCCGCCGAAAATTAAACCTAGATAACACAGTGCAATTCCTAAGCTTAAATACAGCATTGCCGCTTGCCAGCTTAAGTGGTTCAGCAGCCATACCGCTAAGAAACGCCCAGCAGCGCGTAAAATGAAAAATAAGGTCAGTGCATAGGTTGCCAGTAATTGCCACGGGCCGTTGTAATCGCCAAGTAGAGTAGGCATCCATACATAAATAGCCACTTCGGTTGCAACATAAAGGGCAATCGCTAACGAAAAGCCCAGTGCATATGGATTTTTCATCATACTCATGGTGGTTGCAAGAGAGGCCGGTTTAGCGTGTTCTTCAAGCTTTTTAGGTTTAGGGTAATCTGCACGCCAAGCAATTAAGGTTAAAATTAAACATAAAACCCCAGCGATAACGTAAAGGTAGGTCCAGCTTACCTTTTGGGTGATTAAAAAGCTGACAAGGGCAGGGCCTACAATGGCGCCAACACCAAAGAAGCCTTCGACCAAATTCATGGTTTTTGTGTGCTCTAAATTGTTTTTAGAAATATCACCTAACAGCGCCAAAGCACCGGTTTTAAATAACCCAATAGCAAGACCAATACAGCTAAGTAACACTACAAATATGCTAAAACTACTGCTAACGGCGAACAGAAAACAACAAATAGTGAATATGCCGAGCCCCAGCATGATGGTTTGCTTGCGACCAAAACTGTCGGCCAAAAAACCTAAGAACAGGCCACTAAAAGCAATAAGTGCCATAGGTGCATAATGGAAAGCACTGGCTTGGGTCATGCTTAAATTAAATTCTTCGATAAGCTCAGGAATGATCATACCAACCGCATCAGAGGTCATCGCAAACATAAAAAACATCATGTATGTCAGCCATCTAATGGTTTGCAAAGGATCGTGTGTTCTATTCATTGTTGTATCCCCACCGAAAGGTCTGCGCCTTTACTATGTATATTAGTGTATAAAAACTATAAAAACTGCTTGAATAATTTGCTGTCGTGGTTAAAGATATATCTTAATCGATTAAGTTTCAACTTGGTATTAACAATTATGATCAACAATAAAGTGCAATTAATCACCTACGCAGACCGTATTACTGGTCAAGGTATTGATGAATTAAGTAATTTATTAAATGGCCCACTTAACAATGTGTTTGCAGGTGTACATTTGTTGCCATTTTATAATCCGATTGATGGCAGTGATGCTGGCTTTGATCCTATTGATCATAGTGAAGTAGACTCGCGCCTTGGTAGCTGGGACGATATTAAAGTGCTTGGTGCAAACTATGACCTTATGGCTGACTTAATTGTTAACCATGTTTCAGCACAATCTTTCCAATTTAAAGATGTACTCGCTAAAGGCAAGCAATCTGAATTTTGGGATTTATTTTTAACTAAAGACGATGTATTCCCAAATGGCATGTCTGAGGCTGAGCAACAAGCAATTTACCGTCCGCGTCCGGGTAGCTGCTTTACACCTATTGCGTGTGGTGATGGCCAAACCTATGATTTTTGGACCACATTTACCGATAACCAAATTGATATTAATGTGAAATCAACGGCGGGTATCGAGTATTTAAATACGGTGCTTGGCAAATTCGCTGATAATAATGTCAACATTATTCGTTTAGATGCGGCAGGCTATGCGATTAAAGAAGCTGGCACAAACTGCTTTATGTTGGATGAAACTTTTGAGTATTTAAATAAGCTTTCGGCACAAGCTAATGAAGCGGGTATGGAAACCATTGCCGAGATCCACAGCCATTTCCAGACTCAGGTTGAAGTCGCAAAGCGTGTAAATATGGTTTATGACTTTGCTTTACCACCCCTTATTTTACACAGCTTGTTTAGCAATGATGCGCAAGCTTTACTGAATTGGTTAACTATTTCGCCGCGAAACTGTTTAACGGTACTCGATACCCATGATGGCATTGGCATCATTGACGCAGGCCCAATGGGTGATAAACCGGGTTTATTAAATGCAGCAGAAATTGATAACTTGGTTGAAACCATTCATGAAAAGAGTGAAGGGCAAAGCCGCTTAGCAACTGGTGCAGCAGCAAGTAATGTCGATTTATATCAAGTTAACTGCACATATTACAATGCATTGGGCGCAGATGACTTTGATTACTTATTAGCGCGTGCGATTCAGTTCTTCGCGCCAGGTATTCCACAAGTTTATTATGGTGGCCTGTTCGCTTGTGAAAACGATATGGAATTACTGGCTCGTACCAATGTAGGTCGTGATATCAATCGCCCTTATTTAAATGCGCAAGACATTGATGCTGCGCTTGCTAAACCTGTGGTGAAAGGGTTGATCAAGCTAATTCAATTACGTAATGAGCACCCAGCATTTAACGGTGAGTTTATTGCTAAAGGTGAAAGCAGTGTGTGTCGTTTAAGCTGGCATGATGATACCAGCTCAATCGAGTTAAAAGTTGACTTCGCTAGCCGCGAAGTGATCATTGTTGATCACCGAGACGGCGAAAAGAACATTGTTGATTTGGCTGACTTTTTAGCTTAACTACTTTGACCCAATTGCAGTTGATAGTCGATTTCGGCTGTTTGCTGCTCTTTCGATAGAAACAAGGTCGCAGCAATGCGGCCTTTTTCTTCGCTATTTTGATGGACAGTGGTGAGTTTTGGCACAAATCGTTGGCCTTCATCTATGCCATCAAAACCAACAATTCTGACATCTTCAGGAATCGATAAGCCCATTTTTAATGCTTCGCGCATGGCGGCAAGAGCGATTAAATCACTCATGCACAACAGTACGTTTGGTCTTGGTGTGCTGCTAAGCGCTTCTTTGGCGGCAATGCTGGCATAGCGCTCGCTGCTTTCAGGAATATTCCATGTTCTATCATCACCCAGGGTGATGCCAGCATCGCTGATTGCTTGGTGATAACCGCGCAGTCGTTGATGAGCAATCGACTGACCGGCTTCAAACTCATGATGTTCGTATACTCGGCATAATACGTCGTTATCGAGTAAGCGCAGGCCTAAAATAGCAACCCGATCATCGTTTTTTTGTAGTGCATGCTTGGCAATATCGAAACTGGCTTGTTGGTTATTTACGTTTACAGAGGCATCACGACCGATATTAAAATCAACCGTTACAACATGCTTGGCAACCTGTTTTAACTGTTCAACAAGTTGTTTATTACGAGGGCGACCATAACAAATAAAGCCATCAACAAAATCGACTACGCTATTTAGGTTATCGCTGTTACCAGAAAATAATAAAAGATTAATGCCATTTTTTTCGAGCACCGCCGATACACCGCGCATAAAGCTGCTAGCAATCAGATCTGATACCATATATTCAACGCTGTCTGGCAATACTAAAGCAACAATATTAAAAGTGCCTCGGCGTAATGATTGCGCCGCCTTGTTTGGGCCAAAATAGCCGAGCTTTTTACAGGCCGCCAAAATTTCTTCGCGGCGTGCTTTTGATAATTGATCAGGACGATTAAACGCATTTGATACGGTGGCATTTGAAACGCCTAACTCTTTGGCAATACTTTTTAGCGTCCAAGTTTTTGGCTTTGTCATTGTAGGTTCTTAATCGATTTACTTAATGGTAAATTACCATATAAAGAGTCGAAAAAAAGTGTTTTTAGTCATAAAAATAGGCGTACCATAAAAGAATGAGTACGAGTGTGAGAAAAAGGCGAATAGTGAGTGATTTCTAAGTTACCAAAATGGGTTGAGATTGGCGCATTTATTTTGGCGCTGGTTGCTGGGTGTGTGAATGCGGTTGGTTTACTTAGCTTTGAGCATCAAGCGGTATCCCATTTATCAGGAACTGCAACCTTGCTTGGCGCAGACCTAATGCATGGCAATAGCCTTGATGCTTTACATTTATTAGGTGTATTACTGTCATTTTTAGTTGGGTCTGGTATTGCTGGGTTCTTGTTGCATAGTTCAGCACTTAAACTAGGTCGTCATTACGACACGGCATTATTGATTGAAGCAGGGCTTTTACTGGGCGCACTTTGGTTATTGTTTAATGGCTCGGGTTACGGGCACTTTTTGGCCTCTGCGGCATGTGGTTTACAAAACGCCTTAGCAACAACTTACAGTGGTGCAATTGTTCGTACCACCCATGTAACGGGTATCTTCACTGATTTAGGTATTATGTTTGGTCGCGTTTTACGTGGCGAGGCACTTGATAAACGTAAGGCTAAACTGTTCGGCCTAATCATTTTAGGGTTTATTCTTGGCGGCTTAGCAGGGGCATGGTTATTTGCAAAAATGAGCTTTGCGGCGCTTTATGTGCCAAGTGCTATTTGTATTTTACTTGCCTTAACTTATCGCGTTTATTCTCATCGCAATCCAGAGCTTAATGGTTAGCGATACTTTTAGGTGTTGCGCCAAAGGCTTGTTTAAACACACGGCTAAAATGGCTTGGGTTATTAAAGCCTAATTGATAACAAACTTGGCTAATCGCTTCACCTTTTTGAAGTAGTTTATACGCTTTTTGTAAGCGTAATTGCTGTTGCCAAAGAGCTGGTGTAACACCAAATGCCAGCTTAAATTGCTGATAAAATTTACTGCGGCTCATACACGCTATCTTGCATAACACATCAATATCAATATTCTCAGCAAGATGCTGTTCTATATAACTTACTACATGGCTTAATGGGGTTGCGAGCTTGCCTTGCTTACAACTTGCTATCATTAAGTCTCGGCTTTGCTGCTGTAACAGACGGGTTATGAGTTCATTGAGTGATAGATCAATTAAGTAATCGCGGTGTTGTTCATTTTCACTAAATAGAGTGATCATGCGCTCCAGCAGTTGTTGAGTTTGCGGATTATGCTGGGCGTGCACTAACTTGGCTTGATATTGAAAAAAGTCATCCTGGGTAATTTGCTGGTTAAAATTAAGAGCATCAACTACTTGGCTTATTTTATCGGTACTGATTTCAATCGCTAAACAGGTTGTTGGCTGATTGAGAGATGCATTGGGAAAATCGATTAGCACCCCTTGCTCTGGGGCAAGTACAAATGACTGGTTTGGTAAAAACTCTTCATGATAATCACTGTCGGCGACATGCATGATTTTTTTACCGCTGATCATGCCGCAAAATAATAATTCAGTGGAATGTAACGCCACTTTTTGGGCATCTAAATAGGTGTCGTAAATACTTAATTCAGCATGTTCGCCCGCAAAACTGACTTTATTTTCAATAAGCACATCAATACGTTGCCGTTTTTTATCTAAACTTCTATTGCTAACTGATGTGTTCATTGTTGCCTCGCTGTCGTCCTAAATTCTGGACAAATAGTCAAAAAGTCTGGACTAGGAATCAAGTGTGTTTTCAGTAACTGAGCTAACTTCAATTGTTAGCGGTTCATTAAACAATAACCTACCGCATGATTTAGTCAATGCTAAATAAAACACAACAATTTGAAGAGAGAACACATTATGATTTATGAAAATCCAGGTAGTGAAGGCGCAAAAGTTAACTTTAAAGCGCAGTATGAGAATTATATTGGTGGCCAATGGGTTGCCCCTGTAAAAGGAGAATACTTTGAAAACATTAGCCCAGTAAACGGTAAAGTGTTTTGTAAAGTACCTCGTTCATCAAAAGAAGATATCGAACTGGCACTTGATAAAGCCCACGATGCAAAAGCGGCATGGGGAACAACGTCGGTCACCGAGCGTAGCAATATCTTATTAAAAATTGCCGATCGTATTGAACAAAACCTAGAAATGCTGGCAGTGGCCGAAACCTGGGATAACGGTAAAGCAATTCGTGAAACACTTGCGGCAGATGTGCCACTCGCGGCTGATCACTTTCGCTATTTCGCAGGTTGTGTGCGCGCGCAAGAAGGTTCAATCGGTGAGATAGACGAAACCACGGTGGCTTATCATTTTCATGAGCCACTAGGTGTAGTAGGGCAAATTATTCCTTGGAACTTTCCATTGTTGATGGCTGCATGGAAACTTGCACCAGCCCTTGCTGCGGGTAACTGTATTGTTTTAAAACCAGCTGAACAAACGCCAGCATCTATATTAGTGCTACTTGAAGTGATTGGTGACTTATTGCCTGCAGGTGTTCTAAATGTGGTAAACGGCTATGGTAAAGAAGCGGGCGAAGCGCTGGCAACCAGTACTCGAATCGCGAAGATTGCCTTTACTGGTTCAACGCCAGTGGGTTCACATATCTTAAAATGTGCTGCTGATAATATTATTCCTTCGACGGTCGAGCTAGGTGGTAAATCGCCAAATATCTTCTTCAACGATGTAATGGAAAAAGACGATGAATTTTTGAGTAAAGCGATTGAAGGAGCCGTACTTGCGTACTTTAACCAAGGTGAAGTGTGTACGTGTCCATCGCGTTTATTTATTCAAGAAGATATTTACGAGCAATTTATTGAGCGTGTTCTTGCTCGAACTTTACAAATTAAACGGGGTAACCCACTTGATACTGAAACCATGGTGGGTGCTCAAGCATCACAAGCTCAGTTTGATAAGATTCTAAGCTACATCGAAATTGGTAAAAAAGAAGGGGCCGAAGTCCTCGCTGGCGGCGAAGTGGAGCAACTGTCTGATGAGTTTAACGGCGGTTACTACATTCAACCTACACTATTAAAAGGCACTAACGACATGCGCGTGTTCCAAGAAGAGATTTTTGGGCCGGTAATTTCAATGTCGACTTTTAAAGATGAAGACGAAGCATTAGCCCTTGCTAATAGCTCAGAATTTGGTTTAGGTGCTGGTGTGTGGAGTCGAAACATGAACCGTGCTTATCACTTTGGTCGTAAGATTGAAGCGGGCCGTGTTTGGACTAACTGCTACCATATGTACCCAGCACACGCTGCGTTTGGCGGCTATAAAAAGTCAGGTATAGGCCGCGAAACACATAAACTTGCCCTTGATCATTACCAACAAACTAAAAACCTATTAGTAAGTTACAGTGAGAATCCACTGGGCTTCTTTTAAAAGCAATTTCTTATTGTTGTCGAAACTACCCAAACGCCACATCTAGTGGCGTTTTTATTTTATAGCGGGCATAAAAAAGCCCGGCGAACACACAAGCCAGGCTTTTCGACAACAATTTGGTTGAGTCACCGCAAGTGCAGTGACTCGGAATAAAAAAGCTTAGAGAACACACAAACTAAGCTTTTGACAACAATTTGGTTGAGTCACCGCGTGTGCAGTAACTCGGAATAAAAAAGCTTAGAGAACACACAAACTAAGCTTTTGACAACAATTTGGTTGAGTCACAGCGTGTGCAGTAACTCGGAATAAAAAAGCTTAGAGAACACACAAACTAAGCTTTTGACAACAATTTGGTTGAGTCACCGCAAGTGCAATGACTCGGAATAAAAAAGCTTAGAGAACACACAAGCTAAGCTTTTGACAACAATTTGGTTGAGTTACCGCGTGTGCAGTAACTCGGTATATAAAAAGCCCAGAGAACACACAAGCTAGACTTTTTGTGACAACAATTCGGTTAGCGCAAACACTCTCAATGGTGTGAAGCTGTTTAGCTTAAAAGCGCTGATGGGTTAACTTTAGAGTAATCCTTCTAAACCGACAAACGATTAAAATAAACCTGATAGATGAATTTTTTTAATCTATTCACATGTGAAGTCCTTTTTATTGCCACAACAATGCCTTAGTGATTAAATAGGGTGTTTTTTAAACATAATAACTACTTAAAATGGATTTTAATGAAACGCTTGACGCTTTACTCATCACTCATCTTTACAGCTCTAAACTTTAGTTTTGGTGTGAACTTATCTCGCGCCGATGAGGACAGTACAGTCACTCACTCTGAAATTAATTGGTCCAAACTTGCTATAAAAGATGTTGATGCGGCTTATCAGTTGTCGGTTATCAATCACCCAGGTATGCACGATATGCGTAATTCTGGCTTTGCCAAACAGCTCGAAAAAGCAAAGCAAGAAGGCTTAAAGCTGGCTGTAAAAGCGCATAGTTCACAAGGTTTTGCTGCGGCTATTGCACGTTTTAGAACTGTTCTACAAGATGGTCATGCTGGAGCGGTTGATACCCTACCTAGAGAACTAAAGCCACAAAGAAGTTGGCCGGGCTTTTCAACAGTTTGGCGGGGTGATGCGTTGAAAGTGTATTACAGTGAATTAGATACGGTTGCCAAAGGCGATAAGCTCGTAAGCTGTGATAATACTGCAATTAATACTTTGCTCGTTGAGCGTGTTTTTCGCTATTACGGCGAAGTAGAACAACCCGGTAGTTGGTGGAACCATGGCTGGCGACTAACGGTTGATGATGGAAACCCGTTTTTGTCGCCACTTGAAAGCTGCACGTTTGAAAAAGCCGACGGCTCTACTTACAGCTTAAAGTTAAACTGGCGTATTAGGCCTGATAGTGTCAAAGAAAAACTTAAAAATGCTTACAACGGCGATAAGTTACCAATTGAGCTCAATTGGCCTTTAGAGGATATTGCTTGGATCAGCATGCCAACTTATGCACCCAATGAGCAGCAGCAAGCAGATTATCAAACAATGCTGAGCGCCATTGAACAGCAACATAGTAAGTTAATGCAAGCTAAAGCTGTGGTGCTTGATCTTCGCCATAATCAAGGTGGCTCATCAATGTGGAGTGAACAAATAGCCTCAGCACTTTGGGGCAGTGAACAGTTTAAATATGGTCGCTATGAGTTACACAAAAATACCCAAGTGTGGTGGCGAACTTCTAAAGGTAATACTGACTATTTTGGCGATGTAGTCGCAAGCTATGATAAAGCTAGCCCTTGGCATCAATGGTTAAAGACAACCCACAAAAGTATGCAAGCTGCTTATGAAAAGGGTGAACAATTTTATGTCGAGATAGTCTCAGCAGAGCAACAAGCAATGCCAAAAAGCGCCAGTCAGTTTACTACACCTGTTTATGTGATTGTGCCAGGACAATGTGCCAGTGCTTGTTTAGATGCGCTGGATAGTTTTAAACTTTTTGCAAACACACAATTAGTTGGCGCACCAAGTAGTACAGACTCTACCTACATGGAAGTGAGGCTCGAAACCTTACCTTCAGGCTTTGCTAAAGTGATTCTGCCGATAAAGGTCTATGTAAATAGACCCAGAAAAAAAGGCTTTTACTATCAACCTGATATTAAATTCAATGAACTTGAATGGACCACACAAGCGCTTGTTAAAATGATTGCTGAGTTGTAATTAAGCATTATCTTTAGTAAAGCGTTTGGTAGACCCCTGAGGGGAGTTGAAGTGTTGACCTTACGTGAAGAAGAGCAACACTTTTTAAATAAATGGTATTAACAAGCTAATTCAGTAACAGGCTCTTCTGCTAACCAGTTTAGAGCCGCTGTTTTTGACTTAAATACACTCATTACCATGCCAGCTCGTTTATACAAATTGCAGTAGGTATCACTCAACAAGCTACCGCCTTCAAGCCCTTCTTTTATCACTAAAGCTGTTTTGGCCGGTGCGATGCCTTTACGTCGAAGCTCGACAAAATACACCATTAGTTTTTCAAGTGCCCCGGGGGTTGCCATGCATGAGTTTTCAAACTCAACCAATTCAAACCATTGACCATAATCAGCGCTGAGTTTGTTGATGTAATCTTTTTGCATAAAAGAGTGCGCGTCAATAATCTCTTCGTTGAAAGGCCCTGTGGCAGTAGTTAAAAGCACATGCTCACGTTGATAAAACTCTACGAGACCATGGGGTTTAAAATCTTTGAATGGATAATGATTGGTTGATACTTTTTTATGCATCCGTTCAATCCCTGAATATTTATTGACCTATTGATGATAGCAGTGAAATAAATTAATTCAATCTTTAGGTTTAATTGGCCGTTAAAATAATAACAAAAGTATTAGTTTGGATTACCAAGTAGACCCCGCCTGAATGTAAATTGCATTCTGCTCAGGGCCATGGGCTACATCTAAGCCAATACTAATACCGTAATGTTCATCAATTAAATAGCGAAAGCCTGCACCTACAGTATCTATGGTTTCAGCTTTCGATAAGTCAGAAAAGTTATCGGCTGCCCAGCCCATACCAGTAAACACATTGAGCTTTATTTTGTGAGTGATTTTATAGCTCGCTTCTGCTTCGGTAACAAATACATCAAGGCCTTGATAGCGAGTTGCAGACACACCGCGAAGGCTAATACTTGGCGGAATATAAACCGGTAAGCGTTTTTCACCACGGTTGTTAACTGAGTCATACTGCATGCGCAGAGCAAAGTTGAATTTATCGGTGTAACGCCAGTAATTTAAGGCGGTAAGCTTTAAGCTCGTGTAATCAACTTTACTGCCAATAGCCTCATCATAATATAAATATTCGGCCTTATAATTAAAACCGCGCTCAGGGTTAAGGGGGTTATCTCGGCTATCGTATTCTATTAATGGACCAATACCTGACGTATTTACATCAAGTGAAAGGTGGTCCTTGATTATATTGTTTTCGAGCAGAAAATCTTCGATAGGGTTTTCGGCTAAGCTTATTTCTACTTTACGATAAATCTGTTTAAAGCCGTAAAAGAAGTTACTGTCGTCATAGCGTAACTTAAGGTTTTGAAACACCGCTGGGCCTTCAATATTCAACGATAATGGTGTGAGTAGCTTGATCTCGTCGAAGGTATAAAAATCAAGGTTTATACTCGCCCAGCCAACAATCCCTTGATAGCGAATTCGGTCTTCATCCCAAAAGGTAATGTGGCCAACAGCACCGCCTTTGGTACCATTTTTAGTGCCCATCAGGCCCACTAAACTAATGCTTTGTGGTAGGGTAGAGCCTTCTTTTTTCTTCTTTTTGGCCCTTTTTTAATGCTTAATGATTAATACTATTCATCATTTCGAGCTGTTTCACAAACTGCTCAATTTGCTGGTTACCCGGTACCAAGCGGGCTAGGTTTCTGGCATAAAACAGCGCTTGGCTGTAGTTTTCTTCTGCCACATACCACTGCGCCAAACTGTAGCTGATATCTGGGTTATTGGGTGTTAGATTAAAAGCGCGCTCAAGGGCTGATATTGCAGCTGGCATATTGCCTAAATCTTGTAATAGTAGCGCGTAGGTAAACTGATAGTTTGCATTTTCTTGTGCAAACTGCGCGGCTTTTTGTAAATGAATAAGAGCTGTGTCTTTTTGTTTTGTGCGAATAAAGCTCATTGCCAGGGCATAATGAATATCGCCGCTTTCTGCGTTAACGTCTAAGCCTTGTTTTAAGATAGCTTGCGCTGCTTTTTCATCGCCTTGATTTCGGTATAAATCAGCTAAATTGACATAAGCAGGAGCAAAAATAGGCTCAACACTGATTGCTTGTAGATAATGTGCTTTAGCTTGCGCTGGCTTTTGTAGTGTGAGCGCCAGATTACCTAAATTGGTATGGGAATAGCCACGCTCTGCTTGGTACTGTTGAATGCTTTTGTACTCATCAAGGGCTGCATTTAAGCGTTTGCTGTCTTGCTCATTAAGACCCGTAGGGAACGGCTGAGTTAACATACCTGCAAGTGCTCTTGCTGCTTCAGCTCTGATTGGTAAATGCTCATCATCTAAAAGCGGGTTTAATAAGCGCCAGCGCTGATTGATATCAAATGGCATGGTCGCTTCAATAGCTGCTTGGCGTTTTAATGGCTCGCTGTCTTTTACTGAGCGAGCAATCGCAACGACAGCGTTGTTATCTGGGCTTGCGGCTAAACGGCTTAATGCTGATGCGCGAATAATGTCAGGAAAGCCTTTATCTTGCACGATTTTGGTCAGCATGGTTGAGGCATTAGGTAAACGGTTATCGGCGGCATAAAACGCCTCAGAAAAATGCGCAGTGCCAAGGTGTTTTGAATTTGGATGCCAGTCTTTTATTTTGCTAACCGCCCACTGCGGCGTCTTGTCTTCATGGCAGCTATTACAGGCATTTGGAGCATTTGTTTTTAATGTTAAATCTGGGCGTGGTACCCGAAAGCTGTGGTCGCGCCTTGCATCAACTTGCATATAGGTGGTGGCAGGCATATGACAATCAACACATTGGCTACCTTCACTTGCCACTTTATGACCGTGATGTTTCGGCGTATCGAACACCTCTTGGCTATGACATTGCGTACAGGTTTGATTGCCCGGTAGCTTTAATTTACCCGAATGAGGGTTATGGCAGTTACTACAGGTAACCCCTGCATTGAACATTTTACTTTGTAAAAATGAACCCCATACATAGTCTTCATCCCACACTTGACCATCAACATGATAAAGCTCAGGAGTAAGTAAAGAGCCTTGAAAGCTTTGTAAAAAACTATGTGGGTCTTTGCGGTCGTCAAGCTGTGAGCGGCGAGCATGACAGGTTGCACACACTTGCACTTGCTCGCTTTTTACTAGTGGCTGCACGCTTTGCATACTGCCATCGGCCTGTTGGGTAAACAGCGGAGTTTGCTTTTTAATATTATGAGTAAAGCCCTTATCGGCAATACTGCTATCGCCATCAGCCCATTTTAAATGCGCTTGTGTATCACCATGACACGCTTTACAGCTTACGTTAATATTTGAATAACTAGAATCAAAGCTATTCGTTTTAAGGTCAAATTGCTTTTTGAAATCAGTTGAGTGGCAATCAGCACACATGTGATTCCAGTTTTGGCCTTTTTGCGACCAATGAAATAGGTCGTGTTTTTTCTGCTCAGGGTGCAGTACAAACCAGCGCTGACCGCCTTGTGCTTTACTGCGCGAGTCCCATGCAAATGGAAACAGCTGAATGTGACCTTGGCCCATATCAAACATGTATTGCTGCAATGGCTCATAGCCAAATGTGTATAAAACCGGGTAATCAGTTAGCTTGCCATCAAGGTTTGGCATGCTTATAAAAAGTTGTTGGTCTTGTTGATAAAAGCGCGCTTGCTGGCCTTGATAGTCGAGGGTTTGTTCGTTGAAATTACCAAGCACCGTAGTGGGAGTGGCTTTTTCCATAGCATGAAAATGATGGGATGTTTGCCAGTCTTCAACTTGGCTTTGATGACAGTTAATACACTGGGGTTCTGCAAACGCATTAAATGCGAAAAAGCTGCATAACAGCCAAGCCAATCTCATCACTGAATAAATCCTTTTTATTTTTACCACATGCACTTAGAGTTATATCAGTTTGTTGCTGATAAGCAAAGTCGGCTTATTAAAACGAGGGTATAAAAAAGCCCGAGAAACTCGGGCTTAGTAAGTTATAAACTTTTCTTCGGTGGCAGCGCGACGTTAGCAAAGATAAGACCCGCTACTAATGACATGAAAATTAAAAAGGTTTGTTGGCCAATATGGTCTGCATAAACGAAATCTTGGCCTTCAATAAGTGAGTTCAAGCCAATATAGGTTTTACTACCAGGTACCAATACGATTAGTCCTTGCATAGCTACAATTGAGGCTGGAGCATTAACAACGCGGTTGAATAAGTTGCTAAAAACGCCCACGGCTAATGCGCCTACAAATGTGCCTAATGTGTAGTCTAGGTACATGGCTGAACCAATACTTGTACCATACGCTATAAAGCCAGATGCAATAGACCAAACAGCATGCTTTAGCTTGGTTCTAAAAATCACGATTAGGCTGCTACACAGCATGAAAATAGCTAGCCAAGCTGTCCATTTAGGTAAAGGCTCGGGTTGCACAAAGTCACTTTGGCCAAAAATAGCAAAACCAATGCCGATACCAATAAAAGCACCAAAATAGAGCTTAAACAGCAGCATGAATGAGTCCATCACCCGAGCTGTACCAGATACTAAATGCCTTGCCGCTAACTCTGCCAAACCTAGGGCTAATGCTAAGCCGGGTATAAACACAATGATGGCAGAAAGTACCACTAGTCGTATGTTAATTTGGGCGTCAATATAGACACTAATAGCACAGGCTATAATCGCCGATACGATGGCAACTAATGGTTCAAGCATATGGGCAACACGTTTAGAGCGTGTTGACCAAAGTACAAATAAATACACTACTAAGGTAATAAGCGCTGACCAAAATACATCATTCCAGCTAGTACCCATCAACATGGCAAATGCACCACCCGAAGTCGCAAACGCAACGCCAGTCATAAATTTATTATATGGGTTTGGCATGGTGTAAATAATATCGAGCTGTTTATCGACCTCTTGTAGTGTCAGCTCGCCATTAAGCATTTTGTTTACTAAGTCATCGGTATCTGCCAGCGAGCCTAAGTCATGATCGCCCGGGTCAACACGCGCAACATGGGTGTACTCTTCTTCGTGCCCATCTGTCCAAATAACAAATGTCACTGATGTTGGCGACATAACAAAAGATGATTTCAAACCGAGGTAAGTCGCAACTTCCATTAAGTGCGCTTCTAGTCGGTATGCAGGTGTACCGTATTTATGAAGCATTTTGCCAAGCTTCACGATAAATTTTCGTTTTTCAGTAAACGTTGCGGTTTTCAAAGGCGTTTTGAACCAAAGGTTAAATTGTTCAGTTAAGGATAGACCAAAATTCAATAAGATATAGTCCAATAGCTAGACTATATCGCTTAAATTGACCAGCGCGATTTTAGCGACAAAAGCCGCTATGTCTAGTGTTATTTACGGCAAAATTACTTATTTTTTGCTTCAATCCACTGCGCCATGTATTGGGTTGAACGCATGGTGTGATGTTTGAGCATTTGGCCGGTAAAATTTTGCTGTCTATGCTGCGCTAATGACTCACTAATGGCGGTGATTTTAGCGATTAACTGCGACTGAAGTTTTGATTTATCATAATATTTTTGCAATAACTGCTGGCCATTTTGCTGTGCCTGAGTAAATAACGCTTCGTCTTGATAAAGTGCCACTGCTGCATCTGCAAATTGCTGTGCATCTTCACAGATTACGCCTGACCAAGGCTCATCTTGATGCATGCCTTCACTGCCAATAGGAGTTGTTACGCTCGGCGTTTGCATGATCATCGCTTCGAGTAACTTACCCTTAATACCAGCCCCAAAACGCAGTGGTGATAAACATACTCGGGCATCTTCCATCACTTGATAAGCATCATCAGCCCAGCCTTTGATCAAGAAGCCGGTTTTTGGATTGTTAAGTGCTGTTGCCTTTGGTGGCGGGTAAGAGCCATAAATGTGGAGTTCGGCATCGGGTAATTGTTTGCGGATCAGCGGCCAAATCTGTTGTAAGTACAACACTGCATTCCAGTTTGGCGCATGACGAAAATTACCAATGGTCATAAAGTGTTTACGCTCTGAAAATGATTTGGTGCTGGTGGGGATATGCTGTAAATCAACCAAAAATGGTAGGTGGTGAAGTAGGGCGTTATCGACTTTGAAAACGTCATTGAGTAGCTGCATCTCGTAATGCGAGATAATTAAGCTGATGTCTGAGCGTAAAATAGCGGCGATTTCTCGCTTGGCAATATCGCAGTGTAAATCACTATGGCTGAATTCTCGGCCTGCTTTATGAGCGTCGTGACGGGCATTTCTTAGACACTGTAAATCTTCGGTATCGAGAACTTTAAGAGCGTTAGGGCAGTATTTGTCGACTCGCCAACCAAATTGCTCTTCCATCATAAAGCGGTCAAACATCACAATATCAGGGTTATAAGCTTGTACGTACTCATCAAAGCTAGAGCAGTTTAATGCAATGACCTGTGTGGTAATGCCATCTTCGCTGAGATCCACCATGTGTTCGGTTTTTTGCGCAGGGCTTGCAAATTCGACTTGCCAGTTTTCTGCACGAAAGGCGCGCAGGAGTGACATCATGTGGGTGCCGGCTGCCGACGAATTAGGCTCAGGCCATACATAGCCGATCACTAACACTTTTTTCATTGACTTGAATCTCGTATTTTTAAGTTAACATCCACTAAGGTGCGAACTGGCGGTGTTGATTTATCTAATAGTTCTTTTAGCACCTGACAGGTGCGTTTACCGATTTCATCGGCATTAATGGCGATGGTTGAAAGAGATGGCAGCATTAAGCGCGAATCTTCTAAGTCATCAAAGCCAATAACTTTAATGTCTTTACCCGGCTCTAGGCCGTGTTGGCGCATAGCTTCAATCGCGCCGTAAGCAATCACATCATTAAAACAGACAATGGCTTTGGTATTTGGCGCTTGTTTTATAAGGGTATTGAAGGCTTCTCGGCCACCTTGGCGGTTTGTCGGCGCTTGAATAACAGGTTTTTTGTCAGTGATATTAAATTGCTCAAGCGCAGCTAAAAAACCACTTAAACGTTCATGGTAATCAGATATTTCTGCGGGGCCGCCTAAAAAGGCTACCTCTTCTATGCCTTGCGATAAAATATGGCTGGTCGAAATATGCGTGCCTTTTTTGTTATCAGGCAAAATACACGGCGCTGCTGAAAAGGGAATTTCACGCATGATATTAATAACCGGAAAACCACTATTTATTAAATCATCTTGCCACTGTTGTTCAGTCCCCGGTGCCGGACACATAATAAACGCCGATACGTTGTATTCTTTTAGGGTTTTCACCACTTGAGTTTGCCTTTCGACACACTCCGCAATATTCACCAGCATTGGCAGCATGCCAAGCTCAAAGATGTGTTTTTCGAGGCCAACAGCAAGCTGAGCTGAATACGGGTTGGTTAAGTCATTTATAACCAACGCGACTAGGTTTGAGCGCTTGCTACGAAGTGCTGCAGCATCGCGGTTATACACATAGCCAAGCTTATCAATGGCAGCCAGTACTTTTTCTTTACTTTTTTTACTGACCTTATCACTGTTGGTAAGGACCAAAGACACGGTTGATTTTGAAACCTGTGCTTGTTCAGCTACATCCCAAATTGTGACTTTGCCTGTCGATTTTTTCATTTTTATTAGCAAAAAGTGGCGAATAGAGTGCTTTTATTTTAGCGTAATTTAGCTGTTTAAGTCACTGATTGGCTGCCAAAAGGGCCTAAACTCTTTATGAAATGCTGCAAACATGTTCTACTTGTTTACAGAATCGAAAATAAAAACGAAAAAGGAACGAACATGAAAGCATTTAAACTGCTTTTTGCGCTAGTTATTGGCGCAGCTGTTTGCACACCCAGTTTTGCTAATCAAGGTTATCAAACTCCATCGCCCGCACTGGCTGCTGTGGTTGATGCTAAGCTTGCACCGAGTAGTTATTTATCCAATGATGGCCAGTGGCTGGCGTTATTTGATAGAAAACGCATCGATACGTTACAAGACTTAGCCAAAGAAGAGTTGAAACTTGCGGGTATTAAGCTTAATCCTGCTAATTTTTCGCGCTCAAGAGTGCGTAATAAGTTCACATCTTTAGTGCTTAAGCATGTTGAAACCGGTTCTGAAATTGTTGTATCTGGTTTGCCAAATGGCATTTTACGCTCACCAAGTTGGTCAAGCGATAGTCAATACTTGGCGTTTGTGGTTGAGCAAGAATCGAGTGCTAACTTATGGGTTTATAATGTAAGTACTAAGCAAGCCCGCCAGTTAAGTGATACACCACTTAATTCAGTGCTAACGCGCACGCCTTATACTTGGTTGCCAGATAGCAGCGCCATTGTAGCTAATGCAGCGGTTAATATTGGTAAAGCACGTATCAGCAACGACAGCTCGCAGATTGTGCCAGTTATTCAGCAAAGTAGTGGTGAAAAAGCGCCTGCGCGTACTTATCAAAACTTGTTAACTAGCCCATATGATGAAGCACAATTTAAGTTTTTTGCGCAAAGCCAGCTGACTTATATTCCGCTTAGTGGTCAAGGCCAACCAATTGGTCAACCGGGCTTAATTAAATCGTTTTCGGTCTCACCTGATTCAACCAATATTTTGGTTGGCATGATTGATGAGCCTTTTTCTTATCAAGTGCCTTACAGCCGATTTGCTGCGACTTGGCAAATTTGGGGAATGCGTGGCTATACGCTTGCAGAGCTTGCGAAGCAGCCTTTAGCAGATAACATTCCACAAGGTTATGACAGTGTGCGTACTGGTCGCCGCGAATTTCAATGGCGAGCAGATCAAGGCGCTGAAGTAATTTGGGCTGAAGCACAAGACGGCGGTGATATGAAAACCGACGTTCCTCATCACGATTACCTCTATAGCCTAAGAGCACCATTTAAACGTGATGCTAAGTTATTTGCTAAAGTTGAACGCCGCTTTGATTCAATTACTTGGGGCAACGGTAATGTTGCTCTGTTATCTGAATGGCGCTTTCGCGACCGACAAGTTCGCACATTTGTTATTCAACCTCGTAATGCAGATAAAAACCGCGTGTTATTTTCTGAGCGCAGCTATAACGATGCCTACAAAAACCCAGGTTACCCAATTTATGAAAAGAATGATTTGGGCGCTGATGTATTGAAGGTTGTTGGCGGGCGTTATCTTTTCTTACGCGGTAATGGTGCATCTGAAAAGGGCAATATTCCGTTTTTAGACCGTTATGATGTAAAAACCAATTCCACAACACGCATTTGGCAATCAGAAGCGCCATACTATGAGCGTGTGCGTGCCATGCTTGATGATGAAGGCGAGCGTTTAATTACTATTCGCGAATCTAAAACTGAGCAACCTAACTTTTTTATTCGTGATTTAGACGATAAAACCCTGACTCAACTTACGACTTTTGAGCACCCTTACCCAGAATTTAAAGGGGTGACTAAAGAGCTAATTCGATACAAGCGTGATGATGGTGTTGAGCTTAGTGGTACGCTATATTTGCCGCCGGGTTATGATTCAACTCAAGGCCCGTTACCGGTTCTAATGTGGGCTTATCCGCTTGAATATAAAGATAAAGCCGTTGCGTCACAAATGCGCGAATCGCCTTATGAGTTTACTTATATCGGTTATTGGGGGCCAATGCCTTATCTTGCAAAAGGTATTGCTGTATTTGACGACCCGAAAATGCCAATTGTGGGAGTTGACGGTAAAGAGCCAAACGACTTATTCCGTAAACAGCTGGTGGCAAGTGCTAAGGCTGCGGTAGATGTACTTGTTGAAAAAGGTGTGGCAGATAAAGATAACATTGCCATTGCAGGCCACTCTTATGGTGCCTTTATGGTGGCGAATTTATTAGCGCACAGCGACTTATTTAAAACCGGTATTGCCCGCAGTGGTGCTTACAATCGCACTCTAACGCCATTTGGTTTCCAAGGTGAAGAGCGTGATTTTTGGCAAGCACAAGATGTATATGCGGCGATGTCACCGTTTTTCCACGCTGAGAAAATCAATGAGCCTATGCTGATGATCCACGGTCAAGAAGATCCAAACTCGGGTACTTTCCCAATGCAAAGTGAGCGTATGTACGCTGCATTAAAAGGCTTAGGTAAAGAAGCTCGCTTAGTGATGTTACCTTATGAGGCGCATGGCTATCGTGCTCGTAAGAGCTTACTGCATGTGCTTTGGGAGCAAGAGCAGTGGTTAGATAAATACTTATTAAGAGACGAAAAACCTGCAGAGCCAGTTGCCGCTGAAGGTGTTACTCAGTAATTTGTTAAATATTAAAAATCCCCGCCTTATAGCGGGGATTTTTGTATTGCCTACTTGCATATTCCTATTCGTAGATAAGCGGTTAGCAAATGAGAGGAAATGTTGTTCATGTTTATAATTCCAGATACCGACAAGAAAATTCGAGCAAAGATATCTAGCTATAAATCGGCTTTTAACCGAGAGGTTAGAGATTATGGCTGTATCTCAGATGGCTATGGTAAGCGATATTTAATTTTTCCTTTGTTGCTCGTACTCAATGATATGAAAAAAGCTGAGCAACACATACAGTGGCATGATTCACAGTTCCCTGATGATATGGGTGAGCCAGTGCAAATGTTTTGTCGTTCGATACTAACGTTTCGGATTGGTGATATTAATAAGGCGTCTTACGAACTAGCTGAAACTATGTTTTCGAATGTATATTTATTGCCATGGATACTTGATGAAAAAGTAGAGCCTATTGATATGCGCCATCTAACAAACTTCTCAATGTTAGAGTATTGTGAGGAAGTACCACACAGAGTTCTCGATAGCATATCAGAGCAAGAGCGGGAGTGGATTTACAGCTGCTATCATTCAGAGGCTTTTGTAAAAGCAAGAACACGTTATATTGAAATCTACACGCGCTTAAAGCATGTTTCAGAAATAGATGAAAGCGTAAAGCTATCTGATGAAGCTGATAAGTTACTATCAGTCCTAAAACTTTAGCAGGCAATAGCTTAAGGGGAAGGCCTTAAGTGCTTGGTTTCTGCTATGCATGCTATTTTAGTCAATTAAATTAGGCCTTTGATGCGGTCGTTACAAAACAAGGATGCACATGAATAAGTTTATAATTCTAATATTATTTTTAATATCGTCTTGCTCATTACATGCAAAACAAACCAAAAGTTTAGAATTTTCTAAAGTGCTAGACAAGGAGATCCCTTTAATTCTTGAAAAAAGCAAAGCGCGTGGTATTGCTATATCGATTGTTCAAGGGAAAGAGGTGCTTGGTTCATATTCTTATGGCTACGCTGACGCTGAAAATAGAATCCCAATCACACACAAAACTTTATTCAATGTTGGCTCTATTTCTAAAGTGATTACAGCTTGGGGCGTAATGAAACTAGTTGAACAAGGTAAAGTTGAACTTGATAAACCAATTAACGATTACTTAAAAAGCTGGAAAATACCGAATTCTCAGTTTGATGCTAACAAAGTAACTTTACGTAATATTCTTTCTCATACAGCAGGGCTTTCATTAAGTGGTTATATTGGATGGAGCGCTGAAGATCCATTACCTACTCTTGTAGAGTCATTAGAAGGCATTAACACGGGTGGTGGAGCCGTTAAAATTATTCATGAACCTGACACTAAATGGTCATACTCAGGTGGTGGTTACACGATAGTTCAGCTGTTAATTGAAGACCTGACTAATCAATCTTTCAGTAATTTTATGACTGAAAACGTTCTTTTACCCCTCGGAATGACAAACTCTTCGTTTGATATTAATAGTATTTCTCCGGCAATGCTGGCTAATCCTTACGATGAGAATGGCAACAAAACAGCTATGGTGTATTTTACAGAAACTGCTGCCGCTGGCTTTATAACAACGGTAGATGATTTAGCTAAGTTTAATCAGGCAGTGCTAAAAAATGAGCAAGGTAATTATATTGGTTCAAATATTTTATCAAAACAGCTTATTGCAAATATGATTCAAGCTCAGCCTCACACAGAAGGGCGATGGAGTATGAGTTATGTCGTAGACTCTGAGAATAAGAGTCTAGGTTTTGCAGGGTTTAACAGAGGCTGGACATCATTAACTCGCTCTGTGACAGATAAAAATATTGGTTATGTAATATTAAACAATAGTAGCGTTGGTGGAGTGAATAATGAAATTGATCAACTTCTGCTGTCTGTAATTAAAGGTAGTTAAACTGAAGCGCACATAGCAAGCATCTTAGCTCTGAGTAATCGGTTTTAATTGCTCGCTTAACCAATCAATAAACACTCGGGTACGCCTTGGTAAATGGCGTCGATTTGGGTAGACGATATTCATAGGCATGGGCGGCAAATTATAGTCAGGTAAAACTTGGATAAGTTCACCACGGCTGAGCTCGTCAAGAACTCCATGACGAGGCACTTGAATAAGGCCAAGCCCTGCTAAGCACGCTGCTTTATAGGCATCCGTATTGTTAACTGTGAGCTGTGATTTCATGGCGAGAGTTTGCCAATCGCCTTGTGTATCTTGGTATTCAAAGCCGGGGTCAAGTTGGCCGAGTGTTTGGCTATAGCGAACAATGTAGTGCTCGGCTAAATCGCTAAGCTTTGTGATGTTGCCATAGTTTTTAATATAACCTGGGCTTACACAGTTAATCATCGGGCAGTGGCCAATTCTTTTCGCAATCAGCGATGAGCCTTCTAAATGACCGACTCGCACTACACAATCAAAGCCTTCTTCAATTAGGTTAACTCGTCTGTCAGAACTGCTCAGTTCAATCTCTAATTGTGGGTGTGCAGATAAAAAGCTGTCTAGATTCGGCAGCACTAAACGTCTGCTAATTGGCTGTGGCATATCTACTCTAAGACGCCCTGATAACGCTTCGTCTTTTTTATGAAATAGGGTTTGTAGTTCGTCTATATCAGCAAGCATATCTTTGCAGCGCTGATAAAAAACCGTGCCTTCGTTAGTAAGCGTAACTCGCCTTGTTGTGCGGTTTAGAAGCCGAGCACCTAACGTATCTTCGAGTTGTTTGACCAACTGCGAGACAGATGATTTAGGCATGCTCAGTGCAAGTGCTGCAGCCGAAAAGCTTTTTAGCTCTGCAACCTGAACAAAGGTTTTCATGGCATTCAGTTCATTCATGATTGTTTGTTATTTACGAACAGTTAATTCAATTTTACATGGTTTATCTGGTTTTGCAGTGTAAATATACTGGTTGCTCAAAATAACTCCAAAGCAAAAGGGTAAGCACGATGAGCAACAAAATTGTAGTGATCACAGGTGGTAATCGCGGTTTAGGTAAAAATACAGTTTTAAGTTTGGCACGTAAGAACATTGATTGCGTATTTACTTACAGAAGCCATAAAGATGAAGCGCAGCAGGTTGTAGAAGAAGTCGCAGCGCTAGGGGCAAAAGCCGTCGCCATCCAACTTGATGTGAGCGATATTTTAGGTTTTGCTGAATTTAAACAAATACTTGAAAGTACCTTGGCAACACAATGGCAAGCGTCTCGATTTGATTATTTAATCAATAATGCAGGTCATGGCAGTGATAGCGCATTTGCTGATACCAGTGAAGCTATGTTTGATAATTTGATGAATGTACATGTAAAAGGGGTGTTTTTCTTAACGCAAACACTGCATGAGATGATCAATGATGGCGGGCGTATTATTAACTTATCTTCAGGGCTGACACGTTTTGCATTACCAGGAAAAGCAGCCTACGCCACCATGAAAGGGGCCGTTGAGGTATTAACCAAATACATGGCAAAAGAACTTGCTGGTCGCAATATTGCCGTGAATGTCGTCGCACCCGGTGCAATTGCCACTGATTTTGGTGGCGGTGCTGTCCGTGATAATGAGCAGGTTGCTCAATTGGTCAGTTCATTTACAGCCATGGGGCGCGTTGGCCAAGCTGATGATATTGGTCCTATGATTGCGCAATTACTCGGTGATGAAAACCGTTGGGTGACCGGGCAGCGCATTGAAGCATCGGGCGGAATGTTTTTATAAGTCTGTTAGCAATCGCGTGTTTGTTTGCTTATTTAAGTGAATGTGATTTAATCGCTTTCTCTTTTTAAGCAATAAACATGTGATTGCATTTATGCTCGATTTAGCAGTACTCGCGGTTTTTATTCCGACCTTTTTCTTTGTTTCTATTACACCTGGTATGTGTATGACGCTTGCAATGACGTTAGGGATGAGTGTGGGCGTTAGACGTACGCTGTGGATGATGGTCGGTGAGGTGTTAGGCGTTGCCACGGTAGCCATTGCTGCGGTGATTGGGGTTGCCAGTATTATGCTTAATTACCCTGACTTATTTGCCTTTTTAAAATACCTAGGTGGCGCGTACTTAATATACTTAGGTGTTAATATGTGGCGCGCTAAAACCAGCTTTAAACCTAATGATGATACACAGCAACAAATTGGTAGTGGGCAATTATTCTCGCAGGGTTATATCACTGCCATTGCAAACCCAAAAGGGTGGGCATTTATGATTTCTTTACTCCCTCCGTTTATTAATGTTGATTTAGCGGTTGCCCCTCAGCTTGCCGTATTAGTGAGCATTATTATGCTGAGCGAATTTATCTGCATGTTGATTTACGCAACAGGCGGAAAGAGCTTAAGGCTGTTTTTAGATAAAGGCGATAATGTGAAGTGGTTAAACCGTATTGCTGGCGCGTTAATGATGTGTGTGGGCGTTTGGCTGGCGCTGGGTTAACGCTAATTTGGATAATACCCATCCGCATATGGCAAATGGGTATTACCCTTGATGAGAGTTAATCAACTAATTCAACTTGCTTAGACACATGGTTAAAGCACAGTCTTAATGTATCAATGGCAGTTTTTGTTTTTGCCGCTAAGCTGTCTCTGGCTGGTGTTACAGCATAAACAGTGTAATTTGGCATTGCCCACTCAGGTGCGATTTCAACCAGCTCTTTCGATTTTAGTAAATGCCTGACTTCTGGCTCTGGTAATACGCCATAGCCAACACCATCACACACTAATTTAATTAAGCTTTGCATATTATTTACGGTGATCTTTGCTTTCGGTAACGGCTTGCTTGCCAGCGTTGACGGGTTAAACGCATTACTGTCGGCGTTGCTGTGGGCGATACGGGCAAAGTTGCCAAGGTCTTCCCAATTGGCTTTATCGAGTTTGCTAATTGCATGGTCTTTATGAGCACATAGCTTTAACGGCCAAGTTGCTAATTTACGTGCAACGAGGTTTGAGTCAGTTAATGGGCCAATCGCAATCGCTAGGTCAGCGCCGCATTTGATCATATCAATTGGCTCATCAGTCAAAATTAACTGAATACGTAAATCATCAAACTCGTTAATTAAGCGATCTAATGGCTCGCTTAATAGGCCACCGCCAAACCCCACTGGCGCAACTAATTTGAGCTCGCCACTGGGTTTATTTTGTAATTGTTGCAATTGCGTACTGGCCTGATCAGCCAGTGCCAGTATTTTTAAACAGCTTTGATAATACAGGTGGCCCGCTTCGGTTAAAGTCAGTTCGCGCGGGCTGCGGTTAAATAGGCTCAATCCGATTTCTTGTTCTAATTGCTTAATGTGTTGACTGACAGCCGATGTGGTCATCGATAACTCTGCAGCTGCACTGCTCATGTTGCCTGTTTCAACAGTACGAGAAAATACACGCAATGTTTTTATCAGCTTGGAATTCATGGTTCAGGCCTTCTTAATTCAGTTTTAAGAAATCGTAAATTGTGAAAATCGGGACTTCTCATTAGTATGCAAACGCTAATTATTATCATTTATAAACAAAAAGTCACGGAGTATTATTATGACGAGGGTTGTTTCTTCTGTTTTACCACTCACCGCTGCTGTGTTAGCAGGTCTTTCCCATTTTGCATACGCTGATGACAAAAAACAAGACATGGAAGTAATAGTTGTATCGGCTTCCGGTTACGAGCAAATGCTTAAAGAGGCGCCAGCCAGTATCAGTGTTATTGACCGTGAGCAGCTTGAAAAACGTTTTTACCGAGATCTAACCGATGCGATGACCGACGTTCCTGGTGTGGTTGTCACAGGTGGTGGCGACAGAAAAGATATCAGTCTGCGCGGGATGGCAAGTCAATATACTTTGATTTTAATTGACGGCCAGCGTCAAACCTCACGCGAAACTCGTCCAAACAGTGATGGCCCAGGTGTAGAGGGGGCGTGGACTCCACCTATTTCAGCGATTGAGCGTATTGAAGTTATTCGCGGTCCTATGTCTTCACTATATGGCTCAGATGCAATTGGTGGTGTTATCAATATTATTACCCGTAAAACACCAGAAAAATGGTACGGTGAACTACGCTTAGATAGCACGATTCAAGAATCAAGTGACTCTGGAAATATCAATCAAGGCAGTTTCTTTACTGCGGGTGGCTTAATTCCTGAGTTATTAGGTATGCAGTTATCAGGTCAGTTTTCAAAGCGTGACGAAGACGATTTTGAAGCCGGTTTTCGTGGTAAAGAGCAAAGTAATATCAAAGCTAAGTTTATCTTAACGCCCTCTGATAGCCATGAAATTATGCTTGAAGTAGGCTCTGCAAAACAAAAACTCGACGAAACATTAGGTAAAACAGTTGCTCCTTTAGCAGAAGGTGAAAGTTGTGGCCGTAATGGTTGCCCAGAGTCATCAACCACAGAGTACGACCAAGAAAGCTACTCACTAAGCCATAATGGTTTTTATGATTTTGGCTCATCACGCAGTTACTTAAAGTATGACAAATTCGATAATACCTCTCGCGAAATGTATGTCGAAAATACCGATGCGCAAACCAGCTGGACTTTACCTTTTACCAATCATAATGCTGCATTTGGTGCGTCATATTTAAATGAAGAGCTGGACGATTACACCAGTAACCGCATTAGTGACTTAACGCATGTTGAGAACGAGCAGTGGTCAGTATTTGCCGAAGATGAGTGGGCAGCAACCAAGCAATTTAAACTCACTACAGGTCTTCGTTATGACCATGATGGTAATTTTTCAGGCCATTTCAGCCCGCGTTTATATGGAGTGTATACAGCAACTAAGTCGTTGACGGTGAAAGGCGGTATCTCGACAGGTTTTAGAGCGCCGAATATTCGTCAATCTACCGCAGCTTGGGGGCAAGTGAGCCGAGGTGGTAATATTTACGGTAACCCAGATTTAAGCCCTGAAAAATCAGTAAACTACGAAATGGGTATTTACTATGATGCTAGCCGTGATTTATCGCTTTCAAGCACCGTATTTTACAACGAGTTTGAAGATAAAATTACCCGTATTTCGTGCCCACTTACCCAGTGTACGGATGGACCAAACCAGTTTGGTTCAATGCCAACGACCTATGTCAATGTGGATGAAGCCGTTACACAAGGTTTTGAGTTATCAGTATCTTACGACATAACCAGTGAGCTTGATGTCAGTGCCAACTACACCTACACCGACTCTGAGCAAAAAACCGGTGAATACAAAGGCAGCCCACTTAACCAATTACCGAAGCATATTTTACAAACATCAGTTAATTGGCGCCCGGTTGATAAATTAGGCACCTGGTTGCGTGTTCATTACCGCGGCGAAGAAAGCCAGCCGACAACAGGCCCGTCGCAAGACAGCTTAATTGCGCCAGATTACACCTTGGCTGATATTGGTGGTAACTACGATTTAAGCCGCAGCATTAAGTTAGGATTTGGTGTTTATAATCTGTTTGATAAAGAAATCACTGAAGATGAATACGGATATGTTGAAGATGGTCGCCGTTATTGGCTATCAGTCGGGTTTAATTTTTAAGCCCATACCTTAGTAAAAGCAAAGCCAACGATTTTCGTTGGTTTTGTTAACAAAATTAACTTTGATTTTAAAAATGACAATAATCTGGTTTGTACTATCTTTGGGTTGTTTTTTAACGGCTGTATAGCACTATAGTTATAGTTCGCTTTTTAAATAGTTCTACTACATTGGGTTAGTCATCAACTGACAGACAACAATGATAACGACTATAAAGGCGATATATGCAAAAAGTAACACAATTATGTAAACGAAAATCAGCGTCGTTTACTCCGCTCGCAGTGCTCTGTGCTGCTATTTTCTCGCAGCCAAGTTTTGCAGGGAGTTGGCAGCAAAATGTCAGCATTGGCGGTTTTAATAATGTTCATATTTACACTCCTGATTCGCAATCAAGCATAGGCAATGGCCATTCTTTGATGCTAGTACTGCATGGCTGCGTGCAACCCATTAATAACTACTTAACTGCGAATCTTGAAGATGCAGCCGAAGCTCATGGCATGGTAATAGCCGTTCCTGATGCTATGAATAAAGCAGGCTATAGCTGCTGGTCATATTGGCAAGGAGCAATCAATAGAAGCTCTGGCGATTATAAAAATCTGATTAATTTAGCCAATGCATTAAGTGGTGATGCAGCGCGTAATATTGACCCTAAACAAGTGTATATTGCAGGCTTATCATCTGGAGCTGCAATGGCTGCACAAACGGCTTGTGTGGCGCCTGATGTATTTGCCGGAGTTGCACCAAGCGCCGGGCCAACTATCGGCACAAGTTCAAGTGGGGCAATTTCGACCTGTGAAACAGTGTCTGAAAACACCTTTGTATCCCGCTGTGAAAGCTATGCTGGCAGTTATAAAGATCATTTTGCCACACAAATAGCGGTGATTGGTCACGGTACGGCCGATACCACAGTCAATACCTGTTACAACCAGCAAAATGCAGATGGCTTTGCTGCCCTTTATGGGGTTAATCAACTTTCAGGCACGATGACAATAAGTGATGATGCAACGCGTACCGCTGAGCAGTCACTTTGGCAAGACAATCGGGTTGCTATGCTGTGGTTTAATAATTTGGATCATTCGTGGTCGGGCGGGCAAGGTGCGTCTGGCGATTATGTGGCGGCAAACAGTATTAATTTTGCAACCTATCTCGGTGAGTACTTCGCGGCTAATAATAAACGAGTTGATCGTAATGCAGGCCCTGAAATTAGTAATTTAACTGCCACAGACAGTAATAATCAGCTCACCATTACAGGCAGTGCAGTCGACCCAGAAGGCAGTGTAACGAATGTTGATATTAACGTGTATAGCCTAGCCGGTGGCGCGGCAAGCTTAATTGAGTCACTGAACGTGCAAGTCGATGCGAATAATACTTTTAGCGGGGTGACAAGTGCACTCAGCGATGGACTCTATGAAGTGCGTGTCAGTGCCACAGATAATGAAGCGAAACAAGGTGATGAAGCTAATCTTACGGTACGCGTTGGACCAGAGCCTGCGGCAACAGCACCGCTACTGAGTGACACTGCGGCTAGTGTAAACGGGCAGTGCGCTACGGTAACCGGCACGGTGATTGATGATAATCAAAATTTAAGCACTGTCGTGGTCAGTTTTAGCAATGGTGATGTGACGGCTACAGTGAATGGGCTAGAGTACTTTGCTGAGCAATGCAATTTGGCTGGTGGCAATAATAGCGCAGTGATCACCGCAACTGATGATACTGCGCTGACATCAACAGATAGCATTAGTTTTGTCATCGATGCTGGCGTGACAGGCGATTACAATCTTCATATCAACGAAGGCCATATTAGCTGGGGCGAAGGTTACTCTGCCTGTTATTTAGCGTTTGGAACTGCCCCATTTACTATGCGTGAATATTCAGCGGGCACAAATCAATGTCAGTGGATTGCTGATGATGACTCAAGTTGTGCAGGGCCATTACAGGCATGCAAAACCACCACAGAACCGACTAATGACGCAGACAACGACGGTGTGCTCGACGGCGCAGATAATTGCCCGAATGTGGCGAATGCTGATCAAGCCGATAACGATAATGACGGGATCGGTAATGTGTGTGACAGCACTCCTGATGGTGAAACGAGTGACTCCGACAGCGATGGTGTCAGTGATAGCCTAGATAACTGCCCGCTGGTGGCCAATAGTGATCAGCTAGATAGTGATGCAGATGGTGTGGGTGATGCGTGTGACTCAACCCCGAATGGTGATTACCAATGCACTGAAACCACCTCAAGCAACTATGCGCATGTGCAAGCAAATCGCGCAACGACAAATGGCTCTTACGCCTATGCGGTGGGTTCAGGTGATAACCTAGGTCTTTATAACACTTTTTATACCAGTACCTTAGCGCAAACTAGTGCTGGGTATTATGAATTAGGTAATTGCCCTAATTAATAGATGTGTGTCGCCCAAACGGGCGACACTTTTTTCTAAACAGCGTTTAGAACTTATAGGTCAGAGTTAGGCTACCGTTTGTTGGCGCGCCATAATAACCCACAGTTTGTAAGCTATTGATGTACTGCTCATCAGTAATATTATTAACGTTTGCTTGAACTGCAACTTGGTCATTAATATTCCAACGCGCGAAGGCGTTTAGCAGCGCGTAGCTACCTTGCTTAACATTGTAATCAGTGCTTTCGATTTTAGATTGCCAACGGCCATTTAAACCCACAACCATTGCATCTGTTAATTCATAATCCACTGTTACACCAACAACATCTCGAGGTGCCCATTTATTGGTGTCATCACCATTTTCATCTGTAACATCAATATGTGTATAAGATGCGACGATATTCATAGCGTCGGTGATTTTACCAGTGACTTCAAATTCATAGCCTTCTGACTCAATAGACACGCCTTCATAGTAATAAATACCATCTTCAGTGAGGCCCGCATATTGCGCAAAGTTATCTTGCTCTGCAGTAAAGTAGGCAAATGTTGTCATTAGGGCATCATCAAACCAAGAAGCCTTAACACCAGTTTCAAAGTTAGTGCCTTTGGTAGGTGCTAAGTATTGGCCGTTGTAATCAGCTTGCTCTTGCGGCTGATAAATATCTGAGTAACTAGCATATAAGTTTAAATCGTCGTTTAACTTATAGGTAAAACCGATATATGGGCTTGTTTCGCTTTCGTCATTATCGATTGATGCACCGGCATTCATACCTGAGCGTTCAAATTCAATAGCGTTAAAACCAACCACGGTAAATAATTTATCAGTAATATTTAACTGAGCAGAGCCAAAGTAACGAGTTAGCTTTTGTTCAATATCTGAATACAGAACCGGCGTTAACCATTCAGGTTCAGGGATCGCATCTAAATCGTACGGAAACGCAGGCGTTGGTCCATAAGCTGGTGTATTATCAAAATCAAACGGGTGTTGATACATCACATCATCACTTTTTGCATGGCTTACACCAAAGCTTGCTTGGTGCTCTTTACCAAACAGTTCAAAGGCACCAAATGCTTTGATTTCAAATAAATCAGCATCTACTTCACTGTCGTAACGACCCGGCCAACCACTTAGGCCAAGATTGGTGTCTTTATCAATGCTGCCACTGGCATAAAATAGTTTGTCTTGCTCTTCAAAACCACGGAAGTTGTAGCTCGCTTGAAGCTGCCATGCGTTTGCAAAAACATAGTTGTATTCAACAAATGCAGAGGTGTTAATGGTGTCCCACATTGTCCACTCTTGGGTGGTTGTGTCGCTGACATCCCATTTAGCTTGCGTACCATCTGTATAGTTATAAACAAGGCCACCCCAAGTATTGCCATCGGTATCTGCGTCTTGATATGAGTAACCGATAGTAACCGTTGAGTTATCAGTAAGCTGACCATCTACCACCGCAGAGAAAAACTCGCGATTGTTCTCAAGACCATCCAGATATGATTCTTTGCCTTCTGCGGCAGCCACAAAACGAGCAGCCCAACTACCTGATTCGGTTAATAATAGTGAGTAGTCAGCTTGTAAACGTTTAAAATCCCATGAGCCAACAGAGACACCGATTTCGCCGCCGTTTTCGTTTTTAGGGCGTTTGCGTACATAGTTAAGCGTGCCCGATGCATTACCTACACCAGTAAGTAAGCCGTTGGCACCACGAATCACTTCAATTTTTTCGTAGCCGTAAGCTTCCATTGCGCCGGTAACGATACCCCAGTCATTCGGTAAGCCAACCCCATCGATTTGTGTATTCTTAATTTCAAAACCACGTGATGTATAGTTGGTACGGTTAGTTTCCCATTCTTCAACATTGATACCTGGCGCTAAGCGTAAAGCATCATTAATGTTAAAAGCAGAATAATTTTTTAATTGCTCAGCAGAGATCACACTGATTGATTGCGGAGTTTCATCAATTTCTAGCGCTAAACCTGTCGCGCCTTCACTAATACGGTTTTGTCGAATACCTACAATTTCGATTTTTTCGAGATTAGCCTCTACGTCAGTCGTTTGCTCTGCAAAACTGATTTGAGGGTAAAGTGCACAAAGAATAGCGGTTGCAATAGGCAACTGAGTGAATTTCATTTTTATCTCCGTGTGTTATTAGCAAATTTTTATAGGGTTATTGTTTTCAATAAGGAAACAATTGGCGGGTAAGTTATCACAACTGATAATAGTTATCATCACTATTCACCGCAAAAGTGGTATGTTAATACAAATAAATGTAACAAATTATGTCGGAGAGTTTTGTCTGTATGAAAAGGCAAGTTTATACCAATTCGCTTAATTAAGTGGTCTATTTTGAGGCAATAAAACCTCGTTGGTAACAAGGCAAAAATTTCGTTATTTAGTTGTTCTCGGCAATTGCTCCTGCATTGCTCTACCTTCTGCATCCATGCAGTCGTAAATCAGAAATTTTAACGCAGGTAGCGACAGGTTTAATCCCTCAAAATGATTAAGTATTATTGTGGATTGGTATTACTAATTAGATATGAAAAAGGCGCCTCGAGGCGCCTAGATTTAGGAGTATTTATTTTCTGCGGATACTAAAGTTATCTGGACCTCTACTTGTAATAGATTGAGCAAGGCTCACTTCCTCTATATCCATTACTTGTACCTGTTCTTTGGCATGAACCACTTCAGAATCTAAAGATTGCTCTTCGTGTAAGAAATAGAAGTGCTCACCAATTTGAGCTCCTTCATGGTTAATACCGGCTTGATACAGGCTATATTGTTTGTTACCTGCGCGAGTCTCAAGAGTACCCGTTGTACCTGAGCCAGGAAGAATCGCAAAGTAAGCAACACGTTCATTACGGTGGCCTTCATTTAGAGTATCTTGCTCATAAAATGCGGCACTAAAACCTGCATTATTTAAGCCTGCAACGCGCGTATAAACTGTATGAGGGCCATTAAAAGTTTGTGTTTGCAAGAATATATGTGGTTTTGCTGTAAATGCTTCGCTAAATTCTACCGCTTTATAAGCTTTAGTATCGTTTAAAATAAAGCTGCCAATTTCAACGATAGTACCATCGCTCATTGTGTAGCGACCTTCGTCCATTGTTAAGAAGTCAAACGACTCAATATTAGGGTGACCTTGGCCGTCTTGCAGATATTGCCACTCTTGGAAAGATACAGAATATCCCGTTGGTGATACGTCAGTTAAACGGTTTGTACCACCGTGTTTACCATTAAATGTTGGCGCAGAGGTAAATACAGCTGGTGCGGTAAATTCTTGATCACCAAAGTCATAACTTTTCCAGTTGCTATCTAGCTGTTTAATCACTGCTTCTGAATAGTAAGGGATTAGTTCACTCGGTAATGAGCAGCTAGGCTCTACATCACATGCTACAGCATTTTGCGTATTGGTCGTTAAGTCGTTAATGCGAACTGGTAGTGTTGCTACAAGGCAGGTTTCGCCTGAGTACGGATCTAAACGGTATAGCTTAGATTCGTTTTTATCGCCATGGTCATTGATGACAGAGCGGCTGATCACAAGGTCGCCATTGTTATTAACTGTCGCACCACCTACCGCGATTAGCTCATGTTTTGAAAGCTCGGTAGCCGCAAAGCTTGTGCGGTCAATACTGTAAACTGAGGTTGTGGTTATTAGCAAAAGCTCGCCATTTTTAACGACTAAATCAGCGCGGCTTAAGCCATCAATGTCGCTAAAATCTGCAAGTACAGTTGCTTCGCCAGTGTTTTTATTAATGCTATATAGCTTGGTAAAACTAACTGCAAGTAGTGAATCAGAGCTTGCATCATAGGTCATACCAATTACAGATTTAGTTGTACCAACCACAACATGTTCACCTGTTGCATGATCTAAATAGGCTAAGCGACTATATTTGAATTTATCGGCACGAATAGGTAGGTGAGAATACTGCTCATCACTAACATCAAGGTGACTAACATCAACTTTGTACTGTAGCGGAATAGGTGATGAAGCATAATAAGTACGGTTTGTTGAGGCATCATAAGCAATCGCAGCAGAACTAAACTGGGCGATTGAATGTGCCGTAGCCGATTTGTTTTGCTCGTCAAGGCTAAATACAACACCGGTTTCACCACGGCCTGAGTTCATTGCAAAAATTTCGCCCTGACAGCTTGCTGCCACAGCATTTGATGCAGCGAGTGTACTTGCAACTGCAAGGCTTGAAAGTAACAAGTTAGTTTTTATCGACATAAGTAAATCCCACTATTAGGTTTATTCCGACACAAAGAGATAAGACCACTTTGTATTAATAGTGAGCATTATAGTGAGAACCCTCACTTTACGAATGCCGATAAAAGCTGTTTTTAAGTCTGAAACTTAATCTTTAAGTACTAAAAAATGCATATTTAATGTTAAATTAGCTGTTTTTCTGACTTTTCTGATCCTCAGAATTACTCGACATTGAGCTGCCAACCGAAGCGGTAATCACTAATAAAATAGCTAACCATTGCCACAGGCTTAAAAATTCACCTAGGATTATAAAGCCAGCCAGTGCTGCAATGGCTGGCTCTAGGCTCATCATAATGCTGAAGCCTTGCGCTGGCATATTGCGTAGTGCCACCATTTCTAAGGTATAGGGCAGTGCACTTGACATGACTGCCACTAAAATACCGAGCGGTAACACTTCCCAACTCAATAGTGCAGCGCCTTGAGAAGCAGCACCATAAGGCACAAGTACAATCGCGGCGACGCTCATTCCCATGGCAACGGTCATTCCGCCTGAGCCTTGGTTTCCGGTCTTTTTACCAAACAATATATAAAACGCCCAACAGGCACCCGCCGCCAGGGCTAAAATAACACCTACAGGGTCGAGGCTGTCTTCGCCTTTCATATCGGGTAATAATAAAATAATGCCAGCAATGGCGCAGGCTACCCAAAATAGGTCGCGTTTTTTACGTGACGAAAGCAGAGCAACCGCAAGGGGGCCAGTAAACTCTAGCGCAACACCTATCCCCAAAGGAATACGTTCAATCGCGTAATAAAACAGAATATTCATGCCACCTAAACTCAAGCCATAAACGATGATAGGCATACGTTGCCCAATAGGTGGAAATGCGCGCCAAGGTTTAAACACAAGGCACAAAATAGCAGCTGAAAAGCCTAAGCGCAGTGCGGTGGTGCCTTCAGGGCCAATTAAAGGGAATAATTGCTTTGCAACGGAGGCACCAGATTGAATGGTAACCATTGCGAGAAGCACGCAAATAACAGCAATAAAAAACGGTGGAATGGTGCGCTGCATCACTGTCCTTATGAAAGTTAATAGCTCAAGTTTGCGGCGATTCTACTGATGTTTTATTGGAGAAGAAATGTTTTTCGTTAAACGGACACAGATTTTCGATAAAGCAAAATTATGGGTATCAAATTGCTTTGATACCCATACTCAGAATGCTTAAGCTCGACTTGCTTGTTCAAAGGCTGGCATGATGTTTTGCGTGGTCTGTTTTTGTTGCTGGCGTTTGGCCATTTTAAAGAAAATAGCAGCAAATACAGCAGCGACAATGTCGACTATATAACTTGAGTAAAAAAGCGAATTAACGTCACTTGAGGCAAGTTTTAAAAGTGTAGATAACACCATCAACGCACACAGGCTCGCTAGCATGTAAAAGCCAGCAGTGGTTGCCTTTTGTACAGGCTTTAAGAAGCTATATATCACAAAAGCAAAAAATGCTGCGTAGTAACTGTATAGGGTTGCGTAGTTTGTGTTGCTCACAAGAGTAGGTAGCCATTTGGCAGCAACGAGTGTGAAAGCAACGGCTATCATAGACCCTAAACAAACACCAATAGTGAGCCTAGCCATAAACAAGGTACTGCGTTTATTGGGATCTTTTTTAAAGCGTTTATCTATCCACAGTAGATTACCTGAATAGAATAAGAAGGCGCCTAGTAACCCCATAATGAAGTAGCCCCAACGACCCCAGTCTCCACCATAGGTGCCAAAATGGAGAGAGAAAATACTGGCAACCATGTTACCCCACACTGCATCTTCGCCTTGCGGATAGCTTGAATTAACCACTTCTAGCGTGTATGGGTTCATAAATAAGTAATCGGTATCTGGGCCACGTACTACCGCATTATTGTTACTCATCATAAACACCGCAGAAGGTGATGCCGAATTTAAATTACTATAGCGAATGTGGATAGGCTCATAGCCGGGAGCATAGTTTTTCGCTGCGAGTACTTGTTCATTAATACGTGGTAAGTTTTCAATATGAAAACTTTGCGCGGCAGGTGCAGGGCGCTGAAACAATGGCTTACCATCATAAAATTGCGCTAAACCACCATAAATAAAATCATGAAACGCAAACACCACCACAGTAAATGCAATGACTAAGTGAAATGGTAAACTGGCGATACCAATAAGGTTATGGCTATCGAGCCAGAATCGACTAGGCCCTTTTTCTTTTCGCAGTGCAAAAAAGGTTTTAACTAATGTCGGCAGTAAAATAATTACCCCTGAGACCAAAGCTAAAAAGTACAAAACACAGGCAATGCCAAGAATATAAACACCAGATTGGTCATGGCCAATTTCGCCTATAAAGCCTGCTGTACGGTGTAAATAATCAACTAAATCGGCAAGTTCGTTTTCGGTTTGTGCGCTGACGTTTAATGTGCCATCAGCATTTAGGTGTGCGAAGTTAAGTTGTTTATCAAGCTCCATGCCTCGGGCATTGCCTTTGATATACCACGAAAGAGGTGCACCTTGGGTATGTAAATCAAGGTTAAAGCCTTTGGCAAGTTGCTCGCCTCGCTCATTAATCGCAGTATCTACCAGCGTTTGGTAGTCATAATTAGAGCTGGTGATTTTAGGAGCTTGTATAGGTGCTGCCCATTGCTGGATTTCATGCTTGAACATGGTCAAACTGCCCGCATAAAAACCAATAAACAGCACTAAACCTGCAATGATGCCTGTCCATGTGTGTACACCTTGATAGGTGCGAAGAATATCCGATCTTACTTTCATGAGGCACTCCTTAGCATAAAAAACACGCCATAAAGCAGCAAAGTTAAGCTGCCAAGGATAAGCCACGCTTGTTTTGCTGAGTTGAATAAATAACTAAAACTAAAAATGGTTAGCCAAACAGGCGTGATCATCCACATGTTAAATTGCACTTTATCGCGAGCATCAATGCCTCCTGGGCCATACCAAGCAAAAAAAGCAACGAAAATAAATGAGAGTGCCAGCCCTAAGAATGTACCTGCTAGGGTTTTTCCTAACCAAGTCGGCTGGCGTTTAGATGAGCTTGTCATGAATTATCCTTTTCTTTGCAGCAGGCTAATAAAAGGGATCAGCATCAACATTAGCATGATGCTAAAGATGATGAAGAACACGGTTGCCGTGGTTGAAAACTGTTGAAGGGCAAGTATTAGTGCGCAAACGGTTAACGTAATTGAAAGTAATCGCCATTGTTTTTTAATTGGTTTTTTTAAGAATCGCTGCTGCTTTCTGGTGCAGTAGAAAATACTGACAGCGAAAACGACAAGCAGGGTAACGGTAAAAATGAGCATAAGATTATAGTTGTAGTTGATGTTAAATGTCATTGTAAATGATAACTAAACTCAATTGTAATATCATTAAGCTTGTGTTAATTTCCTAGCGCTTTTTTATCAAACTTAATTTGTTTAATTCTAATAATCTCTTACGGGGAAAGGACATTGGCTACTGCATTTAAACTTAATTCACTCACCAAAGTTATGCTTACATCATTACTTGTTACGCAAGGCTCAGCATGGGCTGACGACCAAAGCAGTCGAAAATCTATGGATACCATTGTTGTTACAGGTGAAAAAACAGAGAAGTCACTTAAAGAGACCATGTCGTCAGTGGCGGTTGTTGATAAGTCGCTTTTAGAAAACGGCCAACTTGCGTCGATATCTGAAGCACTATCAGAAATGGCGAACGTTGTAGTTTTAACAGGCTCGGTGCCAGATATGCGAGGCGTATCTGGTAATGGTGGTGCAACAGGTTTTAACTCATTTAGTGGTGGCTCAAAGGCTCGTGTTTCAACCTTGATTGATGGTGTTAGCCAACCGTTTGTAGCCGATTTAACCGGTGATACGGGTCTGTGGGATGTAGAACAAATTGAAGTTTACCGAGGGCCGCAATCAACCAGTAATGGTCGTAACAGTATTGCGGGGGCTGTCTACATGACAACAAAAGCACCTACTCAAGAATTTGAAGGAGCAGTACGTGTCGGTTATCGTAACCAAGATAGCTACCTAGATACTGCCGCAGTGGTATCAGGGGCGTTAGTTGAAGATGTATTAGCATTTCGTTTATCAACTCAGTATGTTGATGGCGAAACGTTTTCGAATCCACCGGTATACGAAACAAATCCAACTGATCGTGAATTAAACAAGCTAAATACCAGCAGCACACGCGCTAAATTACTTTACACACCAAATGAAGATCTTGCTGTACAGCTAACTTATTCAACTTACAGTGAAGAAGGTAATTCGGGTCGTAAATACTTTTTAGCGGATGAGCCATTTGATTATGAGCCGCTATATCAACGTATTATGGATACTGAATCTGATACCACGCAAGTAAATGTTGATTACAAGATTAACGATGATTTATCGTTAGATGTTTTAGTTGCTTACATGGATTACAAATGGGGCTTTGAAGCATACGAGCCACTTGAAAGCGCAGAATCTGACGTATCAATGGATGAGAGTAATATCACTGTAGATTCTAAACTTAACTTTGGTTTAAGCAATGATTTTTACTCAGGCTTCATTGGTCTTGCTTACTTTGATCGTGACCAAGACTTTGAAAGTGTGGGAGCAACAAACTATTACGGCGACGATAGCAGTAAATCGACCGCAGTCTATGGTGAAACAAGCTTTAACCTAAGCCGCGAATTAACATTAACAGCGGGTCTGCGTATTGAGCGTGAAGAACAATTACGTAATTTCAATATGGCATTTCGTGGTGATATGCTCGTTGAGCAACTTGATAATTCACACACACTTCGTTTACCAAAGCTCGCGATTCAATATGATATTAGTGACGAAACGACATTATTTGCTAGTGCACGTCGTGGCTACAACGCGGGTGGTGGCGCACTCGATTTTACTGCTGAAGATTACTACTACTACGACGAAGAAACCGTTAATACCTATGAAATTGGTTCGCGCAGCGTTTTAAATAATGGTGACATGAATATCAGTGCTAATGTGTTTTACAATAACTTCAACGGTTATCAAGCGCTTAGCTCAGCACGTAAAATCACTAATATTGAAGATGCTCATAGCTATGGTTTAGAAGTTGAAGCTTACAGCATGTTGGGCGATCAGTGGCAGTTACATGGCGGTTTCGGTTTATTGAAAACTAAAATTGATGAATCATCAGCCTTTCCTGATGCCGTTGGCAATGATTTAAACTCTGCACCGGAGTTAACGGCGAGTTTAGGTCTGTCGCATTGGTTTACCGATAGTCTAAAAGTGAATTTAAGTGCCAATTATGTTGATGAGTTTTATGGCGACTTAACAAACACAGAAGAGCGTGTTGCGGGTGATTACACCATTACGCGTTTATCGATGACTTATGATACTGAACAATGGTTGATAAGTGCCTTCATCAACAACGCCTTAGATGAAGAAGCATATACCTCACAAGAACCTGTCAGTGGTCGTTACCCACAAGGCTATGTGGCAGTGGTTAACCCGCAAACTATCGGTGCATCTGTTACTTACCGATTTTAAACTAATCGCTAGTCGCTAAGCTTGATCAGCGACTAGCTTAATTTAAAGCGATTAATTTGCCCGTTTAAGTTATTCGCCAAGTTAGCCAGCTTACTCGATGAGTCCGAAATGCTTTGCGTTTGTTGCTGCGACTTTCGACTGGTGTCTTGTACTTCGTTTAAACGCTGGGCGATTTCTTCTGTTACTTGAGATTGCTGCTCAGATGCAGAAGCTATGGTCATATTGGCATCAGAAATGGCTTTTGCTTGTACGCTAATTTCATCGAGCATATGGCCCACTTTTTCTGAGTTTATCACCGCTTCTTTAATTTGATTATCGCTAGAGCGTATCCTCTGCGTCACAGCATTGGTTGCAGATTGTAATGAGTCAATTTTATCTTGGATCTCAAGAGTAGAGCTTTGTGTGCGACTAGCCAAAGTTCTTACCTCATCAGCAACAACGGCAAAACCTCGGCCTTGTTCACCTGCTCTTGCAGCTTCGATGGCGGCATTGAGTGCCAATAAATTAGTTTGTTCGGCTATATTACTGATAACACTTAAAATAACCGTGACTTCATTCACAGAGGACTCGAGTTGGTTAAGGTCTGTTAGTGATTTGGTGAGTGTATCGGCCACTGATTCAACAGAGCTAACTCCTTGTTGTACAACCTGTAGACCTTCTTGGGTTTTCTGATTAGCTGCGGTAGCACTGCTTGCCGCTTCTGCACAGTTTTGAGACACTTCTTTAACGGCCGTTGAGTTTTCATAGACTGAGCTTGAGATCACCTCAATCGCTTGGCTTTGAATATCATTGAGCGTTTTAGCTTGCTGTGAAATTTCATCTAGGCTTTTTGCTGCCACTTGCGCTTGCTCTGATTGATTGTGTATTTCTTTAAGAAGCTGAGACAGCTTATCAACCATGATATTAAAGCTGCTCGCAAGCTGGCCTATTTCGTCATCGGCTTTGTGGTCAATATAGCGAGATAGATCCCCTTCAGAGATACGCTTAGCTTCATCAATTAAGGCATGAGTTGCTTTAATCACTTTTTTCTCTAATTGCCAGTAACACAATATCAAGGTAGCAATAATAGTCAGGACTAAAGCTGTGCTAATTAAACTCAAGGTAACCACACGGTCGTGATTGCTTTTAACTTCTGCAGCACTTTTTTCCTCGATGGAACTTAAAAATGCTTTCACGGGTTGCTGAATTTTCTCAACTTCGGCCATGTAAGCATCGTTGGTTAAAAGCTCGATAGCTTGCACCCACCTTTTATGCTCGCTAGGGGTTAAGTGATTTGTATCACGGCCAAGTAAATCACTGACTAAGCCAAATGCTTTTTCTTCTGTTTCAACTAATTTGAGTGATAAGTCGTTGGATTTTTTCAAGAGAGCTAAATCATCAGCAGCCACATTAAACGCTCTTAAACGTTGTTCATAACTTTTCTTTTCTCCATTTAGCCAAGCAGCTTTTCCTTGAATTTGATCAACAAGCTGGTGGTATTCAGCTTCATAGCGAGGATCTAAGGTTACAACATGTTGACGAGCAAGTTCTGTAAGGTGAATCGAGTTTGAAGATGAAAACTTAGCAAGATGACTTAGTTCATAACGCTGTTGGGCCGACTCCATACTTTCATCTTGGCCTGATTGCAAAAACAAAATAATGAGGAGTAGGCCTGCTGCAAGGGCAATGGTTGCTGCGAACACAGCTCTGAGTAAAAAGCGAATAGTCAAAATATTACCCTTCTCATTGAAAGTCAATATTATTAACCATAGTACAAAAATCTAATTTCAATAAAAATTACGAGTAAGCTAATTGGAGGTCATTATTTAAGCTTGTAATGAAGGGAATAAAAATGACAAGGGCAGTGTCAACTGCCCTTGAATAATATATTTATTGGTCTGCGGGGTACACAACGCCAAGTTGGCTTCGCGCCTCATCAAGCACCGCCATAACTTGTTTTGATAGTGTATGGGTATTTACTGAAGACTCAATTTGTCCGGCATTCGCTGCTTGAATAAAGTGGCTTACTTCATGGCGCATAAAGTGTTCATCAAATGGCTCAGAGAGTTCTTCAACCGTGCCATCGTTACCTATGTATTGCATACGCTTTAATAAAGAGACTGCTTCGATACGAATACGGCCTTTTTCACCTTGTATCTCAGTAAAATTATCGCCTTGCGAGATTTTCGAATAGCTGATCACCGCTTGCTTATCTGCGTAATTTAATAATACATCGCCAGCTCCATCAACGCCGGTCTCAAGTAACACGCCGCTGGCTTTTACACTCTGAGGTGCGCCCCATAATGCGAGTAAAATATACAGCGGATAGATACCTAAATCGACTAATGCACCGTTAGCAAATTCTGGCAAGAAAGTATTTGGTCGCTCGCCATTTTTATATTTATCGTAACGTGATGAGTACTGACTATATTGACCAATATATTTGCGGGGTGTGCCAATCTTCGCAATTGCATTTTTTAAACATGCGAAGTTTGGTAAATGGGTGGTCATCATCGCTTCCATGTATAAGCGTTGATGTGTTTTGGCCGCCTGAATGATGGCCTCTAGTTCTTTACTGTTAGCAGCCGAAGGCTTTTCACCTAAAACATGTTTACCGGCTTTTAAACACATTACAGCATAGTCTTTGTGTAAGCTATTTGGCGCAGCAATGTAGACGGCATCGACTAATGGGTCTTCGCATACTTGCTCAATATTGGTAAACACTTTTGCGTCTAAAGCGTCGTGCTTTGCAAGGAAAGCCTCGCCTGTTTGCTGCTCTCGAGAGCACACACCATATAAGGAGAATTGTTCAATTTGTTTAGCTGCACTTAGTAGTGTATCGCTTATAAAATTGGTGCCTACAATCACAAAGTTCATGGTTACTCCTCGCTGTTTTGTGCAAGCCATGCTTGCCAATCCTGTTCAAACTTTTCCATTTGTTTATGTTTTTTGCTTAAAAAATGTTTGTCTTCATCTTCTTGTGCCATATAAGGGCCTACACGGCATAATGCACAGTGTTTATCACCTAAATAAGCGGGTAAAGTCAGCTTGGCGGTAATGTCATTGTCAGTTTTTTCGCTAAATACATAGGTAATGCCGCTGGTGTCTTTAACGTGTTTATCGCGATCAACATTGCGAATTTTATAGCCTGGGAATAAATTAATATCGAATGGCATTTGCCCTAGATATTGGCAAGTCAGCCCTTGATTTAAGCTTCCTTCAATATTCCATTCGCGGTAAGGTTTTACATCTTTAGAGGTGATGTAGCAGAGCATTGGGCCGTTTTTATCTAATGCGAACTGGCTTGCGTAGTCTAGGTAGCGATGCAACAAAGCACGGTTTAAAACATTCATACCACCTTGTTGGGTATTTGCTTTAAATGCAGCTTCACCTTTAAACGCTGGTATAAGTGGAAATTGAAAAATAACCACATCAAAACAAGCGCCATCTAAGCGCTGCCACGAGTCTGGCTTTGTTACATCAAACTCGGTGAGTGTTTCAATGTTAAGTTGTTGCAAGGCGCTAAGTGCATTGTCGGCATATTTTTGTTCTATGGTGTTTACATCATCATAAGTTGAAGCAACAAGCTTGGCCGGTTTTATATAACGCGCAATAGAGTGTGAAAATGATAAATCACCATCGCCAACCGTTAATATGCGCCAACTAGGGTCTAAAAACATGCTGTTATTTGCCTTGTGCTGGCGTTGTTTCTTGTGCGATTTCAGGGCAAAGGGCTAAGCGAGTTTTAAGCCCTTCAATGGCTATTTGCTTAAAGATTAAGTTAAAACTAATTAGTACGGCAATAACGATATGAATAGGACCATGGGTAAAACCTGCGTCTGTATCAAAAAGCATTAAGCCGAATAACAAGAACATGGTAGCTAAAAATATTTCAATCAACTGATTAGAATATAGCTTTAAGCTGCCTTGGTTTTTATGAGCTTTTTTAATGTGAATCGCACAAAAAAATGGGATCACTTTTACCTTAAAGTGGGCGTTTTTTTCTACGTAATTTTCGCCAAGGTGGTCTAGTTTAGCGCGCAGTTGATCTATCATAACAAGTCCTTAAAAAACTGAGCCGCGGATGTTACCGCAAACGCAAGAAAAGGGCTACTCAGGATAGATACTCATGCCAATTACAAATATGTGGCATACAAACACCACAGACGTTAAAACAAAACGCATTTTTTGATAATCAACGTGATAGGTTTGCCACTGCGGTGAGCTTTTTTCAAATAACAGTACTAACCAAAAACTTGCTGCGAGCCAGACTAGAGTCCAAGTTGCTGGTAAAAAGCTTAAAAAGCCAATCGGTAAGATAGGAATAATTGCTTTAATAGCATCAGCATGCGTTTGCTGACCTGCATGCCATAAATTGCCAGCCATAAAGGCTAAAATAGCGATGCTATAAAAAGTGAAAAAGTCTAAATTGACGGCATTACTTCCTGCAATAAGTGGCCAACCTACGCAGCCTAAAAATGGTAGTAAACCTAAGTAACCAAGTTGAATGTGATTAATAAACTTTTCCATAATGACCTTTAAACCGCTTAAATTAAAAAGCATACCTAACGGTATGCTTTATTTAATAACTATTTTATACCAGTTAGGCGGCTAAAACGATCGCTTTATTATTGGCGTAATTCTCGACGTAGAATTTTGCCAACCGTCGATTTAGGCAATTGTTCCATAAAAATGATTGATTTAGGCACTTTGTAAGCACTTAAGTTTTCGCGGCAATAGTCACTCACCTGTTGCTCATCAATCTGCTCTTTTAAAGTAATGTAGGCACAGACACGCTCACCGGTTTTTTCATCTTTTGCACCAATAACGGCTGCTTCACAGATAGCTGGGTGCTGACAAAGTACGTTTTCAACTTCGTTAGGGTACACGTTAAAGCCAGAAACAATAATCATGTCTTTTAAACGATCTACAATTTTGTAATTACCACTTGGTAGTTTTAGACCCACATCACCGGTTTTGAAAAAACCTCGCTTCATACATTTGTCGGTTTCATCTTGGCGCTGCCAATAACCCATCATCACCTGCGGGCCTTTAACAACAATTTCGCCAGACTCACCGTCAGCAACAGGCTCGTCGTTTTCATCCCAAATTTCGATAGCAGTGTTAGAGAGTGGGCGGCCAATGCTGCCAATTTCTTCTTTTTTAAAGTCGTTTAAGGTTGCAACAGGCGAGGTTTCTGATAAGCCGTAGCCTTCTGTGATTGTACATCCTGTGGTATTCATCCACGCATCAGCTGCAGCATGTGTTAAAGCTGCGCCCCCTGAAACGGTCATTTTTAGGTTTGAAAAATTAAGTGCTTTAAACCTTGGGTGCATACACAAGCCAATAAATAAGGTGTTAATCCCTGAAAAGTAATTAATCTCAAATGGTTCGATTTGCTTAACTAACGCATCTAAATCACGAGGGTTTGGGATCAGTACGTTAAATTGTCCCATGGCAAATAGGCCAACCATATTCACCGTAAAGGCGTAAATATGATAAAGCGGAAGCGGGCAAATACCCGTTTCTTGGCCGGGCTTTAAAATGTCATCAAAGCGCTCATTCATTTGCTCGGCATTGGCTAAAATGTTGCCATGACTCAGCATCGCAGCTTTGGCAACCCCTGTGGTACCACCGGTGTACTGTAAAACAGCAATATCGTCACGACTTGCTTGATGAGCGTCAAGAGGGGCGAGTCTTTCACCTTGGCGGATGAGTTCGTTTAACGAAAATTGACCCTCTTGCAATGTTGGCTCAGCAACAGCCGCTGCAACAATAACTGTTTTGATCGACGTATCATTGATAACCGTTGCTAACTTATCGGTAAGAGCATCAAGAATAACAATGGCTTTCACATCTGCATCATTAAACTGGTGTAGCATTTCACGAGCAGTATAAAGCGGGTTGGTATTGACTACGATTAAACCTGCACGAATTGCTGCATAGGTAACAATAGGGTAATCAACAATATTAGGTAGTTGAATGGCTATTCTGTCTCCAGCAACAAGACCACTTTGTTGTTGAAACCACTGTGCCAAATAGCGAGACTGTTGTTCAACTTGGGCATAGCTGAGTGTTTTACCTGCACTGTTATAGGCAGGAAGGTCGGCATAAGTCTGACAAGTATGCTCTATTAATTGCGTTAGGTTATCATGTGTGTTCATGGGGATTCCTTAGCGTGTTGTTCTTATTAATTGTTGTTTTATGAGGCGATCCATCACAGAACCCATTATCCAATTCGGTAAGTAACGACTCATGATATAGGTTAGTTTAGATTGTAAGCTTAGGATCACCATTAATTTTTGTTTATCTAAGCTGCGCAAAATGTGTTTTGCAGTATTGGCTGGGTTTGTTATGGCTTTAGATGTTTTGCTTGCGCAAATTAAGCTGATTTTTATGTTGTTTGGCTTAAATTTCTTGCGTAGCTTTTTGGCTAAAATCAAGGCGTTTGGCTCTGGCGTAAATTTAGTTGCATCAATAAGGGGGGATGTAATTGCTAGGTGGCCATTCATGCTTAAGTGTGGCGTTATTAGTGTTGCAAAGTGCTGACAAGCAATACTATTTTCTTTACTTAGTTGCTCATTGATATTGCAGCTAAAAATAGCTAAATCAGGGTTTCCTATCGCTGCGATTGCATTATTTACTTGAGTTTGCAGTGCTTCATTATCGCAGATATGCGTAGCAAAATACTCAATGTATTGGTAATCATCAGCAAGCTCACTTAACGATTGTTTTGTTTGTTCGTTGAAATGTACGTCAAATAACGCGACATCGTCACCACGGCTAATATATTGCTTTGCCAATTCGAACCCAATGCCACTGTTGGCACCGGTAATAAACACTCTTCTTAACATTGCACGACCACTAATTAGCGAAACTAGCTAGTCAATATATATAAATTGTTAACAGAAAACTTAGCTTTAAACGACTCGTTTTTAACTTTTTGCGCCATTAGCTCGAGTGTGACTTACGATAATCTTTTGGTGGAATGCCATACCAGCGCTTAAAAGCGCGAGTAAACTCGCTGTAATTAGAAAAGCTTAAGATATCTGAGATGTTCGATAAACTGAGGCTAGATTCAGTTAAATATTGATGTGCCAGATTACAGCGTACATCATCGACTAATTCACGAAACGTTGTGTCATGCTTTGTTAAGTGACGCTGCAAGCTGCGAGCACTCATTGATAGCTTTTCGGCTATTAGGTTTACGCCAAATTCTTCGTGCAGTAAGTATTGCTTGATCAGTACTTCAACATTATCTGCAATGTTTTCACGTTTTGTGTCTGCTGGCTGTCCAAGCTGTTGGCTAAGTATAGAAAACAACTGCTTATCTGAATTCTTAATAGGGAGCTTTAGGTATTTTTTCTCAAATACTACTGCCGTGTGTGCACAGTTAAATATTGGAATTTGCCCTAGCGCTTGGCGATAAACACTTTGGTTGTCATCACAGCTATGGGGAAGCTCCAAACGAGACAGTTTTATTTGATCATCGGTTAACTGCTTTAATAAATTGACCCCAACACTTAAGGCTAAGTCGGCACCATGATAAACGCTCACCTTTAGGCTCGTGCGAACAAAAAACGATAGCTTTACATAGTCTTGGTCTACTTCAAGGAGTAAATCAGCGCTATTTTGATGAACATGATAGTACTTAGTTAAATTTTTTAGCGCCATTTCAAGGGTGTCGCAATTGCCCATCAAATAACCAACAGACCCTAAAATATTCAAGCTTTGCCAACGGCCTAACTCTAGCCCGAAATAGGGCAGGTTTAATTCTTTCGCGGTGAGTTCTAATAGCTGAATGAGTTGCTGATACTGCACAAAGTTATTGGCATCTTGTAGTTGTTTTCTGTCTAAACCAACGCGCGATAATAGTGCGTCAGGGTTCACCAATTTACTTTCGATCAGTTCAATATAGCCGTGTAGAGCAGATACTCTAATAAGATCAGGAGCTTGTGTTAAACGGGGCATAATGTGCTCTTTTCTAGTGCGCTGGCGTAAAAAGTAAAAAAAATTGCGTGAAAAGTAAAGTAATACAGGTCATTAAAGTTTAACAATGTATTAACCATTTGGCCTGCTAGCTGCAATTAAGGCTGTAACGTGCTTAGAGGAACACACAATGAACTACTCAAAAGTTTTTATTAGTGGTGGTAATGGCTTTATTGGCCGCACACTTGCGCGCTACTTTAAGGCGCATGGAGTCGATGTATGCGGCGTTGATTTAACACCCTGTGAAGAATTTAACATTGTTGCAGGTAATTTGAATGAGCCAGCGAGTTGGCGCTCATTAATGAATGACTGCGATTTAGTTATTCATACAGCGGCTATTGTTTCAAATGCGTTTAGCTATAAGCAAACATGGCAGGCGAATGTGGGTTGGACGAAAAACTTACTGGATGCAGCGGTGGCTGTAAACACAGTAAAGCGCTTTATTCATATTTCGTCGACGGCCGTCTATGGCAGTGATTGGCAAACTGATATTAAAGAAGATGCGCCTTTGTTCCCTGATGGCAGAGCCTATAACGATTCGAAAATGATGAGCGAGCATTTATCGCTAAGCTATCACGCCAGTAAAAAACTCAATGTCACAATAATTCGCCCTGGCGATGTCTATGGGCCCGGCTCAAGACCGTGGATAGCTTACCCATTACAAGAAATCGCCAAAGGCAAGTTTATGGTACCAGAGGGCATGTTTGGGCCTGTTTACATTGATGATTTAGTCAAAGGCATTTACCAAAGTGCCATGAGCGACGATGCAAGCGGTGAAATTTTTAATCTATCAGGCCCTGAGCAAGTGACTAATCAAGTTTATTTTAATTACTTGGCACAGGCACAAGGGAAAAAGCACGTCACAGTAGTGAATTTGGCTTTGGCGTTAAAGCTAACAGGGTTCATTGAGTGGTGTTATCACCTTGTTGGTAAAACCACAGATATCAATCCGTCGACCATGCGCATGCTAAGTCGTAAAAGTGCAGCGTACAGTAATGAAAAGGCGCAGAACATTTTTGGTTATAAACCAGAATTTACATTACAGCAAGGTATGCAACATGCATTGCAGTGGGCGTATGAACAAGGGCTGTGTAAAGAAGAACCACGCACAGATACCGCCACAGCAAATTAAAGGCAACTAGTTAACTTATTGAAAGCAAGTGAAAAGAGGGCACACATATGGCATTACCAGATATTATTAATCATCAAGATTTCTTACTGACTATTCATACAAATGATGAAAAGCTAATTAAAAACGCTTTACCAGGCGTGCACATTTATCCACTCATGCTGGATTCTGAAAATGGGGTATGGGTATTACGTGTTTTATTTGAGCCGGGTACGGTTTTGCCAAAGCACTTTCATACTGGGGTTGTACATTTATATACCCTAGCAGGCAGCTGGCACTACACAGAATACCCTGACGATTTACAAGTGGCTGGTAGCTATTTGTTTGAGCCAGGCGGTTCTATTCATCAATTTCAAGTACCAGCAGACAACACTGAAGTGACCGATACCTTTATGGTGGTTATGGGATCTAACATTAACTTTGACCCAGATGGTAACTATATGAACATTATGGATGCAGGTTGGATTGAGCAAGTGATGTTAGCAGCCGCAAAAGAGCAAGGAATTGAGCCTAACTACATTAAACCAAAGAGTTTATATGGTTTTAGTAAGTAATTTTATTCCCTGAAGTGAAAGCCCTTGATTACATAAGTGATTGAGGGCTTTATAGTTTTTGCTATTCTGTGTATTTCAATCTAAAAAACAAATCAATTTAATCTAAACAATCAGTTTTATTTTAATCGCTCATACCTCTATTGTATTAATCAAGCAGACGCAAGGCTGCGTTAATTAAACATTTTTAAATACATCAATGAGGAATACTATGAGCACTTCATTAATTAACACAAAACTACAACCATTCAATGCAACAGCTTACCACAACGGTGACTTTGTAGAACTAACAGAAAAAGACGTGCTAGGTAAGTGGTCAATCTTCTTCTTCTACCCAGCAGATTTCACTTTCGTATGTCCTACAGAGCTAGGTGATGTTGCAGATTACTACGAGCAACTTCAAGAAATGGGTGTTGAAGTTTACTCAGTATCAACTGACACGCACTTCACTCACAAAGCATGGCACGATACGTCTGACACAATTGGTAAAATCAAATTCCCAATGATTGGTGACCCTACAGGTCGTATTACACGTAACTTCGGTGTGATGATTGAAGACGAAGGTCTTGCTCTTCGCGGTACATTCGTAATGAACCCTGAAGGCGAAATCAAAGTAATCGAAACTCACGACTTAGGCATCGGCCGTAGCGCGAAAGAGTTAGTACGTAAAGTACAAGCTGCACAGTACATTGCTAACCACGACGGTGAAGTATGTCCTGCATCATGGCAGCCAGGTGAAGAGACACTTGCTCCTTCACTAGACCTAGTTGGCAAAATCTAATTTGCCACAGCATTAAACGATAGCAAAGCTTTGCTTTGCTATCTCAATGCAACCTTAATTGCCCATCACAACTCACATTAAGCACATTAGCGGGTGATGGGCAGTTATCCCTAAAATTTTTCTAGATTATTTATTCTGAACTCAAGGGCTAAGCCATGTTAGATACGAATATCAAAAACCAATTAACAAGCCACTTTGCTTCTATTACCAGCCCTGTTGAGCTGCTTATCGCCTTGGATGACAGCAATAAATCAACAGAACTTAAAAACTTAGCAAACGATTTAGCTTCGTTAAGCGACAAATTTTCGGTGCGAGATAACCCTAGCCAAGATGTGCGTCGTCCATCTGTGGTGGTATCTTCACCTATTAACAATACGCAAATCACATTTGCGGGTGTGCCTATGGGCCACGAATTCACCAGTTTGATCCTTGCTCTACTGCATACAGGCGGTCATCCAAGTAAGGCATCAGAGACTGAAATTGAACAAATTAAATCATTGCCTGGGCCGCTTAACTTTGAAGTGTATATTTCATTGAGTTGTCAAACATGTCCGCAAGTAGTGCAAGCACTTAACCTGATGGCGGCACACAATGAAAATGTTACGGCTACGATGATTGATGGCGCCTTGTTCCAAGACGAAGTGAACGAGCGTAATGTGTTAGCAGTACCGGCTGTGTACTTAAATGGTGAGTTATTCAGCCAAGGCGCTGTAAACCTGACTGATATCTTAAATAAAGTAGATACCAAAGCGGCTGCACGACAAGCCGAAGCACTGAACGATAAAGAGTTATTCGATGTACTTGTTGTTGGTGGTGGCCCTGCAGGCGCTTCTGCGGCAATTTATTCAGCACGTAAAGGCTTAAATACGGGTGTGATTGCAGAGCGTTTTGGTGGTCAGGTATCAGACACATTAGCAATTGAAAACTTTATATCAGTTAAAGCGACCGAAGGCCCTAAATTGGTTGCACAACTTGAAGAGCACGTAAAAGAATACGATGTTGATGTAATGCAAAACCAACGTGCGGCATCGCTTACTAAGCAAGATAATTATCAAATTACGCTAGAAAATGGCGCGGTCTTAAATGCTAAGTCAGTGGTGTTAGCAACCGGTGCACGCTGGCGTGAAATGAACGTGCCAGGTGAGAAAGAGTATCGCGGTCATGGCGTTGCTTATTGTCCTCACTGTGATGGTCCGTTATTTAAAGGCAAAGCTGTAGCTGTTATCGGCGGTGGTAACTCTGGTATTGAAGCTGCAATCGACCTTGCAAACATTGTTGAGCATGTCACTGTGCTTGAATTTGCTGATACCTTACGTGCTGACGAAGTACTTATTCGTAAAGCAAATAGCTTAAACAACATTACTATTATCAAAAACGCGCAAACGACAGAAGTTGTTGGTGATGGTAAACGAGTAACAGGCTTAAGCTATATTGACCGCATCTCTGGCGATGAAAAATCACTTGAGCTTGCAGGTATCTTTGTGCAAATCGGCTTGGTGCCAAACACTGAATGGTTAAAAGATTCAGCGTTATCACTGACTCGCTTTGGCGAAATCGAAATTGATAGCAAAGGTGCAACATCATTACCGGGTGTTTACGCGGCAGGTGATGCAACAACAACGCCGTTTAAGCAAATCATTATTGCTATGGGCAGTGGTGCAACGGCAAGCTTAGGTGCATTTGATTACTTAATTCGCCACAGCGATGAAACTCAAAGCACAGAAGATGCAGCCTAATTAGTTGCATAAACAATGACTCTTGATTAGGCAGCTCACACCCATAGCTGCCGCTTTAAAGCCGCCCTCTCCAAAGGCGGCTTTGTTTTTATTAATACAGCTATTGGTACTGTGCTGCAGTAATAAACTCCTCAAAACTTTCACACCAAATAACTACTGTATTGTAATCACTGACATCGATACCTTGTGGTACAACTAATTTAAAGCCATTGAACGAACGTACCCCCGCAATACGCTGCATGGTGCCTTTTTGTGCTAAAAAATCGTCTTCGTTATCAATGAAATTTCGTGATAGATAAAGTTGATAGTCGGGACCTGGTGATAACGTGCCTTGCATAGAAATAGCATCATTCGTTAGATACACCATGCCATCACCATAATGAAAGCGATCTGAGCCTTTGAGGCCGGGCTTAAACGTTGCACTAAACTGCGATCGACCTTGATGCTGCTTCAAAATAGCAATATCGGGTGCTGGTTGTTCAGTTAAAATAGGTAAACTGTACACTCCAGCTATAAAACCCGCAGCAAAAATCGCCAATGTCATAATGATGATTATCAGCGCTTTTAGCATGCTTACTCCTTATTTTTTAGCGTTATGATGTGACGTTGCTTTAAAGAAAATTGTTTTTCAACATCTCCAAAGTATTGCAAATAGAGCTTCTCAAGTTCACCTGATTGCTGCAGTTTTTGCATACCTTGTTCTAGCATATCTCTAATGTGACTATTACTTTTACTTAAGTAAAAGTAATAGTCACTGGGGTATTGCAACATAATGTTTGGTGCAATAACAAAATTGAACTGCTTTAGTTTATTTAGTTCGCTACCAATAGCTAGTACTGAGCGTGGAAAGTAATCACCGAGTCCAGTTTCAAGGGCTTTGATCATGCCTGGGTAATCAAGCTCGCCATTGACTGTTAAACCATTGTTTTTCAGTACGCTATAATCAGACCAGCTCTGTTTTTGTAGGCCAACCAAGGGAGTTAAATCAGCAAGGGTTTCGATTTTGCTAAACTTTTCTTGATCTTCATGGCGGATAATAAGCAAACGTTGGCCGTGTAAGCCCTTGTAGAGAGGAATAGTCGTTCTTACTAATGAATCAGTTTGCTGCTGGGGTAAAGAAAGCCATGCTAAGGTAATTGTTTTATTATGGCTTAGCTGCTCTACAACACGTTTATTATTCATAGGCTTAATATTGTAAAGCAGTACAACATCCGCCCCCATTGCGGCAAAACTTTTGTCGAGAATATCGTGAATATATTGATTTTTCGCCGCATCGTTATAACTAGGTTTAGCAAGCTGAATAACAATTTGTTCATGAGCTAATACTTGTAGACTCGACAGAGCAAATGTCATTAGAAATATCAGTATTGCTCTGTTCATTAATTTAAGTCCTTTTTTGAGCGCACGTTTATACGACTATACTTTGAAAACATGCACCTGTTGTTGTAGACGCGAAGCCAGTGAGGCCAATTCTTGGCTGGCTTGAGCATTTTGCTGCGAGCTTTCGCTAACCAGTGAAATGCTACTACTAAATTCATTAATATTACAACTTAGTTCGTTAGCAACAGTGGTTTGCTCATCCGTTGCGGTGGATACTTGGTTGTTCATATCGGCGATAAGTGCCATTTCTTGAGTAATTTCAGTCAGTAATTGTGATGAGCGCTCTGCGTATTCAACACTTTGTTTAGCACTTTCGTCAGCATTACCCATGGCGGTCACTGCTTGCTGCGCCATTGTTTGTAGTTTACTGATCATTTCGTTAATACTGGCTGTGGCTTTTTGCGTGTTGTGTGCAAGCTGCCTTACTTCATCGGCTACTACTGCGAAACCGCGACCCGACTCACCAGCGCGTGCCGCTTCAATAGCTGCATTTAAAGCGAGTAAATTGGTTTGTTCTGCAACACCTTGGATCATCATCACCACTTGATTGATATCGGTTGATTGTGTATTTAACTCATTGATTAGTTTTGTATTCGCATTAACGATGTGTGATAAACGGTTTATTGCATCGATATTTTCTTGCACAGACTGCTGACCCAGCTTGGCTGTTTTATCAGTGTGAGTGGCTTTTTCTGATGTTGATAATGCATTTGCGGCCACTTGTTCAATGGCACTACTCATTTGTGTAATGGCGGTGGCAATCATTGCTGATTGATGCTCTTGCTCTGTGGCTGTGCTTGCAACTTGGTCGCTAATTGAGTTCATTTGCTCAGCAGCAGATGAAAGGGTGAGAGTGGCGCTCGTTACATCATTTACTAATGCATGAATGCGCTCCATCATGGCATTAAAATGATGTGCTGCTTGGGCTATTTCGTCATTACCATGGGTTTTTGCGCGCAGACGTAAGTCGGCATTTTCAGAGATAGAACCTATCGTTTCACTTAACGATAACAATGGGTTATGGATAGAGCGGTATATAATAAAGGCAATAGCCAATAATAAAATTATTAATATAGTGATAGAGGCAGTCATAGCGATACTGACTTGAGCAAAATCTTTATCTGCGGCGTTTTTAAACTTGTTAGCCTCATTGATTTGTAAGCTTATTAGCCCTTGATAGCTTTCACTGAGTGGGTCAAACACATCGTAAAGATTTTTTACGAATACCTCGTTAGGTACTGCTTTAAGTTGGTCACTTTTTACTTGGTTTAAAAATGTGCTTAGTTCGCTTTCTACTACAGCGAGATTCTTTTCCACGATATTAACTAAGCGCTGCTCTTCTGTGGTTAGCTTGGTCCCTAAGTAGCTTTTCCATTTGCTATCAGCAACATTTTTTGCATTTTCAACGGCGGATAGAAAGTCAGTTTTTGAAATTTGCTCAGCGCGGTATTTATGGAATAGATCAACAATGCTAACTGCGTAATTGTCAGATACTGTTTTTATCTGCTCAAGGGGGATGACTCTATCGTCATACAAACTGTCGATGCCTTTTACCATGCCCGACATAATAGACATTGTAAAAATAGAGGTGATCACAAAAACTGTAACCGGTAACAAAGCCAAGACGGCTAATCGCGTACGAACGGTGTAGTTATTTAACATGAGCGTGCAAATTTTTGTAAGGACTTAGTATTAAAACTAATAGAGAAATAGTTTTAAGCAAGTTTTTGCAATTGTTTTGCAGGCTTTTTCTTAAGAGGCATATCTATTACGACTTAAAGGTAGCCACAGAGGTGCGTTGGCTCTGGTTAAGATAACAAAGCCAGTATTTACACTGGCTTTGTTTTGTTCCTATTTGTACATTAATGACCGCGATTAGGCATTTGCCGAGGCATCTGTCTTTGTGTATTACGGCGTATTTGTTGGCGCTGCATACCTTGCTGACGTGCTCTATTTGCCCTATTTAATTGCTGCATACGATTTTGTTGCCTATTTTGAGTGTGCTGGCGTTGCTGCAATGTTTGCTTCGCTTTACTTTTATCTATGCTTTGCAATTTATTTTGCACTTGTTGGCGGTCAATATTTTGTGCCCGATCTTTGATTTGTTGCTGTTTATCGGTAGGTAATGTTTGCCATTTACCCTCAACACGTTGTTGCCATTTATCGGCATCACGCTTGAGCACGTTACCTTTTTGATCCGCAAACACGTTGTTTGCTTTATCGCGTTGGCTGATGGCTGTTTTTAAATCGCGTTTCACTTGCTGCTTTGAAGCGAGACGAGACTTACTCTGATCGCGTTTATAAATATTATGCCTTGGTTGCTTATTATGGTGGCCCGGTTTATGACCGACATTAATTTTGTTACCAATATTGATATTGCCATTATTAATAATAACTGGGCCGCGGTAACCACCCCCATACCAGCCATTACAGCAATGATAAGGTCGATAATGGGTTGGCCATCCAACATTCCAATTCATCCCTAGATTTAAAAAACCATTGCTCCAACTTAAGCCAAACGACCAACCTGTCCAGTTGTTATAGCCAATATTAAAACCCCAAGTCGGTGGGCGAGGGTAGTAGTAGCCACCGCCCCAGTATGGTGGGTAATACCAACCTGTACCATACACTGGCACGCCATAATAAGGGTATGACCACATGTAACCTGGGTAATAACCAACATACACCACCTCAGGAGTTGACTCGTATATCTCGACATAAGTGACGTTGTAAACGGGGGAACTTGGAGGAATTTTTGCGATGTCATCTTTTGGAATGCTATCAGCAACAAGCCAAGGGCCTTGTGCGGAGTCTGCCTTAAACCACACTGCATTATCGACTGCATAATATTTGCCTTTAATTTGCAGCACTTGTGCATCCGTATTAATAGCATAAGAAACTTGCGTGCCCGGGATCCGTTCAAACTTAGGTTTGCCATCATAGTACACAGTTAAACTGGTATCTTTACGGCTGATAGCCGCTGTTTGCGGCACTTTTGCATCTAATACAGCTTCTTCAGCTTCTTCAGTACCGGCAACTGAAACTCTGAGACCACCTAAATCTGATTCAGGTGGAATATTGGCAAAGCTTTCGGGTAGTTCATCGCCGCGTACAAATGTCCATGGGCCTGTTTGTTGTTTTGCACGATACCAGCGCCCAGATAACAAGACATACATGTTATTCGTTTGCATTTCACGTAGCCACGGGGTTTCAGTGTTAAACACATACATGAGCTCGCCACCGGTTAAGCTTTTCCATTTAGCTGCGCCATCAGTTGCAATAAGTTCGGTGGGTTTAGTGGCTACAACAATGGCTGGTGGTGCACTTAGATCTGAGCTTTCGGTATCTTTAGGAAGCATTTTTACAAGTTCAGCCGGTGGCGACTGAGTATAGTCATAAGGCCCTTTGGCTTGTTTTGCCCGATACCAAAATTGCCCATCGGTGAGATAGCAAAGTTTGCTTTTGCTATCTTTAATCACTGTCATGGCGGTGTTTAAAGCACGCTCAAATTGGCTGTTTTCAATTTTACTAAACTTAGGTTCACCATCAAAACTCAGTAATACCGACAGTTGCTCTTTGAAAATAATCGTTGGAGGGTCTGTTTTTAATTGCGTTAAACTTTGTTCTGCTGCTTCTGCACTTTCAAGGCTGGCGGTAAGTTGCGAAAGCGAGGTTTCGAATTGACTGGTTTTTATTGCTTCATTAACGACAGCAGTAAATTTTTGTTCGCCTGCATCTTTTGACTCAGGCCAGCGTACATCTGTGACAGTGATATTGCGAACGGTGACGGTATCGTTTTCGCGGTCAGTATCTAATTTAGCTCTAAACCAAAATACGCCAAACACAGCGTCATTGCCTGAAACCGAAAATGACATTGCTGCACGGGCTGTTAAAGTATTACCGTTTAGTTTCTCGGGTTGTGGCTGGTAAACAATGAGTGTGCCTTGTGATGTTTGCACTTGTTGAGGCCACTCAATGGCTTGGCTAAAAAATGAAAATAAACACAGAAAAGAGAGTATTAAAAGCCTGCAGGCAATAATAAAAGGTAGGGGGAGTTTCATGGTCAATCCTTGGCTAACATAACTCTTAAAAGTATAGTCAATGACATCGAAAACGCTTAAAAATTGTTCCTGTTTTTAAAGCGTTAGCTTAAACAACTTGAGTTAAAAAATTTGAGCCCGCATTTAAACCCATTTCATAGCCCGCACTGAGTTTTTCAAATGATTTGGTTGTTCGACCAACTGCAAAGTTGGGTGGCGGTGCAATAATATTAATTTTACAATCGCTTGGTGGGTTGGTAATAAAATCAATGCTTTGATTGTAATTTTCTGCGCGTCTTAAGGTGGCTTCTGCTAATGCGGGGGTGTTTTTATAAAGACGTTTAACGAACCAAGGCGCTTTTGAAGGCTTTTTCTTATAGCCAAGAGGCTGAGATAAAATAACGGTAATTTCTTTATTACCCATCTCGTATGCTTTACGGATTGGAATAGAATCTGCCACGCCACCATCAGTAAGTTGCAAATTGTTGATAACAGGGAATTCTCGATAAGCAATCGGCAGCGCACATGAGGCTTTTAATTGTTCTTCTAGAAGTGTTGCATTTGCTTTTAAGTACTCTGCCTGTCCAGTTTGTATATTGGTTGTGACTATATAAAACTCACTGGCTTGTTTTTCGAAGGTGTCGAGATCTAGACGAATATCACGGATGGTTTCTTGCCACAGCCAGTCTAAATCAAACAGGTGACCACCTTTAATAAAGCGAATAAAATCGATGAACTCTGGTCGGCAAGAGTAATCGGTGAGCACTGCATGGTTACGTTTGTATTGGGCGCACAAATAGGCAGCAATGTTAGTGGCTCCGGCAGAAACACCATAGCATTGATTAAAAGGTTGGTAATTGGCTTGAATAAAAGCATCTAGTACGCCAGTGGCAAAAATACCACGCATTGCGCCACCTTCTACAACGAGTGCCTTGTTATTGTTCATTTTCGCAACCTTGCTTGTAACCGTGAGTGCTTCTAACCATAGCAAACACGGTTACAAAACTAAATAGAGTTTTGGCTCTAAATGAGGTTTAACTATTGCTGAGTTATACCGCCTCTACCCAAAGTACACCAACTTGTTTGTCGGTTACTTTTACTGTGCTACCAGCAGCAATGGGAGACTGACTTTTTAATTGCCATGTAATACCCGAATACTGATGTGTGGTTAACCCTTTATCATCAACATCGGCATTAACGACAAAGGTAAGCTCAGCAAAATCGCTATGTATCGGCTTAGTATCGGTTTTATCCTGCATGCGTTTGAGAGGTTTCCAAAGCACGAGTGCAAAACCAAGAGTAAACACGATATTGCTCCAAAGCGCGGTAGTGTAACTCGTATCAAGTAGACCTATATTCATTAGTAAGCCACTGGCAAATAAAGATAAGCCTAAAAACAGTAATACATAGGTACTCATACCCAGTACAGCAACTTCAACAATTAGCGCGATAACACCTATAATCATCAGTGCTTCGGCTAAATGGGTATCTAAAAATGCCATTAGCTCACCTAACTTTGTTGCTTTTTATTCAAAGAGTTAATAATAGACATACCTTGAGCTACAAGCGAGCTTGCGTCAGTACCACTTTCAGGAAGTAATACCACAGATGATTCACGAGCAATGGCTTCTTTAGCAGCAATGGCTTTTGTGGCAAGGTCGAGTTGAATTGCTTTTTGGCCTTGTTCGGTGTCAGCGGCTTCACCTACTTTACGCAGTGCATCTGCTTGTGCTTCAGCAACGGCGATAATCGCTTTCGCTTCACCTTCAGCGCGTAAAATTTGCTCGGCTTTTTCAGCTTCGGCAGCAAGGACTTGGGCTTGCTTTTTACCTTCTGCCACGTTGATGGCAGACTGACGGTCACCTTCAGACTCTAAAATTTGCGCACGTTTTACACGCTCAGCTTTCATTTGTGCTTCCATGGCTTCCATTACAGAATTAGGTGGCACAATATCTTTAATTTCGTAACGTAAAACCTGAATACCCCAAGGCTCAGATGCTTGGTTAATCGCGGTAACTATATTGGTGTTTAACATGTCGCGCTCTTCAAAGGTTTTATCTAGTTCCATTTTACCAAGTTCAGAACGCATCGTTGTTTGCGATAGCTGAGTAACCGCAAATACATAGTCATCGTTACCATAAGTGGCTTTATACGGGTCAAGCACGCGGAAATACAGCACACCATCGACGATAAGCGAGATGTTATCTTTAGTGATAGCAGACTGCGAAGGCACATCTTGCGCTTGTTCTTTTAAGCTGCGGTCAGCGGCAATACGGTCGATAAATGGCACAATAAAGTTTAAGCCGGCTTCTTTGGTAGAATGGTACTTACCAAAACGCTCGATTAACCAGGCACGATTTTGCGGCACAAATTTAACGCTACTTTTTAGTAGCACTAAAACAAAAATTAGAAGAAAGACTTCTACATTTAACAACAGGTCTAAAATGCTAGAAACGGGGTCCATGTACTTTCCTTAATACAATTAATATTATTTTTCACTGCTCAGATTACCACCACAAAGCAAAGCACGCTATTGATTTGTAATCGTTACCTATTTAAGTGCAGTTTTATTCTTTATGCATTGTATTAATAATTCAGTGCATGTTTTATCAAATACATGTGCTGATCAGCTTGTGCCACGATCTCTTCAGCAGTTTTTTGTGTACCTAAAAACATGGTGACTCCGACGCTTGCAGAGCCAAGATATTTTATATTTTGATACTTAAATTGAGCTTCTATTGCTGTTTGCAGTTTATCGGCAACACGATGAGCGTTGTGTTTAGCCGTTTGCTCATCACGACCAAGCCCTTCAAGTAATACAACAAACTCATCGCCACCAATGCGAGCTAAACAGTCTTTTTCGCGCACAACCGTTTTCATTCGATTAGCAATTTCAACAAGGTAAGCATCGCCTGTGTTGTGGCCATATTGGTCGTTTAACTTTTTAAACTTATTCAGGTCGATAAATATCACCGCGCCATAGTTTTGGTCGCGCTTGCTCATTTGTAACGCAAGCGATAAACGAATATAAAAATAGCGGCGGTTTAAAAGTTCAGTTAACGGGTCGGTAGAGGCAGCATAAAGGAGTTGTTCTTCAAGGTGTTTTCGTTCGGTAATGTCTGTTGCAATACCTAAAATGCCGATGACTTTGTTCGGCTCTGTGTCGCAAATAATAGGGGTTTTCACTTCCCAGAAAATATATTGGTGTCCGTCGGGAAAGGTAAGCTCAACTTCTTCACGGGTACGCTCACCGCTGAGCACCCGCTTGTCTATTTTGGCTAGCTTTTTTACGTCAGGAATTGGGAAAAAGTCCACATCACTTTTATGTTGTAATTCTTGCTCAGAGCAAGCAAATAAACCCAAGGTAAGCTTATTAGCATAAACGTAATGCCCGAGCTCATTTTTTATGTAAACGTATGCGGGTACGTTATCAAGTGCAAACTTTAATTCAGCAACATGAACGGGCAATTTAGAGTTATTAAGTTCGGCCACAATATGTCCCTATATAACAAGCCATAAATTGATAGTGAACGAAAATATCTTATTAAACAAGACTGACCACAGAGCAAAAATTATAACTAATGATTTAGGTATAGTTATGAAAAATAAATAAAAAAATTAATAGTTAGGATGGGTGATGAACTTTGTTATTAGGTGTGTTTTAGACTCGTTTGGTTATCTCAAATTTTAACTATTTTTTATTACTGTGTGATTAAAAACTTCCTTGTTTTTAGTCATCACTTTGGCTTTTATGCTTTGTTGAGAATGGCAAGGTGTTTTGTATGATGCGCGCTAAATAAGCGACAAAAAATATAACCCGTTACAAACATTGATAAGCTATAGGTTGCTCCAGGAATTGCCATGGCGGCATTATTGATTAAGGTACTCGCAATTAAAATGGCAAGGGTGCCATTTTGTAGCCCCACTTCAACCGCAATGCTCATTTGTTGCTTGTGATCTAAGCCCGATATTTTTGCAAAAAACAACCCAAGTAACAGCGTGCTGAGGTTTAATGTCAGCGTTGCAATGCCACTAGTCGCAAAAAAGCTCAGCATTTGGTCGGCATTTTTATGAATGATACTAAGCACTATCACAATTAAGAATACACTCGAAAAACGACGTATAAAGGGTTCTATTTTCAAGCTGAAATGGGGTTTAAAGTGATTAAATACCATTCCTAAGCAAACAGGAAGCACCGTTATCATCAGCATTTGCACTATGGTTTTAATCACTGGCAAAGCAAATTCGTGGCCCGGCACACTCAATGTTTGCATGGCAAAATGCATAATCAGTGGCAAGGTAAAGGGTGAGATAAATGTGGCTAGCGTTGTTAGACTTATTGACAGCGCAACATCCCCTTTGAATAAATAGGTATAAAGGTTTGAGGTCACACCGCCAGGGCAGCAAGCCACTAAAATCAAACCTATAGCGAGCTCTGGGGTCAAGGTAAAACTCATTGCTAATACAAACGCAACGCTAGGCAATAACAGTAGTTGGCAGCTTAAGCCTATTGAAAGTGCTTTGGGGCTGATAAATAATGCCCCAAAGTCTTGCTTTTTAAGCCCTAAGCCCATGCCAAACATGATGATAAATAGTGCTAAAGGCAGCACTATTTTAGTCATGATATCAATTTGCATGGTATATCCTTATTGATCGTAACCCGGACTTTTATTGTCGAGTAAGCGCAGTAAGGCAGGCCAAGCAATTGCGCCACCCAGTCCCTTAGTAGCAACTTCAGTTTGCCCTTTGATACCCTCAATAATCGCGCTAGGTACTTGTACGAGTTGCTCGGTATTTTGTGAAGTACGAGTTTGTACAGCGCATGCAGCTTCAAAAACATACATAAACAAAAATGCATCAGCGACCGTTTTACCTACTGTTAATAGGCCATGATTACGTAGCATTAGAAAGTTATTAGAACCTAGGTCATTCACTAAACGGTCTTGCTCTGCAGGATTAAGGGCAATGCCCTCGTAGTCGTGATAACCCAAACCTGAGTGCACAACAACAGCTTGCTGAGAGATAGGCAATAAGCCGTCTTTGTTAGCAGACACTGCCGTGCCATTGAGTGAGTGGGTGTGAATAACGCAATGGGCATCATCACGCGCCATATGAATACAGCTATGAATATTAAACCCCGCAGGATTAACTGGGTATTCACTGTCATGCAGCTTATTACATTGTTGATCTACTTTGATAAGACTTGATGCGGTAATTTCGTGAAACATCATGCCATACGGGTTTATCAAAAATTCGTTGTCTGTGCCGGGAACGCGCATTGAAATATGGGTAAAAATTAAATCATCCCAGCCATATAAAGCATCTAGGCGATACGCGGCAGCAAGCTCAATACGGGCTTGCCATTCTTGATCTGATACTGTGTGTTTCATGGTCATGGTGTTTTCCTAAAATGGTACTTTGCGAATAATAATGTCTTTAAACATGACCCAATCACCAATAAAGCTATAAAAAGGGTGTGTAAAAGTAGCGGGGCGATTTTTTTCAAAAAAGAAATGACCAACCCAAGCAAAGCCATAGCCCACAACTGGGCATAAAATTAGCCAGCTATATTGCTGCTGATAAATAGCGGCAAACAAAATAGCCAAAACAATCCAACTGCCAATGAAATGTAAGCGTCGACAGACTTTATTTTTGTGTTCTTGTAAGTAATAGGGGTAAAACTCTTTAAAGCTCGCGAACTCGCGTTTACTTGCTACAGTGCCCATATTGTTGTCTCCGTTGTTAATTACAGGTTAACAATAGGCTTTTATTCTTTTATTTACTTGATAATATAGGTCATTAAATTGTTTATTTAGGACGTGCATGAGAACCTTATCAAGCTGGTGGCTTCGTGCTATGGCTGAGTCGTTTAAGTGGCAGGGTTTACCAATTAATGAATTGTTTGCAGCGGCAAATATTCCTTTGGCAGAATTAAGTAGCCAAACAGCCCGATACCCACAAGCCAGTGTCAGTATGCTTTGGAAGCAGGCGCAAGCCATGTTACCAAACACCCATTTAGGTCTTTATGTTGGCAGTAACATGAATGTACGCGCTATTCCGGTGGTAGGCATGGCGATTATTCAGTCAACTCAGTTATTGAGTGCTTTTCGGCTGATATTGCGTTATCAAAAATTAATGGGCGATACCCATAATGTATCTTTGATCGATCACGGTAGTGAGTATGAGCTTCGCTTTAACTTTAGTGATGGTGAACGTGATATGTCACTGCTAAGCTACGAAGCGCCCATGGCGTTTTGTGTAAAAATAGCACGCACTGTAAAGGGAAAAGATTGGCACCCAACGCGAATTTGTTTGCAGCGTAAAGAGCCACATAGTGAGATTAATACGCACTTTAATTGCAACATTGAATACGGCGCAACGACCCATAGCCTGTTTTTTAGCGAAAATACCGATAGTGAGCCTGTGTTATCAAGCCAGATGAAACTAGTGACGCAAACGAATGTGACGCAGGTACTGAGAATTTTACTTGAAGAGCATTTAATTCAAGGCCAAACCACCAGTAAAGCAATGGCAAAAGCACTTAATATGAGTGAAAAAACGCTGCAGCGCCGTCTTGCAAAAGAGGGCACAAGTTTTAGTAACGAATTAGCAAGTTTAAGACAGCAAAAAAGTGTGTCGTTGTTAAACGAAACAGATCTTTCAGTTACTGAGATCGCCTTTTTATGTGGCTACTCTGAAATTAGTGCATTTCATCATGCATTTCATCGCTGGTATGGCATGTCGCCAAAAACCTACAGGCAAAAAATGGCAATAATAGCAGGGTCATAATAAGCACGGCTTTTTTCAGTGAGCTGTTTGTAGCTATTATTTTAACTAGTAAAAAGGTACAAGTTGGCGGTTGTTCCTATTCTGTTTGAGTTTGATAATTATTCATACAAAAACAACAGTAAAAGCTTAAATAGCAATTGCTTAACACCGACTTGTTACCTAAAATTATTGATAGGACGCAAGGATGATCTAAAACCAAAACTCCACCATTAAGTATGAGGCTTGCTGAATGCGAAATCTATCGCTGCGCACTATTTTTATTAGTTTTGTGTTAATTGCATTGTTTGTTGTCACTGTGGTTAGCGCCTTAATCAATACCAGCCAATTCTCTCGGCTTTATTACCAACAAACCGAAAAGCAATTATTGCCTGACGCTGTGGGTAAAGTGGCTGCCGAAATTGACGCTCAAATGCGTTACCCCATCTCTGTGTCACAGTCGTTAGCTGAAAACCAAATGCTGCATACGTGGATGAGCGAAGGTGAGAAAAGCTCGCCAATTCATCAGCGTGTCATGGCGTACTTTGCTGACTTACAAAGAAAAAGCGGTGCATCATCGGTGTTTTGGGTAAGCAAAAACTCAATGAGTTATTACACACAAGACGGCTTTTTCAAATCAATCTCACAAAGTGAGCCAAGAGACAGTTGGTTTTTTGACTTTATTAGCTCAGATAAACGCCAAGCGCTCGCTTTAGATGTGAGTGAGCAGGGTGGACACCTCACTTTATACGTTAACACCTTGGTTGAAATTGCAGGGCAACGACTCGGTGTTGCGGGGCTTGGTTATGATATTTCAGATATTTCTAGCATTGTTACGTCGCGTAAAATTGGTGAGCAAGGGTATTTATTCTTAATTGATGACAGCAAGCGAATTATTGCACACGCAAACGATGCTTATATTGGTAAACAAGTCACAAGCGTCGCTTCATTAAGCGCATTACAAAGCTTTTTGAGCAGTAAACATACTGGCTTTACTCTATCGCAAGTGGAGCTCGCAGATGAAGATGTTTATGCTGGGGTTATGCCAATTGAAGGAACAGGCCTTACTCTTGTAGCGGTTCAGCCTAAGCAAGAGATATCAAGCGCGATTAATACAGTCGTTTGGATGTCGATTATCGTAAGTGTCGTGCTTGCGGGTATCTTTTTGGTGCTTACACTTTATTTTGCTAATTGGCTAAGTAAGAAAATTCGCAGTGTTGGTGACGAGCTACTTGGTATGGCAGGCCACGGCGGTGACTTAACAAAACGTTTAGATGACAGTGTTGATAATGAGCTGGGACATCTTGCTAAGGGCTTTAATGCCATTATTGGTAAAGTAGCCGAGCTGGTAGATGAAATCAGTGTCACCGAGCAAGCGATGCGAGAGGGGATTGACGATCTTGCGAACTTTGCCAACAAAACCTTTGTTGCTACCGAAGATCAGCGCGCGCAAACCGATCAAGTTGCTACAACTATTACAGAAATGGGGCAAACTATTAATGAGGTGTCTGATATTGCTCATCGCACAGCAAGCGACACGGAAGAAGCGGTACGAGAAACCGTGCAAACCAATCAAAGTATGGCTGCCACAGCGCAAACCATGAATGAACTGAATGACATTTTGATCACGGTTGATAAAAGTATCGGTGAGTTTGCAAATCAAGCAGCTGAGATCAACTCGGTTGTTGAAGTAATCAATGCAATTTCAGAACAAACTAATTTATTGGCACTCAATGCGGCAATTGAAGCGGCAAGAGCGGGTGAGCAAGGTCGTGGCTTTGCGGTGGTTGCTGATGAAGTACGCTCACTTGCACAGCGTACGCAAACATCGACTTCTGAAATTCGAGAACAGATTTCGCGTTTACAAAGCTCATCATTGCAATCACAAGAAGCGATTGCCGAAGGTACGCAAAGTAGTCAAAAAGTGACTGAGCTTACGCATATTGCAGTGTCTGCACTTCAGTCTATTCAGCAGAAGTTTGAGATTATCAGCCAAGGCAATCACCAAGTTGCAGCAGCCACAGAAGAGCAGGGCACGGTGGTTGAGCATATCAATCAGTCGGCTCATGATATTTCAGACAGTGCAATGCAAATACATGATAACGCTGAGCAACAACAGCGTGGTACGCAAAGCTTATTATCGCGTGCTCAGCACCTTAAAGATTTAGTCAGTCAGTTTAAAGTTTAATAGCCTGCTTTTTAAATCTGCTTCGAGTAAAAGGCGTTAACAGCATGTGTTGTTAACGCCTTACTGTTTTTTAGCTTACAAGTGAGTGATTCAGTTTACTTATTCGCTGCTAATTCCTTTCTTATTAGTAACACATCGTGCAAAAAACTTTCAAAAAGGGACTATTAACTAAGTTTTTAGTGCGTTTAAGTGCGCTGCGTATTACAATTGAGACTTTATATCATTACCGCATTTCCAGCTGATAGGTATTTCACTTCTTCATGACAGATATTACAACACACCAAGCATCTAGACGCCGCTTGTTGATTGCCTTAGCCATAACGTGCTCGTTTATGGTGATACAGGTTATTGGCGCCTATTATTCGAATTCGCTTGCTGTACTTGCTGATGCTGGGCATTTGTTTGTTCATAACAGTTCTTTATTCATCGCGCTTATTGCCTCAAGCATGGCGATATATTTCGCGAAAAACTTTAATGATGGCTACCAGCGCGCAGAGCTTACGGGTGGTTTGATCAATGGCATCTTATATTTAAGCATTAGCTTAATTATTCTTTATGAAGGGGGTGAGCGCTACCTTCATCATAGCGATGGTCATGATTTACAAATTAATAGCTATTTAATGTCGGTCATTTCAGCTATTGGTTTTTTGTTTCATGGTGCTGCAGCATGGGTGCTATACAAAGGGCGCAAAGCAAGCATTAATGTGTATGCGGTGTTTTTACACTCGTTTTTTGATTTAATTTCAACGGTTTCAACCTTCTTCGCTGGTATTTTAATCCACCTAACTGGCTGGGCCGAAATTGATATTATTTCGAGTATGTTGATTGCTACCTTTGTCTTGTTTACTGGGGTTAAAGTGATCATTCGTTGTATTCAAGGCTTACTTGAAAATAGAAGTAAGCTGCCGAATGTAGCTGATATTGAACAAAGTATCGCTTCGGTTGAACATGTACAAAATGTTCATAATGTCACGGTAATGCGCCAAGACAAAGACATTATTGTTGGCGCGCACGTTGTTTTAAAACAGCATTGTACCGTTGAAAAGCATGACGAAGCATGTCGCTTAAAGGTCGAAAAACTATTGCAATCGCGCTTTAAAATTGGAAAAAGTGTGCTGCAAATAGAAAGTCATGAATGCCAGCATGTTAATTAAAGTGGCAAAAAGTTTAATTTTCTTTTAATTTAAAGGTATCACTATGAAGTTAGGATACCTTTTTTGCTTCAAAATAAGCCTTCATATTTCAACTTTTTAGCCGCAGTACTGCTTGGTTGTATTGCGGGAGTTGTTAATTTATTACCAATTTGGTTTTTAGATAGCTCAGAATTTCTTCTTGGTCAGTTTTTTGTGATCTTAAGCTTGCTGCTATTCGGTTGGCGGTTCGCAATAATCACCTTTATTTTAAGTACAGGGTTTATTTTTTATCGCTGGGGGCATGCTTGGCCTTCCATTGTGTTTGCTTTAGAGCTCATCTGCTTGCAGGTATTCTGTTTGTCAAAAGCGCGGCCAGTTTTTTTACGAGGCATGCTGTTTTGGTTTGTAATTGGTTTACCTCTACTTTGGAGTTTTGGCCATTTCTTTTTAGGTCTTCCAATTTTAACCATTGCCATCGCACTTGCTAAATACTGCTTAAATGCGGCAATTTACTTATCTGTTATTGATTTACTAAGCTTCTTCTTTAGCCGCTATTCGTGGCATAAACATTATTCGTCACTCTATAAAATACTTAATTATGTTGTTACTTTGCTGGTTGTGCTGGTAGTTATATTAACCTCAGTAGTACTAACCAATAACCATTATGCGCGCATTGAGTATGAGATAAATGCACAGTTAAAAGAAAAAGCCAAAGAAATCGCACGCACAATTGATGGTCACCTCGATCACCATAAAAAAGGGGTGGTACTTACTGCCAGAAGTATAGCCAATGGAGTTCCTCGTCAAATTGCCCTTGAAAATATGGCAAATCTATACCCTGATTTTAGAACACAAATCATTGTTGATGCCCTTGCTGATGTCACTCACTTTTATCCACAATCGTTAGCGATTAGTTTGCAGCAGTCAAACATTCGCGCCAATGTGGCAGATAGAGATTACTTTATCAATGCGCCTAATAATGAGCTTGGTTATATCTCAACAATATTTAAGGGCCGCGGTTTTGGCTCTTTACCTATAGTTGCAGTATCAGCACCGATTTATATTGAAGATACCTTTACTGGCGTCGTTGAAGGCTCACTGATGTTTGATTATTTTGCAGGCCTCAGGCCCAGTCTATTTAGTCATCAAGGCGAGTTGTTGATTTTAGATGCCAGCAACAAAGTGGTATTTAGCACATTAGATGACTTTAAAGAACTACAACAATTAACAGATGAAGAAATAGATTCGTTTGCAGACGAAGCACGCTTTAAAATGTTTGATGCTGAGAACGAGCAGCAGTTTTACGCCAGAGAAGCTCGCTCAACAGAACATAACTGGATTGTAATGACCATGCTCAATCGCAAGCATGCCAACAATGTTGCGGTGAGTGCATGGGGTCAGTCTTTGGTGATGATATTGTTCATTATTTTATTAACCAGTGTGTTCATAACGCAGTTAAGCCGCTGGTTAATTGCTCCTATCGAAAAGTTAGCTGAACAAATAGACAAATTTGAACCTGAGCGGGCAATCACAGATACCGACTTACCACAAACTTGGCTAGAAGTGAGTCGTTTGCAGTCGCAGTTTTCGAGTTTAGCAAATAAGCTGGCGCTTAATTTTAATCGCTTACATCAAGCGAATCACGAAAACGAAGTGTTGAATAACAAATTGACCGATTTTAATGCCCAGCTCGAGCAACAAGTTAATGATAAAACTAATGAGCTAGTCGAAGCTGTGCGCTTAGCGAACCAAGCTAACCGTACCAAGTCGCAATTTTTAGCGAACATGAGCCATGAAATCCGCACCCCGCTCAATGGTATTTTAGGCATGACTCAACTGCTATTAGAAAATCCTAAACTTCCCGAAACTGAACGTGATGAGCTGGCGATGATCCATCAAAGTGCCAATAACTTATTGTTGATTTTAAATGATATTTTAGATTTTTCGAAAATTGAAGCGGGGGCACTTAAATTAGAAAACCGCGCCGTTGAGATTAAGGCTTTACTGCAACAATTAGCAAAAGTATTTAGCAATACCAGTGTGAAAACGGGTGTCGAATTTAACTTAAGCATAACAAAGGACATACCTGAGTATATCCGTTTAGATCCACTGAGGTTTAGCCAAGTAATCAATAATATTTTGAGTAACGCGGGTAAATTTACTGAGTCAGGTGAAATAAACATGCAATGCCAAATGGTCGATGGCGCTCTTGAAATATCAATTCGTGATACAGGCATTGGTATTTCAGCCAATCAACAGGCCAAACTGTTTACAGAGTTCACTCAAGCCGATATATCGACCACCCGTAAATATGGTGGTACTGGGCTTGGGCTAACCATTAGTAAACGTATTATAGAGTTGATGGATGGAGAGCTTTCTTTGGTGAGTCAAGAAGGTGAGGGCAGTGAGTTTACTGTTGCCATCCCAGTCACTATGAGCGACGCAGAAGCAACGGCAGAACAAAGTACAGACAAGCCAACACTTAGTGGCATAAATGTATTAATTGTTGAAGATAACCCTGTCAATCAAATCGTGCTGCAAAAAATGATGCAAGACACCCAGTGTACTATCAAAATGGCAAACGATGGCTTACAGGCGCTTGAGCAGCTTAAAAGCTTTGCGGCAGATATTATTTTGATGGACTGCCAAATGCCTCACATGGATGGCTATCAATGTACACAAGAAATAAAACAGAATCCTGCGCTGTATGGCGAAGCTATCATTATTGCTATTACGGCGAACGCCTTTGAAGAAGATCAAAAACGTTGCCTTGTAGCGGGTATGGATGACTTTATCTCAAAGCCCATAAATAAAGATGAGCTTTATCGCTGCTTAAATAAATGGTTTAAAGCGCGTTTAGTCGATCAATGATTGCCTGAATCGTACTTTCTGCAATGAGGTCATCGGCCAGCATGGGTTTCGCGAAGTAGTAACCTTGTAAATCTTCGCAGCCCATCTCTGTTAAGAAGCTGATTTGCTCTCCTGTCTCAACCCCTTCAGCAATACAATATAAGCCTAAGTTCGATGACAGCGCATGGATGGTTTTAATAATCGATTCATTACTTTTATCTTGGCCGATATTACGCACGAAGCTTTGGTCTATTTTGATCACATCAATCGGGAATTGACTTAGGTAAGTTAGTGACGAGTAACCTGTGCCAAAGTCATCAAGTAATAGTTTGAAGCCGGCATTTTTAAGTTTTTGCAGCTGCTTAGAGGCTTTCTCTTTATCTTCTAAAAGCGTATTTTCTGTAATTTCAAGACGTAGCTGAACCGGCTTAACCATGTGATTATTCAAAATAAGTAATAAACGTTCAGTTAAGTTCGATTTTAAAATATGCGTCGGTGACAGGTTTAATGATAAATAAAACTGAGGGTTAGCACGCAGCATAGGTAGCAGCTCTGTTAGCGCTCTATCAAGGGCTTGCTCAGTCAGCGCATCGATTAAACCAATTTCTTCGGCAATAGGGATAAACTCAGCAGGTGATATAAAACCTTGCTCGTTCTTCCAGCGCATTAAAAGCTCAACGCCGTTTATTTTTTTAGTTTTAGCATTAACAATAGGCTGATAGTTATTAAATAACTCATCGTCTTTAAACGCATCTTTCAAGGCATTTTCAAGTAACAGCTTTTTGGTTAGCTGGTTATTCATCTGCTCAGTGAAATATTTAAAATTGTTACGGCCAGATTGCTTGGCGTGCATCATGGCTATATCTGAATTTTTAATTAAATCATCTGCTGTTTTCGCATCAAATGGATAAAGAGCGACACCAACACTCGCAGAAATATTGATTGAAAAGTCGTCAATTATAACTTTGCTTGCCAGTTCTTCAGTGAGCTTTTTAACGAGCTCACTGAGTGTTTGCGGGGAGTGTAAATCTTTAACAAGTACCAAAAACTCATCGCCACTTTGACGGCCAATTACGGCGTTATCAGGTAACATTAGGCTTACTCTTTGCGTGATATCGCAAAGTAATTGGTCGCCGACAGCATGACCGAATGAATCATTTACAGGCTTAAATTTATCTAAATCAATAAACAATAATGCAGCTAGTTTATTGTATTTTTTTGCGTTATTTATACAGTTACTAATTTTTGTATGCATTAGGGAGCGGTTAGGCAAGCCCGTTAACGGGTCATAATTTGCTAAATAGCGCAAATCGTCTTCAGCGCGTTTTTGCTCTGTTAAGTCTGAAATTACAATTACATAATGACTAATTGATTGGTTTTCCTTGGCTACAGCCGTGACACTAATATGAACCGGGTGTGCAGGGCTTTTTAGCGTGCGAATAACAGCTTCTGTTTTCCAGTTTTGCTTTGGCTTAAGTGTTTTTAATACGTCTATATATTCAAGGTATTTTGCGCGCCCAATAGCCCCAATAAAGTCGCGACTAGTAAGCTCTGCAACATTGTTTGGCGTGGCGAATGCTTCGCCAAAACTCGCATTAGCAGAAAATGGTTTGAGTTGATTGTCTAAAATTAGCAACCAGTCGTTTATTTGCCCAAATGCTTCGCCGAGCACACTGGCTTGCTGGGCATTAGCGTGTTGCTCAGTAATATTGGTATAAATACCGGTTATTTTTAATGGGCGGTTGTTTTCATCGGTTGCAACAATACGACCAATGTCTTCATACCAAAGCCAGCTACCATTTTTATGTTTTAAACGGTAAGTGGTATTCCATTGTTGGTTATTTGTTTGCTTACAAAATAGTTGCCACTGGCTAGTTACATTATTGCGATCGTGCGGGTGCACTAAGCCCACAAACTTGTTGAGGTTTATACCATCTTTATACTCGGCATAACCTAGTTCAGCTGAAAAACGAGTCGTTCTTAAAAATTGCTCTGCTAGGTTAATCTCCCAAACACCACTTTTAGTACTACTTAAAGCGAGTTCGGTTTGTTGTTGTGATTTTACAGCTTCTGCATGCGCACGGCCGATCATTTGCTGACGAGCACGGTATTGCCAAAATAGGAAAAACAAAATAGCTAATACAATAATGACATAACTTGCTTTTGCAGCAGGGGATGACCAAGGTGCATGTGCAACATTGAATCTTAGTTGTCTAGACGCTGATATTGCATCGCTTAACTCGGTTGACGACGACACTGATAACACATAATCACCAGGCGGTAACTTAGTGAAAAAGACCTCATTGGTTGTTAGCTTGTCGTATTGCAGTGAGGTTGGCCCATCAAGGGTCACTCGGTACGATGTTTTATCTTTATTGATGGTATCAAAATTAGAAAAGGTGACTGCTAAGCCCATATCATCATAAGTGATTTGCAGAGGCGTATTCACATATTTATATGGATGGTAGTTAAGCTCTCGCGAAAGCAAAGTTACATTGGTAATTTCGGTATTTATATTACCAGCCTCTACAGGCGACGATAAAAAGTCTTCTGGTGAAAGTAAAAGTACGCCTCGGGTACTACCAAATGCTAGTTGCCCGTTATGTAAGGTGGTGTCGGCATCAATGTTAAATTCATTAACGGCTAAACCATCGCGAATAAAGTAACGGTCAAGTTCTAAGGAGCTTAAGTCAAGGCGGTAAAGGCCATTTTGAGTCCCTAACCATAAAAAACCAAAACGATCTATTTGCAATGCAAAAACAGATTTAGCTTTTAAGCCCGACTGTATATTAATACGGTGTTTAACTTCGTAAGTTTTAGCATCTATGCCAATAAGTCCTTCGTCAGCCGAGCCAAGCCAAAGCGTATTGTTATAATCCATCACCCAGTCATCAATTGTTGTGAACGCTAAAGGGTTATAGTTATCTGTTTGGTATATCAGTGTTAACTTTTGAGTCTGCTCATTGTAGCGGTACAATTTTCCAGACATACTCAGTACATATTCATCAGGATGATCAGGCAGTGGCTTTAAAAAAGCATGGGCATTAACTAGGTCAACTTGTTCTTTTAATCCTTTAATAGTGGTAAGTTCGCCTGTTTTACCATTGTACTTATAAAAATTTTGCTCATCTAAAAATGCAAATTGATCATTACCCATAGCACGAAAGCCCCAGTTAGGGCCGTAATTTATGAGGTGCATGGTCTCAGCATTGCCTTTTATAGGCACTAGTTCGCCGGTCTGTTTATCAAACAAGGCAAGACCTATGTATTTCATTAGCCACAGATAACGGTTGCTGTCATCAATGTTAGCCTCGGTAATACCATAAATACCATGCTCACCATGAAAGGCTTTTTCATCGTTACTAACTAAGTAGGGTGTAATATCTTTAGTAACTTGATTGTACTTCATTAGGCCATTATCTGTACCTATCCAAACGGTATTGTTTTGATCTTGTAATACCGACCAGACATTATTGTTGAAGCGAGCTTGGTTATTTTTTAATTCAATATGTTTAAAACGTCTTGCGAGTGTTGACCAAGTAAAAACACCTTGTGAGCGAGAGGCAAGCCACAGCAGCCCTGTTTTATCAATCATGACATCTTGAATTGAATTGTCAGACATCAAAAACTTACTTTGTTCAAAGTTTAAGATGAACTCAACCGACATTGTTTGGCGATTAAATTCGAACAATCCTTTTTCTGTGACGATATATTCACCGAATGAGCTAACAGAATAGTCCCAAATATTTAAGTTAGGGATTAACAGCCTTACTTTATCAAATGCCAGTAAACGGTTAGCGTTAAAAGGGATATCAAACATGCCCTCTACAGTGCCAACAAATAAGCCCAGTTGCGCATCGACCCTTAAAAATTTTACGTTTTTATTATCTTCGGTGACCTGAGATTTATCGGTTAGCGGAATATGCGAAATATGATCATCTGCAAGGTTTTTTGAGAAAAGCCCATTTGATGTACCTATATATAAAAAGTTGTCGTGCAGGGTGAGTGCTCGCACAATATGCTCTTCTTTATTGATAGAAAACTCATGCAAAAACTTTTTTGATTGCTTGTTGTATGAATAAACGTGCTGAGCAATAGCGAAGTAAAAAAAGTAATCGTCTTCAGTGATTGCTAAAATAGGCGAAAAGAAAACATCTTCAGGGTCTAGTTTGCCAGAATAGATTTTTTCAACTTTTAGTGTTTTTGGGTCTATTAGAAAAGCACCTGAAAACTCAGTGCTGACGAAAATGTTTCCGTCGTCAGTTTTATGCATTGCGGTAATTTGTCGCTGATCAAGTATGTACTCACCAGCAAAAGGCGCTACCTGATAACCATCATACCTATTTAAGCCTTGATAGGTACCAATCCAGATAAAGCCTAAATCATCTTGCACGATTTTAGTTACACTGCCTTGCGTAAGGCCTTCATCGGTTGAAATACGCTGCATTTGCAAAGCATAGTTTTGTGCCAACGCCGAAGAGGAAAGCGTGAAGAACAGCAAACTGAAAATCAAAAGAAAAAGTTTAGGCACTGACTGATTAACCCTAAATTATTATTTGCGCATAATTTTTAACAAAATATAGCACAATTATGACCGTAATTAATGGTTCTGAAAAGAAAAAATAGTAATAAGGTCTACTTGTTGCTGAAACTGAAACCTATGCTATAACTAGTTCAATTATCAGCAATTTGAGAACGTGATGCGCCATTCATTTATAAGCCAAAAAAGTAATGCATTGTTATTGATTATTGACCTTCAGGCAGGGCTTGAACCGGTAATTAACGACTTTGGCTTAGCTGTTAATCAGACCGAAAAGTTAATAAAAGCAGCTAAAGCTTTAGATATTCCCTATTTATTTACCGAACAAAACCCAACCAAGTTAGGTAAAAGTAGTGAACAGCTTTTACCTTTTATAAGTGGCACTAACTGCTATCACAAAATACATTTTAGCGCATGCCAAGAGGTTCAATTTAACAACCTACTGGCTGGCTTTAACCGTAAGCAAATAGTGGTAACGGGTACAGAGTCGCATGTGTGTGTACTGCAAACATGTTTAGACTTAATTGCCAATGGTTACCAAGTGTTTGTAGTGGAAGATGCCATTGCATCACGTAACGAAAAACACAAAGAGTTAGCAATTAAGCAGCTATCGGCAGCAGGTGCTATTATTACTTGTACAGAAAGTTTGATATTTCAATGGCTAGAAAAAGCAGGGACTGATCAATTTAGAGCATTATTGCAATTAATAAAGTGAACCATGATGCGCATCAAACCGTATTGGCTCGATTAATTGTATTTTTGTATATTATTTAATAATTAAGGCTTTATCTATGACGAGTGTGCGCCGCCTTTTTACTTATTTGTTCCTTTTATTGTTTGTTGAATCTTTAGTTTTAGGTTTTATCTATTCGACCCTAATTACAGGTGTGGTAACCGGTTTATTATTGCTATCTTTACCGCTTTGGATGCTCCATCAATACCCAACGAGCAAATTAACAGCCCATGTTGTGGCTGCCGGTTGCATGATGTTTTCGTTTTTACACATCCAACAAAGCTACGGCTTAATTGAAGTTCACTTTGAAATATTTATTTTAATGGCCGTGTTGATCATGTTTGTTGAATGGCGCGTGTTTATTACTGCACTTGCTTTTGTGGCAGTTCACCATTTGAGCTTTTACTTTTTACAGATAAACGAAGTCGGTTTATACGTTTTTGACCCAGATCGATTGTATTTTAGCACCGTACTTATCCATGCCGTGTATGCCATTGTTGAAGCGATTGTAGCTGGCTACATTGCAAAAACCCTTCATCTTGAACGTAGTTCTGGCTTATCGTTAAGCACAACTACAGAGCAGATAATGGCCGACGAAAACAGCATAAATATTAGCTTAAGAGCGGATGATAGCCACAGTGAAGCCGTGGCGGGTTTTAACCGCTTACTAGGTTTTGTATCGAGCGTGATTGGTGATGTTCAAAGCCAAAGTAGTGTTTTAAAAAACCAGTCTAAACAATTACTTGAAGTACACGACGAATTGCATGAGCAAGCACTTAATCGTGAGCAGCTATCGACCGATATCGCGCAGTCAGGTGAACGAGTCGCCGAAGGCTTTGCTCATGTTGAACAAGAAAGTAATGAGCTACAAACACAGTTTGAGCAGCTCCATTTAAGTGCTACAGAGGCATTAAATGAAGTGGCGAATACAGACAGCAAAACGGCTGAGCTTGCTAATAACCTTCAAGAAGCAGATCAAAATATAGGCCAACTGGTGAGTGCATGTTCGCATATCTCAGAATTACTTAATGAAATTTCGTCAATTGCTGAGCAAACGAATTTACTTGCGCTTAACGCTGCAATTGAAGCTGCACGTGCAGGTGAACAAGGCCGCGGCTTTGCGGTAGTGGCTGATGAAGTTAGAAACTTGGCAACACGCAGTAAAAACACGACGGATAAAATAACTAATACGCTTGAAAGCTTGATGCAAAACAGTGCCTCATCAACCAAGTCTATGCAGGGTAGTGTTGCGCTTATAGAGCAGTTGTCGGCCATTAGTTCGCAGATGAAACTGCAAATTACCGAGATGACAGAGCAGGTGAATGTTGCCGCAAGTAGCTCACAATCGGTTGCTCTTGTAGTGCAAAATCAAGCGGGTAATACACGTGCTATTGCCGAGAACTCACAAGCCTTAATTGCTAACCAAGCCAACGACAACTTGATGATTGAAAAGCTCACCGATCGCGTACAGTTAATTGATGTAAGTATCGATGTACTGGAGCAAGGTATTGCTAAATTCAAATAGCAAATGGCTGATAATGGCAACTCTACTTTGGGTTGCCTCTGTGGCATTAGCCTTGGTGTTTGCTTATTCTCAACAAGCAAGCTCCTTTGATCCAGATAAAAAGCTAGCCACAGCAAATTGGTTACCTGCTTTTCAACAAAATATGGGGCTTGGCACCACAAATACAGATACCTTGTACATTATTGATGAAAATACCTGTGTATGCTCAGAGCGTTCACAACCGCACATAACAAGCCTTAGCAGCTATGCAGCAGAGCAAGGTATTAAAGTAATAAAACTTAAACCAACATCTGCGGTTGCTGCAATATTACCCGCTCAACCTGCCGCAGTACTTGTTTCAGAAAATCAACAACTTGTGTATGCAGGGCCATTATCAAAAGGACTCGCCTGTTCCAGTCAGAATGGCTTTGTTGAGCTAGTAATTGCAAACTTACGTGCGGGTTTTAATAGCCAGTTTATTAACTCAGATGCTGAGGGGTGCTATTGTGAGATTAATTGAGCGAGGAAAGTAACGAAAAGAGGCCAAAAATATTGGCCTCTGACTCTATAAAATTATTGAATTTGGCCTCGTATCTCACCGCTTGGATTTGCAGGCGTATGAATGTTTACATAATGACCGCCTGAAGCTAAAACTGAAAAGATATCGGCATCTATCATTAAGCCTGTGCTGCTCATCCAGCGATTCATGTCATCACTGTCTTGCACAAGAGGAGCTAACACAGGGCCATTTTCACCGGCTACACCGGTATGAATATGGGCTGCAGTTGCATCGCTTACACCCGATGTTAGTACTTGCAGCTCAACACTGTAATCATTGGTATTCACTAGCGCATAACCATCACCAGATGCATCCGTTGTGACCGCGGGTACTTCTTGTTCACCACTTAGCGGAAAGGTTACAAACACATAGTTGTCGGTAAGGATTTGACCGCGTAGTTCACCACTTGGGTTAGCTGGAGTATGCACATTAACGTAGTGACCACCTGATGCGAGTACTGCAAAAATATCTGCATTGATCATGGTGTTTTCAGGTGTTTGCCACTGGTTCATGTTATCGCTTGATTGCTCTAACGCGGCAAGAACGTCGCCATTGGTGCCTATACGACCTGTATGAATGTGGGCAGCAGTAGCATCACTCACACCTTCGGTTAACGCTCTTAATTCTAGATGGTAATTATCCATATTGACTAAGGCATAACCACTACCTGATGCCATCGTATCAACCGCTGGAACTTCTTGCATACCACTGAGTGGGAAAGTAACGAGCTGATAGTTGTCTGTTAGGATCTGACCTCTAATTTCGCCACCCATGTTAGCAGGCGTATGCACGTTAACGTAATGACCTCCTGATGCAAGTACCTCAAATATCTCTGCGTTGATCATGGTATTTGCTGGTGTCATCCACATGCCTGCGTCAGTTGTTGACTGCTCAAGTGCAACGAGTACGTCGCCATTCGTGCCAATTCGGCCAGTGTGAATGTGTGCACCTGTCGCATCATCAACACCCATTGTGTTTACTAATAGCTCTAAGGCATAGTTATCCATGTTAATTAATGCATAACCTTCACCACTTGCATCAGATTCGATGGCAGGAACTTCTTGCTCACCGCTTAGTTTAAAACTCGTAAAGCCATAGTTACTGGTTAGGATTTGCCCACGAAGCTCGCCGCCAGCATTAGCAGGTGTATGAACATTGACATAGTGACCGCCAGAAGCCAGCACTGCAAAAATATCTGCATTGATTTGCGTGTTGCTTGGTGTCATCCAGACGTTACTGTCGTCCATTGATTGTTCAAGAGCTACTAATACATCGCCATTAGTACCGATACGACCTGTATGAATATGCGCAGCACTTGCATCGTCTAAGCCTGACGTGACAACAGTAAGCTCTACACTGTAGTCTGTTGTATCAACAAGGGCATAACCATCACCATCAGCCATGGTGCTGACCATAGGCACTTCTTGTGCACCACTCAAGTCAAAGGTCGCAACTGCATAGTTGTCTGTTAAGATTTGGCCGCGAATTTCGCCACCGGCAAATTCTGGTGTGTGAACGTTAACATAGTGACCGCCGTCTAAAAGTACTGCCAGAGTGTCGCTGTCTATCATGGTATCTTCAGGTACAACCCAGTCAGTCATGACTTCGTCGTCTTGCTCTAAAGTCACAAATACATCACCATTTGAACCTAATTTTCCTGTATGGATGTGAGCTGCTGTAGCGTCATCAACACCCATAGTCACCGCACGAAGTCGTAATTCTGTCGTGGCGCTATCATAAGATGCATAGCCGTAACCCATTGCGTCACTGTCGTTCATAGGCACTTGCTGATCGCCATTTAAAACAAACGTGATGATGCTGGTTGTATCAGGCACAATTTGCGCACGAAGTTCGCCGTTTGCATATTGTTCGGTATGAAGGTTAATGTACCAATCGCCATCCATTAAATCAGCAATCAAGCTTTCATCAAGGTCGGTAATTGCGACTTCATACATACCATCGGTAGTGGCTTCAAATGCAAAAGCAACATCACCATTAGCGCCTAAATCACCGTCGTGTATGTGTGCTGCGCTAAAACCGTCGACTGAGCTTGCATCAAGTGTTGCACGAAATTGCATTAAACTTTCGTCAAGCTCTACCGTTGCAGTCGCTGTTTGCATTGAGTCATTCATTGGCACTTCTTGTTTGCCACTTAAAGTTACAGAATAGGTTTTACTTGGAGTGAATTCTTGAACTGGGGGAGGGGTAACAACTTCGGTATTATCGTCATCATCATCGCTACACGCGGTGAGAAAAAGTAAGCTGCTAGCCAGGAGTATGTATTTCATCGTTCTTCCTTATATCTTTGTATGTTCGGACGTTACGACGTGTCCATTTCAATAAGGCTTACGGCAGGTGTTTAAAAAGAGATCACAAAAGGTTATTTAAAAGTTAAAAACTGGTTCTTTAGTATTGGTTTGTTGAAAGAGGGGATTAATAGTTAAAGTTTAATATCGCTAACTTTAAAGGAAAAAACATGCTTAGCAACATAAAAAGTTTTGGGTGGTAAATAGGTACGGATTGTGCATCTATTTTGTTTTCAAAAGGTTTATAGCTAAACGTCAAAAAATTAACGATAGGAAAACTATGCAGCTAACTTCGTACACACCCTCATTCCTAAAAGAGCCATTATTAGATCAGCAAAATAAAAATGAGCTAAAACCAGCTAGTGAAAAGGCAACAGACCTTCAAGGCTCTAAACAACTAGAAGCGGGCGTTGATTCTGATCCACAAGCAGAAGCTCAATCAAAGACATCACAAACACAACAAGAGCTAGTAGTAAAAATAAAGGAGTTACAAAATAAGATTAATAGTTTAAAAAGCAACAAAGACCTAGCTCCAGAACAACGAGAAAGTGAGTTACTAGAGCTTAATAAACAACTTGATGAAGAAATAAATGCAGTCCAGCTTGCCGTAAAAAGTAATGTTTCTACGATGATAAACTCATTGTTTGCTCCTACTTCTAGTAATCACTCTGGTATGCTGTTTAACAATAAAGCCTAAGTTTAAGGCAAAGCGCTTGTTCGCAGTTACTTTGCCAATTGAATATTTATAAGTCCGCTAAATCACATACTTTGTAAGTGAGTAGATGAGAGTACATATAAAGGTAAATAGGAAGAACCATTTTATGTGAACTGTTATTGGTGACCCGCGTTTGGCTGTTCTGATCATAGTTACTGGGTAATCATACTCAACAAGTGTCTTGAAAAGCTCAGGATGTTCTAAGCTCCAGTCATTTAAAGGAATTGAATCACCATAGCGAGTTTTAAAAATAACAGAAAATATATAGGCACGCCTAGGTTGTGGATCGTTAATATCGTAGCCGCTTTTGGTGCGTGTAAAATTCCATACGGCCTCAACATTAAGTAAATCTTCTCTTTTAAGTGTTCGTGCTTTTCTGTCATCGAATAAAAGTGCAGGCAGGTAAACCTGTTCTTTGTTTATTTTAATTTCGCACAAGGGAGATTCATGGATGAAATAACGCTTATTGGCAATAAACATCTGAATTAAAAAATAACTGAGATAAGTAATGACCACAGCGGCAATTGCACCTGCACCGGATTGTGTTTTCCAAACAAGGTGACATGCAATAATGAAAATAACGGCAGTAATTAATTTTGCTTTGAATTTCTGTGCTTTAGGTAAAGGGACTGCGCATCTCAAAATAGGTATTTCAGGTTGCACTTTCGTTTTTATGAAAGTCTGAAAAAAGATTGAGTTAAAGTTATCACGGGTTAATTCAAAAGTAGGCGCTTCCATGTGTCCTCGATTGCTGATTTAGTATTAAGCGTAAAATAGCAAAAGCAGTTCTTTATTACCAATTGCCGAGGCGCTTTGTTGTGTTATCTAAAAATGGTTTATTTATCAAAACTAATTACTTGAAATCCAGCATAAGGAATAGCTCACTTTTAGAGCAGAACAATACCAAAAAAATAAAAATTTTTTCTTTGCTCGCTTTTAACTAACTGCCCAAATCGTAAGGGAAAATTTTTAGTTGTGTGCCATTTTGGAAATTTTGGTATAAAAGTTATGCAAATATTGCCTATAACACTATTGCGAACTATTACCGTTTAGATTAATATGCTGACCATCAAGAGAAATGAGAGTGGTTTGCATTCATGTATATCTGTTTATGTCATGGTGTGACTGATAAAAAAATCGAACAAACAATTGATGATGGCGCTATGACGATGCGCGATTTATCAAAAGAACTGCAAGTGGGTAGCCAGTGTGGCAAGTGTTGTGGTTGTTGTAAAAAAATTCTTAATCGCAAACTGATCGAAATTGCAGATATCACTGAGCAAGTAGCTTAATTACTTGCTCTTAAGCATGTTTGCTTAACTATTTTTCCTTTGTTTAATTCTTCTAATTTATCCCCATACTTACGAGTTTTTATTTGCTTTTAACTCCTTCATTTATTAGGGTTATAACAAAGCAGATACGTGTATCACACGGTCATTGGTAGGAAGCCATGATAATAGACTCTTCAAAATCACTTTTTTGTGCAGTACTCATTTTAATCACCGCGGGCTGTGCGCAGTTACCTTCACGAGAGTCCATTCAACCAAGCTATGCCATTGCAGCGGATACACCCAGTACCATAGGAGATGCAGTGGGTAATAATCATCCTGGGTTATCAGGGTTTTATCCTTTAGCAGATGGGGTCGATGCCTTTGTAGCTAGGTTAGCGCTCATTGATTCTGCAGAGCACACTATTGATGTGCAATACTATTTATACCATAGGCAGCAAACCACCATTTTATTTACGGCCTTTTTATTAAAAGCCGCAGATAGGGGGGTAAGAATTCGCTTGTTGCTTGATGACTTATCGCAAGCCGACAGTGAGCTTGATTTAGCTGCACTGGCTGTTCACCCTAATATTGAAGTTCGATTATTTAATCCATTTCCTAACCGTCGTTTTAGAGCGCTTGGTTTTGTTACCAACTTTAGCCAGCTTTCACGACGTATGCATAACAAGAGTTTTATTGTTGATAATCGGATTTTTATCACCGGTGGGCGCAACATAGGCAATGCGTATTTCTCGGCTGAAGATCATTCTGAATTTATTGATTTAGATGTTATGAGTGTTGGCGAGATTGTGCCAGAGGCATCAAAGGCATTTGATCTATATTGGAATCATCAGCTGTCTTACCCTGTTGAAGATTTACATGGTTCACGAGATGAGCAATCACTTATTGATATCACTAAAACCTTATCGACCTATGTTGAGCAAAACCAGCAAAGTAATTATGTTGAACAATTACGTGAAAGTGAGTTTGTAAAACGCTTGTTGCACGATGAAATAGAATTCGATTGGCAAAAGTCTGTGTTGTTTTATGATCACCCCGATAAGGTGATGAACGACGTCAGTGAAAAATCGGCCAATATGTCGCCAATGTTGTTTAAAGAAATGGGCGAGCCGAAACAAAAAGCAATAATAGTGTCGCCGTATTTTATTCCTCGTGAGCAGGGCGTTAAATTACTAACCAATTGGGCAAAGCAGGGAGTTGATGTCACTGTGCTGACTAACTCTTTAGCTGCTACCGATGTATCCGCGGTGCATGCTGGTTATAAAAAGTACCGAGAAGATCTTATAAAGGGTGGGGTTAAGCTGTGGGAGTTAAAACCCAGTGACTTAATGGCCATTAAGCGCAAAGCGGGGCGTAAAGTAACTGGGTCATCACAAGCAAGTTTACACGCAAAAACCATGACCTTTGATGATGAAAAGATTTTTGTGGGCACCATGAACCTCGACCCTCGCTCGCTTGATTTAAATACCGAGATGGGCGTATTAATCGAAAGCGAAAAGCTTAGCCGCTTTTTGGCCCATTGGGTTGATACGCAAATGCCTGAATATGCCTGGAAAGTCGAGCTCAAAGATAATGACTTAGTTTGGCTCGACACAGTGAGTAATGAGCAGTTTGATGAAGAACCACAAACGTCTTCGTGGCGACGCTTTCAAGTGTGGTTTATTTCGTTATTCCCTATCGAAGATGAGCTATAAGCCATTCCTTCAGTATTTATACCTAAGCCCAACTTTTTAGTTGGGCTTTTTGTTTTCAGCCTTTAGTTGTTAACCATTTCGGGATAAAAAAAGGCGTTTGAGCGTACACGTGTAAACCCATTGTATTCAAGTGCTTAGCGTGCAAAGAAAAAATAAATATAAAAAAATGTTAAAAAAACTGGTTGGACCAATTGATCTATTGCTCGTTTTATGACGTAATGTAGGTATTACTATCTGGTCGGATGAGTTTATTATGAGCTTACGTACAAAATTAAAAAAAGTATTACCTAGTATTTCAATTACAGAACAAGAAGCGTTAGATGCGGGTGATGTTTGGTTAGAAGGTTCAATCTACCAAGGTAAACCTGATTTCGATGCACTTCGTGACGTGCCAGCAGCTAAGCTGAGCGCTGAAGAGCAAGCATTCTTAGATGGCCCAGTGAAAGAATTATTATCAATGATTGATGATTCTGAAATTCAAAACGGTGTTCATCTTCCTGACTACATTCTTGATTTCTTGAAAAAAGAGCGTTTTTTCTCGCTTATCATTCCTAAATCATTCGGCGGTTTAGAATTTAGCCCTTATGCAAACTCTACAATCGTTGCGACTATCGCGACTAAGAGTTCTGCGGTTGCGGTAACCGTGATGGTTCCTAACTCATTAGGTCCAGGTGAGCTATTACTTCACTTTGGTACTAAAGAGCAACAAGATCACTACTTACCACGTCTTGCAAATGGTCGTGATATTCCATGTTTCGCACTAACTAGCCCAGAAGCGGGTTCAGATGCGGGTGGTATTCCAGATATCGGTGTTGTTAAACGTGGTCAGTTCAATGGCGAAGAAGTATTAGGTTTAGAAATTACCTGGGACAAACGCTACATCACACTTGCGCCAATTGCGACAGTATTAGGTTTAGCATTTAAAGTAGTTGACCCTGACGGTTTACTCGGTGGCAAAGAAAACCTAGGTATTACCTGTGCGCTTATTCCTAAAGATCACCCAGGTGTTGAACTTGGTAATCGTCATGATCCTATGGGCATCCGTTTTTACAACGGTACGACTCGCGGCGAAAAAGTATTTGTACCAATGGACTTCATCATTGGTGGTCAAAAGAACATCGGCCGTGGCTGGCAGATGCTGGTTAGCTGTTTAGGTGCAGGCCGTGGTATCTCATTACCTGCACTTGGTGTTAGTTCATCACAAGTGGCATTCAAAGGTGCTTCTGAGTACGCAGCAGTGCGTGAGCAGTTTGGTCTGGCGATTGGTCAATTCGAAGGTATCCAAGAGAAGCTTGCTGATATCGCAGGTAAAACTTACCTTCAAGAAGCAATGCGTGTATTAACAACAGAAGGTTTAGGCATGGGCTTAAAACCATCAGTAGTTACTGCGATTGCTAAATACCACATGACTGAAATTGGTCGTAACGTGCTTGATTCAGCAATGGATATTCAAGCAGGTAAAGCAATTCAAAATGGTCCGCAAAATACATTAGCAAGTGGTTATGTTGCACAACCAATCGCAATCACGGTTGAAGGTGCAAACATTCTTACTCGTAACCTTATGATTTTTGGTCAAGGTGTAATGCGTTGTCACCCTTACCTGCAATCTATGGTTGAGTCTATCCACAGCGAAGACAAAAATGCAGATAAAGAATTCAACAGCATCTTACGTAAAACAGTGGGTTACAGCGTAGCTAATAGCTTACGAGCTTTCCGTTTAGGCGTATTACCGTTTACTGCGGGTGCTAAATCGTCACTACCAGAAGTACGTGAATACGAAAAAGCAGCGCATAAATTATCTGCAAAACTTGCAGTTTACGCTGACTTCTCGTTATTGGTACTAGGTGGCAAACTTAAACAAGCAGAAATGTTATCTGCACGTTTAGGCGACGTAATGAGCTTCTTATATGCGGCGATGGCATCAATTAAATACTACGAGCAAAAAGTAGCAAGCAGTGAACGTGAGCAAGCTGCGCCTTACTTCCACTATGCGACTCGCTTTGCACTACAAAGCGCTGAAGAAGCATTGCATAAGTTCTTAGATAACTTCCCTGCAAGTGGTACTCGTAAATTTATGCGTTTCATTACGATGAACTACTCAATGAAAATGCCTAAGATCAGTGATGATTTAATCCGTGAACTTGCGACTCAAGCGCAAATGGATACCGCATTTAAAGCGCAAATCACTCACTTGGTTAAACCAATTGAAGGTGATGGTCATTACATCAATGAGCAAGCGTACAAAGCGAAAATGGCGTGCCTTGATTTACTTAAGAAAGTTAAAAAAGCTCTGCGTGCTAAAACTATTAAGCCGGGCGTTCGTTTTGCAGAAACGCTTGATAATGCACTTGTTGCAAGTGTTATCAACGAAGAAGAATATGCAAAACTGATTGATTACAACAAGAAGCGTGAAAAAGCGATTCGTGTTGATGAGTTTGACTTTGATATGAACCTACTGGATGACAATGCAAAGCCAGTTAACCCACTTAAAAGTGTGGTAAACGAGTAATTCAACAATGCAAGTCCTGAGCAGTATTAGGACTTTATCTTCGAAAACCCGTGCTTAGCACGGGTTTTTTATTGCCTATAGGCCGTTGTGCCAATAGCCAATATCACCTACCATTGCCATCGGTTTATATAAATTACAGAGCGTTATGGATCTTAGGCAATTCGTTACTTGTCACTTTTCAAATATTACAGAGCTACAGCAAGCTGCATCAGTATGGAGTGGATGCGGTGAGATTATTCGTTGCCAAACGAATGGTACTGCTGCGGTAATTAAAGCGATTGAAGTGCCTAACCAGATCAATCATAGTCGTATAAAACAAAGTGATTTAGCGCTTGCCAGAAAGCGCCAATCTTACTTAGTCGAATTTAATTGGTATAGGCATTACGCAGAGCAATTACCCCATGAAGCTGCGGCTATCCACTGTATTGAGGCAATCCAAGAGGGCAGTAAGCAAGCACTGCTATTTAGTGATTTCAGTGCGCTTGGCTACCAGCCTGCAAGTGCTACACACAATGACATTGAAGCAATTATAAACTGGCTTGCACACTTTCATGCTTTTCATTTAGCAAGCTCTGCCGATGGCCTTTGGCCTCGCGGTAGTTATTGGCATTTAGCAACGCGGCCTGATGAGCTACAACGCATGAGCGATTTAAGCTTAAAAGCGCAGGCGCACGCTATTGATATTGCGCTGAGTGAGTCACCATATCAAACGTTAATTCATGGTGATGCTAAGCTTGCCAATTTTGCGATTGCGCCACAAAACCAGCATGTTCTTGGCTATGATTTTCAATATGTTGGCAAGGGTGTTGGGGTGATTGATGTAATGTATTTTTTAGGCAGTTGCTTAGATGATACGGCATTAAAATCAGTTGCAGATGACTATTTAAATCGCTATTTTGACACCCTCATACAGGCACTAAAACGTTATCAACCGAATGTAAACCCAGCGCATGTTGTTAGCAGTTGGCGAGCGCTTTGGTGTTACGCATGGAGCGATTTTTATCGCTTTTTAGCAGGTTGGAGCCCTGATCATGCAAAAATAAACGGCTACATGCAGCAGCAATTTGTAACGTATTTAAAAATAAAGGATTAGCAATGAATAAGCCAATGCGATTTGCCATTATCGGCTGTGGTGCTGTAACCGAAGTGAAAAGCGGCCCTGCTTATCAACAAGCAGAAGGTATTGCGCTTATTGGGGTGACACGCCGCGACTTAGAAAAAGCCCATGATTACGCTAAACGCCATAATGTCGCAAAGGTGTTCGCATCGCCAAGCGAACTCATTAACGATACCAGTGTTGATGCAGTGTATATTGCCACGCCGCCAGATAGCCATAAAGCGTATGCTCTTGAGGTTGCTGCGGCAGGTAAACCGTGTTGTATTGAAAAGCCACTGACGCCAAGTTATCAAGACAGCCTTGATATTGTCGCAGCGTTTAAAGAGGCTAAACAGCCGCTATTTGTGTCTTATTATCGCCGTTCATTACCACGCTTTAATCACGTTAAACAGTTATTAGAACAAGGTGCGATTGGTAAGCCTCGTCATGTTAGTTGGCATTTAAGTAAAGCTCCTAACGCTCTTGATTTATCGGGTGAGTACAACTGGCGCACAGATCAAAATGTGGCACGAGGAGGTTACTTCGACGATTTAGCCAGCCATGGTCTTGATTTACTTGCCTACCTTTTAGGTGACTTTAGTACGGTGCATGGTTTATGTGCTAATCAACAGGGCTTATATTCAGCATTCGATGCTATTACCGCGCACTGGCAGCATCAATCTGGTGTTACCGGCACCGGGAGCTGGAACTTTGCTTCAGCAAATCGTTTTGATGATGTGGTGATTTATGGCAGTGAAGGCGAGCTTAGCTTTAGTGTGTTTGACGAAAAACCGATTGTGCTTAACAACGCACAGGGCAAACAACAGTTCGTAATTGATAACCCTGCGCATATTCAACAATATCATGTTGAAAACATGGCGAACTATTTTCATGCTCAGCAACCTCATCCATCAACTGGTGAGAGCGCACTACACACAAGTTGGGTTATGGAGCAGATTTTATCGGCTTAGTGCTCAAACGCTGCATTGAAGGCATTTACAATTTGTGTGTTTTCACCTTCGTGAAATAACTCCATCAGGCGCTCACTAATTAAAGTTCGTACCTTTTCAGTTTTAAGCGCTTTATTGAACAGCGCGATTGCTTGTTTGCCGACCTCTGTTGGTGAACAAGCAATATAACCAAACACGGCGGCTTTTTCTGGTTTAAGGCTGATGTAACGAATACTACTCAGACCGGGGAAACGTTTATAACGGTTGCTAAATACAGTTTGGTATTCTAAAACGGCATCAATTTTATTTTGAAATAACATTTGCCCGAGCCTTGGTGCATTTGTTGCCCCATCGAGTATAAAAAAGTGCTCATCATTTAAACGGACAAACTTATCAATCTCTTCTGAGTATGAACGGCCTTTGGTGACGCCAATTGTTAAGTCATAGTAATAGATAGCTTGTAGTAAGGTAACAGCGTCTGGAATGGTGGGCTTATTAAATACCACCAGTTTATTTGAAGGAAATGCCATCAGAGGGTACTGACTAAACACAGCATGAGCTTCACGCTCTGGGGTTTTTAATTTATTGTACAAGCAAACATTGTTCATTTTTCTTAATTGCTGCCACTCTCTTAAGCGGCTTGCAGGTATAAAATGTAGGCTGATTTCATCGCCTAATTCAGCTGCGGCAGCCAGCAAAAACGTGGTGGCCTCATTTTCAGGGTTACCGCCATCTTGCGGAACAAAGTCTGCCATAACTTGAATATCGAGTGTTTCACTGTGGACCGGTAGGCAAATACACAAAAGTAGTATCGAAGTGAAGATAAACGTTTTCATTACTGCAGGCCCAAAATAAATAAAATGTTAAACATTGCCGGTGCGTGTTGTTGCAAAAAAATTAATATTTGCAGCTGATAGTGTAATTTTAGACCAATTCAAAGAATTAATGCGATGAACATGCATTTTTTGCAGTCGAGAAGACTATTTTGCGCTAAAATAGGCGTAATTTATCTCATTTAGGTTCTACTTATGTCTATCCATGTAATTACTCATCCGTTAGTTCAACACAAACTTGGCCTTATGCGTGCAGAAGGTATTAGCACTAAAAGTTTTCGTGAGCTGTCGTCTGAAGTAGGTACTTTGCTTACTTACGAAGCAACAAAAAACCTACCATTAGAAAGTGTTCAAATCACAGGGTGGGATGGTTCAACATTAGATGTAGAACATATCAAAGGTAAAAAAATTACTGTTGTGCCTATTCTTCGTGCCGGCCTTGGTATGATGGATGGTGTTATGCAGTTATTACCTGCTGCAAAAGTAAGTGTTGTTGGTCTTCAGCGTAACGAAGAAACATTGGAGCCAGTGCCTTATTTTGAAAAACTGGTTGGTAAAATTGATGAGCGTTTAAGCCTTGTTATTGACCCAATGCTAGCAACCGGTGGTTCAATGATCGCAACGATCGACATGCTTAAAAAAGCAGGTTGTAAAGATATTAAAGTGATTGTACTGGTGGCAGCACCAGAAGGCGTAGAAAAAACCCTTGCATCGCACCCAGATGTTGAAATTTTCACAGCATCTTTAGACAGTCACTTAAACGAAAAAGGATATATCATTCCAGGCTTAGGAGATGCCGGTGACAAGATTTTTGGCACAGTGTAAGGCGCTCACGTGGAAAATCATCAAACATTTTCGTTAAAAACCATTCTAACTGGCGCGCAAATGCTGTTTGTAGCATTTGGTGCACTAGTACTTGTGCCGTTACTAACAGGCCTTGATCCCAATGTGGCTTTATTTACCGCAGGCTTAGGAACCTTGCTGTTTCATGTGGTTACTAAAGGCCAAGTTCCTATCTTTTTAGCATCGTCTTTTGCTTTCATTGCACCTATTATCGCCTCGGTACAAATGTGGGGCATTCCCGCAACAATGGGCGGTTTAATGGTGGCAGGTTTTTGCTATGTTGCGCTTAGCTTAATTGTAAAATTTAAAGGCGTGAATGCACTGCATAAAGTGTTACCTCCTGTGGTTGTTGGCCCTGTGATCATGGTGATTGGTCTAGCCTTAGCCCCCGTCGCTGTGAATATGGCAATGGGTAAAGCAGGGGATGGCAGTGCACAATTAGTTCCTTATGAGCAAGCAATTTGGGTTTCAGGTTTATCATTACTGGTTACGCTGATTTTTGCGGTATGGGGTAAAGGTGTATTTAAACTTATTCCTATTCTTGCTGGTGTGGTAGCAGGTTACCTTGCTTCGTTATTTATAGGTATTGTTGAATTTAATGCGGTCACCGAAGCAAACTGGTTTGCGGTACCGGCATTTACTTATCCTGAGTTTAAATGGCAGGCTATTTTATTTATGGTGCCTGTGGCCATTGCGCCAGCAATTGAACATATTGGCGACATGATGGCTATTAGCCAAGTAACAGGTAAAGACTATTTAAAGAAACCGGGTTTACACCGCACTTTACTAGGTGATGGCTTAGCAACCTCTGCGGCATCGGTTTTTGGTGGTCCACCTAATACAACGTACTCTGAGGTAACGGGGGCGGTAATGCTTACACGTAACTTCAACCCTCGAGTGATGCTTTGGACCGCAATCATCGCAATTGTGCTGGCGTTTGTGGCAAAAATGGGCGCGGGTTTACAAACGATTCCGGTTCCTGTGATGGGCGGCATCATGATTTTACTGTTTGGTTCTATCGCCGTTGTTGGTTTAAATACCTTAGTTAAATCAGGTGAAGATCTTACCGCGCCTCGCAACTTGACTATCATCGCACTGATTTTAGTGTTTGGTATTGGTGGCATGCATATCGGTGGTGATGAGTTTAGTTTGCAAGGTGTGAGCTTATGCGCAATTTTGGGGATTATCTTAAATGCTGTTCTCCCCAAAGCAGTGCAACAAGCTGATTAGAACTTAAAAACTGCTTGAATATTGCACCAAAAAAGCGCATTAAATATGCGCTTTTTTTGTAACTAACTAAAATTTAAGGAATTATAAAACTGGTCTACTAACTGCATTTATCTCTATGTCATACTGGTAGGAGCGATTATGCAAGAGGCAAATGTTGTGGATATTACCCCGTTTTTAGCGAAGCATCAGTTACCACTCAAGTATCAATACTTAAGTGAGCAGTTTTTTATACCCCTCGCGCACGATATCTTAAGCGCAAAAATGACCGGCCAACCTATGCTGGTGGCGATTAACGGCTGCCAAGGGTCAGGTAAAACGACCCTTGCTGATTTCTTAGTGACCTGGGTTAATAGCAATACCGAATTTAATAGTGTGTCATTATCAATCGATGACTTTTATTTAAGTCGTGATGCACGCAATGAGCTTGCTAAAGATGTTCATCCTTTGTTTGCGAGTCGTGGTGTACCAGGTACGCATGATACGCAATTAATGGAACAAACCTTATCAGCTTTGTTGGCAGGTAAAGTGGAAGTGCCATTACCTCAATTTGATAAACTAACTGATGATCCGGTGCCAAAAGAGCTGTGGCCTAGTAATCAAAAGCCGATTGATATCGTGTTTTTTGAAGGCTGGTGTGTAGCCAGTACACCTCAGCAGCCTTATCAACTGCAAACTCCGGTAAATGAATTAGAGCAACTAGAAGATGCCGACGGCATTTGGCGTCGCTGCGTAAATAGTTGCTTAGCGAATGAATATCAAAATGTATTCGCAATGGCCGATTACACCATTATGTTAAAAGCGCCTTCATTTGAAGATGTGTATGCGTGGCGCTTAGAGCAAGAGCGTAAACTAATTGCCAAAAAAGGCCAGGGGCAGGGCACGTTTGACGAAGTGAGTTTAAAGCGTTTTATCTCTCATTTTGAACGTATTACGCGGGAAAACTTAGCTACTCTTGCGCACAGCGTGGATGCGTTATTATTGCTTGATACCGAGCGTGATATCACCAAGATGGAACTTCTCGCTGACCAGATTGCTCAGCCACTTATTTTTACTGACTTAGACGGCACATTGCTCGATCACGATAGTTACGAATGTGAGGTGATCAAACCATTTTTGGCAAAGTTGAATGATACCGGTGTCAATGTGATTTTTAACACCAGCAAAACCTTTGCTGAAGTCACTGATATTCAAAAAGGTTTGGATCATCACCAGCCCTTTATTGTGGAAAATGGTGCTGCTGTTTATATCCCGAAAGACTATTTCAAAGTAAAGCCGATTGGCTGTGATGAATATAAAGGTTATTGGCGCTTTGCCATGACGCAAAGTACCGATAAATTGCATGAAGATCTTAAACAATATGCGAGCCAATTTAGTCATTGTGTACGTTTGTTTAGCCAATTTAGTGCACAAGAAATAGCCGAGTTAACAGGACTCCCCGTCGATAAAAGTGAATTGGCTCTACAAAGACAGTACTCAGATCCGGTTTGTTTTTCGGGTAGTGAGGAAGAAAAGCAAGGTTTGATAGATGCAATGAGCCAAGCAGGCTACGAAGTGCTTGTTGGCGGGCGTTTTATCCATTTAACCAAAGGTAACAATAAAGGACTTGCACAAAAGTGGCTGTTAAATCAGTTCAAAAAAGCCTATCGGAATCCTTTTACTGTGATAGCGCTTGGCGACAGTCAAAACGATGTAGCCATGCTAAAGGCGGCCGACACCGCTATTTTAATCAATAACCCTGGCAGCCAAGTGCAATCACAAATATTACAAAAAGCATGGCAGCTCAGCGAAAAGCCCGCCCCTGCAGGTTGGGTTCAAGAAGTTTCTGCGTTAACTATCATCAAAGCGCGTTTTGCAGCAAAACAGGAGCAATCTCATGGCTGATTTTTATCAAAATGGCATTATCACGACCTTACACAATATTGCTGACCGCCCAGTAGAAGAACTAGAAAAAGAGTTGTTGGGCTTTTCAAAACAACGCCCAATGGGCCTGATTTTGCCTTCGCTTTACAGTGAGTTAGAAGGACCCGCTCTGCAAAATATTATTGCTGAGCTGAAACATGTGCCTTATTTATCGCAAATTACCATTGGTCTAGATCGCGCTGATGAAAGCCAATATCGCCATGCACTGCAGTTTTTTGCTGAGCTTGATCAGCCTCATAAGGTACTTTGGAATGATGGCCCGCGTTTACAAGCTCTTGATAAAGAACTACAAAAATTGGGCGTTGCGCCACGAGAGCTAGGTAAAGGTCGCAATGTTTGGTATTGCATGGGCTATAAGTTGGCAACCTCAAAAGTAGAGTCAATTGCACTGCATGACTGCGATATTTTGACTTACGACAGAGCGCTATTAGCACGTTTAATTTACCCCGTTGCTCACCCTCGTTTTAACTATGAATTTTGTAAAGGCTTTTACCCGCGCACCGCTGAGGGCAAAATTAATGGCCGTGTGTCACGTTTGCTGGTAACGCCGTTATTGCGTTCGTTTAAAACAATATTAGGTAGCAACGATTACTTAGAATATATGGATTCGTTTCGTTACCCGCTAGCGGGTGAGTTTTCATTCCGCCGTGATGTACTTAATGATATTCGTATTCCAAGTGACTGGGGCTTAGAAATTGGCGTGCTATCAGAGATGTATCGTAATTACTCGCATAACCGTTTATGTCAGGTAGATATTGCTGATAACTATGATCACAAACACCAAGACTTATCGCTAGAAAACCAAGCGGCGGGCTTGTCGAAAATGTCGATTGATATCACCAAAGCTTTATTTAGGAAGCTGGCTACCCAAGGGGTGACTTTTACGACAGAAACGATTCGCTCATTAAAGGCGACCTATTACCGTATTGCCCTCGATTTTATTGAAACTTATCACAACGATGCGTTAATGAATGGCTTAACACTCGATATTCATCATGAAGAAAAAGCCGTTGAAATGTTTGCTCAAAATATTATGAATGCGGGTCAGCACTTTTTAGAAAACCCAATGGAAGCACCGTTTGTGCCGAGTTGGAACCGAGTAGCTTCGGCAATGCCAGAGGTGTTTGCTCGCTTAGAAGAAGCCGTAGAGCTTGATAACAAAGAATATATTTAACGGGGAAGGCACGTGACTTTAGAGCTTTTGCAACAAAGGGTTATTCAGCATTTAACCTGCATCTACGGCGAAGTTGAGTTATCAACAACGCTTGAACAACTCGCAGATAGATTAATCAATACCATGTTAGGTGATGATCCTGTTCGAGACCCAACGCCGCATAAAAACCGTTGGGATGAGCAAGATATGATTTTAATTGCCTACGGTGATTCGATTATTCGTCATGCTAATACGGATGAAGCCGTTGCTAAGCCTGAAGAGCCGCCTTTGCATACGTTACATCGCTTTGTAAAAAACCAATGCTTACCTGAGCTTAATGCACTACACATCTTGCCGTTTTACCCATATAGCTCAGATGAAGGCTTCGCGGTAATGAATTATGTGCAAGTGAATGAAGCGTTAGGTAGTTGGCAACATATCCGCGATATTTCAGCGGATGTTAGGTTGATGGCAGATTTGGTGATCAACCATTGCTCTAGCCGCAGCGTTTGGTTTGAAAACTTTATTCAGGGCAAAGAGCCGGGAAAAGGGTATTTTAAAACGGCAAGCCAGAGTGATGACCTTGTGCAAGTTGTTCGCCCGCGAACATCACCGCTTTTACAGGCGGTTGAAACTAAAGACGGTTTGCAACATGTGTGGTGTACCTTTAGTCATGACCAAGTCGACTTTGATTTTGCTAACCCAGATGTACTCAATGAATTTGTCAGCATTATTCGTCATTATTTAGATAACGGTGTGCGTATATTCCGCCTTGATGCGGTGGCTTTTTTATGGAAAAAACTCAATACCCGCTGCATTAACCTGCTTGAGACACACGAAGTGATCAGGCTGCTTCGCACCCTTATTGAGCATTTTGAGCCTAATGTGATTATTATCACAGAAACTAATATCCCGAACCGCGAAAACCTATCGTACTTTGGTAATGCCAACGAAGCGCATTGTATTTACAACTTTTCATTACCACCGCTGTTATTACATACCTTACTCAGTGGCGACAGTACCGCATTAAAACATTGGATGATGAGTATGCCACCTCCTCAAGAAGGGACGGCATACTTTAACTTTATAGCTTCACATGATGGTATTGGCTTGCGCCCCGTTGAAGGCTTGTTGGAGCAAAGTGAAATTGCCGAAATGGTCAATACGACTGCGAAATATGGCGGTAAAGTTTCATTACGTACCGCCCCAGATGGCACCAATACCCCTTATGAGTTAAACATTGCCTTATTTGATGCGTTGCAAGGTACCCATAAAGGCCCAGATAAATGGGGGGTTGCACGCTTTTTATGTGCGCATGCCATTATGTTTGCGCTTGAAGGTATTCCTGGTTTGTATATTCATAGCTTACTCGGTACTACCAATGATTATGATCGCTTTGAAAATAGCCAACATAACCGAGCGATTAACCGTCACCGCTGGCAAGAGTCAGATTTACTAGCAAAGCTGAGTAATGAAAATGCCCATCATCGTACTGTGTTTAAAGCGATGAAAAACCTAATGGCTATTCGTAAGGCGCAAAGTGCATTTCACCCTAATGCGACGCAATATACGTTACATTTAAGCGAAGGGCTCTTTGGTTTTTGGCGACAAAGTATCAACCGTTCGCAAAGTATGTTTTGTGTTTATAACATTAGTGACGAGCCGCAAACGCTTACGCTTGCCGACTTAAATTTGATTGGTACCGAGCAATGGCGAGATTTGATCAGCGGTGAGCAAATTACTGAGCAAACACAAACAATGTCGCTAACCCCATATCAAGCAGTTTGGCTCAGTAATAAATAATGTAAATGCCCTTTACAGTGCGCTTTTTGTTGCCTCTAAAAGAAGTGATTCAACACTGAAGGGAAGGGCATTTTTATTCGCATTACTGAAAACGCGAAAGTTAATTGCTAAGTTATCACTGTGAATTTGTTCAACTAGCTTAAGCGTTTGTTCGCTATGTTGGCTGAAAATGGCCACTTCATGATGCATAGTTCCGGTTGCGTAATTATTGAGTAGATCATGAACATTTACTATAGCTAAAGCTCCTAGTGTGACATGACCGCCGATAGTGACGTCTATTTTTTCTGCCACAACTCTGAGCGGCCAATTTATTGCGCCAACCAATACATCTTTGCGTTTATTTAACTCATCAAGCGCTGCAATAGCCCCTAATGCCATGGCATCATTGGCAGCCCAAACCATATTGATGTTAGATTGATGGCTAAAGTAGCCAAGACTCTGGCGATACGCTTGTGTTGCTGACCAGTTGGCAACTGTTTTAGCGGTGATATTAGCATTATCATGCGTTTGAACACTTTGCTCTAAACCTTGCTCTCTATCAAGTGCTGCATGAGTGGTGTAATCACCATTAATCGCGAGAATATTTGCCGTGTGCTGAGCTTTTTCAATCAGTTTTTCAGCTAATAATTGACCCGCTTGTTTGTTATCGGGCACAACGCTACCTGCGATATTAATACCATGATCAATCAAACGGTTTAGTTCTTGTTCTGATGGGCGGTTAAGTAAAAAATAGATGGGCGTAGAGATGTGCTTTAAGCTTAAAAGTTGTTGGGTAAGCACACTTTTCTCATCAACTAAAATCAGCATGTCTGGCTTTGCTTTTATCGCTTTAGCCACTAATGACTTCATTTCAATATGATTTCGGTTGGCATAATGAATCGTTAATTCGAGATTAAAGTCTTTGGCAGCATCACGCATCAACTGCGACACTTCAAACCAAAACGGGCCTGTGACATTGGTATCGGCATGACCTGGGTTTATAAAAATAATACTTTGCTTGGCAAAGACACTCGGTAAGCAAAATAGGCAGATAATGAAAAATACCGTTTTGAGCATAGTCTTATTAAGTTAAAAGGCCGATAGGGAAGAGTATAGCTTGAATTGTCAGGTTTTAAGTAAATGATTGGCATAGGATAGTTTTTTAATATCTGATAGAAAAAGGGCTGCACAAATGTGCAGCCCCAAGAGAATCAAATATTTTACGATTAGAAATCGTAAGATAGTCTTAAGTAGCCGAAACGACCGATGTTGTCGTAACTTGCACTACCAGAACCTGTACCTAACGTACCGTATGGAAGTTTGCGGTTGAAGATATTATCTACACCCAGCTTCACACCAAAACCATTTTCAAAGTTATAACCAATTGTTGCATCAGAGATAACGTAAGTACCAAATGTCATTAAGCTATTTGGATTCGGGTTATCTGCAAGTTCTTGGTCAGTGTAAAGGCTTACTTCATCTAGATAACGTGTATCAAACGTTGTAAAGAAGCCATCACGCTTATAAGAAATTGAAAGGTTTGCTTGCCATTTCGCTTCGCCAGTTGTGCCTGCGTACTCATAGTAGTCGCTCGGTTGGTCTTGGAATGGGAAGGTTTTACGCTCAATTAAGTACGTACCAATTAAACGTGTTGAGAAGTTGCCTTCTAGTGCATCAAAGTCATAACCTAATTCAAAGTCAACACCTGATGCTTCTTGACCAGACACGTTCAGAACTGAGTTTTGAATAAGTGTAATTTCATGTGAGCTGCTATCACGCGTGATTAGGTTACAGTATTGGTTATTAATACCACCTTCTGCATCTACACAGCGGTCAAGAATGTCTTGTGAACCGATGGTCGAAATCGCGTCTTCAAGTTCAATTTTCCAGTAGTCAACTGTCACTACAGCGTTTTCAATGAATGAAGGTTGGTAAACAAAACCAATTGTTGTACTGGTTGATTCTTCGCCTTTCACATCTCGGTTACCACTTACTAAACCTTCAAGGGTTTGCGCATCGTAGTCTGATTCAAAATCAGCAGGTACACCAAGAGCTGCACAGTTCGCGCGGCGTACTTCTGAATTTTGTAGATCATTCAAGTTATCAGCTAAACATGGATCGTCAACACTGTAGAATGTTTGGCTCGGTGCACCAAAGATTTCGCCAATGTTTGGCGCACGTAGTGCTTCTGATTGTGTTGCACGTACACGTAGTTGATCGTTAACAGTCCAATCTAAACCAAGTTTCCAGCTTGTTGCATCACCAATTGTGCTGTAGTCAGCGTAACGTACCGCTGTATCTAGTACTAGGTCTTGAACAAGAGGTAAATCAGCAAGAAGTGGGATTGATGCTTCGAAGTAAATTTCATTTACATCAAACTCACCTTTGTCTTCGCCAAGCGCGTTAAAGAAGGTACCGGCTGCGTTGTCTGGCTCTTCAGTTTCGCTTTCTTCTTTACGGTATTCAACACCCGCTGCAAAACCAATGTAACCAGCTGGTAATTCATAAATTGCTGAATTTGCAAGTGAAGCAGACACAACTGTTTGGGTAATCTTTGAAGTACCTACTGAAACAGTATTGATGTAATCAATCGCTTCTTGGCTCGGTGCACCAAAGCCCATGATATTAACAGGTACACACCCTTCAGCACGTGCTTCTTCGCTGCGACAAACAACATTGCCTGAACCATCATCAATAGCATCTAGGGCATTGTAGTAGTTTGCCATGATCATGTTAGCGCCATTAACACGCTCTAAATCAGTTTGGCCATATACAACTGACGCATCTAATTCCCAGTCATTGAATACCGTGCCTTTTAAGCCTGCAACAAAACGGGTTGTTTCACGTGTATTGTTTTCAACACGACGACCTAAGTCAGTCATCATGCGGTTAACCATGATTGAGCTAACACCTTCTTGTTCCATTAGATCTTTAACGCTTGAGTCAAGGTAAGGGTTATCAATCTTGATGCTGTTATTTGGGTTAAAGAAGAAGAATGCAGGCTGACCAATGCTTTGGCCTTCGCTGTTAACATACTTTGCTTCAAGATACGCATTCATGCCCTCTGCGATATCGTAGTTTGTTTTGAAGTTAATGTTGTAGCGTTCAAACTCAGGTTGAATTTGGTTAAACTGTGCTAGGTTAAATGAATCACAGTTAGCACATGCAAGGCCATCAACTTGGTCACCAATGTTAAGTTCACGGTAAGTACCATCTGGGTTAAATGAATTTACATAGCCATTACTTAGCGCGAATACACCTGCGTTATTAATCGCATAGTAGCCTGCATTTGGCGTATAAATGTAGTCAGGAAAAGCTGGATCATCTTTGTTTTCAGCTGTTTGAGCTGTGTTGCGCATATTGCGGTAAGAGCCATCAGTCCAAGGGTGGTCTAACGCATTTAAAGTATCTTGACCCGAATACTCAACAGAGAATGCCACGTTACCGCGATCATTATCGAAGTTTGTGCCGTAAGAGAGTGTTGCTTTTTCGTTGCTGTAATCGCTTAGGTCTGATTCGCCTCGAGTTACACTTGCGCTAAAGCCTTCAATATTCTTTTTAAGAATGAAGTTAACTACACCCGTTACAGCATCGGCACCGTATACAGCTGACGCCCCACCGGTGATAATTTCAACACGCTCAACCCATGTGCTTGGAATTGTATTTGTATCAACTGATTGAGAGCCTGCAGAGCTAGAAACGTGACGTTTACCATTAACAAGTACTAGCGTACGGTCAGTACCCATATTACGTAAGTCAAGAATACTTAAACCCGCAGTACCGATGTAACGGCCAGAGTTTGAAAGTGAAAAAGTATTACCAAGAGCTGGTAATTTATTAAGTGCCTCACCGATATTAACCGCGCCTGTGTTAACTAAGTCATCACCAGTGATAACTGTCACTGGCGCAGGGGCAATAGCACCTTCACGTAAAATACGAGAACCTGTTACTTCGATACGGTCGATTGTTTGTACACCTTCTTCATCAGCAGCAAATGACTGACCTGAAATTGCAAGTGCAGATGTGCACAGGGCAAGCTTAATACTTGCACCTAAGATGTTATGTTTTTTCATTGTTTCACCTGTTAGTTTTTATTTTATCCCTTAAAGGGTTGTTAACAGTTGTTCTTAAAATGTTAACGCGGTGCACTTTATCATTGTCCCTATTATTTGCAAACAAAAACTACGTATCAATTTGTACACATCTAATTTCAATTTAAACAGTGTGTTAGGTTCTTTGTGGGGTTCAGGTGTTTTTTGTTTATTGTGAAAAGGTGATTACAGAATATTTACTTTGTTGCTGTATTCGGTATTTTAATGGCATTAGGTTTACGTAGCGTTTCGCTTTATAATGGGTGCATAATTTGTATTTGGTTGAGAGTGTATGAAAGCCATTTTTATTAGTTTTTTAATCGTTTTTTCCAGTCTGAGCGCGGCCAATAATATTGATCTTGAGGCCAATATGAAAAACATGGGGCTTGCTTATAAAAACTCAGTGCGAGCAACTGATTTAGCCACCTTTAATACCGCGATTGATGAATTTATTGAGTTATTAGAGACTGCCAAAACAGCTGATTTTAAACAGCATAAAACAGCGTCTTTAGAAGGGCTTGATAAAGTCATAAATCAAGCAAAGCAAGCTAAGCAACTTGCAACGACCCGTGGCCTTGAAGCTGCAAAAGCGCCGCTTAAATCTATTGATGAGCTACGTAAGAAATACCATGAGCTACATGAGCCGCCAGGTTTTTGGGAGTTGTTATTTGGTAAGTAAAGTTATTGAGTTAGATTTACTATAATTTTAAAAAGGTGCCGAGGCACCTTTTTTAACGCTTTTTCTTTTTACCCTGAACTGCCTTCAAGCGCGGATTGTCTTTATTAATAACATAGACACGACCTTTACGCTTTACGATTTGGCAGCCCGGGCGGTTCTTCGCGCTTTTTAATGAACTTAATACTTTCATGTTCTTACCTATAGCAACTACTTGCTCGCTAAGTTTTTGAAACGACGATTAAACGCAGCAACACGGCCATCGCTTGCAACGGCTTTTTGCTTACCGGTATAAAACGGGTGTGAATCGCTTGATACGTCAATTGGCACATAAGGGTAGGTTTTGCCCTCAAGTTCAATTGTGCGCGAAGTTTTAATTGTCGAACCAATAATAAAGTAGCTGTCTGCCGCTGTATCATGAAACGCGACTTGCTGGTAATCAGGGTGGATATTTGGCTTCATAATGGAACTCTTTGTTATGTGATAATGTAGCGATTATAGGGTGGTTGACTATTTAGATCAAGATAAAAATGATTCTTATTTATATCGGCTTGTCTTAATTTTGTACAAGCTGAACAATCAATAAGCAGTTAGATTTAAAAAGCTGGATATTGTCGGTAAGGCTGTTATAACTAGGTATGCGTGCTTATTTTAAAGAAGGATAAGGAAGTGAATGATAAAACTAGCCGTGAAGAACTAGATCAAAATGTAATGAACACGCTTCGCGATAAAGACCATTCTGTTTTAGCTAATCATGTAGACACCTTGTCGTGTACTCACAACGATATTATTGAGTTGTTGGCACAGTATTTAGCTCTGAGTGAACAAGATGATGATGAGCGTTTCGATACCTGGTTTGATAATCTAAGTAAAGAGCAACACACCGTTGTGAAGACTTTCGAAGTGTATCGTGGTCAGTACGAGCATTTAGATTCTTAATACTTGATCATGTTGTTTTTACATGAAAAAAGCCACCCGAAGGCGGCTTTGCTGATTAGCGCTAACTAATTAATCTAACATGTAAGCTCGCATGGTAATTTGCTCAGCTTGGCTTGAACCATAATCAGAAACAATCGTACGAATATGGACAAAGTCACCGACGTTGCCAGTATTAGGGATCGTAGCTACCCATTCACCGTCAATGTGTTCAACTTGTGCATCTAACCAGTTTTCGCTTGAGAACTTCGTTGATACAGGGCAATAGATATAAGCAGGCACGTTAGCAATCGTACATTCTTGGCCGTACGCATATTGGAACTGTACATCTGCCAGCGCCACTTCACCTACACCGTCCAATAAACCCGTTAACTTAACGTGAGCCGCTTCACCTGATTTCATGCTGTTGTTAATATCAACAGGTAAATCAACCATAGGCACTAAAATTGGCTGAACACCTTGTTGCTGCTCGTCAGCCGTAAATGTATAGAAACCTTGGTAAAGAGAACCTAGCTTATCATTGACTGGAGAGCGCTCACCAACACCACGGGCATAAGATCGCATTTCTAAGGTAATTTGATGAGAGCCCGGCTCAAGAGTTAACGTACCTTGATACGGAGATACAGGCTCACCATTTACTTTTAAACCAAAGGCTGAGCTACCCATAAAGCCAAAAATACCATCATGGTTTGCGGCATCGCCAAACGAGGCAAGGTTAAAGTAAAGAACGTTGGTATCGCGGCTAATAATCGCCGAGCCACTGCTGCCTAAGCTACCAGCACGTGGACCTTTAAACCAAGTGGTGTTTTGCTCTGCACCTTCAGTCATAGCGCGTGGACCATCAAAATAAGCGCCAGCACTTTGAATTTGATAGTTTGGCATAACGACATTCGTCCATGCATTTTTTGTACTTGCTGTGTAATATTCATCACGCTGATGAGGCAACATAATTAACTGTGAGCTACCTGTTGAGTAGAACTCTCCGGTACTGTTGGTCATTGCCATAACATCAGTCCATGCAGGGCGCTCATCATTTTGCGAGTGATAAGACGCACTTATTTTATGCATTTTATGTTCAGCAATATTGATTTTCCCAGATTGAATTCGGCCATCAGTAATATGGTTTATTGAATAAGCATAAGGTGAGCGTTCAGCCGCAATACCAGACCAGCTAACGATATTGTTGCCAGCCTCTATTTCTGCCATTAAGGCTTCACCTTGTTCGGTACTAATACCAATCACGGGGACTTTTGGTGTGCCTGTGATTGCCCCTTTATATCGGCCGCCACGACCAGGACGATAAAAAATCACACCGCTGGCGCCATTTTTCATCGCATTACCGACCATGTAAGACGTGAGGTAATTAGGGTTAGCAATAAGCGCAATTTTTCCGTCTAACTCAAATTGGCTCCAGTCAGTGCTGTAACCAGCATCACCTACTGGCACTACTTCTGCAGAGCCTTCACCATGAAAAGACAGTGCTAAACCTTGTTTGATGTAATCAAGTTCAACCCCGTTTTGCATTTTGACGGTTGTTTCTGGAGCCACTGCGCGGGTGGTGATAAATGAGCGAAAGCGATCGTCATGACCTTGTGACCATGCATACATATCATTTACGTAATCAGGAGCCATTTCGATAGCTGCAAGCTTCGCAACTTCTTGATCGTCAATCGCGTAAGTAAAGCCAAACGAATAACCTTGTGGATCAAGAGGCTGGTCAGCTTTAAAGGTAACAGGCTGAGCGTTACGTGCATCAAAGTTAATCTCTGTTTTGCCATCAATCTTACGATTTAATACAGCCATTTGTGCCGCTGATTCTACTAAACCAGAGCTGGTTTGCGGGTTATCATAAGTCATAATGTTAGCAATCAACGTATAGTAGCCAGCAGGTACATCGATATTGGCTTTACCGCCAGTGAGCCTAACAAGACTGCCCCAATCATCTTCTTCATTTATTAAGTAAAGCTTTGATGGCGAGCCTGCTTGATTACCCCAGCGATCAGTTAGGTTTACTGTTAAATTAACTTGGGGTTGGTCAATCCAAAATGACACTGGCACTGTCACTTGCTGATCAGTATTGCCAACGGTTGTGCCTGTGATACGACCTGTAATTGCACCATAAGCACTGTTATTAAGTGCCACACTAGGGTCAATCCACATAGGGACTTGAGCAACACCTTTGGCTGGGATTGTTACAGATTTAACATCTAACCCTGCCAAGGTCGCCGGTAATTGTGTTTTGCCATCTTCACCGATTAAATCTAATTTCAATTTTAATTTAATATTTTCATCAGACGTGTTTGTTAACGTGATCTGTGTTTCGGTAAATGTACTATTGGCATTATCAAAGTAGCCAAGTTCACGGTTTGCAGGGGCCACAATAGCTTGGTCAATGGCTCGGTCGATATTCATGGCACCGGCACCTTGCTCAAGGACGTGAGAATCACTACTAAATACAGATGATGTAAGCACGTCTTTAATTTCTTTTGGCGTAAGGTCTTGGCGAGCTTGCATTACAATTGCAGCACCACCGGCAACATGAGGGGCAGCCATTGATGTACCTGAATACACGCGGTAGGCCGTATCACCTAAGCCACCAGAAGCCGCGGCAACCACAGAGACACCTTGCGAGGCAATATCTGGTTTTGCTGAGTGGCCATCTGGCGATGGACCGCGTGAAGAGAACGACGCCGTATTGCCATCACGATCAATAGCACCCACGGTTAATGCACTTGGCGCGCAGCCCGGTGAACCAATCGTTTCACGGGTAAAGCTATTGCCCGCAGAGATAACAAATAAAGCTTTATCGCTAAGCGCTTCAACCATCTCAACCAATGGGCCACTACAGGTTGTTGCTGTGCCACCCAATGACATATTTACAATGTCAGCTTGTTCTGAAAGCACCGCCCATTGCATGCCATTTAAAATACCGTAGGTTGATCCTCCTCCTGTATTACCAAGTACTTTACCGATAATTAAATCGGCGGCTGGTGCCACCCCGACCCATTTGCCTGCTGACTCATGGCCATTGCCTGCAACGGTTGAGGCTGTATGAGTTCCATGACCATTTAAGTCATCTACACCGTTGCTCGAATACGTAAAATCACGTGATGCAATGACACGACCTAGTAAGTCTGGATGCTCGGTGTCGTAGCCTGTATCAAGTACGGCAACTTTAATACCTTCGCCATTATAGTTAATCGCTGACTCACCATATGCGCCGGTTAGTGGGACTGTTGGAGTCAGTGTTTCTGACTGGGTAACCTTGTGAGCATGAACGACAGCATCAAGCCAAATACCTTCAACGTCAGCTTGTGCAACCAGGGTTTGCCAAGTTTGCGCTGCTTTGTCTTTGTTGATTGCAAATGCGGCGCTGTCGATTAGCTCAATTTCACCGGTTAATGACATACCAGCAAGCGTTGCTGGGACTGCAGGTCCTGCAAGGGTGCCGTCGCGGTATTCAACAATGACGGGGAGCGCGTCGGTTGATGCATCATCGTAACCCGATTCATATAACTTATTAATGTTAAATAACTCTAAATCGATCGCATTTGAATCAACTAAGGCTTGAGCATGGTTTGGAACAACATAGGTGTTGTTACCACGTTTAAAGATACTGGTGAATGTATCTGAACCATCTGCATTCACTAATCGAATGCCGCCTAGCTTGCCGTCTTTATTGACAACAGCCGATACTTTGTCCCCAGTGATCAAAGTGAATGTAAGGGCATCCGCTTTACTTTGTTGTGTAACAAATGATTCTTCTGCGGTTGCTGGTTGAGCAATCGATAAGCCGAGCATGGCTAAGTAGGTCGCCTTTAAGCGACCAAGCCTTGGAAAAGGTTTCATCTTTTCATCCTTTATTTTGATGTAATTAGTTTGGAAGAAAGGAGTTATTGCTAGCTGTCAAAATAACAAATATGACAAGAGCAATAACTCAACCAGACCAATCTATCGATCAAGCAGATGAAAACCTACAAAACAAAGGTAGCAAATTGTATTAACCTATTTATAACAAAATAAACACTGTTGTAACTTTGTGCGGTCATTCAGTTTCGCTTCATTTTAAGCGCAAAAATGAGAGGTTATTTTACCGATAGATCGTACTTTGCCACTACGTCATCAATATAACGATGGCGTAAGGTGTTTTTACCTTCGTTGCCCGTACCATGACTTAACGCGCGGTTCATTAATTTGAGCGCTTTATGTAAGCTTTGGCGCTCTTCCACGCTTAAACCTGTTTTAGTGCGTAGTTCAGTAATATCATCAATCAATAACTTAGCCACATCGAGCTGTACGGCTTCTTCAACTAAGCCATTTTGTGTTAGCACACCGTATTTACTGCATAAAAACTGCTGCCAAACTTGCTGTAAGTGCTCGTCAATTTCACTGCCAAATAATTCTTCATCGATAGCAAAGCCTTGCTCAGCAAGCTTACTGAGTTGATTTGAATATTGCTGAGCAAAATAATTAAATGCTTGGCAAGATGAGCTTATGTCATGTTTGATAATTAATTGCCCCCAGCTAGCGGCACCACGAGGGTAATAGTCTTGATATTCTTCGCATTGATAAATGCCCGAATACGAACTGCATTCTAATTGACTCTGCAAACAGTAACTCGGCTTTGGAAATAAACTACTTTGTTGCCATGCCGATAGCGTTTCCTCATCAATTGAGAGGGTATGGCACAGCTCTTCGGTGGTATAAAAGTAGGTTGCCAAAAATTTTGAAAGTTGCATTATCAAATACTCACAATAAATACTGTTAATTTATACAGTGTTTGATTTTGGCTTAACTTTGATTTTTTCTCAAGTATTTTTATTTATTGCAGCACACTACTCGGAAAATGCCTGTGTTTGTGATACAACTAGCGCAAATTTTCCAAACATTAAAAAAGTTATGCGCAACCTAGAAACAATTAAACAAGCAAGTTTGATCACCGCTATAAAAACACCTTATTTAACCAATGGTGAAATTGATCTTGCATGTTATGACGACCTTGTTGAACAGCAAATTGCAGCTGGTGTTGATGGCATTATTGTCGGTGGTACCACAGGTGAAGGGCAATTAATGAATTGGGAAGAACACTTAATGCTAATTGCTCACAGTGTTAGCAAATTCTCTGACCGTTTATTAATTGTCGGTAATACAGGTAGCAATAATACACGCGAAGCGATTAAAGCAACCGAGTATGGTTTTGCCACCGGTATGGATGCAGCGCTACAAATTAACCCTTATTACGGACGTACGTCGCTGGCGGGTGTGAAAGAGCACTTTAACCGTTTACTTGATATTGGTCCTGCGTTTATCTACAACGTAGCCGGTCGTACAGGCCAAGACTTAACACCCGATATCATTGAGCCACTCGCTAAGCACGAAAACTTTATCGGTGTAAAAGAATGCGGTGGCAATGAGCGTATTGCTCATTATGAACAGCAAGGTATTGCTTGTTGGTCAGGTAATGACGATGAAGCGCATGATGCAAGACACATTCATAAAGCCCACGGTGTTATCTCGGTTACATCTAATATTATTCCAGGCTTATTCCGTCAGTTAATGGATGAGCAAAATGATGCACTTAATGCAAAACTACAGCCACTTATGGGCTGGTTATTCTGCGAGCCTAACCCAATTGCAATCAATACGGCACTTATGATGACAGGCGCGGTAAATCCTGTGTTCCGTCTTCCTTATGTGCCACTAACAAGTGCTCAGCAAGAAATCGGTTTAGGTTACATTAACGAACTTGATGTTGCTGATATAGTAGGCGAAAAAGCACAACTTTTAACCGAAAAAGACGTTATTTTACGATAAAAATGAATGAGTGCTTAATTGCGGCTGTAATTAAGCACCATTGTTTTACTTTTTTGTAGCTAATAGGTAAAATTAGCAATCGTTTGGCGTTATAAGAATAATATTTGTGAAATTTGTTGTTGATAATTTGAGTTTATGGGTTGCACCCGAGCAACAAATAGCAGAATTAAGCCATCTCAATCTTGCTGACTTTGATTTAAGCTGGGTTGCACCGATGCAGCGCCGCCGCTTAAGCCCATTTATGAAAATGGCTCTTCATACTATGCATCAAGCGCAAGGTGAGTATCAGTAGCTAGCTGTTAATTTTTCATCGCGTCATGGCGACTTACCAAAAACATCGCAACTGTTACATTCACTTGTCGAACAAGAGCCTCTTTCTCCGACCGCATTTGGTTTGAGTGTACATAATGCTGCAACCGGATTATTTTCGATTATTGCAAAAAATAAAGCCCCGATGAATGCTATTGCTGGTGGTCAAGACAGTATTATTTCAGCCATGATAGATGGTTTTGCGCGTGTTCATAGTGGTATTGAACAGCAGATTTTGATTGCTCATGCCGAAAGTGTATTACCAGATGAGTACTTACCATTTAGCGACGAGCAACAAATTGCTCATAGTGTATCGTTCGTATTATCAACAGCGCAGACCGGTAAGCCATATTTTGAATTAACGAAACTTCCTGAATCAGAACATACTCAAAGTGACTCGTGTTTACCACTGAGTTTGCAATTAGCAGCTGCTTTAACAAGCAAAGGATCACAATCGCTGCTTTCACATCAACAATCAGCTTGGATGCTACAGTACCATGGCGACTAACGTTTACATTAAGTTGAATAAAATTTGGCGGGTACTGGCAACCGGGTTTTGTTTTTCTGTATTTGGTTTTGGCGGTATTGTACTCACCTTGTTGGTTTTGCCTCTACAACGTTTATTTGAACCTTGCCAAGCGAAACGTAAGCAAAAAGCCCGTTTAACGGTTCACTATAGTTTTAAATTCTTTGTTGCCTTAATGCATTACACCGGTGCTATCCATTTCTCTGTGCAAGATAAACAGAAATTTCATGATCTTAAAGGGCAGTTAGTACTTGCCAATCATCCTTCATTAATTGATGTTGTGGTGCTGATATCTGTGATTAAAAATGCTGACTGCGTGGTCAAAGCACACCTATTTAAAAATCCATTTATGCGCGGTGTCATTAAAGGCACAGGTTATATTAGTAATGAAGACCCGCAAGAGTTACTTAATGATTGTGAAGCATCACTCGCTGCTGGAAATAACCTGATTATCTTTCCTGAAGGCACCCGCACAACCCCAGGTGAACAGTTAAAATTTAAGCGTGGCGCTGCGAATATTGCTGCGCGTTGTAAAGCCCCAATTACCTCAGTGCTGATTAGTATGAAACCCAGCACTTTGACCAAAGGCACACCATGGTATTGCGTTGCCGCAACAAAAGCGCATTTTGAGATGCGCTTTGCCACTGACCCATTTATGTTTAACGACACATTTAATAATGAACAACCCGCCATGCAAGCACGACAATTAACCCGTGATTTGCAACATTACTTTTCAGAGGAACTCAGGCACCTATGACTGAACTAAAGAACAAAATAAAACAATTAATCATTAGCAGCTTAGATCTTGAAGATATTACCGTGGATGATATTGAAAATGACCAACCTTTGTTTGTTGATGGTTTAGGCCTAGATAGCATCGATGCGCTTGAGCTTGGCTTAGCCATTAAAAAAGAGTTTAACGTTAAGATTGACGCAAACTCAGAACAAACAAAAGCCCATTTTGCATCGGTAGATGCATTGGCAGAATTTATTAACCAACACCAATCATAATACAGACTTAGAAGTAGGAATAAGCATGAAAACCGCTGCTGACATTTACAACGTTTTACAGGGCATTTTAGTAGATGAATTTGAGATCGATGCTGATGATATCAGCCTAGATGCGCACCTGTATCAAGACCTAGATCTTGATAGCATTGATGCTGTTGATTTAGTTGTAAAACTACGCGAAATCACTGGTAAGAAAATTGAGCCAGATGCATTTAAGCAAGTGCGTACTGTGCAAGATGTTGTAAACGAAGTAGAAAAGCTCGTTTCATAAACATTACTATGCTCAAAGCGATAACCACAACACTGCTCTTAGTATGCTTATCTTTATACCCATTTATTGTGTATTTTGGATTACAGCATATCTCATTAAGGCAAGTGAGCTTGGTATTGATGGTATTGTTAGGTTTAAGGCTTGTACTTAGCAAGAAGTTACTGACATCTATGCCATGGATAAAGCCAGCCTCTATTTTGGCTATTATCGCTTTAGCAACGACGCAGTTTTTTAACAGTGATCTGGGCTTAAAGCTTTACCCAGTCATTATAAATACAGTAATGGCCATAACCTTTGCTTATTCGTTGAAAAGTGGCCCAACAGTCATTGAAAGTTTTGCTCGAATTAAAGAGCCTGATCTTGATGAAAAAGGGGTTAATTACACGCGCCAAGTTACTAAAGTATGGTGCGCGTTTTTTATTATTAATGGCAGTATTGCGTTATACACTAGCCTATTTACTTCGTTACAGACATGGACTCTGTACAACGGATTAATAGCCTATATTTTGATAGCTCTCTTAGGCCTTGTGGAATGGCTTGTAAGACAAAAGGTTAAAAGTAATGGTAGCGAGTAACCTGAAATTTCACCCAGACGCTGCATTTGTTGTTGCAGGGCAGCCAATAACACAAACACAGTTTTTTGCTGATATTGCGGCTTATCAAAGTAAGCTCACAGCGCTTAAAGCTGGCAGCCATGTGGTGTTATTCCATCCTGATACCTACCAATTTGCAGTGCGCTTATTTGCCTTAGCGTGTAGTGGTCATAATGTCATTCTGCCACCTAATGGTCAGCATGAAACATTAAGCTTATTGCTTGCTCAGTCTGCTTTTTTTGCCGGCGATGCGACCAATATCAATGATGATGTGCTTTTTACTAACCTTGAGCAAAGCCTTGGTCACACGCCTTTGCAAACTAACCGTTTACAATGGCCAACAAACACAGCGGTTATATTTTATACTTCAGGCTCATCAGGACAATCTAAACCGATTGTGAAACCGTGGCGGGTATTAAATCGAGAGCTTGCAGTACTTTCAATGTCATTTGACTTACCCAGCCAATTTACGTTTTTAGCAACTGTTTCGCATCAGCATATTTACGGCTTATTATTTCGTTTACTTTGGCCGTTGGCGAAAGGCCATATAATTGATAGTGAACAAATTCAGTATCCTGAACATATTGCGCAAAGACTAAAAAATATTCGTTATGCAGCGCTCGTTTCAAGCCCTGCGCAACTTGGTCGTTTATGTGCTGATAATGTGTTAATTCCTGAACGCGACAAAATTAAGTGGTTATTTTCCTCTGGCGGACCACTCAACAATGAACATGCCGAAACTTTATTTAACCAGTTAGCTCGCCCAGCTACCCAAGTATTTGGTAGTACCGAAACCGGCGGTATTGCTTATCGACAAGTTACACAGGCGGCGGTTGATGTACCATGGCAGCCGTTTAATGGTAATTATTTATCGTTGAATCATGAAGGGCGCTTGATGCTAGATTCTGCGATTTTAGAGCAATCGAGTTTCCCGTTAGATGATAGAGCGCTTATTCATAAAAATGGTCAATTTAAACTGTTGGGCCGTATAGACAGAACGATAAAAATTGAAGAAAAACGTTTAAACCTAGATGAGCTTGAGAGTTATCTGCAAAGCCATGACTGGGTAAAAGAAGCAAAAGTGGTGGTTATTCCAGCTAAGCGCGTGCAAATTGGTGCGGTGGTTGTACTCAGTGATGAGGCAAATAAAGAGCTTGAACAACAGGGTAAATTGGCAATTAACCGCGCTTTACAAGCACACCTCTCAAACCGCTTTGAACGTATTTGCTTACCACGTAAATGGCGCTACATCGATGCACTTCCTTTTAACAGCCAAGCTAAATTAAGTTTAAAAACATTGGAGCAGTATTTTGCCAAGCCTGAATAACGTGACCCCAGAGGTGGCCGTTTTATCACAAACAGAAACTAGCGTGAGTTTAGCGTTAACCATTGCGGCTGATTTAGATTATTTTCGCGGCCACTTTCCTGATGCACCAATTTTAGCAGGCGTAGTACAGCTGGATTAGGCAGTAAAATATGCTCAGCAATATTTGGGTTTTGGCAAACTAGTACAAGATTTAGAAGTGTTAAAGTTTCAGGTAGTAACAACCCCTGATATGACGGTAAACCTAACCCTTGAGCGCAATGCAAAAGGCAAATGTTTGTTTAGCTATCAATCAGAAAAAGGCCAGCATGCGTCTGGTCGAATTGTATTTTGTGATTAAGCCATGAACCAGTTTTGTATTGTTATTCCTAATTACAATCACACCCATGCTATTGCGGGTGTACTCGATGAGCTAAAAGAGTTAAAGCTGCCGATAATCATGGTTGATGATGGCAGTGACGCAGATGCCAAGCAAGTATTTGCAGAGCTTGACGCACAGTACGATTTTTTAACCTTGATAAGCCACGTTCAAAATCAAGGTAAGGGTGGTGCAGTTCAAACTGGCTTGATGGCTGCCTACAAGCAAGGGTTTAGCCATGCCATTCAGGTTGATGCCGACGGTCAGCATTCGTTATCCGATATTAGTAAGTTGATTGAACTAAGTAATGCATCACCTAACAAGGTGATCAGTGGTTGTCCTATTTATGATAGCTCCGTGCCAAAGCATCGTTATTTGAGTCGTTACATCACCCATTTTTGGGTTTGGGTAGAAACACTCAGCTTTGATATTGTTGATTCAATGTGTGGTTTTCGGGTTTATCCCTTAGCAGCCGTTGAGCAATTAATGGCTAAGCAAACGCTTGGCAAGCGCATGGACTTTGATATTGAAATTTTAGTCAGGCTTTATTGGCAAGGTGTTAAGGTCACGTTTTTGCCAACCCAGGTCATTTACCCTGAAAATGGCGTATCTCATTTTCGAGCCTTACACGATAATGTAGGTATTTCTTGGCTGCACACGCGCTTATTCTTTGGCATGTTGCTACGCTCACCTAAGCTGCTTTGGCGTAAGGTGGCAGGCTAATGGCTGTAAAACATTGGTCAAAAATGCAAGAACGTGGCAATCGCTTAGGCATGCAAATATTGCTCGTGTGCTATCGCGTATTTGGTCGAAAAGGCTTGTGGTTGGTTTTGTTTCCAGTGGTGTTTTATTTGTTTTTAACTGGCAAAACTGCCCGCCAAGCGTCACATGCATTCTTAACCCAAGCGCGTAAGGTGAATGGCAATAGTAAAGCAGTTACTTGGCGCGATAGCTTTCGTCATTTTCGCTTCTTTGCAGACAGCGCTTTTGACAAAATAGATGCCTGGCTTGGACGAATTCAGCAACATAATATTCTTTACACCAACGAAGCGCTTTTCAAACAACTCGATGAGCAACAGCAAGGGGCTATTTTTATTGGCTCACACCTTGGTAACTTAGAGGTATGTAGAGCTCTTAGCCAACACCGAAACAGTAAAACGATTAATGTATTGGTGTTTACTCATCATGCTGTTGAATTTAATAAATTACTGAAAAGTATTAATCCGGATGTTGCGGTAAACCTTATTCAAGTAACCGATCTTGGCCCAGATATGGCAATTATGCTCAAAGAGAAAGTTGAGCAGGGTGAAATTGTGGTGATTGTCGGTGACAGAACCAGTACTACCACTGCAGGAAGAGTTATTGAAGCTGACTTTTTAGGTAAGCCAGCCCCTTTTTCACAAGGGCCATTTATTTTAGCTGCGCTATTAGATTGCCCGGTGTTTCATCTGTTTTGTTTAAAAGATAAAAAGCCAAATGGCGAAACATGTTACCGCGTGATTTTTGAAAAATACGCCGACAAGCTCGTTTTACCACGTAAAACGAGGCAACAAACATTACAACAAATTGTTAGCGATTATGCGCAAAGGCTCAGTTTTTATGCTGCGGCCTATCCGTATCAATGGTTTAATTTTTATGATTTTTGGCAAAATGACGAGCAAGTGTCTCGTAGTCAAAACAAGGAGAACTAAGGTGTCAGAGCACTCGACTACCGTTTTTGGCCAACAGCGTTTATCAATCGAAGATATTGTTCATATTGCATTAGAGCAAGGTGCTGTTGCGTTAACATCAGACCGTCAATTTGCTAATAAAATAGACAGCGCCGTGGCCTTTTTAGATAAGTTGCTTGAAGACGATGGCGTGATATATGGCGTTACCACAGGTTATGGCGACTCAGTAACCGTAAAAGTGCCACTTGATTTAGTCAATGAGTTACCACTGCATCTTACTCGTTTTCATGGTTGTGGCCTTGGTGATGTGTTTAATCAAGTCCAAGGGCGCGCTATTTTAGCGACTCGTTTGACCTCGCTTTCACAAGGGTATTCTGGTGTTAGCTGGGAGATGTTAAATTTATTACGTGACTTTTTAAATCACAATATCGTACCGGTGATCCCACAAGAAGGGTCTGTAGGAGCCAGTGGTGATTTAACGCCACTTTCATATGTAGCTGGTGCTATGGTTGGCGAGCGTGATGTGTATTACAAAGGCGAAATTAAAAACAGTCTAGAGGTGATGCAAGAACTTGGCTTACAGCCATTAAAGCTACGCCCAAAAGAAGGGCTGGCAGTCATGAATGGCACTGCTGTGATGACAGCTTTGGCATGCCTTGCTTATGATAGAGCTGATTATCTAGTTAAATTGACCAGCCGTATAACAGCCCTTGCAAGCCTTGCATTAAAAGGTAACAGTCATCACTTTGATGATATTTTGTTTTCAGTGAAACCACATCCAGGGCAGCAGCAAGTAGCTGCATGGATCCGTGGAGACTTAAACCATGTAGAACACCCCCGTAATGCAGACCGCTTACAAGATAGGTATTCAATTCGCTGTGCTCCACATGTAATTGGTGTGCTGCAAGATAGTTTGCCGTGGTTTAGGCAAATGATTGAAAATGAACTAAATTCGGCAAATGATAATCCAATCATCGATGGTGAAGGTGAACACGTACTGCATGGTGGTCACTTCTATGGCGGTCATATTGCAATGGTAATGGATAGCATGAAAACTGCTGTTGCTAATTTAGCCGACTTAGCAGACAGACAAATCGCATCCTTAGTTGATACGCGCTATAACAATGGTTTACCTTCTAATCTATCGGCGAGTAATGATGAACGTCGTTACATTAACCATGGTTTTAAAGCGGTCCAAATTGGCGCCAGTGCATACACGGCCGAAGCATTAAAACTGACCATGCCAGCAAGTGTGTTTTCTCGTTCAACCGAGTGTCACAACCAAGATAAAGTGAGCATGGGAACCATCGCTGCACGAGATTGTTTGCGTATCTTACAGCTAACCGAACAAGTGGTTGCAAGTACCTTGCTTGCGAGTATTCAAGGTCTACGTTTACGTATTAATAGCGGTGAGCTTGAATTTGCTAGTTTAACTAGTGATGTACAAAGTATGTATCAAGACATTAGCGAGTTTTTCCCGCTGCTTGATGAAGACCGTCCTCTAGAGGCTGTTCTTCGCTTTACGGTAGACGCTATTCAAACAAAACGTTGGAGTTTATATGCATAGTCGTGGCTCGTTGTTGAGTACTCATGTTGAGATTGAAATTCCTTTTCATGATTGCGATCCAATGAATGTGGTATGGCATGGTAATTATCCGCGCTATTTAGAAGTCGCGCGCTGCGAATTACTGCGTTTGTTTGATTATGACTATGTGCAAATGCAAGAGTCTGGCTATGCATGGCCGGTTATTGATATGCATATTAAGTACGTCGGCTCTGCATTGTTTACACAAAAAATCCGCGTTGATGCCTACTTAAAAGAATATGAAACACGATTACGTATTGATTACGTAATCACTGATTGCGCTACAGGTAAAAAGTTAACCAAAGCAACGACTATCCAAGTTGCGGTTGATATAGAGAAAAAAGAAATGCAGTTTGTTTCGCCGCCTGTGCTACATGAAAAACTTCAAAAGGTGATTTAATGCGATTAAGCGTGTTGTTACTGAGTGTGCTAGCTCTTTTCCCTGTGTTTGCATCAAGCGCGGTGACAGAGCAAGGCACATTTAGCCAAGAAAAGCATTTTAAAGGGTTTAGTAAGCCTTTTATATCAACAGGTTCGTTTGAACTTGCTGAAGATGGCCTCACTTGGCAGGTTGAATCTCCGGTTAAAAGCACGCTATTAATCAAGCAAGGGCAAGTATATACCCTTAACGATCAAGGTGAGCCGCAGCTACAAAAAGGCGCTGAGCCTTACGTTAATTTATTGCAAGCGATTTTAAAGCATGATGAAGTGGCACTTGCTGAGCAATTTACGATGACAGAGCATGCAGAGCCCGGTTGTCAGACTTTATTGCCTAAAGATGACTTGCTAAAGCAGCTATTTAGTCAGTTCGAATTATGTGTAGCAGCAGAGCAAGTGAGCCGTGTGCGTCTTCAAGAAGCAAATGGGAACTTTACTGTATTACGCTTTGCTTATCCTCATAAAGAGCAAAAACAGTGAAAGCATGGGGCCTAACGCTTGCTTGGCTGAGCCTATTAGTTAGCGCCTTAGTGGTTGTTTTTATTCTAAAACAGCCTACGTTGAATAATGATATTTTGGCTTTGTTGCCAAAGTCAGAACCGCGTTTACAGCAAGTCGAAGAACACTTTTTTTCAGCTAATAAACAGCAGTTGAGCTTTTCTTTTCGTGGTAAGAATGCAGTAAAAGCTTATGATGATTTACATCAGTGGCTGGCGAGTAAACACATTGAGCCTCGTTTTAAGTTACCTGAAATCTCCCAGTTGGCAGCATTTTACGGTAAGTACGCAGGGCATTTAGTTTCCGAGGAATATAAGCAAGCGATTGGCGATGCTAATCGCTTTCAACAGTATTACTTTAGTCAGTTGAGTAAAGTCGCAGATCCTTTTGTTTCAAGTACTATCAACCAAGACCCTACGCTTGCCACTGCGGGGTTCTTATCTGAGGCAATGGCGCACATGCAGCAATTTGAGCTGCAAGATGGCCGAATTAACATTAGCTATCAAGGTGATGAGTATTTAATGTTATTCGTGCAAAGTGCTGGCAATGCCTTTTCAATAAATCAATCAATAGCTCTAAGCAATGAGATTGTTGCCTATATCGCTGAGCTTGAAAGCCGCTATCCCGATACACACATTCGCTATGCCGGTGCTTTATTTCATACCGCAGCAAATGCGCAGCAAGCCAAATTTGAAATGACCTTGTTTGGTTCGGTGAGCTTGCTGGCACTTATTGTGATGGTGGTGTGGGTGTTTCGCTCGATAAATGCATTGTGGCTGGCCTCTGTAACCGTGATAAGCGCCGCTATTGGCGGCACCATTGCGCTGATCAGTATTTTTAGCCAAGTGCATGTATTAACCATGGTGTTTGCCGTGACACTGATTGGTATTGCCATTGATTATGCATTTCATGGCATGCTTGATTTAACCGAGCAGCCGCAAGGTTTTAGTCAAGGGCTTAAACTGGCACTGTTGTTGTCGTTACTAACCACCACACTCGGTTACGCAAGTTTGTTTTTCTCACCGGTGCAGTTACTTAGTCAAGTGGGAGTATTTGTTGTTGCAGGGCTAGTTACAGCTTGGCTTTGCACACGTATTTTATTGCCTTATTGGCAAACAGGTTTAACCATTAACACTGCTGCGCATCAGTTAGCAAACATGTTAAGTGGTTATTTAAAACGATTAACGCATTACCGCGTCGCACTCAGTATGCTGATGTTATTGCTATTAAGTGCCTTTGCTTTACTAAAACCCCCTGTGATTAATGATGATGTAAAGCTGTTAAATGCAAGTCCTGCTGATTTAATGGAAAACGAAGCTTTGCATATGTCTTTATTAGGTAAGGATAATGGCCAAATCATGATTTTATTTGCCGATAATGCGCAGCAGTTATTAGTAGAACAAGAAGCATTAAAAGCAACTATTCGCGGCCTTAATGGCACTGCTGTGATGCTTAGTGACTTAGTGCCTAGTAAACAATTACAACAGCAAAACTATGAGCAGTTGCATTCAGCCCAGCAAGCTATGAGTGTAGTTAGCCAAATGACAGGGACGCCTGTTGAGCTTTCAACATCAATGCTTGATTTAAACGCGGCACTTAATTCACCGTTAGCGCCGTTAATCGCTAACCAAGTGATCTCAAACAATACACTAACCGCAAGCTGGTTTATGGTAACCGGTGTAAATAAATCCGAGCTGATGGATTTAGCCAACGCTGACCCAGATTTAATTGTTTACGATAAAGTCGCGATGATAAGCGAAGGTTTAAGTCATTACTCAAATTCGTTACTGGTGACACTGGCCATTGCGATGACCTTTGCGTTACTACTCTTTAGCGTTAAATTTGGTTTTAAAACGGCGTGTAAACAAACGTTAGTACTTGTACTAACAAGTGCAGCTGTACTGCTACTATGCAGTGCGCTGCAATCTCAGTTATCGATTTTTAATTTGTTAGGCTGTTTATTGATATTAGCGTTGGCAATCGATTACTTGGTGTTTTATCAGGTTAATAATTTAAGCTCGAGCAATGTACTCGCAATTAGTTTGTCAGCGGCATCATCGATGTGGGTATTTGGCATGTTGGCCGTTTCGAAAACACCGGCCATTTTCAGTTTCGGATTAACGGTATTAGTGGGGCTAGTTTGTATCTATATCCTGGCGCCGCTCAGTATTGCATTACCTAAAAATAAGGAAAAATAATAGGTGAATAATCAAGTTCAACAGGCTGATGTTGTTATTATTGGTGCTGGCCCTTCAGGTGCCGTGGCTGCCAGTTTACTGGTGAAAAAAGGTTGGCATGTGGTGGTGTTAGAGCAGCAAACCTTTCCTCGTTTTTCGATTGGTGAAAGTTTATTACCCCAGTGCATGAGCTTTTTAGCAGAAGCAGGCCTTGAGCAAGCGGTGCAAGCACAGGCACAATCACTTGGGTTTCAGTTTAAAAATGGTGCGGCGTTTCAGCGTCGTGGCGACCACACCACAATCGATTTTACCGAGAAATTTAGCGAAGGCCCTGGCACGACTTTTCAGGTAAAACGCGCTGACTTTGATAAATGCTTAGCCGATGGTGCCATGCAGCAAGGGGCTGAAATACGTTACCAACATAGCGTGTTAGCGTTCACCGATTGTGAGGATGGCGCTTTACTTGATGTTACGGATGAAAACCAGCAAGGCTATCAAATTAAAGGACGTTTTGTACTTGATGCTAGTGGTTTTGGCAGGGTATTACCTCGCTTACTTGATTTAGAGTCAGCATCAAATTTCCCTGTACGTTGGGCTTTTTTCAGCCATTTTAAAGATAATATTAGCGATACCCAGTTTGACCGTGAAAAAATCTTAATTAATGTTCATCCAGAGCATAAAGATATTTGGTATTGGCTGATCCCATTTAGTGATGGTACGGCAAGCATTGGTGTTGTTGGTAAACCAGAGCAGCTTAATGATAAACAACCACTCGCTGGTTTAAATGAATTTATCGAACAAGATAGCTATTTAAGTGAGTTATTAGCCAATCGAGAAGCTATTGGTGAAGCGCGTGCTATCAAAGGCTATTCGGCTAATGTGTCGAGCTTGTATGGTGAGCATTTTGCACTACTTGGTAATGCTGGTGAGTTTTTAGATCCGGTATTTTCATCTGGGGTGACGATTGCATTAAAATCAGCCTTATTGGTCGCTCCTTTAGTTGATAGCTACTTACGTGGTGAGCAAGTTGATTTCAAAAACGATTACAGTGAGCCTTTGCAACAAGGGGTTAATTGCTTTAGAACCTACGTCAGTGCTTGGTATGATGGCTCTTTTCAAGACGTGATTTTTTACAGTGAGAAAAACCAACAAGTGCGCGAGATGATCAGTGCTATTCTTGCGGGTTATGCATGGGACTTACAAAACCCATTTGTAAAACAAAGCAACAAACGCTTAAATACGTTGGTTGAATTATGTCGCGACTAACACGCTCTTTGCTCTTATCTTTGAGCATATTAGTGGCGAGTTGTGCCAGTGAATTTGCAGTAAAAACGGGCGTTGATTTAGCGCCAAATGCAGGGATTTATTTGCTTGATCCACCGCCATCATTAGTTGCCGATAATTGGCAGCAAGTACTTGAAGTACACCATGGCGATGAGCAGCATACATTACTAGCGCAGTTGAGTTTAAACAGTGAAACGGGTATTAACTTGGCTGTTATGACGGCTCAAGGTATGCCAATCTTTCAGTTAGAAAAAGCGCCACTAGGGCCGATTAAAAGCGAAAAAATGCTCCCTATCAACGCGGTTGATCCTCGCTATATTCTTGCTGATATCATGCTAGTACACTGGCCGGTTACTGTGCTGAACTCGCAACTTTATGGTTTGAACTTGGTTGAACAAGGCTCGACACGGCGTTTATATCAAGGTGAACAGTTAATTAGTGAAATTCGCTATTTAGACGGTGCAACAGAACTTGTAAACTTTCAGCGGGATTACAAAATTAAATTTCAAAGGGTTAATTGATTATGCCATTTTGGCTTAACGACTTAGGTATTGTTAGTGCATTGGGGGTTGGTCATCAACAAACAATGCAAAGTATCAGCTTACAACCTAAACAAACACTCACAGAGGTGACGTCGCTTGCATTTGAGCAGCGCCCAACCTTTGTGGGTTTGGTTAATGAACTGCCATTAACAGCATCAATGCGATTTTATCAGCTAATCGATTTAGCGCTGGCGCAACTTGCTGACACATTAGCAAACATAGACATTCCGAGTAGCCGTATTGCTGTGGTGATTGGTACCAGTACTGCTGCAATTCAAGAAGGTGAAAGAGGCCGAATTGCCCATGCAGCTGAGGGAAAGTGGCCAGAGGAATTTGATTATTACGACCAAGCGCTCGTCGCACCTGCCAATTATATTGCCAAAAAACTCGCTGCGAAGGGGCCAAGTTACAGCATTTCAACTGCGTGTAGTTCAAGTGCCAAGGCGCTTATTAGTGCGCGCGCCTTACTCAATGCCGATTTAGCCGATGTGGTAATTTGTGGTGGGGTAGATAGCTTGTGCCAACTCACTATTAATGGCTTTGATTCGTTATCGTCTATCAGCGATGAAATTTGTAAGCCGTTTAGTGGCGACAGAGCAGGCATCAATATTGGTGAAGCCGCAGCGTTATTTGTTATGAGTAAAGAGCAGCATACAAAACAAAGTATTGCCTTTTTAGGTGGTGGTGAAAGCTCCGACGCCCACCATATTTCAGCACCGATTGCAGACGGTTCTGGCGCTATTGCTGCTATGACAACGGCGTTGCAAGACGCGAATTTAACGCCTTCAGATATCGACTACATTAATGCCCATGGAACAGCCACACCGCAAAATGATGCCATGGAATCTCTGGCAAAGATACTAAGGTCAGTTCTTCTAAACATTTGACCGGCCACACCTTAGGCGCTGCAGGTGCTTTAGAAGTTGGATTATGTTGGCTCTATTTGGCTTACCCAGAGTTTAATCAATTAGTATGCAATCAGGTTGCAAAAGACGAATCATTGGCTGAAATTGGTTTAATAACACAACCAGAAACGGCAGAAATTAACACTTGTTTATCAAATTCGTTTGCCTTTGGTGGCAATAATGTCAGTGTAGTACTAGGACATCTAAATGAATCACTATAAAATTGAGCAAGTAGTCCCTCATAACGAACCAATGATATTGCTCAATCGCCTATCCAATTACAGCGAAGAGTCAGGTTGCTGTGAAGTGGATATTAGTTCACACAGCCCGTTTTATGACGAGAGCTTAAATGGCGTTGCCAGTTATATTGGCTGTGAATATATGGCGCAAACTATCGCAGCGTATGCTGGTGCGCTGGCAAAAGACAAAGGAAATGAAGTACAAATCGGTTTTTTAATTGGTACGCGAAAATATAAAACCTATGCACCGGTATTTAAAAACGAGCAAACGCTTAAAGTCTCGGTGACAAAATTATATCAAGAAGAATCAGGGTTAAGTGTATTTGAGTGTCAAATACATAGCGATGAAACATGCTTAGCAGAAGCAAAAATTAATGTGTTTCAACCACAAGACCCAATGCAGTTTATAAGAGAAAATCAATGACAAAACGTATTTTAGTCACCGGCTCAAGCCGTGGTATTGGCAAAGCAATCGCACTTAGATTAGCTAACGATGGCTTTGATATTGCTGTTCATTGTCGCAGTGGTGTGGCTGAAGCAGAGCAAACCTGTGAAGAAATCAGTGCGCTTGGTCGTCACGCTAGCTTATTGCAATTTGATGTTTGCGATAGAGAGCTTGCAAAGCAACAAATTGAAGCTGATATTGCCGAGCACGGTGCGTATTATGGGGTGATCTGTAATGCCGGTATCACGAATGATATGGCGTTCCCAGCGATGCAAGGTGATGATTGGGATAAAGTGATCCGTACTGGCCTTGACGGTTTTTATAATGTGGTTCATCCAACGGTGATGCCAATGGTGCAAGGTCGTAAAGGTGGCCGTATTGTCACTATGGCGTCAGTGTCAGGGATTGCCGGTAATCGCGGGCAAGTTAACTACAGTGCCGCTAAAGCGGGCATTATTGGTGCGACCAAAGCGCTTTCGCTTGAGCTTGCAAAACGTAAGATCACCGTTAACTGCGTAGCTCCAGGATTAATCGAAACCGAAATGACAGAAGATTTACCGGTTGATGAAATGCTAAAAATGATCCCATTAAAACGTATGGGGTCAGTTAGTGAAGTCGCGGGTACTGTGTCGTTTTTATGTTCAGATGACGCCGCGTATATCACCCGCCAAGTTATTTCTGTGAATGGCGGTATGGTGTAATGAAGCGCGTTGTTGTTACAGGCATGTCTGCCATTACTGCATTAGGTGATACCTGGGGTGAATTTAAAACCGCTTTGCAAAAAGGTGAAAATGCCGTTCAGTACATGACTGACTGGGATGTGGCGCCAGAACTAAATACTCGACTAGCAGCACCTGTTACTCATTTTACTAAACCAAGCCACTATAAGCGTAAACAAGTTCGCTCAATGGGGCGTGTTGCTATGATGTCGACCCGTACTACAGAGCTTGCTTTAGAAGAAGCCGGGCTATTAGAGCACTCAAGTCTAACCGACGGCTCTACAGGCATTGCTTTTGGCTCATCTACGGGGTCAACGCCACCATTATTGGCTTTTGCAAAAATGATGGAAACCGGTGAAATGACAGGCGTAACGGCCACCAGTTACATCCAGATGATGGCGCATACAGCGCCTGTGAATGTGGGTGTCTTTTTTGGCTTAAAAGGTCGGGTGATCACTACCAGCTCTGCGTGCACATCAGGCTCGCAAGGTATTGGTTATGCTTATGAAGCGATTAAGTATGGTCGCCAAAAAGCCATGGTGGCTGGTGGCGCAGAAGAGTTATGCATCACAGAAGCTGCGGTATTTGACACCTTGTATGCGACCAGCACAAAAAATGATGATGCGAAAAGTACGCCACGACCATTTGATCAAAATCGTGATGGTCTGGTTATTGGTGAAGGTGCAGGCACACTCATTTTAGAAGAGTATGAGCATGCCCTTGCCCGTGGCGCGACCATTTATGCGGAGCTCGTCGGTTTTGGTTGCAACTCAGATGGTCAACATGTGACGCAACCTACCGCAGAAACTATGCAAGTGGCTATCGAAATGGCACTTAATGATGCACAGCTTACTGCCGACCAAATTGGCTATGTGAATGCTCATGGTACGTCAACAGATCGGGGTGACATTGCGGAGTCTCTGGCGACTTTCAATGCCCTTGGTAAGAAACCTATTAGCTCATTAAAGAGTTATTTAGGTCATACCTTAGGAGCATGTGGCGCCATTGAGGCATGGGCAAGTATCAATATGATGAATGATGGTTGGTTTGCACCTACTATCAATTTAACAGATGTCGATCCTGAGTGTGCTGATTTAGATTATATCAAGGGCAATGGCCGTGAAATGCAAACAGATTACATTATGAGTAATAACTTTGCGTTTGGTGGCATCAATACCTCGTTAATTTTTAAAAAGTGGCAAGCATGATCAAGCGCTGCATCATAAGTATTTTATTTATTCTAACTTTTAATGCTTATGCTGCAGAAGACAGTGTAGAAAAGGGCACTGCAAAAATGGAGTTCGGTGCAGGCCTTTTTTATGCAGATATCCCCCATTATTTAGGTTCAGATGAAAGTGAGCAATACCTATTGCCTGTGCCTTATTTTCGTTATCAAAGCGATAAAATGGCCATCGACCGTAATAACTTCACTGGCTTTTTGTGGCAACAAGAAAATCTCCATTTAGATTTATCTGCCAACGTAGGTCTTGCAGTAGACAGTGAGGACAACAAAGCCCGAGAAGGTATGGATGATCTAGATTGGGTGTTTGAATTAGGGCCTTCACTTAATTACTACCTAATAGGTGAACCAAACGCTAAACAGCATTTGTATTTAAGCCTGTTTGCACGCAAAGCCATTGCGACAGATTTCTCAGGTATTGATGATATTGGCTGGCGTTATGGGCCAAGTGTGTATTATCGAGTGCCGATCATCGAAAAGGCGGATTCACAATTTTCATTAGCGTTTCGTGGCAATATCAACTTTGCTAGCGATAAATACCTTGATTACTACTATGGAGTGAGTGACTTACATAGCAATGAAACTCGCCAAGCATACTCAAGTCGTTCAGGTTTTTCTGGCGCTGATGTATCAATTGGGGTACATTTTGACACACCAAAGTATTGGTTAGGTGGTTTTGTTAAATATCATCACCTTGCTAACAGTCAACAAGAAGCAAGCCCACTCGTGAAGCAAGATTATAATGTTTCGGTTGGTTTTGGTGTTGCATGGAAGTTTTATAGAAGGAATTTTTAAATGAAGTTATTGACCCTTGTATGTGTTTTAGCGGCTTGTTTGTGTTCAACAAACAGTTTTGCCCGTGATGATATACAAACGCTACCTGTACAAGCACTACTTGAAACTAGCAAAGCGAAACAAGCGCTGTTAGATATTCCACTGTATTTTGCTGATCAAAGTCATAACAGCATTAAAACCAATTATGGTGAAGTGATCACCAACAAGAAAACCAACGCATTTAATAAAACTGACCGAGAAGCGTGTGAGTGGGTAATGCTTAGTGCTTTAAAAGCATTACAAGAGCGTGCTATTCGTGAAGGCATGAATGCAGTTGTAAATATTCAGTCGTATTACAAGAAGCGTGAGTTTGTTAGCCAAACAGAATATCAATGTGGTGCGGGCACATTTGTTGCTGGCGTGGCATTAAAAGGCACTTTAGTTAAGTTATAACTAACTAAAGTCATTTTTTTTCTGTATAATTTGCGACCCTTGATATGATGGCCGCAGGTTATACAGCATGAATTTTAAATCATTTAGTTTTTCTTCTGAGCTTTTACAGGCATTAGAAGAGCTTAATTTCGAAACGCTTACTCCCGTTCAACGTAGTGCAATTCCTGCGGTAAGAAAAGGCAAAGACGTACTTGTTAGTGCGCAAACAGGCACGGGTAAAACCGCTGCATTTGCTTTACCACTTATCCAAAAATTATCAGAATCAGCGGTTAGTGAAAATAATGCTCCAAGTGCATTAGTGCTTGCACCTACTCGCGAGTTAGCTGAACAAATCGCTAATAATTTTAAAGCGTTTGCAAAATACACTGAACTCAAAACAGTGTGCTTGTTTGGTGGTATTAATCTAGCGGGTCAAGCTAACGATTTGAAAGCAGGTGTCGATATCGTGGTTGCAACACCAGGGCGCTTACTTGATCATCTGCGTTTAGGTAACATCAGCTTAGCTAATGTTAAGCATTTAGTGCTTGATGAAGCTGACCGTATGCTAGACATGGGCTTTATCAGCGATATGCAAACTGTTATTAATGGTTGTGATGAAGCGCGTCAAATCTTGTTGTTCTCTGCCACTTTCCCGGCGGCAATTAAACAATTTGCGAGTAAAGTACTAAAGCAGCCTGAAATTATTCGTGTTGATCAAACCAACAGTACTGCAGAAACAGTGCAACATGTTGTTTATCCAGTTGAAGAACGCCGTAAGCAAGAGCTTTTATCTGAATTGATTGGTAAGAAAAACTGGCAGCAGGTACTTGTTTTCGTAAACATGAAAGAAACTGCCGATGAGCTTGTAAAAGAGCTTAACCTTGATGGTATTCCTGCTGTTGTTTGTCATGGTGATAAAACCCAAGGTAACCGCCGCCGCGCTTTACGCGAGTTTAAAGAAGGTAAAGTTCGCGTGCTGGTCGCAACTGAAGTAGCTGCTCGTGGTATTGATATTGAAGGGTTGCCACGTGTGATCAACATCGATCTACCTTGGCTTGCAGAAGACTACGTGCATCGTATCGGCCGTACAGGTCGTGCTGGTAAGCCGGGTCAAGCAATTTCGTTTGTCAGCCGTGAAGAAGAAAACACTTTATTCGATATCGAAAAGCTAATCGGACAGCGCATCAAGCGTGTTGTTTTACCAGGTTACGAAGTAAGCAGCCGTGAAGTACTGATTGATAAAATTGGTAAAAAGCCGTCGCATTTACGTCGTAGCCGTACAAATAAGGCTTCGGGTCAGGCAACGGGTGAAGCGCGTGCAAAGAACCGTTCACGAATCGCAAATGTTCGCAAATCTTTGAAAGGCAATAAATTAAGCCTTAAAAAGTAATAGATTTCGATAACAAACGTATAAAAAAGCCCCATTGCTGTTTGGCAATGGGGCTTTTTTGGCTCTTTTATTAGTACAAATGGAGTATTTTGTTAAATTTTATGACACAAAACTGAAAATTAGATTAACAAATGTACCTTACTGAATTACAATCGCTTTGAAATCAGTCAAGTAGCGTTTCTAGCGCGTCAGTGTCTAAATGGATGTTTATGCAGTACTTAAAAAGAATAATAAATAAAATAGTCGCCCCTACTTTTTTACTTAGTGTTGCCTGTATGCCTTTTTCTGCCAATGCATTTGATAAAGCAGAGTTCTCCCTTGCCCATATTAAAGAGTCTATTAGCGTTGATGGTGTGATGGATGAGTCGCATTGGCAATACGCCACAAAAGTACCATTAAAATATCAGAATGAGCCAACCGAAAAAGGCACGCCGCTCGTACAAACCGATGCCTACATGTATGAAGATGGTAAATACTTGTATGTTGGTTTTATTGCAAAAGATAATGACCCTTCTCAAATTCGTGCCGCCCTTCGAGATCGTGATACGCTTTGGCAAGACGACAATGTTGCCTTGATGATTGATACCTTCAATGATGAACGAACCGGCTATGAGTTTTATGTAAACCCTCTTGGTGCGCAAGGCGATATGCGCATGACTGATATTGATGATTGGGTTGAAGATCCATCATGGGATGCCATTTGGGATAGTGCAGGGCAAATAACTGACGATGGCTATGTGGTTGAAATGCGTATTCCGTTCACTGCACTTCGCTTTCCAAAAGATCAAACAGAGTTAACGTGGAGTTTTGCAGTTTGGCGAAATTATCCGCGTGATGTGTATTATCAAATGTCGAATGTTGGTTTTGACCGAGATGTAAAATGTAGCTTTTGCCAGTTTGATAAACTCACAGGCTTTGCCAACATGACAGAAAGCCAAAACATTCAGCTTACGCCAACTTTAACTGCGCTTCGCCATGATACCAAAGATAAAGTGCCGGGTGATTGGCAAAATGGTGATATTGATACTGAAGCGGGCTTGGACTTACGTTGGGGGGTGACGCAAGATGCGGTTATTAATGCCACCATTAACCCTGACTTTTCGCAGGTCGAGGCTGATTCACTTGAGCTTGACGTAAATACCACTTACTCAATTTATTATGCTGAAAAGCGCCCATTCTTTTTAGATGGTGCGTCTTATTTTGATACCAGCCAACTAGAGCTTTTATACACGCGAATGATTGCTGAACCTGATGTGGGTTTAAAATTAACAGGTAAAACTGGCGCGCACAGCTATGGCTTTATGTACGCTGACGATCAGAATACCAGTGTCTTACTTCCGACAAATCAAGGTTCGGGCTTTGCTAATCTGGCAGATAAAACGCAAGCAGTAGCGGGGCGTTATCAGTTTGATATTGGCCAAAAAGGCACAATTGGTGTGATGAGCACGCACCGTGAAAATGATGATTATCATAATACGGTGTTATCTTTAGATGGTAGTTACTGGTTTAATCAATCAGATAGTTTGCAGTATCAAGTAGCAAGCACAGATACCACTAACTCAGAATTTTTAGTTGATTATTATGGCATTGATAAAAATCAATCAGATCAAGCTTATGCTATTGAATTTACTAGAACTAAGCGTGATTACGAAGTTTATGCTAATTACGAAAATATAGGTAAAGAATACCGCTCAGACTTAGGTTACCAAGCTAAAGTTGATTACGAGCAAGTACAATTAGGTGGTGGGCAAACATGGTATCGCGATGCTGATGATGCAATCACAGAGTACAGCTACAATGTTGAGTGGGATAAAACATGGGCGCAAAATGGCGACCTACTCGAAGAAGAATACGATGGCTTTTTTACCTTTAAAGGTAAGATGCAGTCGCAAACAGAAATTGGCTTTATCCATCGTAATGAGTTTTATGCTGGCGAGTTTTTTAATCAAAACATAGGTTATATCTACGGCGGTTTTAGACCCATTCGTGACATTAGCTTTTTATTGTATGCTCAATATGGCAGTAAAGTTGATTACAGTAATGCAGCTTTAGGTACTATGGTTCGCATTGAACCTGAGGTGACATGGGATATAAACGATCATTGGCAGGTGCAACTAGAGCACAGCTACAGCTACCTAGATAACGAGCAAAATGAGCGTGTTTATACTGCTAACTTAACGGATCTACGCGTTTATTATAAATTTAATATGCGTTCAATGCTGAAACTCGTTTTGCAGTTTGAAGATGTCGATCGAAACAACGAAGCTTATCGATTTGATGTAAGCCAAACTAACCGTGATTATGGCAGTCAGTTAGTGTATTCGTACAAGATTAACTCGCAGACACTGTTTTATTTAGGGTATTCTGATAAAGGGTATCAAGATGATTCGTTGAAGAGTCTTGAGCGAGATCAGCGTACCTTCTTCACTAAGCTAAGCTATGCATGGCAGCTTTAAAAATTATAAAAAAGGAAAATCATAATGAATATTGCAAAAATATCAGCTGTTGCAGTTGCAGCTACTGTACTTGCGGGTTGTGCAGCGAAACAAGATGTAAGTCGCTTTGAAGCGGAAAAACCAAAAACCGTGTGTATTGCAGAGCATCAAGCGGTAAAAGAAGGTGTTGTAACATCACTACAATCAGGCTTTGCAAAACATAACGTGAAAACGCGTGTGATCCCAGCCAACTATGTTATGAAACATCAAGCGTATCAAACAGACATCTCAACTGCTAACACAGATGGTTGTGATGCTGTTGCGTTTTATGTTGCTAACTGGCGTTGGGATTTAGCCCTTTATATGGCATATGCCAATATTTGGGTCACTAATGTTGACCAAACTGAAACAATTGCTCAGGCAAGCTATCGCACGGGAGGTGGTTTAGATAAGTTTATTGATGCGAACGAAAAAATCATTGAGCTCGTTGATTCGATGTTTCAGCAAGTTGAAGCTAAGAAACAACAAGAAAGTCAGAAAAAGGCAATATAAAGCAGCATGTTGGTCAGCTTATAGCTGACCAACTTCTTCGTTTACTTTACTTCTTACCACGCCTTCAAGACTTTTTAAGCCCCATTGCTTACCAATTTCGACAGCTTCATCAACTGGTTTTTTCAAGGTTACAGCATTATATAGCGCAACGAGAGCGCCAACACGGTTGCTGCTCGCACAGTGAAGTAAGGTGGTTTGCTGTTGGTGCTCATTGAGCAAAGCCTGAAGTTTCGTAGCATTTTCAATGGTAATATCAGCCTTAGATTGCACAGGAATATGGTAATAGTTCATACCAAGCTCAGTGACTAACTCTTGCTCAGACCAATTCGTTTCGTTATCACCACGAAGGTTGATAATGTTCTCAACACCAAGTTGTTTTAGCTTGGCAAAATCGGTTTGACTTGGCTGGCCTGAAGTTAGCACATGCTCAGATTGGGCTTTAAGATTCAAAATATCCAGTTTTGTGGCAGCTGTTTGTGCTGCTAATGCTGAAAATGACAGCAGCGCAACACAGGCTAATTGTATAAACTTATTCATGTTACTCCTTGAAAAGTGTTTAATTTTTGCTGTAGACGGTTTCACCACGGCTAATGGTTTCTAGCACTTGTAAATTATGTAGCTCTGCAGGCTTTATTTTCAACGGATTGTTATCAAGGATAATTAAATCTGCTTGCATCCCTTGTTTTAATTGCCCTTTTGAGCTTTCTTCAAAGTGTTGATACGCAGGCCATGTCGTCATTGCTTGTAGTGCAGTATACACAGAAACGCGTTGATCTGGGCCTAATACTTGATCTGTACGGGTCGTACGGTTAACCGTTGCATCTAATACACGCAGTGCATTGGGCAGAGCTACAGGTGCATCATGATGGGTGCTAAACATTAATCCTTGTTTGCGAACCGCATGGGTGGGTGAAATAAAATCGGCGCGGGGATGACCAAGTACCGAATTTACATGCCAGTCGCCCCAATAAAAAGTATGCATTGGGAAGAGCGATGGAAATATGCCTAATTCTTTGAGACGGTTTACCTGATCTTGACGAATAGTTTGACCATGAATGAGTACAGGGCGGCGGTCTTTTTTACCAAGCTTGTCATTGGCATTTTCAACGGCATTTAAGAACTGCTCAATAGCGGCATCACCATTTGCATGAGTCATCACTTGCCAGTCATTGGCAAAGGCAGTTTCAATATACTGATAGGCTTGTTCATCATTAAAAGTAGGGTAGCCTGCATAGCCTTGTTCTTGGCCTTCAGGTGCTTTTAAGTATGGGTGAGATAACCAAGCGGTTTTCCCTTGTGGTGAGCCATCAAAGTTAAGTTTTACACCACCAATACGAAAATGATTTGTGTAGTTTTTACTGTTATAGCTTGAATCCATAAAACTGCTGCTGGTGGCCATATCGGCATAGGCAACCACATCAATGACGAACTTATCGGCTTTGGATGCTCTTACCATCGAATCATAGGCTTCTTGAGTTGCTCGGCCTTCTTGTGCTGTGGTGTAGCCGTATTTTGTGTAGAGTTTTTGCCCTTCTTGCAGCATTAAATCTTGTAAGTCAGGATCAAACGACTGCATGAGCTTAAACAGTAAACCAAAGTGCGCGTTTTCTTCGAGCACCCCATTGGGTTCTTGTGAGTTGGCCATACGACGAATTAGCCCACCGTCAAGATTGTCTGTGTTTTCGTCGATGCCGGCCATGGCTAAAGCTTTACTGTTTGCAACACTTAAGTGCCCCGAAGTATGAATGATGATCACTGGCTTTTCGGTGCTAACGCGGTCTAAGTCCATTTTAGTCGGGTATCTATCAAGCTCAGCATCATCGTAACCAAAGCCTAAAATAGCACCCGTTTTTTCAATAAATGTGGTGTAGTCAGGGTTATTTTGTGCGGCGGTAAGAATATTAACGATTTGCTCAACACTATTGGCATCTCCATCTGGGCTAGGTAATACATTGGCTACCATGGCTTGCAAACCAACACCATAGACATGGCTATGGCCATCAACAAAGCCAGGCATTAAGGTTTTGCCTTGCAAATCAATCAGCTTTGTTTTGCCAAACTTATGCTCAAGTGCTTTAGTTTTATCACCCACAAAGATGATTTTGTCACCTTGGGTAGCGATTGCCTGTGCATACTCGGGTTTGTCGCCAGTCATTGTAAGAATATCACCACCATAATAAATGGTATCTGCAGCACTCACTTGCAGAGGTAGGGTTTTAACTGTTTGTTCAGGGGGGTTATCGCAAGCCGTTAAGGCAAGTAATGAACAAGCGATTGCGAGGTGATGTTTCATATAAATCTTCCATGAATTTTAGCTATGTCTAAGAATATAGTCTGTTTAAAATTTTTGTCTTTAAAAAATAGTATTAAATTTCGTTAAAGTACAAGACTATAGCAGCGCCATCGAGGCTACTACCGTTGTGAATGTTGATACCAATGCCAAAGTTGTCAAACCATGACGTCCACTTTCTACTGTCCCATAATAAGCCGATACCATATTCATAAAAGTGATCGGTCCCAAATGCTACGCGACTATCGCCGCCTAAATCGATTCGCTGGCCTTTAATGTAAAAAGCTTGCTCAAAAACCCCGATTTTGAACATGTTAAATTTAGCTTTAATACCATTAAGTGTGCGCCATGTTTCAGGTGCTGCATTACTTATCCCATCAGGGTGAGAGAGTGCCCATCCATAGTAGTAATTGAAGTTAAGTTTGTACTCGTAATAGCCCCAATGCCTAGGTAAGCGATAGATCATGGTCGCATTTGGGTTTAACACCAGCGCATTACTGTTGAGGTTGGTGTAAAGATTTTCAGCTAATGGCTTAAAGTTACGCCTAGACTCGGGAGAGTTATACTCATAGTCATTATTGTAATGTAAGTAGTGAGTATTAAAGCCAAATTGATATGACCATTTAGAGCCAAGTGCTTTTTCGGCATTAAAACCGATCATGCCGTTATATACAGTTTCTGAAATATAGTCGTCAGCCACATTATCAAATAGCGAAATGAAATCTGATTGATTCAAATAGCTTACCCTGCTGGTCAAACTTAGTTTGTGTTGATAAATTGGCTCATCAAGCTGCCAAGTATAAGGAATACTGTAGAGTCTGAGTTTTTTTCTAAGCGCGATACTGTCTTCATCTTTACTGCTATGTTGTGGGTCAAACAGTGTTTGTGGGTCAAAATCACCCATACCTAAGGTAATACTGTCCCCATCCGTTAAAACCAACGACGTTGCAAATGCGGTTTCAAGTTGCTTTGTTGGATTGGCATATAAATTAAATACACTTAATGCGTGCAATAGAAACCACAGCTTAAATAGCTTTTTCATATAAAATAACAATAAAAATTAATGTTTTAATAATAGTCGTAAAGTTAGCTTTCAACAATCTCAGGTACAAAAAAGCCAAGCATTAGCTTGGCTTTTTTACATCTTTAAGAAAAAGATTAAGGCTGATAGTAAATCGGTGATTCAGGGCCAACTGGGAAGCCCAGAACAAATACCCATAAGTAGAATAATGCAACCCAACCAACAAAGAAGATCATGCTGTATGGAAGCATGGTCGCAACCAATGTACCAATACCCATGTCTTTCTTATACTTAGTCGCAACAGCCAGTATCAAGCCAAAGTAACTCATCATTGGGGTGATAAGGTTAGTTACCGAGTCACCAATTCGGTACGCCGCTTGAATAGTTTCTGGTGCATAGCCGATGAGCATTAACATTGGTACGAAGATTGGTGCCGTTACAGCCCACTGTGCAGATGAAGAGCCTAAGCTTAAGTTTACTAAAGCACACATTAAAATGAAGAGCACAAATACTTCTGGGCCAGTTAGGTTTAATGCTTGTAACAGAGCGGCGCCGTTAATAGCTAAAATTGTACCTAGGTTGGTCCATTTAAAGAAGGCAACGAACTGTGCTGCAAAGAAAACCAGCACAATATACATCCCCATCGAGCTCATGCTTTTACTCATGGCATCGATGACATCTTTATCGTTTTTCATGGTGCCAACAACGCGGCCGTAAACAAAACCCGGAATACCGAAAGTCACAAAGATAAAGACCACAATGCCTTTTAAAAATGGCGAGTGTGCAACAAGGCCTGTTTCTGGATTACGCAAAATGCCGTCTTCAGGAACAATTGTCCATGCAAGTAATAATGAAACCACTAACAGTGAAACACCCGCCCACTTAAGGCCTGACTCTTCTTTATCGGTTAAACCTGCAATGTCATTTTTTGGCAAATCATTACTTGCTTCATCAGGGTTGTACTTACCAAGGCGTGGCTCGACGATTTTTTCAGTAACGAAAGTGCCTAAAATAGCAATTAAAAATACTGAGATCATCATGAAATACCAGTTTGCTTCAGCGCCAACTTGGTAATTTGGATCAATCATTTGTGCTGCAGGTGTAGTAATACCAGCAAGAAGAGGGTCAATGGTGCCTAGCAATAGGTTGGCACTGTAACCACCTGAAACACCTGCAAATGCCGCAGCAAGGCCCGCAAGTGGGTGACGACCAAGGCTGTGGAATATCATGGCTGCTAATGGAATTAGTACGACGTAGCCAAGTTCTGATGCCGTATTTGATAAAATCGCAGCAAACACCACCATAAAAGTAACTAAACGCTTTGATGCGCCCATTACCATGCCGCGCATAGCAGCAGAGAGTAAACCTGACTGCTCTGCAACACTCACACCTAATAAAGCAACCAGTACTGTACCAAGTGGTGCAAAGCTGGTGAAGTTCGTAACAAGGCCAGTAACGATACGCTGCAGGCCTTCGGCACTGAGCAGGCTGACAACTTCAATAACCCCATCAGGGTCTCGACCTGCAGCGCCTTCAGGGCGTGGGTCGATAGCACTTAAACCATACCAATCGGCAATGCCGCTAAAAACTATAATGGCAACGCAGAACATTGCAAATAAAGTGATAGGGTGGGGGAGCATATTACCCAAAAATTCAACAGTGGCTAAAAATCGGTTAAACAACCCATTATTACCACCCTCATGGGTGTTGTGAGAGTTTATAGTTTTTGACATGTCCAGTTCTCGTTATTTCAAAATGGCGCTAACCTAGCATTTTTTACCGGACAGATCATGTTTTAGCGGTGGGATATCTAATAGGTACGTTCCAATACGCCCTTATATAGCAAGGGGTAGCGGCGCAAACGTTTGCCAATGTAATCATCGGCTAAAATTTGCGCACAGATTTGATCTACATCGTTACTTGCTTCAAATACCCAATCAAAGCGCTCAATAGCAAGCAAAAAGCCACGCTTGAGGAACTGTTGTTCGCGATAGTAGCTAAGGTTTTCTCGAATAATATCTAACTTACTTGGGTTAGTTTTTAGTTCATTAATAACTTGGTTGATAAATGCCTGCTGTTGCTTTGATTCAGCTTTTACCCGTCGTTTCATTACTTCTTTACAGTTCCTGTTCTGCGATATAAAGCACTTTCTTTAAAAAGTCTTCTTTGTTCTTTTCATGTTGATAGTCAAGGTGGTAAGTATTATGAAAGCCAAAGCGCAGTAACACGCCACTGCCTTTTAGATATACCGTATAACCATCGATATCCGAAAAAGCGCAAATACCCTCATAAAGCTTTCCATCTTCATGATCTTCACCGTGTTGAATGATTTTTTCATACACAGATAGAATTAATTTACCGTCTAGCTCATTTTTCATGATGACTCCTTTTTGAAGTAATACGTTTCAGATCTATAAAAAGTTTAGTGCTATTTTATGCAGGTATTAAACGTGCTGCGTATTTTTAAAACCTTACTTTGCGATAAATCACTAAAATCATATTTAGATAGCAGATGTCGAAAATTTACAATATTTTCTCTTACCTTAAACTTAAGATAGATTTTATTTGAGGGACGCACAATGAAATATAAGTTTATACCCCTGATACTACTAACAGGCTTGTTGCTTGTAAGCCAAAGCACATCGGCAAATACAGCCCCTTTGGTTTTAGAAAATGAAGCAGGGAAAATAGTCAAACTTGACAGTTACTTGGGCGAAAAACCCGTTTACTTAAAGTTTTGGGCGACTTGGTGCAAGCCATGTATGGAGCAAATGCCACATTTTCAGCATGCATATGAGCAATATGGCGATAAAATTCAATTTGTGGCTATTAATATTGACCTTAATGATGACGCAGACGCTGTTGCTAAGGTTAAAGAGCGTTTTTCACTCACTATGCCACTATTTACTGATCACACAGCCCAGGTTGCTAAACATTATGAATTTATGGGCACCCCGTTTCATGTGTTGATTGATAGTGATAAAAAGGTGATTTTTCAAGGCCACGAAGCAGATAAACCGCTTGATAACACATTACGTTTGTTATCACACAATGGCAAAGTTGATAAAGCGCGTTTACTAGGCGAAAAGCAAGGCCAAGCGACTCCTTTGGTAATTCCGAACAAAGGTAAAAAAGCCGTGCTGTTCACCGCTACGTGGTGCGACTGGTACTTAGCCGACACGCGCCCTGCAATGGCTAAGCAATGTGTATTAGCGCAGCAACATGCTAATAAACTGGCAGAGCAAGGAGTTGATGTCGAGGTTAAAGTGAGTCAGCTGTGGACTGATCAAAGTGCAGTGCAAGAATATGTTGATAAATTCGCTGCAACTATGCCTGTTTCTATCGATTATGGAAATGATTTATTTATCGAAAATGGCATTAATTCAGTACCCAGTTTACTTCTCTACAACGATGGAAAATTAGTCTCAACACAGGCTAAATTTTAATAAAAACAGCGTGATTTTGCTTTGTAATTATGCAAATTTAGCCTATGCTCAAGGCTCATTTAACAGTGAGCCTAGAGCATGATAGATAAGGCATTATTAGCAAAAACACGCGAGTTATCTGACCGATTAATCGCATTGCAAACACCCATTCGTATTCTTGATGCGATCAACTGGGATAAACAAATCAAAGAAGAGTTTTTTAAGCATAAATGCCAAAAGAACCCAACGGTTGATCAAGCCTATTACCAACAGCGTGATCTTGGTTTTGTACCAAGCGAGTTGCGTCGCGCGTTTTCTGATTTAAATCGCGATATCATCAGCCAGTTAGGGCAGCTAAACCCGATTGCCCAATACATGAGCAAGATGTGCACTGAATATAAAACCGTACTTAGTATGATTGAATATCGTGGTACCCCTGAATTTCATGATTTGTCAGTTGAGTTGTTCGGTCATCCCAAGGATTTATTCCATGCAGGAGAGCCTTCACTTTCTGAACTTGCCACCATGCTTGAGCAGCCGCTAAAGAGTATGCTTGATGCGGATATTTTACCGGATGATCCAAAAAACATAGATGCACAAGATGCGGTGAAAATTCTAGCATCACAAGTGGCTCAAACGATGCCGGGCATCGATGTTGAGGTTATTCTGAGTGACGGTATTGTGAGTGATGCTGCGGCAGGTGCAAATAATATTAAACTTAATCAAGATGTTAAATTCTCTCAAAGAGAGTTAGATATTCTTGAGGTACATGAAGGCTGGATCCATGTCGGGACGACGCAAAATGGTCTTGCTCAGCCCTATTTAACCTGTTTAAGTAAAGGCACACCGAGCTCTACAGTGACCCAAGAGGGCCTTGCGGTATTGACCGAAATTATTACCTTAAAGTCGACGCCACGACGTTTAGCAAAATTAGTGAACCGTATTCAAGGTATTACTAAGGTTATTGATGGCGCGGAGTTTGTTGATATTTATCGTGATTATGTAGCGCAAGGTTTGAGTAAAGACGACAGTTATACACTTACTCAACGGGTGTTTAGAGGCAGTACAGCAACAGGCTTACCTTTTACCAAAGATATCGCTTATATCAAAGGTTTCGTGTTGGTGTATAACCTTATACGAGTTGCCATTCAGTTAGGTCGAATTGATCAATTGCACTTGTTATTGGTCGGTAAAATCTCAATTGATGATTTTAGACTGATATCGCAATTACATGATTTAGGTGTGATTGAAGACCCTAAATTTATTCCACCACACTTTAAAGACTTACGAGGCCTAGCAACCTGGCTAAGCTTTGGTCGTTTTATTGGTAACTTGTCGTTTGAACAATTAGAAAACGATTACAAACCACTCTTTCTTTAAACAAAGAAATAAAAAAATGCAGCTGGAATGAGCAGCTGCATTTTAAGAGTTAAAGCATGTTGCCTTACATGCTTTTAGTCGAGGAAACGATTAACCGGTGAGTGCGTCAACCTGCACTACATCATTCAGTACGATAACTTCTGCACGTTTGAAGAAGTTAAAATCTGTTGCGGTTGCTAATGTGTAAGCACCCATCATACGGCTGATGATTAAATCACCATTGTTTAATTTTGGTAGCATGATTGACTCACTTACTACGTCGATGCTATCGCAAGTTGGGCCTGCTAATACTGACTCTACGCGCTCGTTTGATTGTTTGAACGAGTCGATAGGGTACGAGGCTTCATCGAACAATAAACCACTGAATGAGCCGTAAATACCATCATCTAAATAGTACCAAGGCTTGCCATCACGAACTGCTTGACCCATTACTGATGCAACACTGGTTACAGCACTGGCTACAATAAAGCGACCTGGTTCAGCAATTACGCGAACTGTCTCTGGTAACTGTGCTAAGGCATCATTAATAGGCGCACAAAACTCATCAATTGGCAGCACATCTTTGTTGTAAGGCACAGGGAAACCACCGCCAATATCAAGCGTACTAAGCGCAGGTAATCCTAATGTGGCTACGTCGTTAATCACTTGATTACATGCAGCAATGGCAGTGACATATTTAGCTGGGCTTGCTGTTTGCGAGCCAACATGGAACGACAACCCTTTGATACGAATACCTAATTGTTGCGCATAGCTAATGATTTCAACGGCCATTGCTGGGCTACAACCAAATTTTTTCGATAAATCAGCGAATGCTTCCGCATTACGAAAACTTAAGCGAACAAGTAACTCAACCCGGTCTTTGTATGCAATGAACTTTTCTAATTCATTGATGTTATCAACCACAAACACATTACAACCGTATTCAAGTGCATCACGAATATCACGATCACGTTTGATTGGGTGCGTGTGAATAGTACGATCACTTGGTACGCCTTGGCTGGCGACTAAGTCAACTTCGCCGCTGGTTGCTAAATCAAAGCTGGCACCTTCTTCTAAAAGCGTACGAACAACCGCTGGATGAGGAAGTGGTTTTAATGCAAAGTGTAAAGCAACGCCAGGTAAAGCACGGCTTAATGCACGGTATTGATGACGAACAGATTCACAATCAAGCACCATTAATGGCGCGCCATGTTGTGCAACGAGCTGTTCAATAAATTGGTTTGATGGTTGTGCTACTGGTTCGTTTGCAGCAACCGACGCTGCAGGTACTTTGATTGTTAAGTCTTGTGTAAGTGTTGAAATAGCCATTTTACTCTCCGGCAATTAAGCAACTGCTCAGAAAAAATGGAAGTCCGAGTCAGTTGAGTGTTATTAAGCGCACAGTATGTTCTGTGCAATCAAATACACTCTTGGATAGTACATGATTAGCATAGGTTATCAGAAATTAACACCCCCCGAATTTGCTGGGCTGTAGCGTTGACATAGTTTTACATGAACTAAAATCGGGACAGACCCAGCATAGACCCACCCCTAAAAATAGACCCAAAATGACCCCACAATGGACCCAAAAAAATCTATCGACCCTCTGACAACGTAGTCCCAAAAGTGTGCGCCCGCACAGACGTTCTAGCCCCCACCTAGACCCAAAAAACGTGTATTAAAGTTTGCGTGTGGCTGTCGGAGGACAATAAAGTTCGAAACTTTTCGATGCTATTTGTCGCAGTCTGCCTTTTGTTCTAACAAGCTTTTGCCCCAAAACAAGTCTAGTCGAGCGTCGCAAATGAGCGATCAGCGGACGGTGAAAAATGTTCAGCTGATACCGTTTTTATATCCAAAATCAACAAACTTCCCCCATATTCAGGTAAATGAGCAATTTGCGCATTTTTGTCCTTAGACCACGTCATTAACTTTCAAATATTTTCATAGCTAGCAAAAGGTTAGCTAATTTGATAAAAACGTATGAACCAGAAAAGTGAGCTATTACGTGGTAGAAATATGCGCGATTTGCACACTATTAAATTGTTGAACTAAGCCGCTGCGCGGAGTCGCAAACATCCCAATCAACGACCACACTTACCTTGAGATTTAACCCATTAATCTGGAGGTAACAATGAACTCTCTCATTGAACAAGTCGCCACTGAAATTGAACTCATGGGCTATTCACAACGAACTCGCGAGACCTACTGTGGTTGCTTACAGCGCATTGAGAACTATTTCAGTAAATCCTTAGCGCAAGTCACGGATGCGGAATTGAATCACTATTTTAATGAGCCTGAGGTGCGCCGATTAACCCGAGCGAGCCAATTGGTGCAAATTAATAGTGTCCTCTTCTTATTCAAACACATACTCCACCGGCCGTTGCAATTAGCCATCACTTTACCCAAGCAACGGCATAAGCCACCCCAATATTTAAGCCGACAAGATATCCACTTACTGATTCACCATTGCCAAGATTTACGTTTAAAAACCATGATAATGCTCAGTTATGGCTGTGGATTACGCTTAAATGAATTAACCCACCTCAAAGTGGCACAGATTGATGGGCAACGTAAAACGGCCTTTATTGAACACGGCAAGGGCAACCAGTCTCGTTATGTGGTGATTCCTGAGACGGTATTGCATCAACTCCACGTGTACTGGCAAGCCTATCACCCCAAAGAGTGGCTGTTCTATTCTCGCTGGTTAGCCTCCCAACCTCTCAGTAGCTCCACCTATACGAAGGCACTGAAAAAAATCGCCGCACAGCTTGGGCTTAAGGATAAAGTGAACGCGCATCAGTTACGCCATGCCTATGCCACGCATCAATTAGAGGCAGGGATGCCGTTGCATCAATTACAGCACCAGCTTGGGCATCGCAGCATTAAAACGACCGAGTGCTATCTGCATTGGTTGCCAGAGCTTGGGCATGGGGGCGTTGATTTACTAGCCAACTTGCAGTAACGCATGCCACCGCTTCATCTGGCGGATATTCTCAGCCAAGGATTACCGCATTACCAACAACAGCACCGATTAACCCGTCAACAATATCAAGTGTGTGCACATATCTTGGCGTGTAGAACAGGACAACTCGGTTATCAACAGTGGCGTTGTGACCAGTGTGGTCATGAGGAGCAATTTAGTTGTAGTTGCAGAGACCGGCATTGTCCTCGCTGCCAAGGACAAGCCACGCAAGCTTGGATTGCCAAACAAGCGATGTCACTGCTACCTTGCCCTTACTTTCACTTAGTGTTTACCTTACCGCATGAACTTAACCTAATCGCACACTATGCACCTAACGTGCTTTATCACTGTTTATTTAAGAGCCTTTGGCAAACACTCATGACATTCGCTGCCCATCGTCATCAGGGTCAACTCGGCATGACTTGTGTGTTGCATACTTGGGGGTAAAACCTCAGCCAACATATTCATGTGCATTGTTTAATCCCCGCAGGTAGCCTCAATCGACAATCGCAGTGGCAACCTATCACTAAAGGTTATCTCTATCCTGTTAAGGCTTTATCCACTGTGTTTCGAGGTAAAATGATAGCGGCACTCAAGGCACAATCCATAGCGCTACCGTCATTACCCGCCACTTGGTGCGTGTACAGCAAAGCCTGTGTCTACCCACATCAACTCTTGCACTATCTTGCACGTTATACCCGCAAAGGTGCCTTATCTGAATCACGATTAGTGAACTATAACGCCAGTCGTGTGCGCTTTCGTTACAAGGATTATCGTGACAACAATAAAACCAAATTCATGACCTTAAGTATGGATGAGTTCATTCGGCGCTATTTACAACATGTCCTGCCTAAAGGCTTTATGCGTATTCGCCATTATGGCTTTTTAGCCAATGCTTGTCGTAACAAGCGCATCCCCCTCATTCGAGCACAGTGCCGTGATTTAACCGATAAAATCGCCATGGATAACGTGGAAACCAAACTGCATTGGGTTTGCTCGCACTGCCATCAAGGGCAATTGATATTCGTCGCTATCGTGCTCCCCTTAACGCAACAGATAAGAGGATTGGATTCAAGTTAAACAATGATGACGTCAAACCATTTACGCAAATATTAGACTGAATGCCGCCTGATAGACTGGCGCTTGCGTGTGTAAAAAATACACTTGCAATTAACCAGAAAAGTAATGTAAATTAAGACCATTAATCGACTGAACGACAGTGACAATGGAATGCAATGATGAAGATAAATCGGATAACGTCATCAATCATCCTCAGGCTTAAAAAAGCAAATTCCATTAGCATAAATGATTCCAATACAGTGATTCACAAGTCGCCGTCCGTTCAACAAATGATTTATTTACACTCATGTGTAAATAAATACTAAAACGTTAGATTTCATGTTAGCTATAATTTCGCAATATTTAGTATAAAAACCATAACTAGGAAAAAAGATATGACTGAGAATGCCCAAAAAAATGCAAAACCTTTTTCTCAAACGTTTTTTCATGGAACCAAAGCAGATCTTAAATTGGGAGATCTTATAGAAACAGGGTTTAATTCAAATTTTGGACAAAATAATAAGGCTAAGTATATATTTTTGACAGCTACACTAGATGCTGCCATTTGGGGAGCAGAGCTTGCCCTAGGTAATGGTCGCGAAAGAATTTATTTGGTTGAGCCAACAGGTCCAATTGAAAATGATCCTGACCTAACGGATAGAAAGTTCCCAGGGAATCCAACTATGTCATATCGTTCAATCCATTCATTTAAAGTTGTAGGTGAAGTATCAAGCTGGCAGGGTCATTCAATAGAGCAAGTTAAAGCAATGAAAGATGGTTTAAATAAACTACATGAACAGGGCATTAACTCTTTAAATGAAATCTAACAAGTCGGTGCACATGACTGCTAACACGTCACTCGGTTTGCTCTGCCTTCGGCAGTTTAGCAAACTCTTCGTGCCTTAGTTTGCGCAGCATGTGACCTAGGCGTTAACAACGTCCGCAAATGGCACAGAGCCGTTGGTCGGCTCTAACTCATTTCTGTCCAAAAGTGAGTTTCAATCTTTGTTGTCACAATTTTTCTTTGGATAGGTACGTTGATTGGATCTAAGTTTTGATCTTTATTGTCATACATACCTTCTATTGACACGAAAGGCGGACTGGGAAGGCAAAAAAGTTTCAAACATTATTGTCTTCCGACAGTGGCAGGTCGTGGGAAGAGTAGAGCGATTTGGAGTGCTGAGGCTTATTCGGCCCATATAAAAAAGCCCCACTGGATAGCGGGGCTTTTTGTATCAACTATGATTTGTATAGAGTACGAGTAGTAATTAAGCCAAAAGGTGATCGGACAATGGCAAGAACATCACTTCTTGGCGCGCATAGTAGTGTTGCTGCTACAAGAAGTCAACAGTGAACATGTTGATTTTAAATCTATTTAACATAGCCACTGCCCATTGTTCTGTAGGCCTCGAGCTTGTATATCTCTTCGAAGCTATTGTCGAAAGATACTTTCTTGCCTATCTCTTCTCGCCAATTCTCAGGACTCATACAGGCTGATGGCGTACCTACAATGGTAAAGCCGTTGTCCATCAAAATCCCGCAGTACATGAATTTAGTGCCGCACAGTTCAACTGTTTCAAACTCTACTTTTTGTATCTTACTTAGTATGTGTTCCGAGCTAATGTAAGCGTCTTTACAGCCTAGCTCTCGCATCATTGCTTCTATCTCAGTCATTTACTACGTGCCCCTTAATAAGTTGGCGGTGTTGTATCCAGCCTTTAAAATTACCCGACCAGCGAACACCGTCGTTGTCTGTGTGTGTAACACCAATGCGCTTCGCTTTAGCGTTAGTAATCCGTTGGAACTTAGGAATCGGCGACGCTTGGTGCTCGAACGGCGACGCATGAACACGGCTACCCGACGTCAGTGATTCAAAGATTCGGTACGCTTTAGACATTGAAAGGTCAAGCGCTCGGTAGCTCACCTGCGCACAACATGAAACCGACAACGCTAGTTGGTCTTGCAATTCCAGCTCTTCGCGCATCGCGGCAGTGATGTACGGTAGATGCCATTCCTGATAACCCAAAGTAACAGGTCTACTGTTATTCATAGCCACGTCTAATTCAGCTGCAAGGCGATGAATCTCAGGTTGAGCATCAGTGTGATCCCGTAACCACAAGAAATTTGCCCATTCCGTCGATGTAACCAAAACCTTCATTGTTTGGAACGGTTCTAAGATACGATTGCAGACTTGCTTGTGTAGCCCGACTTTTTCCATCCCCCAATGTAACGTACATGCCGCTTTTGATGCAGCGTTCCAGAAACCGCGCGCTAATCGTCGTTTCATTCCCAGTAGTTGTCGGGTCGCTTGCATACCACGTCTGTTCTCGCCCCAATGTAAAGGCCGTGCAGGGTTGTCCCATACTTGCTGTCTCACTTTCTTTGCTGGTATCGCTCGGCTGCTTGCTGCGTTTCGTGAGAACACACGATGCGTCATAAGCTCCGCGTGGATGAAGCGCGGGTATTCCATTTCAACGGTCGTTATACGTACGCCGTCTGCGATTGAGTCTGCTATGATTGTTACGTTTATCATGATACTACTACTTACTTTATTAGTGTTACTGTTTAAGCCAAGCATTAAAATTCTCGACGTGCATCAGAAGACGACCGTCCTGTGCTCTACGCCAATGCTTCTCTTCAAATAATTGTCCGCGCTTTATCTTCGCTCTCAGTGCGGCAACGGAGTAGCCCGTCGCCTCAGCCATAGCGTTAAGCGTCACCCACTCAACTCTGAAGGTCATACTATGCCTTCAGTACAAACTTGGTTTCGGCGGTCGAAAACAGCTTATGCTTTTTGGCTTGCTCCGCTAGTAGAGTGTAATCACCAGTGGCAGCGGATAGAACAGCGACCAGTAACTCGAAATCATCGTTCTCGAATTGGTCACAAATAAGTGACAGCTTACGAATAAGCGTGTCTGCGTGATGAACACCGATTGTAACAGGGCGGTGAATCAACGCGTCGCGTATATAGTAGTTTCGTTTCTTTCGCTCAACGGTCGTGGCATCTTTAAGGCCATCGCGCCAAACGTATTTGAACACTGAGCCGAGCGCGAAGTCCAGTTCACGGATGAACTCGATAGCTTCGATCGTTCGGCTGTTGTAATGTGTTGCTTTTTCTGTGTTGTCTTGGTCGTTTTGTACTGCGTTCGACATTTGTATCCTGCGGCTTCCGCCACTATCTAAATTGTTTTCCCCCCTGACTAGGTAAGTAAACGCTAGATACTCGGTAGACGTGGTCTACACTGTCAACCAAGTAGCGCTTTCCGCCTTGCCAGAGCCTTTCTGTCAGCTCCCAGCCTTCCTCGGTTAATTCCAATTTGCCAAACACATTGCGCTCGCCTTCACCTTTAAAGTAGATGACGCTATCGCCGTTGGCTATCTTCCCTTTAGGGTTCACCAGTAGCATAGTTCCTCGTTCGAAAGGGTGGTCGTTGTAGTCTACTTCTACGAAGTAGCAACCACTTGCTTCGAGTATCGTGTTCACAAGAATTGACTTCTCAGTCGGCTTGCGTCCAGATAGGGTCGCCATTACTTTAATTGGTTTTGAAGGAACGGTGTCAGAGATAGCATTAGAAATGCCAAAATCATCTAACTCCATATCCGATAACGCAGCGAACTTTCTAAGAAAGTCTGTGTTCAACGGGATTGCACCGCGAATGTACTGACTAAATGCAGACTGATTCATGTCCATTGCTTGTGCAGCAGATGTTTGGCTCAGTTTGCTAGTCTGCTTAAGAGACTGCCAAGCTGCTTGTACTCGTTTGAGTACGTCTTCACCGTATTCCATACTCGTGCCTATGTTTATTGTAGTTGCTTATAATTAAATTATCAGGGTTACTGTTAAAAGTCAAAGCATTTGTGTTAACCCATGTTAATTTATGCACTATTATAAGCAGTGCAATCCGTGCCCCGCCCGTGTATCTACTCGGGGTTTGTTATTACACCTTGTGTTGTAACCTTTGAAATGTACTCAGCCATAGCGTCGTAGTTCATGGTTTCAGCACGTAGGGCAAAGTCGTCAGCGGTAATACCTTCTTCCCATTCTGTAGGGTCGGTCAGCACTACGCCGCAAACTTGTCGTTTATATTTGATTGACTCACAACCGACGATAACTACTGCTAGTTCGTTGGCTGCTAGGGCTTCTTTGAGCCAGAACAACTGCTGTTCAGACAGGTTCGGCTTAATCTTTGTTGTTCCACGCTTAGGTAACTGCTTGATGAACTTGTACTCCGCCCATAAAGGCTTAACACCGCTCTTTGAACGGTAGAAGGCGTCAGGGACACCCCCAGCAAAGTTGTCGTTTATCTTCCAGCTACGAAACAGCGCCGTTGGTAATCTCTTACCAACGTTCGATGTGTATTGAGATTCAATCATTACAGGGTTAGGCCAGTCTCGTCCAAGATGGCAAATAACGTTTTAGCCTGTGCTTCTGCGTCGCTTAACGCATGATGCGCGATTTCTGGTTTAACGCGCTCAACGTTCGGTGCTAAGGCTCTTAGGGTGCGGAAACACATGTCGCCTGAGTATAACCAAGGGATGGGCTTGTCAGCCATGTCGTACGCCGCGCGTAGAAGGGCATTGTCCATCATAGAACCATTACCCCAGACGCGGATTTGATCCATCATCGTGTCACCAGCCTGTTTGCTAATGAACCTCGACACGGCTGCCAATGCGGTTGTGATATGCGTGTGTGCGTAGTTTGCTTTAAACTCGTCACGCGCCTCCTGTGACTCCTGAAGCCACCACAGAACGGTATTGGCGTCAATATTCATCCCAAGTTTCTGACAACTCTCTAGGTTTACACGGGTATAGAACCCTTCGCCTATTTTGCGCGCGGCGAGGTTCATCGGTACGATACCGATAGACAGTATCGCAGCTTTTGGCTCTAGTCCCATTGTTTCGAGGTCAAGCATGAAGTCTTTATAAACCATGAGTTTTTTCCTTACTGAACGATCGTTCACCGTCATTGGGTGGCGAACTCTATCTGAATGATTTGTGAATGAAAAGGGTAAAATTACTAAATTATTGCTATTTAACGAACACTTAACAGTGCCTTAAGGGGCGGTTAGCGTTGATCGAACATTGTTCGAAAAGTTTACAACCATTTACATCTCACGCGTGCGATTTAATTTTCAACTTTAAATAGTTTATGTGCAATTTCGGCCTAAGTTTGTTGCCCGCTTGGAACAAATGCTCCAAAATTAGATAAAACTTTGAAACTCATACTTTTCGGGTACAGTCAAAAAATGTTCTCGCGGAAGGCACATTGCACACATAAAAAAAGCCGACCCAAGTGGGGGTCGGCGAAAGACTCATTTAAGCCTGAGTTAAGCTGCTTCAGCCGCAGGAGCTGCGAACAGACCGTCGTAGATTGCAACTGCTTGGTCATAAAGGTCGTCAGGTGCGTGAGCGACCAATGTAACGTCGTAGTTGAAATAGTTGCCTGAGTTGTTCGACTCAGATACTACGCCAAGCTGCCACACACAGCCAAAGCGAGGGTTGCCTTGTTTTTCTTCGTCGTTGATTCGGGTGTTCCAAACCTTAGACTTTTTGACTTTAACCCCCGGCATATCTAACATCGCCACGCCTTTCGGGCTACCTTCGTCGTCTAGTAGTAACACTAGGTGAGTTGGGTTTTCCTTGATTTCGTGGTCTTTTTCAGCAAGGCCTTGCTCAGCTAAAGCTTCTAGAGCTTCTTCTTTTGAGTCGTAAGTGCCTACCATGCCACCGCCAGTCTTGCGTGTGCGCCATACAACGAATTTCTTTGTAAAGCTAAGGTTGATTACGAACATCGACGTGTAGAGTTCTTCTGTCACGCTGTTCATGATCATGCCCGCTTGTGCGCCTTCAACTTGCTTCGGATGACCAGGTTGTACTTCGTCGTTAATCATTTGAAGTAGTTTCAAGCGAGGAATCGCTAAATCGTTAGTCGTTACGGCTTCAGAACCGCGACCAACGTATTCGTTACGTTCTTCGATTGTCGCTACGCCAGCAAATTGTTCTTCTTGTACTGCTACTTCTGTATTCTTAGACATGTTTATATCCTGTTTATTCGTTAATTAGTTAGTTTTCGTCATTCTCGATCCGCTAAGATCAATAAAGCCCCACGACTGACGAGGAAGCGGGGCCAATAAGTAAGCAACCACAACTGACACAAGGAGAGAACCAGTTGAGGTCGCTATATTAGTGTTACTGTTAATTTAAGTCAACAGTAATGCTAAGATTTTCTAACCGATAGTTTTCGGACTTTTACTGGGGCAACACCAGCCAGTGATTCACCAGTGCTCAAAAGCTCTCGGTACGGCGCACCGTTCACCTTGCGCTGAAGAAAGTAGAACGCATCGTTCTCTTTGATGTATTCATACAGTGCATCCCAGTCTTGAACTGATGGTTGCGTTTCTTCGCTCATTGAAACCATGCCAATGCCTGCGTAAGAGACTTTCTCGCCCACTTCAAGGGTAGCCTTAAGGAGATTCTCAAGTTCTGTTTTACGCTCTTTTAGCGACTTCAGCTCTGCTGATTCAATTAGGGCGATTTCACGTCGAACGTTCATAAGCTCCGTGACGATCTCTTTACGGTCATGTGTTGGTGCTTGCTCGACTGCTTCTGGTTCGATGTTTAATTGTAGTGCTGCTGACATATTATGCTACCTTCTTATCTTCTGTTTCTGTTTCTGTTACCGGTGTACGACACTGCGCTTCGTAGAACGCGTGCAGTCTGTCCATTGCTTCATCAAACGCTTGAATCTTGATGGTCGGCGTAGTAGCTAACTTGGCCTTAAGACGTTTACACTCGGCTGTTAGCTTCGTGATTTCCTCAAGGTTCAGGTCAGCCATAGCTGCCTTCAGGCCTTCTTCAGCTTTGCGTAGTGAATCGCGCGTTTCGTCGAAGTCGCTACCGAACTCTACAACCTGACGACGGGTGTTACGAACGTCTTTCACAATGTCCGTGAACAAGTCCATGTCGAAGTCTGCTGCTGTGATTGCAAATGCGTTTAATGGTGCTTTTGGTGCTTGGTTTGATTTATCAGTCATTACTGGTTCTCTCTATAGTGTTTTGTTTAGGTTGCTTGGTTTAGGCCGCTTGGAATAGGCCTGCTACTGTGTTCAGTAGGTCGATCATATTCATCTGCTTGTCGAGCATCTTGGCGTAGACTTCTTCTTCGACAGTGTTCTCGGCTGCAATATGAATAATCTCAGTTTTACGTTGCTGGCCTGTACGGACAATACGGTGGTTGAACTGCTCGTATAGGTCGGCGCGGTAGGTTGGACTTGCCCAGATAATGCGGTTAGCGCGTGTTAGGGTAAGGCCGTGTCCCGCTGACTGCGGGTGTGCGAAAATTACTTGAATGTTGCCTTGCTGGAACTGATAGACAATGCGGTTACGCTCAAGCGTCTTCGTAGAGCCATCAATTACAGCGTACTTAAGCTTGCGTTTCTCAGCTTCAGCTATCAGGCCGTCACGCTGATGCGTCCAGTTGAAGGCCACAAGGGCGTGGTCGGTTTCTTCTACTAAATCAAGTACCAGCTCGTATCGTTCTTTGTGAACGTTAACCACTGAACCGTCTTCGTTGTAGACACCGCCCGACAGTGTTTGTAATAGCTTCTGCATACGTGATCCAGCATGAACCGCGTTTAGCATTTCGCCAGACTCAAGGGCAAGCATTGACTCACGCTTCAGGAACTCATAGTCACGGCGTATCTTCGGCGGTAACTCGACGGTTACTTCACGGAATACGGTGTCTGGCAGTTCTTGCACGTCATCTAGCGACACTCGCGAGGTGATGTCACATAACATTGATGTCACGTGGTCAGCCGCGCCTGCTTTGTCCTTCCATTCCATAGCTCCCGGTGGTGCTCCGAGAATAGGCTTAGGGTCACAAACTTGCTGGCGGAAACCAAAGAAGTTTTTACCTAGGCGCTCGCCACGGTCAACAAGAAAAGCCAAGTGCCAAATATCTAAAATAGTATTAGGTGTCGGCGTACCTGTCATAAGTGTCATTCGTGGGATTACTGCGGAAACAGCGTTCAGAGACTTAGAACGGATCGACGTTCTATTACGGAATGCGTCACCTTCGTCGATAATCAAAACATCGAACTTGTCGGCATAACCTTCTTTGTCGATCATCTTTACGGTGTCGTGATTGGTGATAACCCATTGCGCATCGCTCTCAAAGGCCTTGCGCTTCTTAGCGGCAGTACCAGCAGCAACAGCGTATGTCGTTTCAGGCCAGCCGAAACGTAGGTCTTTAGCCCATGCAGGCGTGAGGATAGAAAGGGGAGCAAGAACCAACACACGGGCATCAGGCCAGTACGTTTTGACCGTGTGGACGCAGGCAAGCGTTTTGCCCGTACCACAACCGTCGAAGTTCAATACGCGTTCGTTAGCGCCCCAAAGAGCGGCAAAGCGCTCTTGGTGCGTGAATGGTTTAAAGGTTGGCTTAGACGGCTTCATCTAACCCCCTATAGTGGTCGAAACCACATGCGCCATTGCCATATGCGACGCCATCACGGTTAGTGTTACAGCCGTACTCGCAGAAACGACAGGTATGTGCGTTGGCTGATGGGATGAAGTCACGGGTCGTCGTAAGCTTCACAGCACGGTTATGATAGCGAAGTAATAGCATTGATAGCTGACGGCGGTTGAATGAGCGGATCATCTTCACGCCTTCGTCTAAGTACCAGAACTCAACTTTAAACACATCTAACTCAGGATAGCGGTGCATCGCGTGCAATGCGTAGCTTAGGCCTTGGTCAGCGTGCTTCATTTCGTTGCCGAACTTCTTACCGGTTTTGTAGTCGATAATCACACATGAGTTGTCATTCTCTTTGACAAAGCCATCTAGCTTAGCGCGTCCCCATAATTCAGGGTCGTCCCAGTCACACGGCGACCAGTCTTTACGAATACCCCAGTCGTCCTCAAGTGACACCTTACCCGCTCGGAAGTCTTCACGTAGTTGGGCGAAGTCGGCAGCGAAGGCGTCAAACTTAGTGCGACCGTCGGCTGGCAGTTCCGTAACGTTGCCACGTACCCAAGCTTCACAACCATCGTGAATCAGTGTACCGCGCTGTGCTGCTTCGCCTGACTCAACGTAGATTTTGTCTACCTTGCCAAGCTTCACTGCCCACTGGCAGTTCTCGAACTTCTTAAGGGTTGAGAATGACCATGCTTTAACGGCTGCGACAGGGAAGTCTACGACCATTGCGCCACGTTCATTGTCACGTGTTTCCTTAGCCTTCTTCAGTGAGTCAGCTAGGCTCTTAAGGTCTTTCGACTTACCGACGGGTGGGCCAGACGGCGGCGGCGTGCTCACGGCCTTCTGCTTGGTCGCTTTAGCCACTGCACCAAGACGGGCGGCAAAGCTTTCTTGCGTTGCTTCCTTCTTGGCTTGGCCTTCGATTGACGTGCCTTGGATAGTCTGCTGGCCTGTTTCTTTCGCTTTGGCCTTAAGCGTTTCAGCGAACCCCATTAGGCGGCTCGCTTTGCTTGACGACGAAGGAACGCGGCACAGTCGTCTAGGCCAGTGTAAAGCTCACCTTCATGAGCGATTACAGGCGCAGTACGTAGGTTGTGCGGGTTCTCTTCTTCAATGAATTTCTCTTCTAGCTCAACGCCAGCGAAATTTGCGTAGTCGCGGACGTCACCGCAGAATTTACAGGTCTTTGTTTTGAATAGTACAGGGGTCATAGTTCGTAACCTTCGTTTGAATATATTTCTGGTTCAGCCGATTGCTCTAGCTCTGCTTTAGCCTCAGCCATTGCACGCTCGAACTCTTCAGAGCTGTTTCTTTTGTTGATTGATGACGCGTTGGTCGGCAGTGCAGCGTTGGCCTCTCGGATTTCTTCTAGAATCTCAAGGTCGTTGTACTTCCAGACAACCTCTACACAGCGAGGGCGTGTAGGTAGGGCTTTAGGTGCGCCTACTGGTGTCGATTTGCGTTTACGTACGATGTCATGCGTACTGAGCATTCGTGATAGGGCGTTGTCTGATATTTCCTTGCCCGCCAGATAGCCGTACAGCATCTTTAGGTCGTCAGGTAATAGGTAACAAGGCTTGCCCGTGTTTACGTGCTCTAGGTTCGCAGTCAGGAACGTTTTGACGCGTGATAGTTGCGTGAAGTCCGCAGCTTCTAGGTTGGCGGCTGACTTATCTAAAATGCCGATGAAGGCACCAAAATCGCCAGTCGTTAAAGCGTCGAAGAAACTGTCAGCAGCACTCATACCCGCTTTCTGGGTGTCGATACGCGCTTGGTTCATGATGATCGAGCCTGATTGGTTCACATCAACTTTGAACGAGCGTAGGAACGTAGCGAACTTGAACAGCTCGGCCTTGATTAACTCGTTAGAGTGCTCTCGGAAAACCTTAAGATACGCTAATCGAGCCTCAAGCATACGTTGTTGTCTAGGTGCGATGTTGTAACGACGTTTGTCTTCTACAGGCATTGCATCTAGGTCGTTCGTCGCAAAGATGAAGTTCAAGCGTTGCACGACTTCGCGCTGTTGCTGTTGCATCTTACGAAGCATCATTGTCGGTTCAGTAATGCGCGTTTTAAGTAGCGATGCAGTCTTAGTCAGACTTTGCGCACCACGCATGTTGAACTCGTCCACCATTAGCAGCATTAAGTCTTCCATCCAGCCGTTGAACTGGTCGTCAGCGATACCTTGTAGGGTATTCTGTGCAACGTAGTCATGACCGAATAGAGGGCGAAGTACAGCTTTGAAGAACAGGCCTTTACCCGTACCCTCAGTACCGTGTACTAGCCATGCTGTTTGTGTCTTGTCCTTCTTCTGAATGATGAAGGCCAGCCAGTTAATGAAGTGCTCAAAACAGTCCATATCATCGCCGAGCATGTTCAGGATGATTTCACTGATAATTGGGCAGTCTAAGCTGAGCATCCAGCCATTACCGTAGCGCAACGTGTCTTGGTGTTCGTGAACTGTCTTATCACGCATAAACACAGTTGGCTTAAATCGGTTCACGTAGTCTTTGTCGCCAATGGTAAACAACGTTTTAGAGTTGTTAGGGTCGAGAACTACATGACGGGCAGGGACTGGGTCTGGTACAAGTTGACCGTAGTGCTTCATCCACTCTTCGGCTACCTGTCCATTACGTCGCTCGTTCATTTCAACGATTTCGTCGTGTTCCTTGTCGTATTCCATCGTGACATAAGCGTCAGTGGTTTGGTCAATGAACATGCTGCGTTGTACTTTACGTACGACACCGACTTCCTCGTCCTTCACTTCGTCATAGGCCGCACCGTACTTCTCAACGTGCTTGGCATAGGCCTCTGGGTCAGCGGCTTTGAACAAGAACGCAGGTTCGTCAGGCACGAAACAGCGGACAATCTCAGGGTTAGAACGGGCTACCCAGTACGCGTTATTACGGCTACCGCCAACGTTATAGCGAACAAACTCGTCGTCTTCGTATGCAAACTCCATACGGGCAGGCGGCGGGTTAGACATTACGTTCACCGCACGACCGTTCACATTAATTCGGTCATACTTCGGTTTGTGGCGAGTAATGCCAGCTTCCGCTTGTAAGTCCTTAATGCGTTGGTCACGTACTTGGTTAACGCGCTCCATCTTGTCGAGCACTTCTTCTAGCAGTGGTTCAAGGTCAAGCAATTCATGCTCTTTCTCAACCAACACAAAGCGGTCTTCATCGTTAACAAACGGGTTTGCTTTCTTAGGACCAAAACTAGGCGGTGCGATATACACAAGGCGTGACGGCTCAGCTAAACAAGGGTCAATAACACTTTTAAGACGTGTCTTGGTTTTTGTAAGCTTGAGTCGTTCGTAAATCTCAGACTGTGTATAGTTCAACGAGGTGAGCCAGTCTTTCAATGCACGGTGGCTAACTGGGTTTTCAAGCAAGAAGTGGATATGTACCGATACTTCGTCTCTGTGCAGGCCGAACGAGCTAGACGCCATTGCCACGTATGACACATTGGCTAGTTGTTTCGGCAGCATTTCAACTACTGATTCGGCTACGGCTTCAACGTCCGATTTGCGGTATCGGTCTTTGATCCCACCTTCTAACTTCAGGCCGTCGATGTCCAACACAAGGAACTGCGTCTTAGCGTCTTGGTCTGTCATACCACGGCGCGACTCAGCTTTTAGTGGGCGTACGAATTGGCCTTTGTAAAGTGCTCTACCTAAGTTAGCGTTCTCTACAAGTAGACTGCGGTAGCCTTTTAACCCGTCTTCTTCGACGTTCAACTCTGCTTCATGCGATGTTAGCTTTGCGGCAAGTGGGTACGAGCGCGAGCTACCATCAGCTAGACCGATTGTTTTACGTAAGGGGCCGATCTTACTTAGTGCAGAAACAAAGTGCAGTTTCATTGGATTTAAGCCTCCCTCGGGTATTTTTCGTAGTCTTCGGCACAATCTGCGTCACAGAACAACTGTTCAGGGTTGTCCAGCGGTTCATCGCAGTTGTGACAAGCTTCTTTGGGTGTTAAGCGCGGTGTGTTAAGCCGCGCGTTTTGTATGTGGACAGCAAGCATCATTTCCTGCTGTGCCACGGAGTTATCTATAATGTCGGGCATTTGTTGTTATGATTATTAGTGAATAAATTTAGTATTCTAACAGTATTACTAATAATTATGAAACCTAAGCTGCGGCTTTAATTAGCGGATTACCCAAGAATCGTGATACGCGAGCTTCACGTTCAAGTACGATAGCTGGGGCGTTTGGTATGCTGGCCTCTTTAATCTCGGCGTGTGTAGACCAGTAGGTCAGGGCATTGAAGAACGCCCACATGGTCTTGCCGAGTGTTTTACTTTCGTTCATCCAAATGTCGAACAGCTTGTTGTTCATGGCTAACGAACCGCGAGCGAACTCACTGATTAGGCCGATTGCCTTCTCGTCAGAACACGGCTCTTTTGACCACTTGCGCCACTGGTTGCCCATGGTCACGAAGTTCTCTACCGAAGCGGCTACACGCTGCTTAACTTCGTCAACTTTGAAGCCTGATGTGTGGCGGGCAACGTAGTTCGACACGTCAGTCCCGACGACCATACCGTTCGCACACACTAAGCGATAGCCGCCCATGTTGATGCGTAGGTTCGTCGAACCGTCGTAGCTGTTGATTACATTCAAGCGCAGATTGGTTACATCACGACGACCGCGACCAATGCTAATCTTGTGCTCAGGGAAGATGTACGAACGAATCGAACGACCACCTTCATACGCGATAGAATCGACAATCTCCATGCCGTTCGTATCGAGTACGTCTGATTCACGAATTGCAGCGTCTACACGCTCATACACTTCGCTATTCTTGATTAGGCTGTAACGTTGACCATGTACCGCCAACACGGTGTTCGTGTCTTTACGTACAACGGCCTGTAGGCCTCGGTCTGGCATACCAGTTAGCTCTGACAGCGGTTGGCATCCTACAGGGAAGAACAGGCCTGCTGCGGCGTGTTGCTTAGCTGCTTCGTCACGGGCTTTGATTAAGTTCAAGGCCGATGGCTGTGTAGGGAAATTCAATACTGCGCTCATGTCTTTAAATCCTTGTGTTGTGGTCTTTCCGCACTTTCGGCGGTGATAGTTCTTGCTTGCGTTGAAGGTAGTACGACTCAGAATCGGAAGGTGAACTAATCCTGGTATGTGTCGTAGTGCCCTGGTATTGAACGAACCGACTTTCGATTACTATCGCCAGCTCGTCGTTAATGTGTTCAAGGGTTAGCATCCCTCGCTTTTTGTCGAATTGGTGCGTTATCATGCTGCCTTCATTTCTTCTTGTTTGCGTGCGTGTAACTTGGCCTTATCCATCATTCGAATACACTCTTTCTCGTGCGCTTGGATAACCTTATGCTTGATACCGGTCTTCTTGCTGTACGTCATTTCGATGTAAACGAATACACCGGTATTCGCTTCTTTCATTACTGAATAAACTTTCTTGCCGCCGTTTACGACTAGTTGATCAACTGTTCTCATGTTTTACTCCACAGAAAAAAGGGGTGGCGTTTCCGCACACCCCCCAAGGAACTATTGTGAATTTACTCGCCTAAGTCACACTTAGGACAATCTAGCTCGGTTACTGCCATCTGAGAGCCGTCAGGCATCTTCGACATTGTCTGGCGGTAACTCGGTCGTAGGAACTCCTTGCAGCGAAGACAACGACGATTGTTGGTCTCTTCACGGTCTCCTGCGCCCGCTACAGGCATTTCGTTGGCGTATTGGATGAAAGGGTGGAACTCTGACTCAATGCGGTTAGAAACGTGTTTCTGCGCTTTCTTGAGGTTAGGGAATACCATTACTTCGTTATTGTCGTCCTTCAGTACCTTGATTTCTTCGTCAGGTACTACAAGCAATACAACGACTGGTTTTGTTTGTGCGAAATTGTTTGGCTTTGCCATGTTATGCGGCCTCTAGTTCTTTAGTGAATTTAATTTTCACCCCACGGCGCTTAGCGTCCGTCAGGATATAATCTTTTGCGATTTGAGCGTCAGACTCGGTCGGCGCTGAGTTCTGTGCTGCTGCCCATGCGACCTTACCGTTCTGTAGTAACGTGCCTTGACGTGTGATGCCACGGTCTCGGTGATGGAACTCAAGAACTGGTGTGTCAGGCATACCGCCGTACTCATTGTTCTTAGCTACATACATGCGCGGGATAGCTCGGAGGCTGTTGCCCGTCACAGGGTCAACGTAGAACGGCGCTTGTCCTTCTTCTTTGGCCTTGCGTGCAATCTCAGTAGCCTTGCGCATTGAGTCTTTGCGCTTCTCTTCAAGGTCTTTGATTGTCGCCTTAAGGTCAGCAATCGTTGCTTTCTGGGTCTTGTTAACTTTGAACAAGCGTTTAGGGTCAAGCTGCTGTAGGTGCTTCAGCTCTGCTTTCAAGCGCGTGATTTCCGCCTTGTCGATGCCTTTGTGCTCGACGGCCTTATCAATCACCATGCTTTGTTTATCTAGTAGTCGGTTCTTCTCATTGATGACGTTCTGCATGTCGTCCACCTGTGCGCGTAGACGTTCGATTTCGTCAACGGCCTCGTTAAATTGGTCAACGGTTTTGTTATGGTCATCAGCTACTTTTACGATTTCTTCAAGGATTGCTGTAGCGTTGTCTGCGATGTTTTGAACTGACATATTTAATTCTCTTCAATGGGGAAATAGGGCGGGTACAAGGACGCCGCCCTCTGGTTTACTCTTATTTTGAATACTCTTTCGCGTAGCCACCGTCGTTAGCCAGCGGTAAGCCCACTGCCCAGCTAGGGGCTACTGCCATGTGTCGCTCCATTACGGCGTACGCACGGTCAAGGTCTCGCTCAGTTAGAGCGGCTAGAATTTCATCGTGTACGCTGCCCATAACCCAGCCTAGGCCAGTGTCTTCAAGCTCTGCGTTCACGTTCACAAGCTGTTCGGCAAGAATGTCGCGAGCTGTTGCCTGCGCGATGTTCTCGATTAGTAGGCCGTGCCATAGGTATTTAGGAACTGGTTTACCCCAGCGGTCGTACTTGTCCGAGTCGAACACGACTTTCATTGTCACGCCTGACTGAGTCTCTTCGCCTTTGTAACGGGCGTTGCTGTACTGAAGTACACGGCCTGAAGGTAGAACAATCTGGTCTTTGCGTGCCAAGTACGAGTCATTAGGGCCGAATCGTAGCTCGCCACCGTTAACCAGCACTGGCATTACAGTGTTCGCTAGGTAGTGCCACATAGCCTTAACTGCATAGTGCTTGGTGTCGTACGAGTTCTTTACGCCGCGACAGAACGCATCGTCTTTGAACATCGGCTCCATGCCCAGTGGACCACTTGCAAGGTATTGTTGGAAGCCGAACCAGCCCATAGCGAAGCCAAGGCCTAAGCCCGCAGCCTTACCCATTTGGCGCTCGTTCTTGTCCTGTGACTTCGTGATTTTACGGTCGAAGATGCCGCCCGCTACGTCACAGTAGTAGTCATACTTGTCTGGGTGGTCGTCTGGTAGGTCATCGGTGGCCTTCATTTGATCTAATACGTCAGTTTGACCACAGAACCACATATTCACACGTAGCTCGATGTTCGATAAGTCACACACACCAATCTGATAACCATCAGGCGCTAACATTGACAGGCGGTGCTTGCCGCCACGGGTGTTGTTCTGCTGGTTAAGCTTCTGCCCACCCGACCAACGGCCTGTCTGTCCCGCACCATAGTAGTTAAGGAAAAACGGCATACATGCGTCATCAAAACCAACTCTGCGGAAGGTCTCTGAAACGCTAAGCATACGCTCGGCACGACTCGACGCGATGGTTGACTTCACACGTTCACGGGCTTTGTAGAGCGCTGCGTGCTGTGGGTTGTCAATCTGCAAACGAATGTACTCAGGGTCGCCTTTGCCCAGTGCCGGTGACAGTAGGCCTGTGGTCTTCGAAATCTTCTTAGGCACAGTTAGGCCGAACTCACGTAGTAGCTGTTCGTACTGCTGGTTAGAACCGAACGTCTTAGGTGTAACGTCCTTGATGTCATGCTCTAAGCAATACTCAATAGCCGCAACAACCGCTTTGCCGTCTTTCTCTCGCTCTTCGACCAACACTTCATGCAGTAGCTCGTTTTTGATGTCGAACTGCGGCTCAATCGCACCACGTAGCGTGATGTTCATAGCGTTTAACTCGATGCTTTCGCCAAGGCCAATACGCGGTACGTAAGCCAAGAACAAGCGACGCATTAAGTTAACGTCCTGACGACAATACTTAGCCAGCGATGCGTGCTGCTCGTCGGTGATGTACTCGTACTTGATACCGTCAACGTCCGCCAAGTCATTACCTTTACGCAGCGCAGGGTCATCAGGCCACTCGTCTTTAGCACAAGCGTCGAGGCGTGCTGGTTTATGCGCAGCTAGATACTTACGCATGAGCATTGTGTCGAAGTAGAAGTCAAACTCAACGCCATGCACCCAGTTGCAGATTGCACCATCAAACGTTGTATTGTGGGCAACAAGGCCAACACGTAGGCCGTCTGCTCTTGCACGTTTGATCATGTCCATCTGTTCACGGTAGAAATCTTTGCCGTGCCCGTACAGAATGGTCTCGTCAAGGTCGATTGCTAAACCTAGGCCTGTCTCATGGAAACGCTCGCCTAAGATGTACTCAGGGTAGGTTAGAGACTTCAGGCTGTACGACTTAGAACCTTGGTTGGCCTTCGACTTGTAGAACGATTCCCAGTCAAGGAAAACGATAATGTCTAGGTTAAAAGCCTTTTTGATCACGTCCAGCGTTAGGCGGTCGTTGCGGGTGAAAGTGCTGCTCATGCAGCACCTTCCTGTTCTTCTGTTGACTCTTCCGCAGCTTCTTCCGATACTGCAGTTTCTTCGGCAGGCTCTTCACCCGACAAGATGCTGTCCAGTGACTTACCTTCGACTGGTGCTTCACAGTATTCGTCTGGGATGATGTCAGCCAGTTCTGGGGCTTCTTCAACCACTGTACGAAGTGTTTTGTGGCCTTCAAGGAAAGCGATAATCTTCTCTTGAATCTCAGCCGCCTGCTTCTGCACATAGGCGCTCTTGGGGAATACACCCATGATGCGCTCTTCCATCATCGGCAAGTCTTCGAACAGTGCTTCGTTAACGTTGCCCACCTGATAGCGGTAAGGGATAGGCTTCACACCGCCGAACTCAAGGTTCATGATTGATGCACGGTCAGCGCTTACAACTGTTAGGTGTGGGGCAGTAGGCAGTGTGCCTTCTATGATAGTCGATACGTCTTGACCGTCAGCACAAAGGTTGCCAAGGCCGTACATGTCGAACAGTGATTGGTAAACCTCTTTGCCCAGCTCAGCTAGTTCGCGGTTCAGGCTGTCAATACGACCACCGATTTTCGAATGTACTACAGCTTGTGCAATCTTCTGGCGGTTGTACGCATTAAGGCGTAGGCCTAGCTTCAATTTTTTCATGATTTATACCTGTGTTGGTTATGGTTTAACTATGATGTCGCCCGACATAGTCTCTGCGTTGCCAGTAATGGCCTTAGCTTCAACGTCGCCTGACATCGTTTTGACTCGTTCGACTGTGCCGTTGATTGACACGTCGCCTGATGTGGTCGAGACTGAGTGGACAGCGCCTTCAATCTCGATTTTGATTTCTGGTCCGGCCTGCACTGTCTGCGCTTTGCCATCCACGTAAACGCGACCATTAGCAATCACCACGTCACCGCCTTTGAATGACTGACCGTTGATGGTCACTGTGCTGCCACTAATGCCGCTGATAGTAGTGCTACTGTTAATTGTGGTCATGCCGCTTCCTCTGAAGGTTGGTCTTTAGGCGTTGGGTTAATCGCTTTGATTAGCTCCGACAGGTCTTTGATGCGTGCCGCAGCGTCAATGCGCTCAAGCATAGGCTTGCTTGTGTCGTCAAGAATGCTTCGCTGCGCTTCGACAGCTGGTTCTAGTGACTGGCTAATCTTGCGCAAGGCTCTGCTGTGGTCTCCGAATAGCTGCTGCTTCAGTGCTTCCGCCAGTTCGTAATCTTCCGATAACACTTTCTGCATTTCTTCAGTATGACCGCGCTTCGCAAGCTCTTCAGCCACCATCTTCTCGACGCATAGCGGGTCCACGTCCGTACCTTCTTCAAGCTCTTGCTCAGCGGCGGCGATTAGTAGGCTCGCTAGGTCTAGCATGGTGTTCGCATACATGATGTGGCGTATTGCAGGGACAAACTCACCTGAGTTGTATTCGTCGTTCAGCCATGCTGCAACGAAGGCCGCAACGTCGTCGCTGTCAACGCTCGCTAATACGTCTTTGATGTCGCTAGAGGTTGATACAAAGTCAGCCACCACAGCTTCTAGGTCTACATGAAATTCCATGTCTTGAATGTCTGCGCGTTCAACCAGTACGTTGTTATGACTTGCCATTTACCATGCTCCTGTGTATTTCTTGATTGCTTGCTTATTCATTGATGCCACCGCTCAGTTGTAGAAGAGTAGGGGTTTCGCCCAGCATGTCGCCTACTAGCTGGCCTGCGGTCTCAAGTGCCAAGCGACCTTCTTCTGACTGGCTAAGCTCTTGGACTAATAGCTGTGCTTCCATCTGTTCAGCAACTTGGTCGATGCCGTTCAGCTTCTCTTTAAGTGAATCAAGCTTGTTGCTCAGCTCGCGCCACTTCTCTTCCGCTTCCTTGAAGGCATCGCTCAGCTTGTAAAGCTCTTCGGTTGCATGGAAATCAAGGTCGAATCGCAGATAGTTTTCATGGTAGTCAGTTGTTTCATAGTCACGAATACGCAACTCAACAGTCAGGTTCAACGTGCCGTCTTCCTCGAACTGCTTTTGATACTCAGGCCACATGTTCTTGAAGTTGCTAGTGCCTAACATGCAAGACTCAGCAAGGCCTGTCTCCACACAACGAACCATGTCTGTGTTCTTGTCGAAGTATTTCTCAGCGGAATCGCGCTCAATACATGAGAACTTGTTGAAGAAGTTACGTATGCGCGTCAGCTCGCCATCTCTGGCTACGTAGTCCATTGCGTGCTTTTCGACTAGCGTTCTGGTCGCCATCTTCACCAAGTCGCGTGCCACTGATAGTTTGGTGTCAGCCTCTCGCTCTTCTTTCGTTAGGTCGTCGATGCGCTTCTTGAGCTCAGATTTCATTAGCTGTTTGCTAATCTTTACTGAGTTCTGAATCTTTGTTTCTACCGCTGCTGCTTGGGTGACTGGTAGGTATTGGGTGTTGTCTGTCATGCTGCTTGTACTCTTGATTTGGCTACGAACAACGACTGTGGGCGCTGTCCGTTCTTTATGTCTTTGTGCAGTTGCATGTAGTTCCACATGCGACCGCCGTCATTGAAGCTGTGTGAACGCATACCGATGTAGTGCTCGATGTTCGCTACACGTAGGTTTGCTTGGTCGATACGGTCGTGTGACTTCACGGCTTCACGTCGGTTCTGGCGTAGGGCGCTTTCTAGTGCCGAAACGCGCTGTGTTAGTTCATTAATTATTCTTGCTTGTTCTTTGCTGCCGAACATTGGGTATTCCTTTTTATTGCTTAAGGCGGACATTCCGCCTTGGAATACCCGCAATAGAGTTCTAGTCATTCGCCTGTTGCGCTTCAGCTTTCTTAGCCGCACGGCGCTTACAGCCTTCACACTCACCACAGCCTTCGCCACCCATTGCGTCAGCGATAGCGTCAAGCAGTTCGACAATCTCTTCTGGTACGTCGTCCGATGGTTCGCTGCTTACTGCAGGTTCTTCGTCGGCCTGCTCAGGCTTCTCGTCACGTTTCGCGTAGTATTCGTCGTGCGTTTCCGTCGCCGTTTCTAGGGCGATAGGTTGCGCAGCGAAGTGCTCAAGTTGCTCTTTGAACATCACAGTCATGTACTCGATGGTTTGCTCAATCATCTGTTGTGGGTTCTCGCGGTCGAACTTGATGTTCGCTGCCAGTTCCTCTACAAACATTGAGTTAATAGCTGCACCCATTAGCTGATGGCGGTATCTAGCGCCTGTGCCTTCGGCGAACAGCTTGCCTATGATTAGCGGGTGCAAGTCCTTGCTTATCGCGTGGAGTGGGTTGCTCATGAAGTTCTTGATTAGCGTTGTTACTTCAGTAGCTGTCATTGCGTTAGTGCGAATAGTTTCCATCGGGGATTCTCTCTGTAAGTTGTGATAGTTGTTTGTTGTTCGTTACTTGCTGGCGTAGCTTATAGCTGCTGCCAACAGTATTACTACTATACCTAGGCAGCCGAAAGTCGTGCGTGCTAGGCGTTTCTCCGCTCGTTGGCGGTATGACATGCTGTTAAACTTAACAGCTCTTGTTCTTGCTTTGGGCATTGTTCTCCCTCCATCAAAGGCCGCGAATGGTAATGCCACTGTTAATCTATGTCAACAGTAACGCTAATATATCTAAGCGGCAGCCAGCTCGGTTGTGAACGTTGGCGGTGCTTTCATTCGCGCTTCAGGTGATAAGAAGTTGGGCAGTGGCTCAAGGCCTGCCTTCGTGAACTCCACAAGCACCGTGCGGCCTACAAGGACACCGAGGTCATTTAGCTCTTGGATGCCGAGCGCTGAGAGTAGCATGTCGAACTTTCTGTCCCACAGGGCGCGAGACTTCTCACTGGTAGCTGCAGTAAGATGAAAGTTTCGGAAGTAGTAGACACCAACACGACGCCCGTCAAACGACTCCAACACTCTCATGTTAATAGCTGGGTCGCCTGCGCCATTCAGTGTTGCGCCTTCGATTTCAAACAAATACACTCCTTGGTCGAAGTATGGCTGAACATATCTCCGCCGCCGCGAGTAGGGTACTGTTACACTCATTCTGTGCTCCTAATTGTCTGTTTTGGTCGGTTCGCCTCATATCGGGCGTCTATCGTGTGAATTTGCATGTCGTTGTGCAATCATTAACCACCTGTCTATAATCTGTGCAAAGTGGTTAATGATTAAACAATGTGTCCAAGTTGTCCAAGTTGGTGTCCAAGTTTCAAAAATAAGTTGGACACTTTCACTGGTACGACCTGTTAGTGGTCACTTACCCCGCACCCGTTTTATGACAGTTTGTTGGAATTATACGAGAGCCGATAGTTGCTCGACATTCGTACAGTGTCCATGTTGTCCAAGTTGTCCAACTTCTACAGCCTAGCGTTGAGAGAAAAGTTTTTAATATGTGTTAAGTATTAAATAATGAATAATAGTTATTACACAGTGTAGGGTAGAAAAAAGTTGGACAAGTTGGACAAATCGCTCTAGGCGTTGCGTCCTCTGGGCTGTGGCTGTCCAAGGGGGTTGGACAACGGGTGGACAGTCGGTGTCATAACTTGGACACTTTGCCTGTCTTGCGTCCACCGCCCCGAAAACGCCCTGTACCCGTTATCCGATACGCGTCGAATGTTGGTCGAAAGCCGTAAAAGTAGCACTATCCGTGTGCAAGTTGTTGTTCCTTAACGACTTTCTCCCCGTTGTTTTGCAATTAACTGTAAATGAAGGTCGGGCAGCGGTCTAGTAGGCGTTTCACTTCTCGCCCGTACATCGCCGCTTGTTGGGCATGGTACTCGGCTCGTCCTCTTAGCCCTGCGTCCATCGCCGCCTGCCATTGCTGACGTTGGTCGCCCATCGCGCGTCGTGCCATCTTGATTCGTTCAATTGTGTTGGTCGTGTTCATCGCCATGCGAATGTCTCCCGTTCTATGCTGCTTGTTGTTTGTCGTGTAGCTGGATAGCTTCGTGTATCAGGTCGTGCAACTGTCCAATCTGTATCGTCAGGTTGAACCATTGTTGGTAGGGCTTAGCCGCTGCTCGTCGGTCGCCTGCCGCTTGAAGGGCGTGCGCCTTATCTAAGCATTGACCGCAGTGGTCTAGCCATTGGCCTATCATGCCGAGCGCTGTAACTCGCCCGCTAAGTGTGAAGAGGTCAAGCGTTGGCTCAGCAGCCAGCAGTCGGCGGTGTAGTGCGTTAATCGGTTGCATGTGTCTATCCTGTGTTGAAGGTCGGCCTATGAAGGTCGGCCAGTCTGTGTTGAGCGCCGCGAGCTGTTCACTTCTCACTGGTCGATGCGCGGTGGTGTCGCGTCCTGCAGTATGCAGTGAGCAGCAGGCGGTGAGTGTTGTTCGTCGTGCGTCGCGCGGTGAGTGGTGCGCGTTGGTCAGTGGTCAGTGGTCGTCGAGTGTTGACCGTCAACCGTTGCTCGTTGCTCGGCGCGCGGCCTCCGTAGTACGGCCTCTGTTGGAATGACTCTTAAATTCTGTCATAAAAGGCCCCCGTAAAAGTAAATTCGTAACCGTTATCCCGCTCTCGGCTTGTGTGCAGTCAGTGGGGTGATCGCTTGGACTTTTGTGTCAGTCGTGGAATCTACCTTGACGCAGGACGCCGGACATGTGGAACGAGGAACGAGTGTAAGAGCGTAGCGGGCTGTACGAAGCGTACTAAGCGTTGAGGTTAAGTGGAACGTCTGTAAGCAAAATCTAAGCTCCCCACTTACAATCACAACGCCCACTCTCCAAACCGCATGAACCACATTGCTGACCACATTGCTCTATCAAACTCTACAAACAACATACTAGATAGAATCTGATTAACGACTGACAACTGACATTCGCCATTCATTGATTATTCTTTATTTTTCGTTGATCCTCACATCCTCACTTCTCACTTCTCACTTCTCACTTCTCACACTCACATACCCGCTCTTTCTTCACCTTTTCACTCTTCACTGACTGGCGAGACAGAACAACATACCTGTGCGCCATCGCCCTGACTGTGCCCTAAAAGCAGATGTTTTAGCCGTTGGTCAGTGTCCCTTTCGGTGTTTGACCAGGCTATTAAGATTTATAGGAATGACGAGGGCTACAGGCTAGTGAATGTAGTCAGTGTGGCTTGCGTCCATCGGTAGGCCAGCGTTACGACGTGCTGTGTACGCTTTGCTGCGTGCTTCGTCGATTGGCGTGATGTAGCCTTTGCCCGCACACTTGGCGCATGGAATGTCCTTGTTGTGCTTGTGGATGCGATATAGGCCTGTGCCGTCACATGCTCTACACGCTTTGCCGTTGCTAGATGCCTTGATTAGCTCCACAGCCTTAATCTCAGGGCTTTTCTCAGGCATAGGTATGCTCTGGCCTATCCACTCGTAATACTCAGCGCTGTAGGCTCTAATGCGTATCTTCTCAGCAACAGGCGTGTCAACCTCGGCTAGTGATGCCTCGTAGTGTGCTGCGCTCTCGAATAGGTCGTTAGTGTCGAATAAATCGTCGATCGATAATGTGTTGATTGACATGTGTTTTTCTCTCTCTTATAGTGCGTGGCGAAGACAGGGTGTTCCCGCACCCTGTCTTTATTTTCTTTATCTAATGTTATTTAGAATAAGAATTTTTTTGTTATGGCCTCTAGCTCGAAAGGGCTAGTAGGCTTCTTATTGCGCATCGCTGCGCTCTTAACTATCTTGTCCAGCTTAAGCTCTCTAGCAGCTAGCTCGTCGTGTCTGAACTTGATAGCTCGTACCTTTCCGATTTCGGTTGCTGCTTTCTTCAACTCTTCGTGTTCTCCTCTTGTGAAGTGGATGCCCCATAGCTCAAGGCCTGCTGACTCGCCATCTTCAATTACGAAAGACTCGATAGTCGTTGGATTCCCAAGCAGCTTCAGTGCATCCTTTTGGAACTTAGCCATAGAACGTGGACTGACACGTTCGCCCATGTAGCCAGCTTTCTTAATCATTTGATCGACTAGGAACTGAACAGGGTCGAAGGCTACGTAAGATGAATAGACGCGATGCGGTACTTCAAGCTCGACAAGTGATAGCCATTTCTCAAACTCCTTTGCGTAGCGGTTCAGGAAGTTTGACACCTTGTACGCGTCACGCAGCTCCGTCTGAAGCTCTGTTATCTCGTCGTCACGTACTGAGTTAGACATTGCAGCGATTGTTAGTTCTTCGCTCGTGTTGTCCATCTTGTGTATCTGGTCGTAGATATACTCTTTACGTGATTCTAAGCGCTCGACTTTGATTTCGAAGTCAATGGCCTTGCGTAGTACCTTGGTTGCAGCACCTAGCTTCTTCTCTGATAGCTCGCCGATTGTCTCAACGACTAGCGGATATGCAGGGTCAGCTTTCGCTTGGTCTAGGGTCTTCTGCATTGCGTCCCAAGCGCCGTATGCTGCGGCCTCGAACCATTCATCCTCTTCGCGGTATAGACGTTCTTCTATCCATTCCTCTTTAGTGATGTTGTAGATTTCGTACTGTGGCTCGCTGTCCATTGCTTGCGTCACGTTTACCTTCTGTGTCCGCAGCTCAGCCTGTGACATGTCAGCAATCAACGACTGTTCTTCTAGCCATAGTGAAGCCATGTCGTCCATGTAATCCTCTGACTCGTCGAACGTGTACTCTTCATGCTCTTCAGCATCCAACTCGTTGTCTACTGTGTAGCTGCGTGCCTGTCTGCGTTGGAACGGGTGGAAGTCAACTTCATAGCTAGATAAGCCACCAAGTATGTCTGCGTGCGGCTTGTACTCTTCGTATAGCGCCTCTATCCAGTCAGCGACTGCTGTCACCTTTTCGGTTAGCATCCTGATTTTCGCCTCGTCCTTGTCCATGATAGCGCCAGACATTGAAGCACTGATAAGCCCCTCAACCTTAAGCACTCGCTTGCCCAGCTCTCTACGTAGCGCAGCCGACACAGAGCCGACGACTCGATTGGTCGTGTGACCATGAACAGTGCTAAGCTCGTCTATTGCGCTAACCACTGTCTTTGAGAACGTTGCTGCTGATAGGCCTAGCATTGCCTCGCCGTCGATAACTAAGTCAGTTGATGAAGCGTGTGTGATTAATACGTTTTTCATAGTATTTACTCTCTTTAATGTTTAGGGACTCCTAAGTAGGTTCAATCCCATTTCTATTGAATAGTCCGAATCAGAATCAATCCGAACCGACCGCGCCTTCACAGAGAAGACACATACATAACAACAACCAACCACAAACACAGAAAAACCACGGGCAACGCTCAACTAAAAACGAACAAGGGGGCGGGGGTCTTCTATCGACGAATCTCAATTATTTTTCTGCAAATTTTTTGCGACGATCGCCATTAGTGTTACTATTAGATAACATCAACAGTAAGGCTAATAATAATGAATAAGAAAGACCTCGCTGGGAAACTTAAGGCGCTGGCTACTCAACTAGTAGAAGTGGCAGAAGACCTAATGTACGAAGCGAATACTGAGATTAAGAGTGAGCCTAGACCAATTACGCTCATTATCCCTTTAGGCATGTTCGCTGGCACAGCCATCGACACCATAGGCCTTAAAACGACGCCTAAGATCGTCTACGTGGGCGAAAAGCGAATGGGGGGCATTACCTATACTTCTGTCCGTTTGACCGTCACAGAGGCTCTTGAGTACGACGAAGAGCAATGGACACACGTGGGCAGCAACACTTTCGTTTGGAAGGACTAAAATGAGCGACCTGTCACTACAAACTTTAAGTGGCAGCTACGCATCACTCGGTATCGCAAAACTCACAGCTCAAGAAGAAACTTACGTTCAACGTCGCACGCAGGGGATTAACCCTTCTGCTGCGGCTAGAGCTGCGGGCTACCGACACCCAGCGCGTGCTGTCGCGGAATTATCCGAACGCGAAGACATCAAACTTGCTATCTCATACATGCGCGAAATGCAGCGACAAGTTGCAGTTCAGGCTGGTGCTATTGAGTTCACCAAAGACGACGCAACGGCGCTCTACCTTGAAGCGCACGCCAAGTCTGCTACAGCGATGGAAGAGATACGTGCCGTTGACTCACTAGTTAAGCTGCATGGCCTAGCAACGCCTGAGAAGGTCGAAGTCACTGTCACCAACCGTTCTCAAATGGAATCAATGGACGACGAGCAGCTAATGAAGCTGGCAGGCCAAGAGATACACCTATCGCCTGATGATTACGTGGAGGTGTCCGAGGATGGTTAAAGTAGAACATTGCCATGAATGTTTGAAGTCCATCCCACACTACGAAATGTACGACAAGCGGCACTGCATACCATGTGCTAAGTCGCTTGGTACGTTCGTTCGGCCTACAAACAAAGACCAGATAGACCGTGTGCAGATGGAAATGCAGCGCGTTAACCATGAGGAAATCGAGGCATTTAACGCAGAGCTTGAGGCCAAGAAAGAGCTTGCAGAACGTGAGCTTGTGCGCCGACGACTACTGCCGTTCATCAAGCGACACAATGACGCTTATATGCCGGGTTGGGTTCATGCCGACATTTGTATGCGGCTGGAAAAGTTTGCACGGGACATCGAGAATGGCCTTTCGCCACGTTTGATGATCACCATGCCGCCACGTCACGGCAAGAGTGAAATCGGTTCAAAGACTTTCCCAAGTTGGTACTTAGGCCGTAACCCGACGCATGAGGTTATCACCTGTTCTTACTCGGGCGACTTAGCAGAGGACTTCAGCCGTAAGTGCCGTGACTTGCTCGACACCGACAAGTTCAAGGCTGCGTTCAAGACTCGACTATCACCAGACACGAAGAGCGTTAAAAAGTGGATGACGACTGAAGGTGGCGGCTTTACTGCGGCGGGTGTAGGTGGTCCAATCACAGGTCGTGGTGCTCACTTAGGTATCATTGATGACCCCGTGAAGAACCGTGAAGAAGCGGAGTCGGAAGTTACACGCCAGAAAGTGAAAGACTGGTACTCGTCAGCGTTCTATACACGTCTTGCCCCCGGTGGTGGTGTCCTTATCATTCAGACTCGCTGGCACGATGACGACTTAGCGGGCTGGTTGCTTAACGTATTTGCTGAAGCGAAGAAGGAAGCAGCAGAGAAGGGCGAACCAATCTCTGAAGACGTTGACCAATGGGACTTGGTGGAATACCCAGCCATTGCGACGCAAGACGAGAAGTACCGTAAAAAGGGTGAAGCGCTGCATGAAGACCGCTACCCACTGCCTGCGCTTCGTCGTATCAAGCGTGCGATGATCCCGCGAGACTGGGAAGCACTATACCAACAGCGCCCAGTATCAGAAGACGGTGACTTCTTCACTAAAGATATGTTCCGCTACTATCACCCGTCGGAGTGTCCACCGTTGAACGAAATGCGCTTGTATGCGTCCGCTGACTTGGCTATCTCAACCAAGCAGACCGCTGACTACAGTGTGTTCGCCGTTGTGGGTATCGACAGGAAACAGAACATTTGGCTCATTGACCTGAAGCGGGGACGCTGGAACTCGCTGGGACTAATCGACCAGATGTTCGAGATACAAGAGCGGTACAACCCTGAGCTGTTCGGCATCGAGACAGGCCAGATTGAGCTGACGCTTGAGCCATTCATCCAGAAGGCCGAGCAAGAGCGCGGTATCTCTCTGCGATACGAGAAGCTTAGGACACGCGGCGCGGACAAAGGCACACGCGCTAGACCTATTCAGGGTCGTATGGAGCAGGGCAAAGTTTACTTTCCGACAGTTGAGTCAACCCCTTGGATGTCTGCGCTACAGAATGAGCTACTTAAGTTCCCTCTGGGCGCTAACGATGACCAAGTGGACGCCTTAGCTTGGATTGGTCAGATGATTATGTTGTTCGGTATTCGCAACGAGAAGAAGGCCAAACCTAAGAAGTCGTTTAAGGACAAGTTGGGCAAGTATGGCGGCGGCAGGAAAGCGCGCAAATCGGGCATGTCTGCATAGCTTCGCGTTGTTAATTATTAGTGCTACTGTTATTATATCCCAACAGTAAAACAATAATAATAAAACAGGGTGAACCTTGGACGTTAAGACTTTCCAGATAGTCGTTTCTTTTGGGGGTTTAGTAGTCGGTGTCGTAGGCCTATGGCACACGGTCGTTATTAAGCCTCTAAAAGACCAGACAAAGCTGAACAACGAGAGTATTCGCAAGCTTGAGATTGATAGCGCGAAACTTGATTCGACGCTTGATGCGCTAACGAAGGCCATTGATCGCCTAACTGATAGGCTAGACAAAAATGACTAAGAAGACATCGCCACGCAAAAAGCTTGAAGGCAAGATATTAGCTCGCGATAACTTTGCTCGTTTCGAGGAAGCTAACAGCTCCAAGCACAAAGACTTCATTAAACGCGCGATACGCAACAACAAGTATTACGCAGGGGAACAGTGGAAGAAAGAGGACAAGGCACGCCTAGACAGCGAGGGCCGACCAGCTCTTACACTGAACATGATTCTATCTACCGTGAACGCCATCATTGGCGAACAGCTTGAGCGTAAGGTCGAAGTGACTTACCGCCCACGCGACTACGGTGACGAACAGACAGCCTTCGCCCTAAACACGATCACTAAGACGATTCTCGACGCGTGTAACTTCGACGACGTAGAAGAAGACGTGTTTGCTGATGGCCTTATCACTGGTCGTGGCTACTTCGACGTACGTATGTCGTTCGAACGTAACCTACAAGGTGAGGTTGTAGTAACACACGAAGACCCAGTCGATATTATCCCAGACAGTGAGGCCAAGAGCGCTGACCCAGCCACATGGAATGAGGTATTCATTTCACGCTGGTTGACGCCTGACGAAATCGGTGCGACTTATGGTTGGGACAAGGCCGAAGAACTAGAAGGCTTAGTCGATAGCGGTATGGTTGGCTCGGTCGAGAACTTCGAGTATTTCGAGCAGACATTCGGCGGTGAGCGTAGACCACAGCAGGACGAGGCCGACAGCCGTGAGCTTCGCCGCATCCGTGTTATCGAACGCCAACACTATCGAGTTGATGACCAGTATTTCTTTGCTGACCTGACGACTGGTGCACTTCGCCCAGTACCGTATGGCTCGAAGAAAGAAGAAGCAGAAGCCTTCGCAGAAAAGTACGGCCTAGAAGTAATTAAGCGCAAAGGTCGCCGAGTTCGCATGACTGTAACGGCGGACGACGTAGTGCTTGATGATGATTGGTCAATCTATCGCTCGTTCACTATTGTACCGTTCTTCCCGTACTTCCGTCGCGGTAATCCGTTCGGCCCAGTTGATAACCTTATCGACCCGCAGAACCTTCTTAACAAGACCAGCTCACAAGAGTTGCACATCGTTAATACGACGGCTAACTCAGGTTGGGTGATCCAAGAAGACTCGCTCGTTGACATGGACGCTGAAGACTTAGAAGAGCGCGGCGCTGAGACAGGCCTAGTGCTTCAGTATAAGCGTGGCTACGAAAAGCCAGACAAGATTCAGCCAAACCAAATCCCTACCGGTATTGACCGAATCTCACAGAAGGCCGCTTCGACTATCCGTGAAATCTCGGCAGTTAACTCGTCAATGCTTGGCACATCGCGAGCTGACCAGTCAGGCCGTGCACAAGAAGCAGCAATCAGCCGTGGTCAAATCCAAGTGTCAGTTGTAGTTGGTAACTTGAAGCGTGCGCGTAGAAGCGTAGGCCGTAAGATACTTGAGCTAGTGCAGGACTTCTACACAGAGACTCGCTACTTCAACAACACGGGTTCAAGCATCATGCAGGGCGAGGAACGAACTGAACAGATCGGCATCAATATGCCACAGGACGACGGTAATATCCTGAATGATGTAACAGTGGGTGATTACGCAGTGGAAGTTGGCTTCAAAGCAGCGGGCGGCACTATGGCTGACCAAGAGCTCGAAGAAGCATTACGCTTACGTGAAATGGGTGTCGCAATCCCTGACCATGTTGTCGTACAGCACTCTAACCTTAACAAGCGTGGCGAAATCGCTGAGTTCCTTAAGAACAGCCAAGGCTTCGGTGAACCTACCGAGGAACAAGCAGCGCTTGAAGAACTACAAGTCGAGCACCAGATTAACATGCTTCGTAAAGAGCTTGAGAAGATGGACGCGGACATCGGCGTGGCACTGGCTACGGCTAAAGAGAAGATGGCGAAGGCCAACTCGCTGGAAGGCTTCAACGAGGCTCAGATGGAACTTAAGCGCCTAGAGCAAGAACGTGAGACCAAACAGCAAGAGCTGTCACTACGCATCGCACTGGCGGCTAGAGGCCATCAGAACCAAAACAGCATGAACGATAAACGTATTTCTAGCCAAATCGCTATGAAATCTATGGATTTAGCGTATAATGCCGAAAATAAAAATAACAGTAACACTGATAAAAACAATAAAAAGGGTGACTAATAATGGCTGCAAACCAAGACATCAACGGACTAAACGCAAGTACAGTTGTACTGGACGATGACTACACACCTCCTACGCCAGAAGAGCGTGGCGACTTCATCGTGGATGACGAGCCTGAACAGGAAGAGCCTGAACAGGAAGAACTAGACGAAGAAGAAGGTGAGTTGGATGCCGAGCAAGACGATCTGGAAGAAGAAGACGAGTCTACGGAAGAAGCGGGCGAAGATGCTGACGAGGCTGATTCTGAAGAAGAAAGCGAAGACGAAGAGCTTGAGCAGCCCAAAGGTAAGTCAAACGCTAAAGTCCCACTGTCTCGACTAAACAAGGAAATCTTGAAACGTCGTGCGCTTGAGGACGAGCTGAAACAGCTCAGAAGCGCTAAAGAGCAAGCGCCGCAGGATGATAACCCTAAACCTGAGAAACAGGCACAGGCGTTCACACGCGAAGATTTTGAGGGTATGCAGGAAGCAATGCTTGACGGCGAAACGGACAAAGCGTTCGAAATCTTCGGCAAGATGATGGCCTCTCAAAGCCAGTTAGTTCGTGAAGCAACGGAAGCTGAAGTATCAGGCCGTGTTCGCTCTGAGATTGACCGTGACCGTGCCGTAAGCGAATTACAGAGCACAGCAGCACAGCTTAGCGAAAGTTACCCAGAGCTAGACAGCAGCAACGAAGATGCCGACCAAGGCCTAATCGAAGAAGTTGTCGAAATGCGTGACCTGTACGTTGACCGTGGCATGTCGATGGCTGAAGCGCTTAAGAAGTCAGTTAAGCTTGTTGCATTGGACAATGGCCTAGTTGACCGCAAGGCCGAGAAGCCTAAGCCTGACATGGCTAAGCCTCGCCAGAAGCCAATCAACGCTAAGCGCAAGCTAGAAGCAGCTAACAAAGAGCGTGGCAAGCTAGGCGGTTCAGGTGAGAACAACAGACCTCGAATTGATATTTCTAAGTTAGGCGACGACGAGTTCGGCAAGCTTAGCAAAGAAGCGTTAGCTCATGCACGTGGCGATTACGTAGAATGATCTCGTTCGCTGTCCTATTCGGCCTAATGTGGGTTCTAGCCGTGTGCCCACTCACAGGCCGCAGACTGGCTGGGGCGGGTATGACTTACCCTACCTACGTCGTCATCGGTGCATGGGTTCACTCAGCAATCGCTACGGCGCTGGGTGTAGCGGTTGCTATAGTAGCCGCAGTCCTGTTCCTGATGCTCTAAACGTAAAAAAGCCGACCTAATGGTCGGCTTTTGCTTTATTTATTCCTTTTTCTTAGCCCCCTTCATTATCTGCAAGATAATTGCAGTAGTACAGATGGCTAAAACTGAGGCAAAGCCCCAGAACCCGTCATCAATGCTTATTGATGACAATATTGTCAAAAGAATATTACTCATAATTTCTACCAGTATTCCTTGGGAAATTATAGTTGTAAAGACAAAGGTATTCTTTATGTAATTATTACTATTACTAGTTTAATTGCATTGTACGCGTTTCCCTCGCGTTTATGTTTTTCCTCTACAAACCACTATACGCCTAAAAAATATTATTACCATCGTCAATGACAGTATTTGACCCATCGCTATGAACTGGAGCAAAACCGCTAAATACTTTTATTAGCCACACTGTTTACTTTAAATATTAGCTTTGCTAATATTTAGCCATATCGCCAAGGTGATGCCTTGTTAAACAATCCTGCCTCACAGCTCAGTTATGCCGTGCATTTTATCGCTAGACCCTCGTTACGGGACGACACAAACACTCGGATTTACAAGTCCGCTGTAGTCGTTCCAGAAGAAGTACGACGCAGGGACTAACGAAGGAAATGCTTAAAATGGCAAAGACTAATTTCTCAGCGTTAGACGACGACGCTAAAAAAGTATGGTCACGTGATACGTGGCACCAAGCACGCGAAAAGATGTTCGTTTCGAAGTTCATGGGTACAGGCCAGAACGCGATGATTCAACGCATCACGGAGCTGACTAAGTCAGAGCGTGGTACAGAAGCAATCGTGACCTTAGTACCAGATATGCACGGCGACGGTATCGTTGGTGACAACGAACTGACGGGCAACGAAGCGACGCTAACTGCTCACCAAGACAAAGTAGAAGTTGACCAACTTCGAAACGCTGTTAAGAACACAGGTAAGATGAACGACCAGAAGACGGTTGTTAACTTCCGTGAGCAAGCCCGTGACCAACTAGCTTACTGGTTATCTGACCGTATGGACCAAATGACGTTCCTACAGTTAGCAGGCCTAGATTTCGCACAAACCAATGACGGTCGCGTTCGCCCTGGTCAGGGTAAAAATGATGACAACCTATCTGACCTTGCGTTCAACACTGCGGGTGGCTTAGCGCCTACTTCAGAGCGCCACTTAATGTGTCTTAAAGGCGGTAAAGTTGTTGATGCAGATACAACTGCAATTACGGCTGACGACAAGTTAGGTTATGACCACATCGTTCGCCTACAAGCGATCGCTAAAACTCGCTATATCCGTGGTATTCGCGGTAATGGCGGCTCAGAAGTGTATCACTTGTTCTTACACCCAATGGCATTAGCTTCACTGAAGTTAGACCCTGACTTCAAAGAAAACGCGCGTCATGCAGGCGTTCGTGGTGAAAGCAACACGTTATTCGCTGGCGGTGAGTCATACATCGTTGACGGCCTACACATTCACGAGTTCCGCCACGTTCCTACAACGCTAGGTGCTGAGGCTGGTTCTAAGTGGGGCGCAGACGGCACGGTTGAAGGCTGCATGGGCTTACTGTGCGGTGCTCAGGCTCTAGGTTTCATCGACTTAGATTCTCCTTCATGGGACGAGCGAGACCACTTCGACTACGGCAACAACTACGGCATCGCGTACGGCAAGATCTTCGGTATGAAGAAAATGCAGTTCAAAGATGCTAAGAAAACTGCCGACCGTAACGTCAAGCAAGACTACGGTGTACTGCGAATCGACTTCGCAATCTAACTTGAACGGGGGTGACGTACGCACCCCCAGTTATCACCTTAAGAGAAAATAACAATGCAATTAAAAAACTTCTCACGCAACGTAATCCGTGTAACAGCACCAATCGGTGGTCATGTTATCCGCGTTAAATCAGGCGAAGTACGCACAGTACCAGAGCACTTAGAAGAAGCAGCTATCCGTGCTGGCCTTGTACCGCTTGAAGACGTTATGAGCCAAGCAGAACGCGAAGCTGAACTTGCGGCTGAAGCTGAACGCCAAGCTAAAGCAGAACGCGAAGCTGAACTTGCGGCTGAAGCGGAAAAAGCAGCGATTCTTGAAGAAGAAGCCGAAAAAGCTAAGCGTAGTGCAGCAGCCAAGAAAGCAGCAGCAACACGCGCAGCAAAGAAAGAACAAGCTTAATAAGGGGATAGCGTCTTGCTTACCGTAGGAACAATACTAACAAACCGCGTGCGCGTTCTATTGCGCGACATCGACGAAGGTGGTGTGCAGTGGCGCGACCCAGAGCTTATTCAATGGTTCAACGAAGCGTGCGCAGAGATTGCCCGTGTTCGCCCTGAGTCATGCAGCAGCACTGAATCATTCGCACTAGCAGCAGGCTCTAAGCAGTCTGTAGTGTCAACAGGCGCATCGCGTGTACTAGAGGTTATCTGCAACCTTGTTGATGGTGAAGAAGGCCGTGCTGTTCGTCGCGTAGAGCGCTCTACGTTAGACAACGAAGACCCTGACTGGATGGCTGGCACTAAGACAAAGACTGTGTTCCGATACAGTGCAAGTCTTACTGATCCACGCTCGTTCTTCGTTTACCCGCCTTCTGACGGCACTGGTAGCCTGTTAATGGTCATTGGCACAACACCTGACGAGGTTGTTGAGCTGACTGACGCGTTCCCGCTACCTTCAATGTATGCGGCCTGTGTTGCGAACTACGTCTTATTCCGTGCGTTCGCCAAGTTCACAGAGTCAGAAGCGATGCAAACGAGAGCATCTGGTTACTATAACCTGTTCACGTCGCAAATCAGTGATACGCAGTCAAGCATGGAGCAAGACAACGCAGTAACACGCGATAGAAACGGGGCTAAGTAATGGTACTGGTGCAAGACTGGGTAGACAGTATTCGCCCTGATGTACCAGAGCCTTTAGACTCATTGGTTGCGCGACAGGTACGTTACGCAATCCAAGAGTTCTTCAGGCTGTCTGAGGCATGGCGACACACGGAACGGTTGCCAGTGAAAGACATAAACGTACTACTTCAGGACATGCCAGCAGAAACGTATGTAGCATCGACTCGCTACGCTTATTTTGAACCAGAAGGCCGTGACGGTCGCAGAAAGCTCGTAAGCACTCTGCCGCACCGTATCGAGTCAACGAACCAGATCTCAGAGTTCTCGCACAGTGGTAACACCATTTTGCTAGACGCAGCAGAGAAGGGCACGCTTGAGGTATCGGTTGTCGTGCAGCCCAACCGTAATATTGACAGTGTGCCTGACTCACTAGGCGATAAGTGGTTCGATGTTATTCGACGTGGCGCAGTAGCTCGTTTGCTGTCTATGCCCGAACAGCCTTGGACTAATGGACGTGCGGCTGCGTTCTACGAAAACCACTTCCGCGAGGGTATCGAACTCGCTAAACGTGAGACACGTAGAGACCGTAGCAGACCTAAGCGCGCAGTCCAGTTTAACAAGGGGTTCTCATGGTAACAGACCCTTTCCAGATAAAGGACTTACCTGAAGTGTACCCAATAGTAGAGCCGTTCATTGAACGGCTTTACCGTTCCTTTGGTGGCTACTCGCCGCAAGAGACCTACGAACTATTAGAAATGCGTGCAGCCACATTGCATCTAGTAGGTGATGAAGGGTTCTTCATTGCTCAATGGATGCCGGGTGTTTGCCACGTTCTGGCGGCTCATTCCTTCAATGGTCGTGCTTCAGACCTGAGTGAGATTATTAGTTCAACTGTTAGCTATGCTAAGAAGTACCACTGTAGTAAAATCACTTTCACTAGCCCAAGAGAAGGCTGGAAAAAGGTGGCGATCAGAAATGGTTTCCACGTTGAAACAATAACTTATGCGAAGGATATTTGATGGCTTCACCTGATAAACCAAAAACGCCGCTAAGTGAGAAGCTACAGGTTAATCTAGCGACCGAAATGTTCGAAAAAGGCTCGACCATTAAAGACGGTGTGCGTGACGACTTCCTAGCTTCACACAGACGCGACGAGCGAGGTCAGGCAATGTCCCGTGTCGGGGCAGAGTCGGCTAAAGCATCACTCAACAGGCTCAAAAAGGCGCGTAGAAGTGGCAGCACAAAGACCGTTAGCTCGTCGGTTGATGTGACCAGTGCGGGGATTTCAGCGACAGGCAAAGGCGGGCGTTCATACAACACTGAGGGCGATATTGTACGTCGTGACACTTCAAGCACTGAGCGCGTTGCCCGCAGCATGGCTCGCATCGACAATGACGAGTCTATGTCTGAATTTGTCGAAGATAACAAGAAGAAACAGGCAGTGATGGACTTAGGCATGTCAGCAGTCACAGCGGCAATGTACGCGAAAGATGAAGCGGACAGACGAGAGGCGGCACAAGAACGACGTATCGCTGACCAAACGAGAGCAGAAACGCGTGTTGATCCGTACAGCAGCATGTCGGCTATGAATTACGACTCAACAGGAATGGGGGCATAGAATGGCAACAAGACCAGCCGTTGAGGACGGCAGAAACAAAACAAAGGACGGGACAGGGCAAGTAAATAGCTCTAATGGCAACAACCCGTTGGCGGCAGCGGCAGACAACTATACGAATACGTACGAGTACAAGTTGAATAAGATGTATCAGTCACAGATTCTTGACTATAACAAAAACACTGTGCCTATCATTGACCAACTAGTTGACGAAACTACCAGCACACAGATTGTTGATAGCTCTCGTCGTTTGTCTGAGCAACTTCAGGGCAAGACTGAGGAAATGACACAACGACAGCTCGGCTACAGCATGGGCGGCACGCTGGCCTCTCGTCAGGCATCACTGACTAACAACCAGCGACACTCGGTAACTAAGGCTCGAAACGCTGTGATGACACAGGCTCATGATGACCAGCGAAACAGACAGCAAGCGGCTCGAACAGAGCTAATGTCTATCTCAGAGCAGTTACAGCAATCAGGTCAGGCATCTATGTCTCAGGCATACATGGCTAAGAACCAACGTGAACAGGCCTACAAGTCAGCTAAGACAGGATTCATGTCTCAGGCTGGTGCGGTTGTAGGTGGTGTTATCGGTGGTATTTACGGTGGTCCTGCGGGTGCTTCTGCGGGTGCGGCAATTGGTAGCGCTGCTGGCGGCGCTGCGGGGAGTTAATTATGGCAGGATATGGTATGCGCGACGGTTCAGCGATCGTTCGCGCTATTGGCGACTATGCCAATTACAGACAACGTCAAGAGCAAATCGAATATGCTCGCGACCAACAAGACTATGAGAACCGCATCAACGAGCGTCGTCTAGCGATGGACGAGCACAGACAAAATGCTCGACTCTCAATGCAGATGGACGAAGCGGAATACCGTAACTCAGAACGCCAGCGAATTGCAGACGAGCGAGCGGCAGGCTTAAAAGCACGCGAAAACTATCGTGATGTAATGATGGCGGAGCTTAACGCCAGCGAACAAAAGGCCTTCGCAGCAATTGGTGGAGGCGCGTCAGGCCAAGGCCAAGGCGTTGAAGTTATCGACGATGGCGATGACATTATCCTCGGCGTGAAGAAAGGCGAAGGCCGTGTCGATCCGTTCACTAAGAACCCACACGACCAGAACTCGCCACCGTTCCGCATCCCTAAAGCGAGTGTCGGTGAGGCTAGACAGCACGCAGCCCGTAGCGCTGAGATAGCAGAGGCCAACGGCGCAACACCTGAAGAAACGGCGGCTTATATCCGCGCAGGCTTCACAGTGGGCGATGATGGCAAAGCACGACCAGCGAGCGAGAGTGAGTTCATGGCTAACCTTAAGGAACAAGGCCTGATCAAAGCTATTAGCGGCGAGAATGTCGTTCCAGCAAAGAAGGCTGAACCTAAGCCGCAAGCCCAGACTGAAGATGAAGGCTTCGGTGGTCTTGGTGAAATCTACGATAACACCCAGAAAGCGCGTAAGGTCGTCGGTGATCTGTTTTCGCAGGCTGTTAAATGGGAAGCTAACAACGTCAAGAAAGGTGCTACTTGGTTATGGCTTGGCGACAAAGGACTTGCTGCCCTGAACAAGAAGGACGAGCTTAAGGTTAAACCGACGACTAAGGTTTCAACACCTGAAGGCATTGAAGACCTGAAAGCAACCAGAACGCGTCTAGAGCAGGAAGGTGGCGCATTGCCTAAGCCTTCGCAGAAAACACGCGAGATTGCCGCTCAGCCGTCAGCTGAGGCACAAACGCAGATGATTTACGGCTCGTTTAAGCGAGACAGAGAGCGTGCCGCAGCCGTTGGTGAATTGTACGTCACAGGCCAAATCAGTGAGCAGCAGATGACAAACTTCATGGAAACGGGTGACATGAGCACTAGCAGCTACGACATGCTGAAGCATCGAGTGCAAATGGCTGGTGTGGCGAACCGAAGCAAGGCCGCCTTACTGAAGGAGCAGCAAGCGTTTCTGAAGTCGCAGAAGGACTATATTGAAGCAGTTAGCAAGGCTAAGAAAGACGAAGTGAAGCTTGTGGCTGACGTGACCAAATACCTTCAAGGTGAGGCGGCTAACATAGCTGACCAGTTCGCGGCGGAGTTCGGCATGAAAGGCCAAGAAGCGGCGGGTCTACGAGGTCGAGCTAAGGCACTTGCGACCGGTGTTGTTGGGTCTGGCAAGTTTGGGCTCAATAACATGGGAAGGCAGGAGTTCGGTGCGATGTTCAATGAGGGTCTTCGCGCGTTCTTCAAGCACAACGGACGTGATGGCGACCTAAGCGCTGAGACTGTGTTACCGTATATGACTTCGGCGCTGGGCAAGTATAAACCAGCAGCGGCACAGACCATCTTACGTGCAAGCTCTAACGCTGAAATCCCTATCGCTCAAGTTCGTAAGAACTACTCAGACAGGCTAAACCAGTTCATGACTGAGGTTGAGAAGAATGGCGGCACTTGGAGTGATGCGCAACAAGAGCTGTTCGACTCGGACTTTACGGCTGGCTACATTAAATAGTAATACTGTTAATGTATATAATCAGTAACAATGATAAAATCCCTAGCTCTTACGACTAGGGATTTTTATTTATGAACGACAATGAATTGCTCTCGGCACTACTGTCAGCAGGCGGTAATGAAGAAGAGGGGCAACCAGACAAACGCTCAGTAGAGCTACGCGACGGCGATAGCGGGGATATTGGCGAGGCAAAAGATGCCCGTGCCGATGGGTTCAATACTGACGAAAAGTACCATGATGGCAGAGTGGACGCGCACCCTAACGCCCAAGACGCTCAAAACTTAGTTCAAGGTGTTATGGACGATGGTGGCTACGTTGAGCCTACAGGCCAAAGCGGGCACTACGGTCGTAACATCTCAAAGTTTCGCGACAAACACGGACGCGATATTGCGCATGATATGGTGGCTTCGGGCGCAGCTATGCCTACAAGTGATCCAGAATCAATGCAAGCGCACATGACGGGTATCAGCCGTCGAGCGTTAGGCTATGGCGGTTCTACGAATGAAGAAATGAACGCTGTAGGCGACAAGATTCGCGCCAGTGCCGATGACTTCACACCTTGGGAAAACGGTGATTTCCAGTTCGATGTCAAAGACCGTCGCACCCTGTTTGAACGTGCGTTCGACCGTGGAACAGACGAGACAAAGGCGGCATTGGGTGGCGCACTCAACTACATCGGTGAAGCACTTGGCAACGAAGAATGGCAGAAGGAAGGCGAGCTAATCGCGTTCAATCATGGTATTTCAGCTAGAGCCAACAAGCGTCGGTTCGAGTCATACGAGAAGGTTGAGGGCTTCGAACAGGCTTTAGACTTTGTTGTCGAAACGTTAGGTGAAGCCGCCCCTGGTCTAATCGTAGATGCGATCGCAACGGCGGGTACTGTAGCGGCTGGTGCTGCGACTGGTGGTTCTGGTGCAGTGGTTGGTGCTTCAGCTATGGCTGCTATGCGTGCTACAGCAGGCCGTGCGTTACTCAAGGGCGCGAAAGCTGGCCTATACGCTGGTCCCGCATTGTCTGGTTTCGCTCAATCTGCGGGTTCAATGGAAAACAGGCTAGACGAGAGCGGCAACGAAGACCACTCGGACGCAACACTCGGCGCTGGCCTTGTAGGTGCAGCGGCAAACGCTTTACCGTTCCTTGCTGTCCTAGGCCGTTCAATGAAAGCGTCAGGCGTATCAGATGCAGCCCTTAAACCTGTCATGGACACATTCGCCAAGCCGTCAGTAATGAAGCGCTTAAAGGACGTTGGTATCACGACACAGGTCGGTGCATTGGCTGAAGGTTCTACCGAGGTTGCACAGACAGTCATCAATGAGATTATCGCGACAGAAATGGGCGGTGATGATTGGAGTCTTGAAACGAAAGACGCTGTCGAGTCGGGCATCCGAGCTGTTATCGGCGGTGGCGTAATTGGTGGCGCAGCTTCAGCAACCGGTAACACTATCGGCTTCATGCGTGAATACAACAAAGCAGCACAGGACGCAGATGCGGAAGGCCAGAAGATTGACGCTGAAGGCTGGAAAGCAGACGAGGAAGTCGAAGAAGAGCAGCTGTTCCGCGCTAACGGTGATGAATATGAGCCTGTGCAACTGGGCGAAGGCATAGACAAGAGCATTGACCGTGCAGCCCGTGCAACGTTCAGCAAGAAGTCTAAAGCAGGTACACCTAAGACGTTCAAAGAAACTGATAGCATGGAAGTAGCAGGCCAAGGCCAGTTTGACGCCATGACAGCTAAAGACGTGCCGAACCTACCAAGCGCTCGATACAACGAACTCAAGGCCAAGCTTGAGCCTAACGGCAAGCCAGTGGACATTGGCACTGTGGGTAAACTGATAGACCAAGGCGAGCTGACTAACGAAGAACTTGCCAGCTATGCCGCAGATTCGCACTACGGTCGCAAAACCCCAGTGAGCGGCGGCTACGATTCAGCGAAAGGCGAGGAAGCACTACGCTTTACATTCAATCGTGTCATTGACCTGTCACGCGAAGGCCGTATCAAGATGACTGATGCACAGCGAGATAAGCTACAGGCCGCAGAGGATGAAGGCACTGACACAGCGATCCGTAATGCGCTAGCTTCTGTTAGCCCACGCCTGACAGACATTGTCTATCGCCATGCTAACTCGTTCGACGGTCGTGCGATGTTCCGTGACTATGCGAAGATTAAAAGCGACAGGTTTAAGACCCAAGAACGCATGAAGCGAGAAGCTGACCCTAAGCCGCAGCCAGAAAAGGTTAAGCAAGAACCGACAGTTCCTGAAGGTGATGCGCCAGTGCAAAAGCCTAAGCCTGTCCGCGACGATGCGCCTAATTGGATGAAGGAAGGCCGAGAGCCAACCAAAGAAGAGCTCGCGGAAGGTATGGCAAGTCTTCAGAAAGCGGATAAAGCACTAGGCCTGACGGTCAAGACCATCATTGCTAAAGAGGGTAAGAAAAGCCCTAAAGCGAAAGCTGTGTTCCAAGCAGCCGTCGCCAAAGACCGCAAAGCGCTTGCGCCAATCGCCAAGCAGTATGAGTTCGAAGGTGTTGGCAACTTTGAGGCGGACAGACGCGCGTTGGTCGCCAAGATTAGCAACACGCAGCACACACCGGACGGCAAGCCAAACATTGAAGACAAAGAAGGCGTCAAGTCACTGGCTAAGCAGGTGTTAGGTGAGAAGCCTAAGAAGTCTAAGCGCCCAACAACGATGGACGGCAAGCTCGATTACATCAAGAGCCAGCTCGGTACACGCAACGGTTCTGATGGTCAGGTAGGCCAGCTAATCAAAGGCCGTGAGGACTACGAGAAGGCTAAGACCCGAAAAGACCTGTTTAACCCAGCCGACCTGTCAGCAGCGCACAAGCAGGCAATTGCCAACAAAGCCATGTACGAGAAGCAAGGCAACAAGGCCGTTGTCAAAGCGATTGAAGACCTAGAAGATAAAATCTACCACTATGAGCTACTGAAGTCGTACCCTAAAGCTGTAGACCAGTTGTTTAATGAGGTCGAGAACGAGGCTATTTCACGCGAGAGAGGCTTCAAAGATGATTTACGACATGAGGGCGCAGAAGTTGACGAAAACGGCTCAGAGCGCAGCATAGGCGATACGCAGAGCACTACTGATGCACCACCGTCTAACCGTGAGATTGCGGCTAACTACACTAAACGAACGGAGCAGCTAGAACATGCGTTCCACTCGCTTCGACGTATCAAAGGCATTGATGGTAAAAAGCTTGCTGACTTCGCACGTGAGCTGGTCAAGCCGAACGAAGTAGAGCTGTCAACAGGCATCAAACTTAAGCGTGGCAGAGCGACCAATAGCAAGGCTGAGAAGCTTAAAGGACAAGAGTATGGCCTAGGCCTAACAGGTGGTATTGCGGGTGCTGATGCGCCGAAGAAGGCCTTTACGCAAGGCACTGAAGAGAAGCAAGACGGTGTGCGCCACTTGAACGCTCGTACTGTTAAGCGTATTCGTGACCTGTTCGACGAAGGTGATCACGATAAGATTCAAGAGTACCTAACGTCTATCAATGTCCTGAAGCCTGACTTTGTAGGCGATTTCGGCGTAGAGCTTAGCCCTGAAGACCGCTTGCACCGCATCGTTAAGTCTTCGTTCGGTAACATGAAACGAGTACGTGAAGTTACGCCAAAGAACCGCAGCACAAAAGGCCTAGTAGTCCGTGATAATGACTCAGGTAAGCGCTACATGGTGGACATGGATGCAGTGACGCGTTGGGCATTGCGTGAGAACGATACAGACTTCGACGGTCAAAATGCCGGTGACGAGTTTATCGCAGAGCTTGGTTCGTCTGTGTTGTCTGGTATCTCGGCACTGCAATCACTTAAGCTAGATGATGGTGTGTCGCCAGCTTACAGCTTCGATGTAAACACCATCGGCGATGATGTCGTTGTGTACCGCATGGCAGGCGACAAGCGTGCTTCAGTGACACTTGGCTCAGTTCGCAGCAGTATCTACCAGAAAGGCCGCAAACGTAAGGCCAGCAAGTCGAAGGGCGACCCTAAGCTGACTGATGTAGCTGACGGTGATTTAGGTAATGTTTACCGTGATGACTTAACGTTGTCAGAGTACAAAGACTATGTAGAAGAAGCGCTGCAAAACGGTAAGTTAACCGAGGAACAGGCTGACGGCCTACTGGCTGAAGCCGAGTTTTCAGCGTTCGACCGTGAGTTTGAACAAGCAGCGAAGGACGGTGGCGAGCTTACTATCCGAGAGACCCGTGTAGAAGACGAGTTTGCAAACCGAGAAGACTTCGGCCTAGGTAGTCGTGATGCACTCCATAAGGTGAATAAAGAGAAAGCGGCGCAGAAGAAGCGTGTCTCAGCGGCATTTGACAAAGACGTGGCAGCAGCGGAACGTGCCCTCGAAGAACTCAAGGCACACGACCCAAGCAGAGCCGCAACGAAGAAAGCCACGTTCGTCAATGAGGCAAAGGCTAGACTTAGTGATGCTAAAAAAGCCATGAGCAAGGCGCTTGTAGGGCAAATCAGACAGGGCGACATCGCAGGCCTATCGAAGAACGAAGCAAATGCTAAGCTGGTCAAGCTACATAAGCTTAGAACTGCGGGTAAAGGCAGCAAGAAGGTAAGCCCCGAAGAGCGCGAAACGATGACGCAGCTTAAGCAGCGAGAGGTAGTCATTGACGGCTACGGCGAGCTTGAGTTGAGAGCTATTGTTGAGAACGGAGGCGAGAAGGGCTTTACTACAACTGAAATGCGTAACGCGATGGGCGACCTAGACAACGCACCACACGACCTACTTATGGCTGTAGCCCGCGCAGATAAGAAACGCAGTAATGTGCTTTTCGACTCTAAGCCTGACGTGTACCAAGAGCTGAAGGCCTCTAAACACCAGCTTGAAAGAGCTAAGAAAATCGAAGCTAATGTCGGCGAAGACTCAGCGCGAATCAAAGCGGCGAAAGAAGCCCATGCTGCAAAGATTGAGGCCGCAGAGCGTGACCTAGAAGCGCTAAAGAAAGCGCAGAAAGGCATACTCAAACAGGCCGAAGGTACGGACATGAGCAAAGGCCGTAAGATTCAGCTCGAACGTAAGGTGGTCAAAGTCATGAAGCGCCGCCGTGGTGCTGTACGCGAGCCGTTCTACCGTCTACTTGAAATGACCAAGACACGACTTAAGCGAATCCACCCAGAGGCCGCTGCCCGTTCGGATGATTACACAGCGATTCGTCGTAACGATACTGAGTATTTTGCGTCACGTATCGGCAAGGATATTGGTGATTCAGCCTTCATCCAGCAAGGCTATGAAGACAGTATCAATGGCGTGAAGAGCGACGCAAGCAAGAAGTACGAAGCGTTCTTGGCTAACTTGTCGCAGCATGTACGTAAATCTGATCCAAACTTTGAACCTGTAATCGCTAAGGTGCATTTAGACTTGCACAAAGTTGAGCGCAACCGTGAAGGTTTCCTGTCTATCCTACGTGAAGGCAAGGTGAAGAACCCAGAGCAGATGCTTGAGTCTATCCTAGAAGGCAACGGCTACCCAGAGTTCGCTATCAGGCCAGAGCTTACTAGTCCACCACGCGGCGGACGCAGAGTGCTCGACAGCATGTACGAACAGTTGAAGGCTGGCGGCTTCGCAGATACAGACGCGCCACGTCATTTGATCCGACTTGTAAATGCGTCAATGAGCTGGGCTGCATGGAACGCAACGCATGGCGGCAAGGTCAACGGTAAGTGGGACAGCAATGCCGAGTTCAAACGAATGGAAAGCGAAGTTCACCCGACGAACAGACAGTCGTACACGAAGCTATACCAAGGCGTTACAGGCCGCTTGGGTATCAACATGTCACCTAGGATGCGTACTTTCAACTCGGCAATGTTAGCCCTTCAGTCTGCGACAGTGCTGATGTTCTCAGGCATTGCGAGTATTCCAGAGGTCGCCGCTGTCTACGCCCGTATGCGCGGTGAGACAGACGGTATGCTGGGCGATGCGCGTGCGATCATGTCAATGTCAGGCCGAAGAGAAATGGTCAGAGTTGCCCGCGACTTCGACATAATCACTGACGATGTTATCGAGCACTCATTGCAAGAAATGTATAACATGAATGATATGACGATGGGGCGTGTATCGCAGAAGATTCAGGCGACCATGTTCAAGTACAACGGTCAGAACTACGTGACCAAGATGACGCGAGCTTTAGCAACTAAAGCGGCGGAGCGCTACCTTGTTCGTGCTGTAGAAGATGGTGACAATGTGAAGCTGGCAGAACTAGGCGTTGAAGCGCACCACGTTCTACAGTTCAATAATAACCGTGACTTAGACAGCATTGCAGGCCGTAAGTACCGCGACGCAGTACACAAGTTCGTTAACGAAGCAGTGACGAACCCACGTTCTACGCAGCTACCGTTGATCGCGAATGATCCAAGGTTCTTACTTGTGACTACGCTTAAAAAGTTCTTCTACGGTTTCTACGACAATGTGCATAAAGGGCTGGTCAAGGACTTCAACACCAAGCGTGCTAATGGCGAGAACCCGTTGAAGACTATCGCCATCACTGCGGCTGTAGCTCTACCAATGGCGCTAATGGCTGAAGTCATCCGTGAGCATATCAAGTACCCACTAGGCCGTCCCGAATGGCAGGGCGAACGAGATATTGCCGACTGGGTTGGTAGTACGCTGATGGCTACGGGTGGAGCGGGGCCAGTTGCGATAGCTGAGTCTATATACCGTGGCACGTCGTATGGCAATCACCCACTGGTTGCAGCAGCAGGACCTATTGCTCAACTGGCGGTGGACGTCGCAATGCTTGAGGCGAACCCTAGTCGATTCGTACCAGTTGCCAACCAACATCCGTTCTTCCGTGAGCTGGTAGACGACAACGTCAAAAATTTGATTAAATAAAACAGTGTTACTGTTATAATGCCCTATAAGTAATAACAATAAGAATAGGGCATTACATGACAGAACCTAGCACTAAGGATTTTAAGGCGGTCGAACTTCGTTGCAAATGCGCCGAATGTGACCGCCAAGTTCCAAATGAGTGTGACCCGTATGCGCTGCGTATGCTGCAAACCTTACGTACGCGTGTCGGTGTCCCTCTGATCCTAAACAGCGCCTACCGCTGTGCAAACCATCCAGACGAAGCAAAAAAGGAAAGACCAGGGACGCACCATAAGGGTGTGGCTTTTGATATTCGTGTTCCATATGGCAGATTGCGCATGCGTATCATCGAAGAAGCTCTAAAGCTTGGCGCTAAAGGCTTCGGCTTCGGTAAGACGTTCTTGCACATTGACTTCCGTATGCAGAACGAAGCTACGAGCTGGGACTACAACTAATGAATATCCAGTTCACAGGCTTCCTAGGCACAGCCCCAAAGTACGACGATGAACAAGTACCAGATGGCTACGCTGTACTGTCACACAACACTAAGTCAGAACGTGGCATCCTTGAGCCTTGGTCACTTCCGTCATCGCTTGGCGCAACAGGCCGTGCTGATACGCAGTCAATGTTCAAGTACAACAATAAGTGGTTTAGCTGGGCTGAACCGACTTACGCTGTCCGTGCTCCATTGAAGAACGACGCCTATGACTACGTTGTTATCGCAGGCCACGGCAAAGACCCACAGGTCGCGTACAACCTGAACGCGGAGTCTGGGGCTGGTCCATATCCTTCGGTAGCTTACCCTCTGAATGTCCCTAAGCCACCTGACTTCGTATCAATCGAAACAGCAGTTGCGGAATATTGGCACCAAGAACCTACGCCGCAGTATGACGGCTCGGAGAAGGTTGAACCTATCGACGGTCAGAGCGCGGCTACTGAAGACCTAAACGGTGACGGCATAATCGGCATCATGCCTTATATTGAACCTGAAGACGTTGAATACGATGTAACAGAAGTTGCTTACGCGTACTGCTACGTGGATGCGTGGGGCAGGTTGAGCCAGCTATCTAACCCGACAGACCTAGTCGAGATTAAGGAATACCAGTACACAAACACTACGGCTGTGACGCTCACGTTCCCAGAGCTCGCAGAGGGTGTAATGGCGACCGACCCACTTCGCAATACCGACGGCAAGATTCGTATATTCCGTACCAATACAGCAGCCAGTGGTACAGGTGAATACCAGTTCGTGGCTGAAATTGGCATTAACGAAAAAACGTACGTTGATACGACATACAGTGGCGACTTGCTTGATTCACCACTCAATGAAGACTGGACAGGCGCACCAGACACAAACACTGAGTTGTACCCAAGCGGTTCGATGAAGAAAGTTGCAATAATGGGCGCGGATATTCTGGTAGGCCACAACAAGCGCTTACTGTGTTTTGCCGAACCTGAAGCCTTTTACGCTTGGCCTGTTAAGTATTACAAAGTGTTCCAAGAAGACATTGTGACCATCCAACCAGCGGGAGCGAACCTAGTTGTCCTAACGACAGGCGTGCCGTATGTGGTTCAAGGTGTTCACCCAGACTCGATGGACACAACACGCTTATCTGATCCAGTTCCTTGCTCAAGTGAGCATGGTGTCACTGAGGTAGCGGGCGCTGTGTATTTCACAAGTGATACAGGCCTACACCGCATTGATGACTATTCGATCTCAAATGTAAGCGAAGGTTTCCTATCGAATAAACAATGGCGTGACTTAGAACCGTCAACGTTGAAGCTGTCCAACTACGACAACAAGGTGTTTGTGCATAGTCCAGCGACTCGCAAGACATTGGTGTTTGACGCGTTAGACAGAAACGCAGGGGTTCGCACACTAGATTTAAACGCGTCTTGCTTCGTGCAGCTTGAGTCAACTAATGACTTGGCGTACGTCGATGTAGACACACAAGAGCTAATGCAGTTCGACTCGTCGGATGATGCGTGGCTTCAGGCCAATTGGCAATCGAAGACATACCTGTTCAATGACCCTGTAGCGTTCAACATCGCAAAGGTACGCGCTAACCGCTACCCAGTGAGCGTGACGGTGGCCTATGACCATGCGCTGTCAGGCGAAGAGAAGACATACACCAAGCTAGTCGATAGCCCTATGTTCTTCTATCTGCCGTTCAATGCCCGTGCTCACAGATGGCGAGTGAAGGTTGACTCTATCAGCCAAGCAGCACCGCTTGAAGTTCGTGACGTGCAGTTAGCTCAATCACCAGAGGAATTTATCTAATGGCAAAAACAGCGTTGCCACCAGTACCGAAAGACGTACCGCGTTCGGTCTCGCATTTCTTAACGGCTTTGCGTGAGACTGTTCAGGTGCAGTCGGGCATGGGGCGCGGCAACCACTTAGACAGGGCTGTTACATTCCGTGACCTAAAGGTCGGTACTGGCACAACGGACTTGCGCAGGCTCGCTGTAAATTCGTCGGCTGAAGGTGACAAAGGCGGTTTTGGTGATCCAATTCCGCCACAGCCTACAGGCCTAGACGTGTACGCGATGTTCACTGCGGTAGGTCTCAAATGGGATAGGCCAGCGGGCGACTGGTACGCATTGACTGAGGTGTTCCGTGTGGACATCACTGAGACACCAGATGCGACCCCGACATTCGCTGAAGCGTTGTTCGTCGGCTCGTCAACTAGCGGGTTCTACTCAGATTCGGTCAATGGTTCGAGTACCTATGTATATTGGATCAGACACTTAAACCGTGACTATCAAGCGGGTGCGCCGAGCAATGCGAACGGTGTGCGCGTGACGACTAAAGACAATCCAGAGCAAGTGCTTGAGGACTACAGCGAGCAAGTGTTCAACGGCGAAAACTACGATTGGCTACAGTCAGAGCTTGGCGCTATTGACGCGTTGAACCGTGCGCTTCAGGGCAACGGCTTCGGCGACACTAGCCTATCTAAGCTACTCAGCGAAAACAGCTCGGTTAGTGACCTTCTTGCAGACCAAGCCATGAGTGACGCTATCTCGAAGCACACGCAAGGCGAGACAATCCAAAAGCAGTTTGCGAAGAACTACGCACGGCTGGCAGGCGGAATACATGCAGCGGTCAATGCTGATGAAGCCTACGTCATGCGTATTCAGAACCTTGAGGCTCGATGGGAAAACGACCTAGGCGACGTTATCAACTCTAAAATCGAAGAGTTTGAGACTGTCCTTACGAACCAAGAGGGCGCACTTGCTCAAGCGATTAGAGACTTCCGTGTGGATTACAACGGACAGTCGGCGAGTTTACAGCAGTTAGCCTCGGCCTCTGCTTCCGCTAGTTCAGGTTATCAAGCTCAATGGGGCGTGAAGACCAACGTGCAAGACCTACAGGGCGGTGTTGGCTTCTTCAATGACGGTACTGAAACAAGCTTTGTTGTCGATGCACAGACGTTCGCTGTCACTGGCGGCAATGACACGGTAGCCCCGTTCATCATTAAAGACGGCAAGACGGTCATTGATGCAGCGGTGATCAACACAGCAGAAATCTTCAGCCTAGTGGCACAGAACGTTACCGCAGAGAAAATCAAGGCGGGCACTAGCTTCAAATCACCAGCCATCGAGGGCGGTAGCATCAAGGGTTCTACGCTGGAGATTGGTACGAACTTCTTGGTCAACAACCAAGGTGTACTAACGGCTAAAAATGCGTTCTTCAGTGGTCAGGTAAACGCAAATGCAGGCCGACTACAGAACGTTGTTATCGACGAGTCGTGCGAGGTCAAAGGTACATTGAAGGCTACGAACGTCGAGGGCGACATTGTTGACCGTGCGGTTGTCGTCGTTAACGAAGAGTACACAGTAGGCGCACTCGAAACTTACACGCTTATCTCGGGGACAATCGAAGCGGGAATCCTTGGCGAAACCAATGATCGTAACCTTGTCGTCAGTGGCATAGCGCTCGACCACCAAGGGGGCGGTGGTTCATCAAGTAACTTCATTGTGACTCTGTACCTAGATGGCGAGGTGAAGCAAGTCTTCAGGTCGAAGAACGTGGGCGAAGAAGGCTCGGTGACAGTGCAGCTCGGCTGTGTGATCCCCAAGGGCAAAGCATCACATTCGTTCTCTGTCCAGCTAAGGCCAGATGTGAACGACAACATTCTAGTTCAACAATCAGCAATCGTTGCTGACATATTCAAATCAGGCAGCACGTTAACAAACGTGAGAGGCCTATACTAACAAGGTGTAAAAATGAGTAAATGGTATAGAACAGGTAAGGTCACATTGACCAAGGGCAGCGACGTTGTAACAGGTGTCGGCACGTACTGGGCATCGGCTGTCAACAAGCCTGTACCGGGTGACATGTTCGCACTGACTAACCGAATTTATGAGGTTGTCGAAGTAGTGAGCGACACCGAAATTAAAATAGACGAAGCGTATGACTTAGCTACTAAAGTTAACGCGAAATATGGTATTATGCGCAGCGTGTCTGCAACCACAAATACTCGCCTAGCAGCACAGGTGAGTGACACATTAGAGAAACTAGGTAATCGCGTTACTGTCTCGACTACTGCCCCAAGTGCAGGCCAAGGTCGTGATGGTGACATTTGGATTGTCGCAGATTCCTAATGGTAAAACCGCATGTCGGCTATAAAAATTAACGGGACTTGGCAACGAGTCTCGGCTATCAAAGTAAAGAAAGGCGGCGCATGGGTAGACCATAGCGCCGTTTACGCTAAGTTAGAAGGTGCATGGCACTTAATCGACTTAGGCGCAGTCCCACTTGGACCAGCTTATCACGTATGGAAAGCATACGCTGATGACGCGCAGGGAACAGGCATTAGCCTTGACCCAACCAACAAAGAATACATTGGCTTCAGCACAGGCCAACGCACCGAACAGCCTGACTTGTCAGACCCTTCAATCTTCGATTGGTCACTAATCAAAGGTCAAGACGGACAGGACGTAGACGAGACAGTTCTTAACGACATTCTCGACAAGCAGACAGGTTTTGAGAAAGACCTAACTGATGCAGAGTCACGCCTAAAAGCCGCTGATGCAGCGCTCGCCAACGCTAACAAAAATCTATCGCTATCACTGGATGACGTAGACTCACGTCTTGCCAGCCTAAAAACGAACGTAAACCTTGATGTAACCCGTATTGACGAGGCTATCACTCAGGCGAACGGTCGCATCGACACAGTAAACACTGATGTCACAGCATCAATCAGCGCTGTAGATAAACGAGCAACAGACGGCCTAAGCGCTGCGAACGCGTCGATTGACTCAGTTGCTTTAGACTTGGGCGGTGTAAAAGATGATGTTACAGGCCTAGTCACGCTAACGAATGGTCAAGGCTCAAAGATTGCTAACCTTGAGACAGAGAGCGACGAACAGGCGCAGCGCGTGTCTATCCTTGAGACTAGCGACGGCAAAAACAGATCACGCATAGCTTCACTTGAAACAACTACTGGCGCGCACGCTAGTCGTCTATCAAGCTTAGGTGTTTGGAACGGTGAGAACTATTCAGTAATCACGAGCCTTGAACAAGCAGACGCAGACAATGCGCAAAGTATTCGTACGTTAGAAGCACGCGGCGATGAGTCAGAAAGCCGTATCACAACACTTGAAGAAACGGACGCTACGCACGCCACACGCCTTTCTAATGTAGAGACCAAGGCAACCAATGCCCAAAACCGAGTAAGCACGTTAGAATCGACTTCAGCGAAACATGCTTCGCGCCTAACGAACGTAGAAAGCAAGGCCAACAACACAGCAAGCAAGGTTACAACGCTCGAAAAGACTACGGGCACTCACGCTAGTCGTCTTACGAATGTAGAAAGCAAAGCCACCACAGCAGTATCTAAGGCTGATGCAGCACAAGCTGACGCAGACAAGGCCAACACTGATGTATCAACAGTCACGAACCGAGTAACAGGCCTAGAAGAAACTAGCGGCGCTCATGCTTCAAGACTAACGAACGTTGAGACAAAGGCCACTACCGCAGTAAACAAAGCGAACGCAGCCCAAAAGGATGCAGATGCAGCACAAGCTGATGCAGACAAGGCAAATGCAGATGTTTCGACGGTTTCTAACCGGGTGTCAACGCTTGAGAGCACAAGTTCAACACACGCTAACCGTCTAACGAATGTAGAGACACTAGCCAATAGCGCCAACTCTAAGGCGAACAGCAACTCAAACCGTGTTAGCACGCTGGAAAGCACAACGACAGACCAAGCACAGCGTATAACTCAGGTCGAGTCAGTTAACCTTGAGCAGCTTGCGACAGCCAATATCATCGCTGAGTGGTCTGGTTCTACGAGCATTACTAGCAGTATGAAGGAGCTAACGCTCGAATCAGACTACGCAGGGAAGGCAGCGCTTCGCTTACGCCTGAATGATGCAGAGGGCGGTATAGCGTTCAAGCTCAATGGTGTTGAACTACCTAGGCCGAGGGGCGCAGACAGAGCGACACTGTGGTTTGACTACCTCGTTGACATCAAGAAAGGTTCTAACAGCATTGTGTTCTGGCAAGCTAGTCCAGATGGCGGCACGCTAAGTGGTGTTCAGATCCGAGGCGGTGATGTAGGCTCAGCGGTTAAGTCCCTAGAGACAGCCAGCAAAAACCATGCAGGCAGACTAACCACTGTAGAAACCACAGCGCAGAAAGGTGTTGATGATGCATCGCGAGCACAGGGCGACGCGAACACAGCTAATGCCCGTGTTACTACTGTATCGAACCGTGTGACAACGCTCGAAGAAACCAGCGACACTCATGCTTCACGCTTAACGAATGTAGAAACGAAAGCGACTACCGCAGTAAGCAAAGCGAACGCAGCCCAAAAGGACGCAGATGCAGCACAGGCCGATGTGAACTCAGTGACAAACCGAGTTAGCACGCTTGAGTCAACAAGCACGACGCACGCATCTAGGTTGACGAACGTTGAAACGAAAGCTACTTCAGCAGTCAACAAAGCTAATGCAGCGCAGAGCGATGCAGACGCAGCGCAGGCAGACGCGGACACAGCGAACAGCAAGGTCAACTCAGTCACGAACCGTGTTAACACATTGGAATCAACCAGCGCATCACACGCTAGTCGCCTGACCAATGTAGAAACGAAAGCTACCTCAGTGGACAACAAAGTCAATGCTGTTACATCGCGTGTGACAACGCTTGAAGAGAGCGACGCCGACAAAGCATCACGCCTGTCTAGCATCGAGTTCCGCGAGAAGGTTAACGGCAATGATGACGTAAGTCAGTTCGCGTCAATGGCGGCAATGTCACCTCGTTACGCGCTTGGCTACAATGGCAACATTTCCTACGGTGCGTTCGAGGACGATACGACAATCTACTTCGACGGTGTACCACACATCACAGGCCTGTCGAAAGGCGACACAGGTACGATCAATCCGCCTCTAGGCACTTGTGTTGAGTCTAACAAGCCGCTTGCACTAGTAAGTGTTAATGGTTTCCCACTGCCTTCAACGTATTTCGCAAGCCGAGACATTCTGATTGCATCACGTTCTGGTTCTACAGACGGTGAGCGTAGACAGCGTGGTAACTTAATCTCACTCTACGGTGACGCCGAAGTTAAGTTCTCATACCGTGACGGCACGGCAGCAATCGAAACAAAGTCAGGTTCAGATACCATCCAACTTAAAGCGGGTGAGCTAACGGCAATCCAGTTTGAGCGTGGTACTAACGGCGAATACATTTTCGCATCGGCTACTCGTCCAATCATGGGTACTGGTTGTAATGGCGCGGACGCTGACCATTCTGTTTTCATGCCTCTATCACGTGAGCATTTAACTGGTTCGCAAGGTGTTCGAATCATCAAGCAAAACTCGACACCGGTACACAACAACGGGTCGGGCTATTACTACAGTGAAGACCTGTTCGCTGTCTTCGATTTCGGTGACGGTGACGGCTCAGCGAGTGAGACAGGCATCGCTCGAAGCATGGCTGGCGACACGTACTTACTCCCGCATGATGTGCATGACTTGGCAATCACAAGCCCAGAGCCTAACAAGGTTAAAGCGTACAAATTAGACGGTTCGCTCTACAAAGAGTACGAGTTCACAGGCGCTCAAGGCGGTAGACAGGCCGAAGGCACACACAGCGGTAACAGCAGTTCTCCAGTTCTAGTAGCAGGCGGTTTGTTCCTTGTTGGTGAAAAGCCTTTCTCTGTTCGTACGAACATCACTACCGATGAATACGAAGCAGTTGGCTATAACTCAAATCTACGCCCGTCGTTCGAAGCACAGCAAGTTAGCAATACGTCGGCGAATAAAGTAGAAGTTCTTGAAACAGCAAGCGCTAAACATGCGAGCCGTTTGACAAATGTAGAAAGCAAGTCGAACAGCAACACGAATCGCGTTACAACACTTGAAAGCACTAGCAGCAACCACGCAAGCCGCTTAACCAGTGTAGAAAGTAAATCTACGAGCAACACTAACCGCGTCAGCTCTCTTGAAACGACTAGTAACAGCCATGCGAGTAGAATTACGAGCGTAGAATCGCGTTCTAATAGCAACTCAAACCGTGTCGGCACACTTGAAAGCACTAGTAGCTCTCACGCAAGCCGCTTAAGCTCGGTTGAAACTCTTGCTGCTTCAGCCAACGGTAAGGCGAACTCTAACTCGAACCGTGTCTCTTCACTTGAGACCACAACGGGTGATCATGCTTCACGCCTAGAAGAAGTCGAGACAGTTAACCTTGAACAACTGGCTGGCGCTAAGATTCAAAAGTCTTATGTCGGCAACTGGGCATGGACGTCGAACTCAACATTAGCGACAGGCCGTAAGTTCAATCTGCCTTGTGAGTACACAGGCAAAGCAGCCCTTCGCCTTAAACTACGTGATCCTGAAGGTGGTATGCGTTTTGGCATCAACGGTGTTGATTCAGGTAAAAGACCTGTAGTGTCGAAGGACAACGCTATTGAGTGGTTCGAGTACCTTGTAGACGTAAACGAGGGCGACAATGAGCTGTCAATTTGGTGTACTACTACTGACGGCGGTGCAGTCCATGAGATTGAATTACGCGGTGGTGATGTAGGTTCATCGGTTAGCGCCTTAGAGCAAACGGCGGACGGTCACGCTTCACGTTTAAGCAGCGTAGAAACGAAGGCTACTACAGCAGTTAACAAGGCGGACAATGCGCAGGCCGATGCGAACACAGCCAACGCGCGAACAACTACTGTTTCAAACCGTGTATCAACGCTTGAAGAGACTAGCACTTCGCACGCTTCACGTTTAAGCAGCGTAGAAACGAAGGCTACGAACGCTACGAACAAAGCGAATAGCAACACGAACAGAGTGCGCACGCTAGAAAGCACAACGTCTAGCCACGCGTCGCGCCTTAGTTCCGTAGAAAGTAAATCGAACAGCAATACATCGAGAGTGAGCACGCTCGAAACAACCAGCGCAGACCAAGCAAAACGACTAGACCGTGTATCGTTAAGCAGCCCGAACCTTGTAGTCCGTGGCGTGTTTGACGCGAGCCTAGACAGAGGCGGTTGGTCAGCGAGTAAGGTAGTTAGCATTGCAGACGAAGGCCTGCCTGTATTGTCGGGTAGAACACATGTGCTTAAAGTAACAACGCGTGACACCTACGATCACCATGCAGAGTTCCCTGTAGTGGTCGGCGACAAGATTTACATTTCAGCTTGGGTATATACGTTCCACAGTGAAGAAAACCTCAACTTTGGTTTCCGTGGTAGAACCGACAATGTGGATCAGCTGTACTGGCCTTCTGAAGTTCGCGTCAACACACACGAAGACAAGTGGATTTTCGTTGAAGGTGTATTCGAGCATGTTCGTGAAAACATCAATGGCCTAGTCCCATTCATCCAGTTAGCGGGTTCTGGCGTAATGGCACCAGCCTATGTGTCGGATATTGTCTACAGCCGCAGTGCAAATGCTAAGGCGCTTGCTGAAGTAGTGGACGTAGCTAAAGCATATACGGACACCGAGACAGGCGTACTCAAGGCTGAACGTGTAATCAAAGCCGAAGCCAATGGTCGCGTGTCGGGTGTCCACCTACTTGCTGACGGCAGCGGTGCAGAGGCAGGTGGTAAGATGTACTTCCAAGCGGACGAGATTGCTATTGTTCCGCCTAATTGGAATCCAAGCACAGAGCAGGACAAAAAACAGTTCCCGTTCTACTTCTCTGAAGACCGCAAGTTCATGTACCTAGATGAAGCGGTGATCAAAGCATTATCGGCAGAGACAATCGACAGTGGTAACTTAGCCGTTGATGGTATTTCATTGCTTAGCCCAGACCTAACAATGCCAGCGGGTACGATCCAAGACTACATGATTGACCCAGCGTTCAAAGATGGCCTTGTTCGTGTCAACCCAGATGCAGAGATTCTAGGTGGTACTGAGTCGGTCTCGGCTAAAGGTGTCTGGAACAATAAACGCTTTGACCTACCTACGCTTAAATCGGGCGGTAGCGCTCAAGTGCTGACAATCTCTTTCCTCGGCCCGAATGAGAAAGGCCTTAAAGACATTCAGTTCGACGTTACACTGTATCTGAATGGTGTCCCGTTCAACTTCTCAAGTGGCAAGTCAACGCTCCGACTGGCTTCGTCTATAAGCGGCGTAGAAGTAGACGGTGGTGATTTCACTTACACAAGGTACAGCACGTCATTCAAATTCGAAGACCGAATCATCTTGCCAGCCCCGACTTCAGGCGAGAACTACACGTACCACATGGTAATTACGAACCCTGATTTCGCATCAGGCCATGATAACTATGCGTCACGCCTTTCGGTGTCGATGTCGGCTAGTGAACCAACTAAGTCGAGCGGTGGATTCATCACTGACGTACGTTGGGCGGACGTTAAGGAACAGCCATCGCTTGTCGGCCTAAGCACTGCGGGCAGTAGCTCTTACCCATGTTTCAGCTTCGTTAATAACCCAGCTTCGCAAAGCAGTTGGATTCGCACTACGTCGTCAGGCCTATTACCGTACGCTAACAATCACGGCTCGCTCGGCACGTCAAGTTGGAAGTTCAAACAAGTCCACGGTGTCACTATCTATGAAAACGGCACTGCGCTATCGAGCAAGTACCTAGGCAAATCGTCTAAGGCCGTCAACTCTGCTAACTCTGACAAGCTAGGCGGGCTAACTTCAGGCCAATTCATTCGAAGCGATGCGAACGATACATTAAACGGTCATCTTCACATCGTCGGTTCTGGGACAATTGGTGGAAACCACGCTAACGTAAATAAGGGCTATCTTCGTATCTCAGATGGCGGCGCTAACGTTTTGGCGTTCGATGGTAACGAGATCGCGTGCAACAGTAAGCTTGTGGTCACAGCACCTGACATTTCGTTCAACGGCGGCAAGGTTTGGCACGAAGGTAACGACGGTCCGGGTTCAGGTCTGAACGCAGATATGGTTGACGGAAAACACGCATCAGAAGGCAATTCAGCTAACACTGTACCAGTGCGTAACGGTAACGGTGACATTTTCGCACGCCTGTTTCGTTCGCAGTACCAGAACCAGCAGACAATCAGCGGTGGTATTGCGTATCGAGTTAGCCCAACAGATAACTATATCCGATTCTGCAATGACATGAGCGCAGTTCGTAAGTTCGTCAGCGTGTATAGCAAGTCAGAGAGTGACGGTCGATACCACTTAAAGACCAATGCCGACGCACGTTTCTTATTTAAGTCTGAGACAGCGAAGGCTGCTAGACTGGTAGAGTATGTCGGCACTGTCAAATACGGTCGAAGCGGTCTAACAGCAGCTAACGTTTCTGGTGCTGGCGGTAATGGCGCAGACGGGAATACACTAAACAACCCGACAAGTGATTGGTGGTATCACTTAACGCTTAACCATCAAAACAGCGCAGGCTACTACTTCGATATTGCTTGTTCGTTCCATAACAACGATATTCGCTTCAAACGTGTATCGGGGGGTGTCCACTCGTCATGGTACAAGATTTGGACGTCAGCAGACCAAGGCAGCGGCTCAGGCCTCGATGCTGACAAAGTTGATGGCGTACACCTGTCTGGTCTAGCGCGAATTGGCACTACGAGCGTGCCTGACAACTTCCTATATGTGCAGCGTTCGTCGAACGACAATGCAGCGGCTATGTATGTCAACCAGCGAGGCGACGGCGACATCGCACGATTCGTCAAAGGTACAACAACGACCGCTACTGACGGCGACTATGAAGTTGCGATCACATCGGATGCGTGGGTTGACGCTACTGGCGGTTTTAGGACGGTCGGGGCTATCCATGCCACGTCGCCGCTCAACACTAACGTACAAGTGGCACTTCAATGGAGCAAGACTTCTAACGAGCCTAGGCTTCGTGTCGGCGGCAGTGGCACTGGTGCAGATGCAGCGTTCAATATCCAAACTGTAGGTGATGCGAACTTCCTTCGTGTTGATGGCACAAACGCCTTCATTGGTCGCTCTAAGCACAGAGCTTGGCACACAGGTAACGACTCGACGCTTCGCGGCCTTAAACTCACTAACTATAAGAATATTACTGTCGGCGGCGACGCAAACACTTACTACCCTGTGTTGATCACAGGTAGCGCAAAGTTCATGTTCGGTCACTTCTCGATTAACCGAGGATACGGCGACGTTGCGCCTGACACTTGGAACACAGCGTCGCATAAAGGTGGCCTAACGTTCGACTTTTATTGGTCTGGTGATTCTGGCTGGGGTGGCAACGACCATGACCTTCGAGTTATCCAGTTCTCGGAAACATATTCTACGATGGTCGGCGGCATGGTGCTCGCTACAAGCGGTCTGGTCGTTTGGCTTCGTGGCGGTGGCGCTGTCTACAGGATTCACAGTGAAGCGGGCAATCAGCTCGACGTCACTGCCTATATCGGAACGTACACCGCATCGAACGGCTCAAACTTCCCGCCACGGACGAACACAAACAACGTGCGCGGAGAAATTTTCAGTCGTTGGCCTGTAAGGACAGACGGTAAACTTGCCGTCATCAAAGGTTTGTCAGTCGGCCTAGACAACGAAACTGTCATAAACGGCTCTGACACTTGGTATCGCGCGCATAACGACGAAGGCCTCTACTTCGCAACGTATGGCGGCGGTCTGCACATGACAGACAGCACGTGGATTCGAACTTACAACGGTCGTTCGTTCTACTGCTCTTCGAACATCAAAGCCGCGAAGATGATAGTGGACAGTCCGAACAATGAGGCGCACTTCGAGTTAATCCCGTCTAACAACCGCACGGCTAGATTGTTCTACCGTGGATCGGATGCGCACTTCGGCCTCTACATGCAGGACAATAACAACAACTGGGGCACTAGGGTTCGTTGGTCTGGCGATTCCCGCCGTTGGACGTTCTACGACACTGCGTATGCTCCAGATTTCATTGCAACTTCAGACCGACGTGTGAAAAGCAATATTAAGCCTATAGAGAACGCACTAGAAAAAGTGATGAAACTATCAGGCAACACGTACACGCGCGACGACCTAGACGGTGAAAAGTCGGCTGGTGTTATCGCTCAAGAAGTAGAAGAAGTGCTCCCTGAAGTAGTCAAGGAAAACGAAGGCCTTAAGCGTGTCGCACACAATGGCTTGATTGGCCTACTCGTTGAGGCCGTTAAAGAACTAACAGCAAAAGTAAAAGTATTGGAGGCAAGATAGTGGCAGACACCATCAAGATTCAAGCAAGTCGTGATGGGCTGGTTGATGTTCCGGACAACATCAAAGTAGAGAGAGGGACGAAAGTCCTTTTCTCTAGCACCAGCGCAAGCAGCTCAGTAAACATCACAGGCTTTGAGTCAACATACTGGACTAGTACGCGAAATGCCGTGCTTGAGTTAGGCAAGGATGACACGTACCACATCAAATCAAACGCACCGTACGGCAAAAGTACACTACAGGTAAATGACCCCGTAGACGGCTCAAAACACCCGTTTACGGTCGAGGTTGTCCCGTCAATTGACAAGCCAAACCCGTATTACTTAGGCCCGACTATAACTAGTAGCTACTCAGGCCTTAACGCGAATGAATTTGTCATCAGTCAGGTCTACCGTCTGCAAACGGAGTCGTACACAATAGTACACCTGAGAAGTGATGATCCAGAAGTACGCTTCAGGCTCGTTGAGTACGCGTCTAGCCACCATGAAGAAGACTTCTACGGCAACTGGGTTACAGATTTCTTTATGAACTCAACGTTCCGCAGAAATTTCCAGATAGCATTCCGAGCACCAACGGGATCACTAGAGAGCAAAACGTCTACTGTCCGTATAGGTTCAAGAGTCCACACCGTCACACTGAGCACTAGCACCGAGCTTGTGCCCGCAAACCATCATGTAATCAACTTCGGTCATACTTCTGGGGAGCTTAGCCTACTGGACGTTAAGGGTTTCTTCGGCGGTGCGGGTAATCTGCGTGACTACTTCAGAAAAGGGCGAAATGTACCCGACATGCCCGCCAACTCGGGCATTCCGACGTCAGGCAGTATAAGGCTTACGGACTTCCGAGGGGCAGCGACAGCGTTTTTTATAGCTCTACACCCGAGGGACAGAGACACAAGGCTAATGCTCACCCAGTATGGTGATCAAAGTACCGGTGTAGGCTGGAACATTTGGACGGGGGAGGCCGACGACTGGGACTTAGGTTACAGCAAGTTCATCAAGGACAATGCCGAGTTTAGATACACGCTCGACTACAAGTTCCACAGTGGCTACGGCACGACGAACCCCGTTCAAAAGCCAACACTCAGCTCTATTTCGGGTAGCCCTGGTACTTGGTCGAGTGCTAACAAGTCGGTGCATGTCACAGTGTACGGCAGGAAACGTGAAGAGTTCTTTGTCACATGCACAGTCACAATGTACGCTAGGCACAAGGACTTCCCAACAAAAACGCTGTCTACAAGCGCACAGGTAAAAGTTCGTTGCGTCGGCGTGTAACCAATTAACAGTAGCACTACTATTAATTGTAGTAGTGCCGCGTTATAATCTCAGCTCACAATAACAAAAAGGTAGCAGTAATGTTTACAACAGCATTTACAGACCCACAGGGTACAGCGCACGAAGCAGCAGTATTCCAAGTATTACGTTCAGAGTTCAGCGCGAACACTAGCGAGACATTCACGTACAGCGTTGATGAAGGCCACGGGACAACCCCTGCGGACAGCGCGAACTTCTCGTTGAATTACCGCATGGCTTACTGGCCTACACAAGAAGCGAAGGATTCTGGCAGTGCGCCATATATCCTAATCGACCCAGCTACGTACAGCATGGACTTCGCTGACTACACGTTACCAGTTGATGTGTATAAAGGCTTAACGGCAGAGCAGGCCGCAGAAGAACACTGCAAACGCGAAGTAATTAAGGTGGTTGAGTAATGCAGCAAGAAGTCCAACAGTTACAAGCACAAGTAACACAACTAAAAGCACGTGTTCTTGATTCAATGGACGCAACACGACAAGCAAATGAAGCACTGGGCGCTGTAGCTCAAGCGGTTAACTACCAAGGCCAAGACCTTGAAGGCTTAATCGCCGCAGTTAGCGCACTAGCCCCAAAGACGGAGAGCACTGAGAGTGAGTAAATTCGCAGCGTTCCTTCTTACTCGTTTCATGACGACTAAGTTCTTAACAAAGGTGTTCCTTCTTGCGTCAGAGTATTTGACGACTAAGACAGAGAACAAGTGGGATGACAAGTTACACAAGCTGGCTGAAGAAGCCCTGAAGTAATGCGTTGATCGTACTACAAAAACAAAACCCCCGCTCTTAATTGAACGGGGGCTTTTTTATGCCAATTTTATAGACACGCTGATCCCCGTACTTTAATCTAATAGTGGGGGGTGAATCACATCAGGAGCAACCATGAGTGATTTTGATTTACCCAAGGGTATAACAATGCACAGAGGAAAACTGCGCATCGCTTTTCGCCCACCAAATGAAAAGCAACAATGGAAACGGTCACTAGGAATACCACCAACTAAAGCGAACATCAAGGCCGCAGAGCAAATGCTTAACTCAATTAGGCGTGATATTAGCCTAGGCCAGTTCAATTTAGCTGATTATTTCCCAAATGATCCGAGTCTAAAGAAAGACGAGAAGATGCTATCACATATTTTGCAGAAGCACTTTCTGGACGCTAAAAAAGGCCTTGTAAAAGGCTCAACACACGCTACTTACACCGAAACTGTGTCCGCGCTTATGAACTCTATCGACGATGTAGAGATTGCAAACTTGGACGCCCGAAGATGCAAACTTTTCAGAGAGAAAATAATCAGCAGTTCCGATTCGAGCAAGAGCGTTAACAGCAGATTATGGATTGTCCGCACTGCGGTCACTAGAGCCATTAGTGAACTAGACCTAGACGAGAGTGCAAAAGATCTACTTATGTTCCTGCAACCCGTTGAGTCAAAGTCAAAGGCTATGCGCGTAGGTGAGGAAGATAGCGCTTTGTCGAACAGCAGCGTCTACACAATAGACGAGGCGGAACGAATAGTAAAAGCAACCACAAATGACAACTTAAAGCGATTGCTTGTCTTTATGTTCTGGTCTGGCCTTAGACCGGGGGAAGCAGCCGCACTTGAAAGGAGAGACATATGCCTACCATATATTTACGTGAGGCGAACGTTAACGCAGAGCAAACTGATAGAAACGCCGAAGACTGGCCGAGAGAGGAAGATTTACCTGCCATCTTTCGCGAGATCAGCCTTAGAACTGCAATTGCAAACGCACGATTTCGAGAGGGTTTGGATATCGACAAAGGGTGAGCCATTCACCAGCTCAACAATGTTTCACACATCAACTTGGAGAAGAATACTTGAGAGAGCAGGCGTAGAGTATAAAAAGTTCTACATCACGCGACATAGCTTTGCGAGCTGGATGCTCAAGGCTGGCGAACCTGAAGCCTCTGTCGCAGCACATTTAGGTCACAGCGACCTTTCAATGGTGCGTAAGGTTTATGGGAAATTCATTCCAGATTCTAAACCAGAATGGACCCTCGATGACCCCGCTAAGTTGGAGAAAGTAAAAAAATCAATGCTATCAGTCATTTAGGAGTGGCGGCTATCCAATACACTCTTGGATAGTTGCTCTATCGCCTTGCTACAAACAGAGTTTGTAATGTACTCGGATTGGCTATCATCAAGAAGCGGCGAGATAATAGATCTGCTTTTTTATTTGCGCAAGTATTTTTTAAATATTTTTTGAATTAATTTTGTACAGTAATTAATAGTCACTTAGTTACTGTTTTCAAAGCGTATTCCATAACTTTTTGAATAAATATCAAGCATGGCTTTTGCGTCATCAGGGTGATTACTTTGGCTGTGTAATTGCTGAATATAGGCTGCCATTTCTGCACTTTTCATATAATCATCGATAAGTGCAATGGCACGATAACCCGCCGTGGTCTTACTGCAGGTAAAAAAGCCATTAATAAATTCAGGGTATTCAGCAATACGTCTTGATGTGAGTTGGCTTAGCTCATGAGCAGGAATGTGCGCTTCAAGTGCTTGTTTGTAAGCAACAATGTAATCAATACGCTTATTGAGTAATAGTCGACTTAATTGTAAAAACGCATTTTCTCCATAAATTGCCGCAACGTTGTATTGTTTTTTAGCAAAAACATCATCGAGTTCACGGTAGCTGGTGGAGCCAATAATGCCAAAACTACCTTTGTTTTTGAGAAGCTTAGTGACAGAAATAGGCGCAGAACCTGACTTTAAGGTGCTCTTAAGTGCATAGACTTGACGCTGCATATGCATATAGGAGGGTATTTTAGAAAATACCATGGACTCTGCCCGTTCAGGGGTTTTGATTGCGTTAAAGGTGCAACTGGCCTCATTACTAGATAAGCGCTTCATTAAGCGCGCATGATTGGTAAAGTCGACGTCTATATTGAATTCATCAGCAAGGGCTGGATTGATAACCGCAGCAAGGTGGAGGTTAATACTGAGTTTATCTGCTTCGCTGGCAAAATATGCATGAGACAAAATTGTAAGCTTGGGTTTTTCTGTTGCCTTTGCTGTGTTTAGGGTAAATAGAATTACGATAAACGCAATTAGTCTCATACATTTCCTTGTGTACCAATTCGCTTATTGCGTTAAGCGAATTGGTATGTGCTAATTATCGAGCATTGGTGCTCTCAAAAATTTTGTCAGCTGATGCTGCCACAAAACCTGTGTATAGCTCGCCATCTGGTTTTGCGTAACGCAGAGCGAACTCATAAAAACAACTCGGTACGGCAACAACACCATCGCTAAATTCAACTTCGCTGTCATCAGCAAGGGTTGAAGATTGCTCAAGTAAAACCTCTGGTGAACCTTTGATTTCGCCGCCAGATGTATTTAGCGCAAAACCCGCATCTTTAAGTGCTTGGTTTACACTTTCGATATCATCAAATTTTGCTAATTCATTGATGCTCACAGTAAAGTGATTAGCACGGTAACCCCATGCTGACATCCATGCTGCGTATTCGCTTTCTGCTAGCAGCTTTTTGTAAGTGTCTGAACTTACTTGCCAGTGTGTACCTGAATATAGGAAATTATCCGCTGTTACAGCGTCTTCGTCAATCTGTTCAACCATGTCGTTAACGATAGCTTGTAATTCTTCTGAGCATTGCTCAACAAGTAATTCAGAAATGAAAACTTTAGGTTGCTTAGGATCTGAGTGTTCGAAGTGCTTTGCGTATAGTTTTTTCGCTTCGAAATGGTACTCGCCGCATTCTTTGTAGCCAACAGCTAAAAAGTGCGCAGCTAGTTTTTCTAAACCGATTTTTTCATGGTTAAAAGTACGTAAAGCAATGTGATCGTTGATCACGTCATCTTGTTGTGTAGAGCCAAGTAACTCATGTACTTTTACCGCCGATGGCGTAACTGATAAATAGTTGTCCCATAGGTTTTCAAATAGGGCGTTTACATCTGTGTGCATGTTTAATTCCTTCAATTAAGGCGGCGAGGCCGCCAATCAATTATTCAATAATTAAGCCCGGCGCAAGGGTCTGTGGTAAGTTAACTTTTTCGGCTTCAACAGAAGCAACAGGGTATGCACAGTAGTCAGCAGCGTAATAGGCACTTGCTCTGTGGTTACCACTGGCACCAATACCACCAAATGGTGCAGCGCTTGATGCGCCAGTAATTGGTCGGTTCCAGTTAACGATACCGGCACGAATACGTTTTAAGAAATGCTGGTAGTCATCACTATCATCACTTAATAAACCAGCAGATAAACCAAAAGAGGTGTTATTTGCTTCATTAATCGCACTATCGAAATCTGTATAACGGTAAACCTTGATAAGAGGACCAAAGTGCTCTTCATCAGGCATGTCTTTAACAGCGGTTACATCAATAATACCTGGGCTTACAAAACCTGTACCCGGCTCAAGATGCTTAAGTTCAACAAGAGAAGTTGCTCCCATATCAAGTAACTGCTGCTGAGCTGCAACCATACCTAGTGCTGCTTTTTCGCTGATCATTGCCCCCATAAATGGTTGATCTTCACTAAAGCTGTCGGCTACTTTGATGTTTTTTGTTGCAGCAATTAATTTTTCTAAAATTGCATCGCCATTTGCCGAGTTCTCAATGAATAAACGACGAGAACAGGTACAACGTTGGCCAGAAGTAATGAAACCAGACTGGATAATGTCGTGAACAGCCGCACTTACATCTGCGACATCTTTTACGATCAGTGGGTTATTACCGCCCATCTCTAGAGCTAAGATTTTACCTGGATGACCTGCAAATTGCTTATGTAATAGGTGACCTGTATTTGAGCTACCCGTAAAGAATAAGCCATCAATATCTTGGTGAGATGCAAGAGCAATACCTGTATCTACTTCACCTTGAACAAGGTTGATGACACCGGCTGGTAAGCCTGCTTTTAGCCAAAGCTTTAAAGTGAACTCAGCAACATGAGGCGTTAGTTCTGATGGCTTAAATACAACTGTATTACCCGCTAAAATAGCTGGCACAATATGGCCATTTGGTAAGTGACCCGGGAAGTTATAAGGACCAAACACCGCAACAACACCATGTGGCTTATGACGAATAAACGCTTTGGCGCCAGGCATTGGGTTTTCTGTGGTCCCAGTACGTTCGTGATAGGCTTTAATTGAAATGGCAATCTTACCTGTCATTGCGCCTACTTCGGTACGTGTTTCCCAAAGTGGTTTACCTGTTTCACGGGCGATAATCGTTGCAAACTCTTCGCTGTGCTCTTTAAGCTCTGCTGCAAAGTTTTCAAGAATAGCAATACGCTCTTCAAGGGCCATATCAGCCCAGCCAAGCTGAGCACTGCGAGCAGCTTTGATTGCATCAGCGACTTGTTCAGCAGTGGCTGTTTTACCTTGCCAAACAACCTCGCCATTACTTGGGTTGATTGAACTAAAATCATGACCAAGGCCTGCTTGCCATTGGTTAGCAATAAGTTGAGTTGTTACACTCATTTTAAACTCCTTAAGTGGTTACAAACGGAAGAACCGTGCTGCATCCCCTTGTTTTAATTTAAGTGCATCTGCCACTTCTTGGCTGACGATTAATGTGTGCTTAGCGTGGTTGTAATGAGCATGTTTGGTGAATGTGGCTCTAAAGTCATTCACGCCTTGGTTGCAAATAGCTAATGTATCTGAGCTTTGCTCATTGATATGTGCAAGCTCACCAATGCTGATAGGGCACACTTGTGACTCACGGACACTGCGAATATTGCCAAGCTTTGCTTCAACCGTTGGCCCTGCATCGAATAGGTCAACATAACCACGGTGCTCAAACCCTTCTTTTTCCAAAAGTTTAAGCGCAGGCTTGGTTTTTTCATGAACCTTACCAATCACAGCTTGGGCTTTTTTGCTCAGTAAGTTGGCATAAATAGGGTACTTAGGCATTAACTCGCTGATGAAGACTTTATCGCCTAAACCCACTAAGTGATCAGCTTGTGGGAACTCAATACTAAAAAAGTGCTCTTGTAACCACTGCCAGAAAGGCGAGTGACCGTCTTCATCACTCACACCACGCATTTCTGCGATAATGGTGTCAGCAAAACGTTCGCTGTGTTGGGCCATAAATAAAAAGCGAGAACGTGATAAAAAGCGACCTGTTAAGCCTTTGCGATTTTGCTCCCGTAAGAACAAGGTACAAATTTCAGAGCAACCTGTGTAGTCATTACACATACTCAGAATATCAACCGTGTTATATACGTTGAGAGTAGGTGAATGGTGAACAGTTTTACCTTGGTGGTAATGATACAAAGGAACCGACATACCCACGGCAGCTTCGATAGCCGTTGTGCCGATAACGTCACCCGTTTCACTGTCTTCTAATACAAATAAGTAGGTTTCGTCTTGTGGTTTATTAATATCTTTTGCAAAACTGCGTTCAGCGCGTTCAATTTTTTCTTGTAGTAAATTGTCATCAACCGGTAACGAGGTAAAACCATGACCAGATTCAACAGCAATTTGTTTTAACGCAGCAAAATCATTTGCTGTTATAGGACGTAATACTTGCATTAAGTGCACTCCAATGGCGCATGCTTTGAGCATGCGCCAACTAGGATTAACCGTTTACAACGTCTGCAACCGCTTTTTCAAAGCGAGCTAAACCTTCTTTGATATCCTCTAATGGAATAACTAAAGATGGCGTAAAGCGCACAACGTTTGTACCAGCAACAAGGCTCATTAAACCGTGTTTAGTGCTTGCTACTAGGAAGTCACGTGCACGGCCTTCGAATTTGCTGTTAAGAACCGCACCTAATAATAGACCTTTACCACGTACTTCACTAAATACGTCGTATTTTTCGTTGATTGCTGCAAAGCCATCGCGTAAAAGTTGTTCACGCTCTTTAACACCAGCAAGTACTTCTTCGCTATTCACAGTATCAAAAGCCGCTTCTGCTACAGCACATGCAAGTGGGTTACCACCGTAAGTTGAACCATGTGTGCCTACTTTTAAATGCTCTGCAATGCTAGTTGTTGTGATCATCGCGCCAATTGGGAAACCACCGCCTAACGCTTTTGCTGTAGTTAGGATGTCTGGCGTTACATCTAAACCTTGGTATGCGTATAAATCACCTGTACGGCCAACGCCTGTTTGTACTTCATCAAAAATAAGTAAAGCATTGTGTTTATCACATAATGCGCGAACACCTTTGATAAAATCGCTCGTTGGCGAAATGATGCCGCCTTCACCTTGTAGTGGCTCCATCATCACGGCACATGTGTTGTCGCTGATAAGCGCTTCAAACGCCGCTAAATCGTTATAGTCACAGTGATCGATTGCAGCAGGCTTAGGACCGAAACCATCTGAGTAAGCTGCTTGACCACCTACCGTAACAGTGAAGAATGTACGACCGTGGAATCCTTTGTTAAACGCGATGATTTGGTTCTTTTGTTCGCCGTGTACATCTAATGCCCAGCGACGCGCTAATTTTAATGCTGCTTCGTTAGCTTCTGCACCTGAGTTTGCAAAATATACTTTATCTGCAAATGTAGCGTCAGTTAACTTTTTAGCTAAGCGAAGTGCAGGCTCGTTTGTCATTACGTTTGATAAGTGCCAAATTTTTTCGCCTTGCTCTTTTAGGGCATTGACAAGAGCTGGGTGACAATGGCCTAAACAATTAACGGCAATACCACCTGCAAAATCGATAAATTCTTTACCGTTTTGATCCCAAACACGTGAGCCTTCACCGCGAACAGGAATCACCTCTGATGGGTTGTAGTTTGGTACCATTACGTCGTTAAAAAGTTCTCTTGTTACTTGCATTTGTTGCACCTAAATCTGGCTTAGTATGAAAAAAGTTAAATTGCAAAAAATAGGTCAGTTAAGCCGTTCCTGCCTAATTAAGCACGATGAGATTATTTTTCTTATCTATTTTTCTTATTATCTGGGTTAGGGACTTAAATTTGCAGTGCTATTTTGTGAAAAATGACTAAAATAAAAAGCAAATTAACGAATAGAGTAGTCAAAGTGATAACTTCACAAGATGAAAAACTATTAGCTATCTTAAGAACCAACGCGCGTGCGAGTATTTCTGACCTAGCGAGAGCGCTTAATTTATCGCGCTCAACTGTTCAAAGCAGAATGTTGAAATTAGAAGAAACAGGTGTGATCAAAGGCTACAGCGTAGACTATGGTGACGCCTATTTGAGCCAAATGGTATCGGCCCACGTTTCGATTAAAGTGAAACAAAAACTGACCACCAAAACGAATCTTGAACTAAAGCAGATTGATGCTATTTCACAGCTCTATGCAATTAGTGGTGAATTTGATTTGATTGCTGTTGTGCAAGCGCAAAACCTTGAAAAGTTAAGTCACCTATTAGATGACATAGGTAACTTAGATGGCGTAGAGCGAACAACGTCGTCTGTGATTTTAGAGACAAAGTTTAAGCGTTAACCCTTAATCAGGTAAAACCGCTTCTTTTGTCTATAATAACTGTTACTCGTTAGTTATTTAGGCTTGTATTGATGCTTGCTTCATTATTGCTGTCACTCACTGTAGCTCAGCCTTTTCAGTTAGGTACTAACTTACCAATTAACGCACCACACAACGCAATTACGCATGTTGAATGTATTTTCAAGCAAATCAATGTGCCATTTCACTTGCAGAAGTTACCTTGGTTAAGGGCTAAAAGGGAAGTGCAGCTAAATCGGCTCGATGGTTACTTTACCGCAAACCTGTTATCGCAAATGCAAGAGTATGGTGAGCTTTCTGCCCCGATGTTTTTAGAAAACTGGTACTGGTTTACCCATGCAGATTCAGCTTCAATAGCCGAACACGATCTTCGTTATGGCGTAGTAAGAGGGAGTCATCAGGCGGATTGGTATCAATTAACTAATCGGAAAATTGAAGTCGAAGTCAATACCACCCAAGAGCTTATAAAAGTATTTAAAAAGCAGCGGGTAGATAGAATTTTGCTTGATTTAGAAGAGTTTGAATTCAATGCTGTGCAGTTACAGATAAAGCCGGATGAATACACGCAAACATTCAATCGTTATGTGCCTTTGGGTTTATTTGCAGCAAATAAAACACTCGAGGAGTTTCCTGAGTTTTTAAAAACCTTTAACAGCCACATAAGTAGTTGCTCACAAAGTCCCTTTGTATTGTCAAAAATTGAAAAACTTACTTTAGTGCAAGGGCTTTTAGAAAAAATACAGCAATTAGCGAATTCAGAACAGGTGCAGCAAGCAGTAATTAAAAGTAATCAGCAACCACTCGCGCAGCAAGATCTCGAACAGCTTGATCATCAGTGGGCACAACAAGTTCGTGACAATACACCTATACTTGCCGAGCGCTACTTAAAACTTGAAGGTTCACAATTCTTACAAGTATGGCAAAAGCAGATGCTAGGTGTTATTACAGAAATAATTGTCAGCGATAAACAAGGTAAAAATGTCATTATTAGTGAGGTCACAACTGACTATTGGCAGGGTGATGAAGCCAAATTTTTAAATATGTACCAGCAAGATGATGACTATTACATTGATACAGTGGAGTTTGATGAATCGACTAAACACTTTCAGGTACAGTTTAGCGTGCCTATCTTTGATGAGGAAAATCAGCACATGGGAGTGCTGATATTAGGTGTAGATATCGAAAAAGCGCTCTCTAATAACGCACTTAGTCATTGATTGGTTTTGGGCGCTTTGCGAATGACTTTCTTTTCGACTTCATCGAGCTTTATAACATAGGCATTACCGCCAATGCCTTTAAACTCTTCGTCTGTAAAAACAATTGTGTTGTCATCGTAAAAAGTGATTGCTTCTTTTTGCGTTACGATCCCGAGATCAATACGAGATACATCCCCGGAAAAAAACTTATCACCTTGGTAGTTTTCAAATAACCAAATGCTGGTTGAATCTAGTAGAACTAACTTGGTTCTATCAGGGCTTAGAGCCGCAGAAGTGATCCAACAAAGTTTTTCCATTGTGGTGCAAGTTTGAAACGAATCTATTAATTGTGCATCAAAGTTAGCCGCATGATCGCCAACTTTATACACTTTTGTAATACCATCAAATGGCTCAGTGCGATTTTTAGTAAATAAATAGAGGTGTCGGCCAAGGGCTACAAAGGCCTCCAAATCAAAGTTACGTTGATCTGGTTGAATAGGGCTGCCGTCCATTTCAGGATAAGTGAACTTGATTATCTCTGCTTCTGTGGTGTCGCTTTTGATATCGATAGGGTTTTCTATTTTATAAATAGTTAACCATTTTCTGTCGTTTTTATTATTGCCAAAGTCGCCCAAGAAAAAGTGACCAAATTTGTTTTGTGTCATATCTTCCCAGTCAATGTTTTTAGTATTGGTTACCAAAATTTCTTTTGCTATAGAGCCATCTTCATTAAGACGGTAAAGTTTTGGCTCGTCACCGCTGTCATTAATAGCCCAGAGTCGATTGAACTTATCAAATTCGATACCGGAGATTTCTCTCAGTTTTGGGTCTACCGTTAAACGTTTTTTGCTGTAAAGGGTATAAATAGAAGAGCCGACCAATAATCCAATGATGGTGACTGATAAGATAAAAACTGTAAGTAAGCTTTTTTTTAACATTAACAAGAGAATGGCTTTGAATAATGTCGTTAGTATAACTTACTAAAGCGGTTGCTGTATATTCCAAACCCCTGTTCCAGTAACAGACATAAAGTTAATGTTATCTTGCAATACTTTATGGCCAACATTAACAGACGACTCAGGGTGGCTCACTAGGTAGCCTTGAACACTGTTTATGCCCATCGATTTAACTAGTTCAAATTGAGCGAGTTCTTCAACTCCTTCGGCGACAACTTTAAGGCCGAGTTTTCGGCCAAGTTCACTGACAGAGTGCATTATTTCATTGTATTTAAGGTTGTCGTTAGCTTGCGCAACAAACAGTTTATCAAGTTTGATCACATCGATAGGTAAGTCTGCAAGAGTACTTAACGAGCTAAAACCGGTACCAAAATCATCAATCGCAATGGTGATCCCTTCGCTTCTGAGTTTTTCTAATGATTGAATAATCTTGTTGCTTGCTTTGATTAAGGTTGATTCGGTTATTTCTAGCATCAGCGCTTTTGCAGGCAGCCCCGTTTTAGCAAGCTTCTCCATGACCCATTCATAAATATCGTAGTGCTTTAATTGCACGCCGGATATATTCACAGAAATAGACACTTTCTTCATCCCCGCATTATACCAAGCAGACATTTGCCTACATGATTCCAGCATGATCCAATCACCAAGTTCTAGTATCAGATTAGACTCTTCAGCAATGGGGATAAACTCATCAGGCGTGATTGAGCCTTCAACAGGGTGATCCCAGCGAACTAACGCTTCGAAGTAGTCAATGGCACAATCATCTACATGTACAATAGGTTGAAAAGACAAATGAAAACTGCTGCTAGCAATAGCAAGACGCATTTCTTCTAGCAAGTAATGATAGCGCCTAATCTTTTTACCCATTTCAGGAGAATAGACTTTAAAAATTCCACGACCATCTGTTTTGGCTCGATACATGGCAACATCAGCCATCTGCAGTAATGCTTGTGGAGTGGATGCACTATCTGGGTAAACCGCTATACCTATACTAGCGCTAATTTTGATTAGCTTGTTACCTAAGACAAAATCACGTTCGATTTCGTGCAGTACATTTTGTGCAACCTCTAATGCTTTATCTTTATCATCTTTTAAGTTAATGAAAATCGAGAACTCATCACCACCAAGGCGTGCTAAGTTTTGTTCTAATTGACTAATTGGGGAAATATTACTTATTTTATGGTGGCGTAAAACACTGCTCAAGCGTGTTGCTACTTGAATTAACACATCGTCACCAAAACTGTGACCAAAAGAGTCATTCACCTGTTTGAACCCATCTAAATCTATAAATAGTAAAGCACAGCTGAATTTATCCATCTCAGCAAGTCTCAATTGTTTGGCAAGGTGTTCTATATAGGCATGTCGGTCAATAAGGTGGGTTAACTTATCTTGATAAATACTGACTTCAGATTCACGTGTGTAATTAGTTATATGGGTTGTAAGTGTTTGAAAGTTAGCTTGTAACTGTTCAAGTTCTGTATGCTTGTTTATACCTGACTCACTGGCTAAGTTTAGGCTGTTGAGTAATTCAATTGCTTTAGTATTGAGCATCTTGAGAGTGTATTTCTCATGATTATTTTGAAATCTTAAGTTAACTAACCAACTGATGGCTAATGCTAACAAGATTAAAATGATAATGTTTACCGGTGAGAATAATGTAGTGAGTATAAGATCCGAAGTCATCGCGGTTACGACTGACTCATTTGTTGTATTAATAACAATATAAGAAATATTATTATCGTAAACTAAATGCTGGCCACTTAACACGAGGTTATACCAAGGAGCTGTTACCACTGTAACATCTGTACCTTGGAAGGTATGTAGTTCTAAGCCTTTTGGCGCGTACATCAAATCATTGACCTGTTTAGTCAAGAAGATATTTAAGCCATATATAAAAGCTATTAAAGTTATAATACTTATTGATAAAGTTCGAAGAGCATTGGCCATACATTACTACCATTGTGGTGTCTTTGTTTTACAATAAAACCTCACCAGTTAATACATCGAGTATATTGTTTGTATCTAGATTAGACAAAACCTTTCTCATACTTTGGGGCATGGATGAGTATAGAATGTGAAAATTCATAGTCATTAGTGTTAATACTCTAAAATGTTTTTCTTATGCTAATTAATTGAAGCCTTACTTTTATACTGCATTGTTGCTATTCATCGAGCAAACTTTAGCACTGGTACGATAAAAATGCTTAGGTACTTTCATACTAATAATATTTATGGTTATTGTTTAGCTAAACAATAAGTCACCACTTAGTATTTATTTTATTATCTCTTCTCGCCATGTGTGGAATTTATTATTTTTTCGGCTGGTTGTTAATTATTAAATGTTATATACCGACTTTTGCTATGGCCTGCTAGTTTTATCCGAAACAGGTTTTAACCTAGCTATTCTTGTGGTCAGAAAAAGTGGCTATAACATTACTGAAAAGCAGCACTGTTAATGCTTTCAGGGATTGGTAGTCCGTTCGAATTTACGCTTTTCTACTTATTGTGTTTGTATATGCACTGAGATAATTTTTAAAAACGTTAATTGGGTAGTGCGGGATTAGCGTCTGGTTTATAAAATTAAATTTGCGTTGCGTTTTATCATTTTTCATGTGATAAAAAATTAAAAATCAGTCAAAAATAAAGATTTTATTACCATATTTTTTGTTAATTTATTTAACGAGGATGTACGGTGTAAATCTGTTTTGTCTTGTTTTTATAAATTGTTGGCAGTGTATTTTTGACGAACGAAGTTGTGTTTATTTTAGTATGATTGCTCTAACTTTTCACTTCAATTTTATTCACTTTACCCAATCTAAATTGTTATCTATTTTTTATAAGTTGCGAATAGGGTTGATAAAAAAGGTACTGAAAATAAAGTATATTTTATTATCAACTTGGTTCAGTTATTGCTCGTAATAATACAGCAATATGATTGTTGTAGTTTTTGTGTGTTTTATGCACTATGGTGGTGCGAAAAATATACAGATGCACTGTCATAATGCGTAAATATAGGTTTGGTTTACTAGATTCAAACTTGATGTTTTAGTAAGCAAGTTTAGAAACCTGAAACGCACAGCTTCCGCTGAATGAGTCGTTGAATGCGGTACTGTGGCAAGGATTAATTTACCAATTGGTTGAATTGGAGCCCACTATGCTAAGTAAACGTTTTTTTAAAACTAAAGACGAAACAGAAGTTACCTTTGAATTTCAACACCCTGATGCTGATGATGTGCAATTAGTTGCAGAGTTCACAGATTGGCAGCCAGTGCCAATGAAGTTTAATAAAAAAGAACAAGTATTCAAATGCAAGCAGCGCTTACCGCTTGATCAAGAATTCCACTTCCGTTACTTAATCAATGGCGAAACATGGGACAATGACCACCAAGCAGATGGTTATATTCCTAACGGTTTTGGTACTGATAACAGCATTGTTAATACCCAACGCGCTTAGGTATTTTGATGCAGTCACTTTCGCAGTTATATTACCTGCATGGCATAGGCTATGAATATACTAAATACACTGGTGAGCATGTTATTTTCGATGAAAGTACACGCATGCAGGCACTTAGTTGTTGTGGTGTAGATACTCAGGATACTGATGCAATTAACCAACTTAATTTTGCATTGGATGCAGGTACATGGCTGAATTTGTTGCCTCATACAAGCATTATTGAGGCACACCACCCAATTTTGAAAGTACGAGTTGATGAGCGTTTATTATCACGCTCATGTACTCTAAGCGTGCCTTCGCTTGATATTCATTTTACTTGTGAAAACTTACAAGGTTTAGCTATTCTTGGTGATTATGGTCTAAACGGTATTCGTTATCTTGAACTTGCATTGCCAGTTCCTGAAATGCCAATTGGTTATCATGATGCACTCATTACTGTGGCAGATCAGCAATCTCACAGTCAGCTATGGATCACACCTAAAGAAAGCTTCTCTATTGATGACAAAAAGCGTTTGGGCTTATCCATTCAGCTTTATAGCTTATGCAATGAAGAGGGGTTAGGAATTGGTGACTTCGCTGACTTAACAAAGCTTATTAAAGCAGCCGCGACTAAAAACATGGATTATGTGTTGCTTAATCCACTGCATTTACTGTTTGAACACAGCCCAGAGAGGGCGAGTCCCTATAGTCCAAATAGCCGAGCGTTATTGAACCCGCTGTATATTGCAGTGTCATTATGCGAAGACGCCAAAAATAATAATGCACTTATTAAATTGTTAGCGGATAAACCGCAAACCGATGCGACTTACATTGATTATACATCAGTTAGTGACTTTAAATATCAAGTGTTTAGCTGTTTATATCAACACTTTTGTGAATTTGGCTCAGCAGAGCGAAAACAGCAGTTCACTCGTTTTTGTGAAACCCATAAACACAGTCTTGCAACTATGTTGGTTGGGGACCGTGATTATGCTAGCTATTTACAATGGCAAGCTCACCTTCAATTAAATATCTGCCAGCAAGCTGCCCGTGACAGTGGTATGGCAATTGGCCTTATTAATGACTTAGCCGTTGGCTGTGCAGGTGATGGTAGTGAGTTCAAGAGCCAAAATGAATTATTTGCCGAAAATGCACATGTTGGAGCTCCGCCAGACCCTTGGGCTGAACATGGTCAGAATTGGGGCTTACCGGCACTTAATCCACAAAAGTTAAGTAAAGACAATTTTGCTTTTTATCGCTCACTTATCCGCGCCAATATGGAAGATGTTGGTGGTCTTAGAATTGACCACGTTATGGCGATACGCCGACTTTGGTGGTGTTTTGAAAATAACTCCCAGCAAGATGGTTGTTATGTCTATTATCCCTTTGAACAACTATTAGCAATTCTAAAGATTGAATCTCACCTCAATCAATGTGTGGTGATTGGCGAAGATTTAGGTGTTGTACCTAATGAAGTGCGTGAAGCACTTAAAGCAAGTGCAATCTATTCAAACGGGTTGTTTTACTTTGAAAAGGACCACCAAGGTGAGTTTTTAGCGGCTGAGCATTTTGCTCCTCATAGTCTTTTAATGATAGCCAACCATGACGTACCACCATTTAAAGGCTGGTGGATTGGCCATGATATTACGATTAAACAACAATATGGTTTGCTTGATGATGAGCAAACTCGGGCTCAATTCGATGCGAGAAACATTGAAAAGCATCGTATGCTTAATTTTATCGCACGAGAGTCAAATCAGCATTTATCGTTAGAAACAGATGCCTTTACGGTTTATGAAGCGTTGGCATCCTCATTAGCGGCAGCACCAGCAAAGCTATTTACTATTCAAATAGATGACTTAGATCAGCAAATACTGCCTGTAAATATCCCCGGTACTGATAAAGAGTACCCAAATTGGCGGCGTTTATTGTCGCGTCCAGCGGCGCAGATTATCGAAGCGCAACAGTCATTCTTAGCCAATTTAATTTCGAAAAGGAATCAATAATGCGAAGTCGTGTTCGTCAAGAGCAAAGTGCACAACCTGTTATTTATCAAAAACAAATCGATGCATTAGCCAGTGGTTGTTTTAGAGATCCTTTCAGCTTTCTTGGGGCGCATAAAAGTGGCCCTACAAGCTATGAAATTCGTTGCTTTTTGCCTGGCGCAAGCAGTGTTTCGATTCTGCTTGGCACAGAAAAAATCGTTGCGCAGCAACAAGGTGATAGTCATTTATTTATCGCAAATATCAAATCAAAAACTAAGCCTGACTACCAGCTAGATGTTAGCTATAGCAATGAATTTACTCATCAACAATACGATGAGTACAGCTTTGAAAGCAGCTTAGATGAACAGGCAATGTATCTGTTTAATGAAGGCAGTTTAGAGCATGCGTATCAACATTTTGGTGCACATTTTGTGACTCAACAAGGCGTTGATGGTGTTCGCTTTACAGTGTGGGCGCCGAATGCCAGTAGTGTATCGGTTATTGGTGAATTTAACTATTGGCAGCGTAATCGTCATTTTATGCGTTTTCATCCTGCCAGTGGGGTATGGGAGTTATTTATTCCTGGGCTTAAAGAGCATCAATGCTATAAATTTGCTATCACCACTCTAACAGGAGAAGTGCTTGATAAAGCCGATCCATTTGCGTTTAAGATGCAACAAGCACCGGGTACGGCGTCAGTGCTACAAAAGCTAAAAACAGGTATTCAGCTTTCTGAAAAGGCGTTAGCAAATCGTGCAAAACGAAACAGTATTGATGCGCCTGTTAGTATTTATGAAGTGCATGCGGGTTCTTGGCAAAGACGAGATGATGGCGAGCGCTATCTCACATGGCGTGAACTTGCTGATAATCTTATTCCTTACACAAAAGAGCTCGGTTTTACGCATCTACAATTAATGCCAATCAGCGAGTACCCATTTGATGGTTCTTGGGGTTATCAACCTGTTGGATTGTTTGCCCCGACCAGTCGCTATGGCAGCTTTGAAGATTTTGTTTACTTCGTCGAGCAATGTCACGAAGCCGATATTGGCCTTATTCTTGACTGGGTACCAGGTCATTTCCCAAGTGATCCCCATGGTTTACATCGTTTTGATGGCACCCATCTATACGAACATGCTGATGTTAGGCAAGGTTTTCACCCTGATTGGAATACCTATATCTACAATTATGATCGCGCAGAGGTTCGTAGCTTCCTAATTGCGAATGCAATGTATTGGCTGCATGAATTTGGCATTGATGGTTTACGCGTTGATGCGGTTGCCTCAATGCTTTATCTAGACTATAGCCGTGAAGAAGGGCAGTGGGTTGCAAATCAATACGGTGGCAGAGAAAATTTAGGCGCCATTGAGTGCTTAAAACAAGTCAATATGCGCTGCTATGCAAAAAATCCGGGCATTATGATGGTGGCCGAAGAGTCAACAGCATGGCCAGGTGTTACGCGCCAAGTTGACCATGATGGTTTAGGTTTTGGTTATAAGTGGAACATGGGCTGGATGAACGACAGTTTGCATTATATGCAGCGCGATTCAATTTACCGTTCGCATCACCACCATGAAATGACGTTTTCAATGGTTTACGCCTACAGCGAGAACTACATTCTACCGCTTAGCCACGATGAAGTGGTGCATGGTAAAGGCTCATTAATTGAAAAAATGCCAGGGGATGACTGGCAAAAGTTTGCGAACTTACGTGCATATTATGCCTTTATGTGGGCACATCCAGGTAAAAAATTATTGTTTATGGGGGCAGAAATCGCCCAGCGTAAAGAGTGGAATCACGACCAATCGCTTGATTGGCATTTACTTGAACATATTAGCCACAGAGGCATGCAGCAAACGATTAAAGATTTAAATGCAGTTTACACCAGTACGCCAGCTTTATACGAGCAGGATACAAGCCCAGCGGGTTTTGCGTGGCTTGATAGCAATAATGCTGAGCAAAGTATGTTTAGCTTTATTCGCTATGCAAAAAAAGCTGAAGATTTTGTGGTGGTGATCTGTAATTTAACGCCGCAGGTGTATCACGACTACGTGATTGGTGTGCCAAAAGCTGGTACATATCAAGTTATTTTGAATACCGACAAAGAGGATTATTTTGGTTCCGGCGTTGAAGCAACTAATCATGCAGAGCAAATAATTGTAAGCCAAGCAAAAGAAAGTCATGGCTTTAATCAAAGTATTAGTGTTTCTTTGCCTGGCCTTGCGACAATTTACCTTAAGAAGGTGAGCGATGAGTCATAGTGTCGAACTAGAAGTCGGTGTGAGCTCACCTTTAGGGGCGTCTGTTGTTGGTGAGGGCGTAAACTTTGCTGTGTACGCACCACAAGCACAACATATGTCTCTGTGCTTATTCGATAGCAGCGGTCATTCAGAAATTCTTACCCTTGCGATGCATATGAACGAAGGTGGCATCTGGACACTGAAAGTGAGCCCTTTGAAAAGTGGCGCCTTGTATGGCTTTCGCGCTGATGGTGAATACGCACCCGAAAAAGGACTATTTTTTAATAATCACAAATTGCTGTTAGACCCGTATGCCCGCGATTTGTATGGTGAGTTTACTTGGAGTGAACGTCACTATGGGCAAATGCCTGTAGGAAAGTTAAGTCAGGTTAATAATGCCATTGATATGCCAAAATCACGAGTCCGTGAACTGGCACCTTACACAGGTAAAAAACCGAATCACTGCTGGGGAAAAACGGTTATTTATGAGTGTCATGTGGTTGGTGCAACATGCCGCCACCCTGAGATCCCAAAACCGTTACAAGGTAAATTTTTAGGTTTAAGCCACCCTAGTTTTATTGAACATCTACGTACTATTGGTGTGACTTGCTTAGAGTTATTACCCGTTCATGCTTTTATCAGTGAGCAGTTTTTAACAGCCAAAGGCTTACAAAACTACTGGGGCTACAACACGCTTAACTTCTTTACGCCACATAAAGATTACTTGGTTAATGATGATATTAGTGAGTTTCAAGAAATGGTGGCGGCGCTTCACAAAGCAGATATCGAAGTAATACTCGATGTGGTTTATAACCACACAGCAGAGGCGGGCACAGATGGACCTATCTTGTCGCTACGTGGCTTAGACAATCTAGGTTACTACCGCACCGTTGCTGATAAACCCCAGCATTATATTAATGATACCGGCTGTGGTAACACCGTAAATATTGATTCGCCTCGCTCTTTACAGCTGGTACTTGATAGCTTGCGTTATTGGGTTGAAGTGATGGGGGTCGATGGCTTTCGTTTTGACTTAGCAACCATTTTAGCGCGTAACCCAAATGGCTTTAATCAGGCACATGCGTTTTTCCAAGCGATTAATCAAGACCCAGTACTAAGCCAAGTTAAACTGATTGCAGAGCCGTGGGATATTGGCCCAGGTGGTTACCAATTAGGGGCTTTTCCTGCGCCTTGGCGTGAATGGAATGATAAGTATCGCGATACGATAAGACGCTTTTGGAAACAAGAGCAGGGCGTAATTGGCGAGCTTGCAAAACGTTTACATGGTTCGTTTGACTTGTTTGAGCACAACCTACGTGGGCCACTTAACAGTATTAATTTCATCACCAGTCATGACGGCTTCACGCTTGCTGATTTAGTCAGCTACGAGCATAAACACAACGAAGCTAATGGTGAGCAAAATCGTGATGGCCACAGTGGCAATCACTCATTCAATTGTGGTGTCGAAGGGTTTACCAACGATCCACAAGTGAGCAAATTACGCTTACAACAACAAAAAAATATGCTGTTAACTTTGTTACTTTCTAAAGGCGTGCCTATGCTTTCATTAGGAAGCGAAATGGCACACTCACAAGGCGGTAACAATAACGCCTATTGTCAAAACAATCGCACAAGCTGGCTTGCATGGAAAGACTCACAATTCAGTCATCCTCTAACTCGATTTATTGACGATGTTCTGCGCATTCGCAAGCAGTTCAGTATTTTTAAACATCGCTTTTTTGTTCACGATAATGACCCACGTTATGACGTCGCGTGGTTCACCGAATCAGGCTCCAATATGCAACAAGACGATTGGCATCAAGGTGATCGCCAAGTGTTGATATACAGCCTGACCGACAAGCATACAAATCAAGCTTTATTGATCATATTAAATGCAGGTGCAGAGCCGGTAACTTGCCAACTTCCTAGTTTAGAAAAAGGAAAGTGGCAGTTAGCACTGACCAGCATTCATCCTATGTCAACACAATTTGTTGATAAGGAACACCAGATTGCTGCAATGAGCAGCTGGGTTTTTACCGCCAATTCAGAGGATCTAAATCATGGCTAAAAATGCCGATCAAGTATGTATTGTAAAGGGCTGGCAGGATGCGCCTACAGTTGATGAAAGTACACTAGATGATGACTTATCACGCCATTTTTATTACACCCTTGGGCGTGACAAAGTGGGTAAATCACAGCTGTATTTATACCATGCATTAGCATTAACTATTCGTGACCGATTAGTTGCTCGTTGCCGTGTGACCAAACAGCAAATCCATGAACAAAAACGCCGTAAAACAGCTTACTTATCACTTGAGTTTTTAATGGGGCGTGCTCTTGGTAATGCGATTTTGAACTTAGACTTAGATGAGCAAGTCGCTAAAGCGTTACAAGAATACTGCACAGAGCTCGAGCAAGTTGCTGAGGCTGAGCATGATGCAGGCCTTGGTAATGGTGGTTTAGGGCGCTTAGCTGCATGCTTCTTAGATAGCTGTGCAAGCCTTGCACTACCTGTGGTTGGTTATGGTATTCGCTATGAATACGGCATGTTTAATCAAGCTATTGAAAATGGTCATCAAATTGAACAACCAGATAACTGGCTACGTGAGGGACACCCTTGGGAACTAAGTGCACCTGAGCAATCAAAGCGCGTAAAATTCTTTGGTCATGTTGAAAGTTATACTGATAAATATGGTCGTGAGCACCGTCAATGGCTAGATTCTCATGATGTTTTAGCTGTGCCTTATGATGTGCCAATTCCGGGTTACAAGAATGATATTGTAAATACCTTACGTTTATGGAAATCAGAAGCAACAGACGAATTTGATTTGAGCGAGTTCAATGCGGGTAGTTACTCAGAAGCAGTAGCGCGTAAAAACTTAGCTGAACAAATTACCATGGTTCTTTACCCGAATGACAGCAGTGAGAACGGTAAAGAACTGCGTTTACGTCAGCAGTACTTCTTATCATCAGCGAGCTTACAAGACATTATTGACACTTGGGTTAGCAAACATGGCGAAGACTTCTCTGATTTTGCTGATTACCATGTTTTTCAATTAAACGATACGCACCCTAGTATTGCTGTCGCTGAGCTTATGCGTATTTTGGTTGATGAGTATGAGCTAGATTGGCAAGAAGCTTGGTCTATCACGACTAAGACCATGGCCTATACAAACCACACTTTACTTCCTGAAGCATTAGAGAAGTGGTCAGTATCTTTATTTGCTCGATTATTGCCGCGTATTTTAGAAATTATCTACGAAATCAATGCACGTTTCCTCGCTGAAGTTGCGTTAGCATGGCCAGGTGATGTTGAAAAACAACGTGCGCTGTCGCTTATCGAAGAAGGCCCTGAGCCACAAATTCGCATGGCATATTTAGCGATTGTTGGTAGCTATTCGGTGAATGGTGTAGCTACACTTCACACTGAGCTACTTAAAGCGGGCCTATTCAATGAGTTTTATCAGCTATGGCCAGAGAAGTTTAACAACAAAACCAATGGTGTAACACCTCGTCGCTGGTTAGCACATTGTAATCCTGAGTTGGCTAAACTGCTTAATCAACATATTGGTGATGAATGGGTTGCAGACTTTAGTAAAGTTAGTCAGGTACGTCGTTTATATGACGACCCTAAATTCCATAAACAATGGCAAGCTGTAAAACACAGCAATAAGCAACGCCTTGTTGAGTTAGTGAAAAACCGCTGTGGCGTAGAGTTTGATGCCGAAATGATGTTTGACGTGCAAGTGAAACGTATTCACGAATATAAGCGTCAGCTATTAAACGTATTGCACGTTATTCACCTTTACGACCGTATTCGCCAAGGCGATACAGCAAACATTGTTCCTCGTTGTGTGCTATTGGGCGGCAAAGCTGCACCAGGTTACTACATGGCGAAGAAAATTATTAAATTAATTAATAACGTAGCAGAAGTGATCAACAAAGATCCGCTTGCTAAACCGTATTTAAGAGTTGCTTTTTTACCTAATTACAACGTGACAGCAATGGAAACTATTTGCCCAGCGACGGATTTATCTGAGCAAATTTCTACAGCAGGTAAAGAAGCATCTGGCACAGGTAACATGAAGTTCATGATGAACGGCGCATTGACTATAGGTACGTTAGATGGCGCTAACATCGAAATTCGTGATGCTGTGGGTGCTGACAACTTCTTCTTATTTGGTGCACGTGCAGAGCAAATTGATGATATCAAAGCGCACTATAACCCTGAGCAGATTATTCACCAAACTGACAGCCTCTATAAAGTAATGCAATTACTTGAGAGCGGTCACTTCAATTTGTTTGAGCCTAATTTATTTGACGACATTATTGCGGCGATTAAGAGCCCGCACGATCCATGGTTAGTTGCTCATGATTTTGCCAGCTTTGTAGAAGCGCAAGAGCAAGTTGAACAAGCCTACTTAGACACTGCTCACTGGACCAAAATGAGTATTTTGAATACTGCAGCCAGTGGCATGTTTTCGAGCGATAGAACCATTAGTCAATACAGTGACGACATCTGGCATTTGGAGCCATTACTGGATACTAGTGCACAGCAAAACACACAGAAGAAAAGCAGCTAGCTTAAGACGGAGAGAGTTATGCCAAGTTATGCAAACCGATACATAAGTAGTTTAACAAGAGAAACGTATGCCCTAATTCTTGCCGGTGGTCGCGGCTCACGTTTACATGAATTAACTGACTGGCGTGCTAAACCAGCAGTCTATTTTGGTGGTAAACACCGAATAATCGACTTTCCATTGTCGAATTGTATTAATTCAGGTATTCGTCGAGTTGGTATTGCTACTCAATATAAGTCGCACTCGTTAATTCGTCACGTAAACCGTGCATGGGGTCACTTTAAGAAAGAATTGGGTGAATCTGTAGAGATTTTACCTGCATCTCAGCGATATGGTGACGAGTGGTATTGCGGTACAGCTGATGCGGTATTCCAAAATATGGATATCATCCGTCATGAACTGCCTAAGTATGTCATGATCCTCTCTGGTGACCACGTATATTGTATGGACTACGGTGGTTTGTTGGCAAAACATGTTGAGACAGGTGCTGATATGACGGTTTGTTGTATTGAAGTACCTTGCGAAGAAGCTGCAGATACATTTGGTGTAATGACGGTTGATGAAAGTAATCGTGTCCGTCGTTTTGATGAAAAGCCTGCTGAGCCAACGTCTGTACCGGGTAAACCAGGAACCTGCTTAGCATCAATGGGTAACTATATTTTCAATACTGAGTTCTTATTTGAACAATTGAAAAAAGACGCAGAAACGGAAGGCTCAGGCCGTGATTTCGGTCACGATATCATCCCAGCTATCATCGAAGAGCATAACGTGTTTGCATATCCGTTTAGAGACTCTAACACAGATGGTCAACCATACTGGCGCGATGTGGGTACGCTTGATTCATTCTGGGAAGCTAACATGGAGCTGGTAATGCCAGAGCCTCAGCTTGACCTTTATGATCCAAAATGGCCAATCTGGACTTATCAGGAGCAGTTACCACCTGCTAAGTTTATTTTTGATGATGATGACAGACGTGGAATGGCTGTTGATTCAACAGTTTCGGGTGGCTGTATTATCTCTGGCTCTAAAGTTAAAAAGTCACTGCTGTTCTCGAATGTATATGTTCACTCATTCTGTGAAATTGAAGAGTCTGTGATTTTACCTGGTGCGAAAATACAGCGAAATTGCCGAATTAGGCGTGCTATTATTGACCGTAATTGTGAGATCCCAGCAGGTCTAGAAATTGGCTACGATCACAAAGCTGACAAAGAAAATGGCTTTAGAGTCTCGAAAAAAGGGATTGTGTTGGTAACTCGTGATATGTTGAATGAACTTGCAAAAAAGTTAAAACAACAAGAGCAAGATAATAAACGACTTGCTTAAGCAATCGCGTTAAATGAAAAAGGGAGGGCATGTCCCTCCCTTATTTATATTTGAATAATACCAATTCGCTTAATTAAGTATTATTGCTGATTGGTATAACAGTTTTATGGAGTACTGCAAAGCATGCATTTATTGATGGTAGCTGCAGAGAATGATGCATTACCGAATGCAAAAGTCGGTGGTGTAGCGGATGTTGTTAGAGATTGTCCTAAAGCTTTAGTTGAAAAAGGCCTTAGTGTTGATGTGGTGATCCCTGATTATGGCTTTGATTATTTGGAGCGTCATCACATAGGTGTTGTGCATGTGCCATTTGCAGGTCAAATGCAAAAACTGGATGTGTGGAAGCTCGCTAAAAGTGATGAAGGTGTAACGCAACTGCTTATATCTCATTGGGAATTTAGCCGCCATAATGGTGCTGTTTATTGTAATGATGAACCAGGCCGCCCGTTTGCAACCGATGCAAGTAAGTTTGCTCTTTTCAACGCTGCAGTTTGCGAGGCTTTATTACAAGGGCTTATCCGCACGCCGGATGTTGTGCATTTACATGATTGGCACAGTGCTTGTGTTGCTCTATTACTTAAAACAGATAGCCGCTATAAAAAACTATCGCACTTATTTTTAGCTTACACAGTACATAACCTTGCATTGCAAGGGATACGCCCTTTCAAAGGCGATAGCTCAAGCCTAGAAGCCTGGTTCCCAAGTCTAGGTTATAACGGCGAAAGGTTATGCGATCCGCGTTATTTTGATTGTTTTAACCCAATGCGCAGCGCAATTAATCTAGTGGATAAAGTTCATCTTGTATCGCCAACTTATTGCCAAGAAGTATTGCGCCCTAGTGATGCAGAAAAAGGCTTCTTTGGTGGTGAGGGGCTTGAAGCTGACCTACAAGCTGCTTATGAACAAGGCCGCGTAGTGGGCATTCTTAATGGTTGCGAATACCCTGGAATGAAGCTTGAGGACATTAGTTTAGCGAGCCTTTATCAACATGCCGAAAATGCATTATTTCAATGGATGGCAAAAAGTCCGGTCTTAGATTCAAGCTATTACATAGCGCATCAACGCTTACTTAAATTTAAAAAAACTCAGCCGTTTTCAGGGCCATTAGTAACCAGTGTGGGACGTTTAACGGACCAAAAAGCACTGTTACTTCGCCAGCCTTTTGATAAAGGACTGGTGTTAGATGAGTTGTGTCAGCGCTTAAAACAACATAACGGCTATATGATTATTTTAGGCTCAGGGGATGCTGAACTTGAGCAAATTATGACATCGGTTATGGCTCGCCAAGAAAACCTGCTATTTTTAAAAGGGTACGCACATTTTGTTGGCGAATACATGTATCACTTAGGCGATTTATTTTTAATGCCAAGTTCGTTTGAGCCATGTGGTATCAGTCAGATGTTAGCAATGCGAGCAGGTCAGCCATGTTTAGTCCACGGTGTTGGCGGTTTGCGTGATACGGTAGAGCATCATGTGAGTGGTTTTAGTTTCCAAGGTGAGAGTTTAGCATCACAAAGCTACGAACTTGTTACTAGTTTTAGCGATGCGCTTGAGCTTAAAAGATCACAACCAGAACAATGGTGTGCAATATGTGAACAGGCTAAAAATGCCCGTTTTACGTGGCAATCCGTTGCAGAAGGCTATTTATCAGGCTTATATCAATAAAAAATGCGTGATTCATGGTAATTAAGTGACTTTTTTGTCAATTTCAGCTATTAATTACTTAGTGTGAGATAAAATATAAAAAGTAGGTAAAGTGGCTGTATTTGTTGCTAGGCAAGCGGTCTTTAATCGTCGTCAACAAGTTGTCGCCTATGAGCTACTATTTAGAGATAGTTTAAAAAATAGTTTTCCTGATGTGTCAGAGAGTACGGCAACGGCTCGGCTGATTATGGAAAACCAGCTCAATTTAGGTACTCGGCATATTACGTCGGGCAAAAAAGCATTAATTAATATAGGTCCAGAGTCTTTGAAGCTGGACCTTTGTGCGTTTTTGCCAACTCAAGATGTGGTGATTGAGTTACTCGAAACTATGGAACCTACCGACGAAAATTACGAATATTGTCGCGAGCTTTTTCACAACAACTACAAGTTGGCACTGGATGATTTTGTTTACCAACCTGAGTGGGATCGCTTTTTAAAACTTATTCGTCTTATCAAGTTTGATGTTCAGCAAACACCCTTTGAAGAAATTGCCCCTGTTGTAAATAAGCTTAAAAAACATAAAAAAATAAAGCTTTTGGCAGAAAAGCTTGAAACAGCCGATGATTACGACAAAGCCTATAAAATGGGCTTTGATTTCTTTCAAGGTTATTTCTTTGCTAAACCCAAAATGATTCAGCATCGCGATATTGATTACAACTACGCGCTGGTATTATCAATTTATGCTGAAGTCATGCGCCCAGATCCAAATATAAGTGAAATTGCGGGCTTGTTCTCGTTAGATACCGCACTTGCTTATAAATTGCTGCGCTTAATTAATAGCGGCGTGTTTCCTATTAAAAGCAAAATTGGCTCTCTAAAACAAGCGCTTGTATATTTAGGCCATGAACGACTGAAAAAGTTTGTTAGCCTAATTATTACTGCCCACAGTGCCCAGTCAAAACCAGCCGAGCTTACTCGGCTTTGTGTTGTTAGAGCGCGCTTTTGCGAATTAATAGCGCAGCGTGTTGCTAAGCAACAAACAGGTGAGGCATTTTTAACGGGACTGTTTTCGTTGCTCGATGCCATATTAGATCAGCCAATGGAAAAGCTATTGGATCGATTGCCGTTTCCTGACGAAATTCATGCTGCTCTCATGCAAGAAAAAAATATCCTCTATTACATACTAGAAACCGTCAAAGCTTACGAAACTGGCAGTTGGTGGGCACTTGAACAGGCTGTTGCCTATTTAAGTATTGAAAGTGCTGACCTTCCCAAGATATACGAAAATGCGGTAAATTGGAGCGATAGCTGCAGACAGAACCTATAAGGGATTTATGCGCAATATAAATATGGATGTTTTACGGGGTATTGCAGTACTCGGCTTGATGTTTATGAACATCTACACTTTTGCTGTGTTCGAGTACGATTATACCCCAAGTGCTACGCCACCATTTTCAGATTCACTAATATACATTTTTAATACTGCTTTTATTGATGGACGCTTTAGGAGCCTTTTTTGCTTGTTATTTGGTGCGTCTTTAGTTATTCAATGGCAGCTTTGGCAAAGCGTCGAGAAGCAACATAAGCGACTAAAAGTTTTGGCTTTTATAGGCCTTGCCCATGGTTTTTTATTGTGGGCTGGCGATATTTTGTTTATTTATTCTTGTGCAGGCTGGTTAACGCTTAAATTTAGCCAGCAAGATGACGAAAAAATACTGCGAATGGGCATGTTGTTCTTAGTTCTCGGTGCCTTTATTTCATTTTTACTTGCCTTTGTAGAGCCTGAGTTTAACCCTGTAACGAGAAGCTCTGAGAGTTTTTTAATGGCATATGACGCGGCTTATTCTTCATATTTTGCAGGATTCGTGAGTAACTTTTTGATTTTTATAATAATGCTTATTGCTGTGCCACTCATCACAATGTGGATGGCTGCAGGGTTAATGCTGGTGGGCGTTTATTTATATAAACAAGGGGTATTTGTTCAAGGTTTAACACACTCTCAGCTTAAGTTGATTACTGCTGCAGCGATAAGTTTAACGGCTCTAAGGTTGATGATAGAGCCTGACCAAAGTGTATTCATGTACGCGATTGCTGAACCGATTAATTGGCTTGCTGCTTTAGCTATGGCCATTTGTTATTGCCACATCATTGTGAAAATAGTTAAAAACTCCCCCAGTAACTGGTTGCTGCTACAGCAAGCTGGTCGCATGTCATTAACGCTGTATCTAATGCAAACAGTAATTTTTATCCTGTTTTTTAAAGTCGCATACCCTACTGCAGCACTTAATTTTGATCGCATAGATTATTGGTTGGTTATTGCTATTGTGCTTGTTTTTCAATTGTTTTTTTGTAAAGTGTATAGTCAGTACTTTACACATGGTCCGTGTGAATTAATTTGGCGGAAATTGTCTAGATAATTCCTCGTATACTACAATCAAAGAAAAACAAAGCGGAGTGGTAATGCGAGTTTGCTTGTTGGTTTTTACATTCCTTTGCTGTTCACCACTTTATGCTGGCGAGCAATTCTCTGTGCTGTTAGTTAACCCCTCAGTTAAAACTGATTTGTTTTGGCAAAAAGTGACTAATGTGATGCAGGTTGCTGCCAAGCAAAATAATGTTTCTCTCACAACAATTTATGGCGGTGGAAATCGCCACATTCAATTAGCCGAACTCAAACAATACCTGCAATATAAGCCCAAACCTGATTACGCAATTTTAATCAATTACCCAGGTGGTGCAGAGCAGTCAATGAGCTTGCTTGAGCAACATAAAGTGAATTTTATCACCCTTGAAGAAACGATTGTTGGCGTAGAGCGTGACGAAGTGGGTAAACCCCGTCAGCGCTTTAAGTATTGGTTAGGTGAAGTATTTCACGATAACTTCAAAGCGGGTGAGCAACTTGGCAAAGCCTTACTTGATGAGGCGATTAATACAAAACAAACGCCTCACTTTGTTGCGATTAATGGTCATTATGGCACAGAGTCTGACACCCGTAGTGACGGCCTTGTCCATTATTTACGAAAACAAGATGTTGAGCTTGAGCAAGTTGTGTATGCCAGTTGGAATAAGCAAGAAGCCGAGAATAAAGTGAGCCGATTATTACAACGATACCCAGATACGAATGTGATTTGGTGCGCCTCTGATTTAATGGCGCAAGGTGCCCTAGAAGCAGTAAAAGGTAAAAAAGATAAAACCTATTTCATTGGTGGCATTGATTGGCTTGATGATAATTTAGACTTAATAGAACAACAAAAACTCACAGCCAGTGTTGGCGGGCATTTTATGATGGGAGCATGGGCTTTAATTAGCGTGGTCGATCATCATAATGGCAACCCTTATTGGCAAAATCACGATGAGATTAAGTTTCAGCTTGGGGTGATCACAAAGCACAATATTCAAAGTTACAGCTGGCTAAGAAACATCAAAGATTGGTCGGTTATCCCTTTTGAAACCTTCTTACTGCAAAACAGCAAAAGCACTGAGTACGCCTTCGATTTTGATACGCTACATAGTTTATTGAGCGAAAAGCCCAAAAACGCAGCGCAACACTAAAAGTGTAGTCAAAGAGCCTAGATTCTACCTAGCTTGGTAAAGGCTTCTGGTATAAACTAGCGGCTTTAAAATCCAGACAGAAGTGTGCCATGACAGAGTTAAAGCGATTAAATAAATTTATCAGTGAAACAGGTTTTTGTTCACGCCGTGAGGCAGATAAATATATTGAAGAAGGTCGTGTTACTGTTAACGGCAACTTGCCTGAAATGGGCGTAAAAGTTAGTGACGCCGATGATGTACTTATTGATGGCAAACCTTTAAAAGCAAAGCCTAAGCTGGTTTATATTGCCTATAACAAACCTGTTGGCATTACTTGTACAACAGAGCGAAAAATTCAAAGCAATATTGTTAAAGCCGTTAATTACCCAGAGCGTATTTTCCCAATCGGACGCTTGGATAGACCTTCAGAAGGCTTAATTTTCTTAACTAACGAAGGCGACATCGTTAATAAAATTCTTCGCGCTGGTAATAATCATGAAAAAGAATACGTAGTGACCGTTGATAAACCACTTAATCGCCAGTTCGTGAATAAGATGGCAAACGGTATTCCTATCCTCGATACCGTTACTAAAAAGTGTAAGGTTAAACAAACTGGCCCACAGCAATTTACTATAGTGCTAACACAAGGCTTAAACCGCCAAATACGTCGTATGTGTGAATATTTAGGTTATGAAGTGGTGACTCTAAAGCGCACGAGAATTATGAACGTGACCCTAAAGGGTTTAAAAGTAGGGCAGTGGCGTCACTTAACCGAACAAGAAATGGCTGAGATCAATAACTCAATTGCTGACTCAGGTAAAACCGAAGAGCGTTCGATTGATGAAAACAAACAGCCAACGCAAGCTCGTGCTAAGCAAAAGCCACGTAATGAAGAAGAAAAAAAGCGCGACTTTTCTAAATACGTGAAAAAAGCACGCAATGATGCCAAGCAAGGTCAATCAAGATCAAAAGCTGGCAATCCACACTCATCAAAACCAAATCAAACTAAGCGTAGCAGTACTAAACGCACAGGCACATTAAGTCTGAAAAAGTAAGCTTCAGAGTATAGAACCCTGACTAGTATTTACTCGTAATCTTCAGGGTTCTTTAATGATGTATAGTGCAACCTTAGCCTTTATTAGGGGCAATGGCATCAGCTTCAAGACGGTCTCTTTTCTGTTGAAATTCTTTTTTAGTGAGTTTTTTCGCGATAATATCGATAAGTTGATGTTTTCTTACAAAGAACAGCTCTTTTGTATTGTCATCTTCAAATAGTAATAGTGCTACTTTATTGTTTTTAACGCTTGCTTCAACCAATTTGAATCCATTCACAATTAAGTTAGGTCTAAAATACAGAGCAATTTGACTGTTTTGTGGAAAGTCGTAATGAGATTCAACAGTGGGGCTTGAAACAGAATCACACCCGAGTTCAAAATCGGGTGATTGTTGCCCTTCACAAATAATCATTAAATAGACACCCACTTTAGATAACAAAAAGTCCACCATAAATGGACATCCATATTAATGTTAATCATTAAACAGACACCCACTTTAAACAAACCTTTTGGCAGCTAAGAGCATACTTGCTAAGGTACTCTCACTGATAGGTTGACTTATTTAATAAAGCTGGTGCTATTCTAGGTAGTTAGTGTTGATATTTGGATAGGCTGTACTGGTTTTATCTGCATAGCATTTTTTAAAAGGTTTTGATGGTTTGAATCAGGTGAAAAAATAAATGTTATTTACTTTTCTTGTAATCTCATTTTTGGGATTTATATATTTTAAGTTATTTGCGAGGAAAATAAGTGGGCTTGCGACTTGGCTATTTTATATTTCTACCGTCATTTTTGGCGTCTTTTCGATGAATGCTTTCATGCAGAGTGAAGAAATGTTTTACCTTGGAGTTTTCTCTTTTTTTATCTTCGTAATTACTATTTATTTGATGAGTATGAGAATAAAAAATAAGTAGAAGCGTATCTTTCCATTTCCCATTTGTTACCTTTTAAAAAGCTATCAAGCACAGTTAACCTCAGTAGAACTGATGAGCTCTTGCTGACATTTGCAGTACAATCAGTGCTATTAAGTTAAATAGACACCCACTTTATTCACAATCATAACTAGACCAACATAAATGGACACCCACTTTAAATGGACATCCACTTTAAATGGACATCCACTTTAAAAGTAACTAGACACCCACCTTAAATAACATTAAAAGTAACTAGACATATATGGACGCTCCCTTGAAGTCAAGACGAGCTAATGTATAAACATCAAAATTGATGCCTTTATTTTATTATCATGTATCTCATATCACAGTAATGATGCGTCACAAGCTTGCTGAAAAGCAAAGGTACTGACATATATTCGAGCTATGGTGTCATGGTTATCATGCGCCATGCTCCTAATGAGCTTCGTACCAAGGGACCTAAAAAATATTCACCCAAACGAGATTTAATCTCGTGTCTTTATCTGGTTAACCTTGGTTAGCGTGCGCTTTTTGTTTCATTATAAGTGAAGTACATACAGGATAAGCGTATGTTACGACTTAAGTGCCCAAACACCCACTCAGGTTTTAAAACCTATGTCATAACCAGGCTGTCTTAAGTCGTAAACTCGGGTGTGATTGGTGTGTAAAATACGCATAATTAAGCATCCTTTTGTGTATTCTGCACATACTGAGGAGAGTAGAGAGTTTGCTTGGTCAGCAATATCCACATCAGTCGAGCCAATCTGTGTGCGGTGGCGACCACCACACAATTAAAGTGTTTTTTCTCGCGCAACTGGTTTATCCACTGGCTTAGCGCATCTGTTTTATGGTGGCTTCTGGCGATAAGGGCGCGAGCACCGTGAATAAGTTGTTTTCGCAGGTAACTGTTACCTCGCTTAGTAATACCAGACATTTTACTTTTATCGCCTGACGCGTATTGTTTTGGAGTTAATCCTAGCCAGACGCCCAGCTCTTTTGCATTTTTAAATGCCTGACCGTTCCCGATTGACGCTGCATAGGCCGAGGCATTGAGTACACCCACGCCAGGAATAGAGTGAAGTATTTTAGCGTTTGTATCCCGTTCAACGTGTGCAGTAAGCATCGCTTCAATGGCTTTAATGCGTTTAACAAGGGTTTTGTACTCAGTGTAAATATCACTCACCATTATGCGCAGCTGAGGGCGAAGCTCAGAATCACTTTCTAAGGCAATTATCCCTTGCTCTAATGCCTTCATACCGACAGGAAATACATACCCAAAATCGACCAATAAACCGCGTAACTGGTTGGTTGCAGCAATCCTGTTTTGCAGAAGTCGCTCACGTATCTTATGGAGCATGAGTATTTCTTGCTGAGCTTCGGTTTTAATAGGAACGAATTTAATATGAGGGCGTAAGCTTGCTTCATAGATAGCAAGGGCATCGTTACTGTCGTTTTTATTACCGCGAACAAAGGGGGTAACGTGTTGTGCAGGGATAAGGTCAACGGTATGACCGTAAGACGAAAATACTCTTCCCCAGTAGTGGGAAGAATAACAGGCTTCCATCACCACGCGGCACGGAGGGGTATTCGCCATGAAGGCGTTGAGTTTAGCTCTGTTTAAACGTTTATTGCATTCTCTTTTATAGTTAGAATTAAAGCCAGCGACTTGGAATACATTTTTTGCCAAATCAATTGATAATGTGCTAATTTTCATGACGGACGTTCCCTTTTAACTGAGTGTGAGTTAACCAGTTTGGCGCATTGACGCCGTTTAGGGGAGCGTCCATCTCATCACCCACCTTAAATAACAAAAAATTATGCTAGACACAGGCGAGCTATCGGCATTCGACTTTACCGAGAATTATAAATAAGTTAATAATTGATAGCTGACCAATTTTGCACGACTAATAAACAGGGTTATCAATGGCTAGCTTTCAAAATGTATTTATCTTTATCGCATCCCTATTGTTTGTTGGTTATGGGGTGTTGGGATTACTAACGAATAAAATTCGTGTAGGTAGCCGAAGTTATACAGGGAGCATTAGCACCATCCATAAGCACCAAGAACCAGTGCGTTTTTATTTTTGGTGTTGCTTATTTTTATTTGCTGGCTGTGGAGGATTTTATTACCTTTTAAAATAATAGGTAATAAAGAAAAAGCCCTAACAGTTTGCTGATAGGGCTTTTGGTTGAGAGTCAATCTGTATTAATTAGCGTGACGCTGTTTAGGTACTTTGATTTTAAACAGCATGGTATAGAGCACAGGCACAACAATTAGTGTCAGCACTGTCGCAAAACCAAGACCAAACATAATGGTTACCGCCATTGACTGGAAGAACACGTCAAATAGCAGTGGGATCATGCCTAAAATGGTGGTAATTGCAGCCATCGCTACAGGGCGAACACGGCTTACACCTGAGTCGAATACTGCTTTGTAAGGGTCTTTACCACTATCGAGTTCAAGATTAATTTGATCAACTAATACAATGCCGTTTTTAATGAGCATACCGCTTAAGCTCAGTAAGCCAAGCAGGGCCATAAAGCTAAATGCTGCATTCATTAGTAATAAACCAGCTGATACACCCACAATGGCTAGTGGCACTGTTGCCCAAATCACTAAAGGCTTTTTAACTGAATTGAACAGCAATACAGTTATAGCGAACATGGCTAAGTAACCAAGAGGTAATGAACCGAAAATAGCTTTTTGCGCATCTGTTGACGATTCATATTCGCCGCCCCATTGCAACTCATAGCCACGAGGTAGTTCAATAGCTTCAATGTCTTTGCGAACACGTGCAAAGAGCTTCGCTGGAGTTTCATCGCCAATGACATCGTGGTCGGCCATTACAGTGATGGTACGCTTACGATCACGTCGCATGATCAAGCTGTCTTCCCACTCAACAACAAAGTCATCAACCACTTGTGTCACCGGTACAAACACACCTAACACTGGGCTGTAAATTTGTAAGTCTCGCAGGCTTTCAACGTTTAAGCGCTCTTCAGCAGGCGATCGAGCAATAATTGGCAGCATTTGTGTGCCGTCTTTATAAACGCCCACTTGTTTACCCGATAAGCTAGTTAACAGCAGCTGATCAAGGTCAGATTTAGCAATCCCTAAACGACGGGCTTTTTGCTCGTTAAATTGCGGACGAATTAACTTTGAGCGAGCACGCCAATCGTCACGAATATTAAATGCTCCCGCATCTTGATGCAGAATATCTTTCGCCTCTTTTGCTAACTGGCGAAGTACAACAGGATCTGCACCAGAAAAACGCGCTTCAATTTTTGCATCTGTTGATGGGCCAATTTCCATACGTTTAACTTTAAGCTGAGCATCAAGTACATGTTCGTGTTGGTAATCGCGTACTTTTTTGATCATGGTTGTAACAGCTTCGCGGTCTTTTACTCGAATAATCAATTGCCCATAAGCTGGGTATGATTTTTCAGGTGCGTAAGTCAGCATGAAACGCGGTGCACCTTGACCAACCGTTGTGGTTATTTCTTCAACTAATGGGTCGGCTTGTAAGAATTTTTCGAGCTTTGCAACACCATCCATAGTGGTATGAATATCAGCGCCTTGCGTATGCCAATAATCAACATAAAACATAGGAGTATTCGATGCAGGAAAGAACGACTGCTTGATAAATTTAAAGCCATAAACTGAGCTAACAAGCAGGATCACCATCAGCAGTAGCGTGGTTTTACGGTACCGCATTGCTGTATGTAACACGCCTTTATAAACATTAAAAATAACACCTTGATAAGGGTCTTCATCGTGATGCGGCTGTTTTTCAGTGGCTTGCTTAAACATTAAATCAGCGAAGAAAGGCGTTAAAGTAATAGCTGTGATCCAGCTTAGTAACAATGAAATAAACAACACCCAGAACAAGCTGCCAGCAAACTCACCACTGGCATCTGAACTCAAGCCAATCGGCGCAAAGGCAGTAATAGCAATAACCGTAGCCCCCAGTAATGGCCACTTGGTTTGATTAACAATATTAGTCGCCGCTTGCAGTTTTGTTTGTCCGCGCTTGAGGTTAATTAATATACCTTCGGTAACCACAATGGCATTATCTACCAGCATCCCTAAGGCAATGATTAAAGCACCAAGCGAAATTCGCTGTAAATCAATGGCAAATAACTTCATGAAAATGAAGGTACCTAATACGGTCAGTAGGAGTATTACACCAATCAATACGCCGCTCTTAAAGCCCATAAAGACTAAAAGCACAATAATAACAATGGCAACGGCTTCAAGTAGGCTGATAATAAAGCCACTTACTGACTTTTCTACTTCAGCAGGTTGGTTATAAACGCTGTTTATTTCCATACCATGTGGTCGTTGATATTCTAGTGACGCTAAATGGGCATCAATATTTGCGCCTACATCAACAACGTTAACGCCGGTGCTAAATGACACGCCTACCAGTAATGCTTGCTGTTGGTTATAGCGAATAATATTGTTAGGGACTTCGGCGTACTCACGAAAAACGGTAGCAACATCACCTAAGTAAATAAGCTCATTTTCACCTGGCTTAGAAATTAATAGGTTTTCGAGCTCTTTTACGTCTTTAAATTCACCGGTTGGGTGTAAGCGAATTGATTCATCGCCAACGCGTACTTTACCTGCGTTCGACACGCTATTTTGAGTTTGTAAAAGCTGGTAAATACGATTAGGCGAAATACCTAATTGGGCAAGTTTGCGGGTTGAAATCTCAACCATTACTTGTGCTTGTTGCTCACCACCCACAGTTACTTTACTAACGCCATCAACCAAAACAAGCTCACGTTTTAAGTAATCAACGTAATCTTTAAGCTCATCGTAAGAATAACCATCGCCAGTGACTGCATACATCACCCCGTATACATCGCCAAAGTCATCCATAATCTTGCTTGGATAAACACCAGAGGGCATCGACGATGCTTGATCGTTAATTTTGCGACGCAGTTCGTCCCATATTTGACGTAAGTCTTGTTTACGGTAATTGCTTTTCATCTCGACGGTAATTTGCGATTTACCCGGTGATGAAATACTGGTTACGTAATCAACATACGGTAGCTGTTGAATTGCATTTTCAATAGGGAAGGTGACTTCTTCTTCAACCTGCTGTGGTGACGCGCCCGGATAAAGGGTGATCACCATGGCTTTTTTTAGGGTGAATTCAGGATCTTCTAGTTGTCCTAAGCCAAAGTAAGCGACCGTTCCCCCAATCAGTAGAAACAGCGCGAACATCCAGCTAATGACTTTTCTTTCAATAGCGAGTGCAGCAAAGCTCATTATAAGCCTCGCTCTTTTTGCCATGGACGCACTTTCATGCCTTCTTCTAAAAAGTGCACGCCAGCAGCCACAACGATTTGGCCTTCTTTAATACCTGAAAGTACTTCAATGCCATCACGATGTAACTGGCCAACTTCAACAGCTTGCTTGTGCACTAAACCGGTGTTTTCGTCATAAAGCCACACATAGCTGTTATCGTTTTCAGACTCAGTAGGCTCAGAGAATACCGCCTCAACTGGCAGTAGTGTATATGGTGACTGTGAGCTGGTGATTTTGCTTAAATCTATATCAACGCGGCCAGTCATACCGGCAAGTAGATTAAAATCTTCTGGCACAGGTAAAGAAAACACAACTTTATACGTTAAAGTAATTGGGTCGGCTTGGGTATCAAACTCTTTAACTGTTAATTGATATGACTTGTTTGGGTAACCATCAAATACAACATCAGGTTGGTAGTGAACGTCTTTATCGATGCGTGCAATGAGTTTTTCGGGTACTTGAATAACCACGTCCATTAAGTCGCGGGTTTCAAGGCGAAGGATATTTTGTTTTGCTTGAATATTTTCAAAGTTTTTCACAAATACCTTTGCTACAGTACCTGCGAATGGCGCGCGTAATTCGCTATTATCGAGGTTGGTTTTGGCAATTTTAAGCGCTGACTCAGCAACCTGTTTATTGGCAAGGGCTTGGTCTAACTCAGATTGACTGGCAATAGAGCGGTTAAAAAGCTTTTGCACACGCTCAAGTTGAGACGCTGCAAGTTCAAAACGTGCTTTGCGTTCTTCGTACTGCAATTGAAAATCTTCAGGATCCAGTTTTGCTAAAAGCTCTCCTTTTTCAACGTGTTGGCCCGCAAGAGCAGGGAACTCAAGTAACTCACCATTTACTCTAAAAGCGAGATAGGAACCTTGGTTAGCAACCACTTCAGCAGGAAAGCTGCGAATGCTTTGCTCTGAATTATTACCAATATTAAAAAGTTTAACAGGACGTACTACCGGCTCTGCTTCATCTTGCTGTGCTTGCTCTGAACATGCCACAAGAAGCAAAAACATGCTGCTCATTAACGCGGCGGTTGCCAATCTCATTGTCTTCTCCATAGATAAGAAAGCATAAATTTGCTGCAGGATACGCTGCAAAGATATAAAATAAAAATTATTAAATTTTAGAAACAGCATAAATTTTATTTATATAGTTTGCCATTAATGAATTTAAATCAATTAATCATTCTAGATGCTATTGTGCAAAGCACTAGTTTGAGCCAAGCTGCACTTAAATTGCATAAGACTCAACCAGCGCTCACGTTAGCTATTAAGAAGCTAGAATCAGAGCTAGGGTTTGAGTTACTAGACCGAAGCCAATACAGGTTACATTTAACTGAGAAGGGCCGTATTTTTTATCGTGAGGCCAAGCAATTACTTAATGCAAACAGTGAGTTAAGCTCACTTGCTAAAGAGCTGGCACTAGGTAATGAAGCCAATTATAAAATTTGTTACGAGCAACTTTGCCATCAAAATAGTTATAACCAAGTGATCAGCCAAACCTTCAAACGTTTTGCTAGTACTGAGTTTAGTATTTCTTCAGGTAAGCGCTTTGTATCTCTAGAGCAGGTTAATAGTCATCAGGCTGATTTAGGAATTGGCCCTTGGTTTGATTTGTTTCATGCAACAGGGGATCTCGAAAGTTTACCGATTGGTAAATTTGATATAGGTATAGTTAGCGCGCCTGATGTAGTGCCAAGTGAAATCAGTTTTGCAGATATTCAAAATTACCCGTGTTTAGCCATGTTTGAAAGTGACTTGAGTTTTGACAGTGATAGGCTTTCTTATACGCTAGGCTCTGCGTTAATGAAAATTGACGATATAACCAGTGTTAAGTCGTTTTTGCTCTCTGGTGCGGGCTGGGCAATGATCAGTTTGCAACATTGCCAAGCGGAAATCGATGCTGGTTTATTACAACAAATTAAAATTATCGATCGTGAACACCAGTTTGGCGCAGAAATTCGTGTATTTAGACAGCACTCAGTTCATCATGGCCCTGTTGCAAGAGCTATTTGGCAAGATTTTAGCGAGGTCAGTAAACAGTATTTGGAGTCGAGTCGTGCAGCAGGCAACTAAAGAAGATTTAATTTATACCATTATTTGCGCCATTCCTGAGGGGAAAGTTGCCAGTTATGGGCAAGTAGCAAAGCTTGCGGGATACCCTAATAACTCAAGGTTAGTGGGGCGGTTATTAAAAGTGATGCCCGAGGGCTCAAGCATTCCATGGCATCGGGTGGTTAATAGCCAAGGTAAAATATCGTTTCCAGAAGGCAGCAATAAACACCTTGAGCAACGACAAAAACTACTCAGTGAAGGTGTTACTTTTAATAAGGCTAAAATTAATATGCGCCTGCATCAATGGGACTAATAAACATACAAACTAATTGATAAGTAGTGACAAACACAGCCAACTAGCACAAATACATGCCAAATTGCATGGCTGTAATGGCGGGTTTTAGCGCTATAAAATACAGTGCCTAAACTGTAGGCAATCCCGCCAGCTAGCAGCCACCATAAAGCGCTTAAATCAAGGTTCAAATAAAGTGGATAAACAAGTGCTAATGCAAACCAGCCCATTAATAAATAGGTAGCGAGCGAGACTTTTTTATTCGTGTTTTTGACCAGTAATTTATATGCAACACCACCAAGCGCTAAAGACCAAATAAACACTAAAGCAGCAATTGCCCAAGCCCCAGATAACGAAATGACCAAATAAGGCGTGTAGGTACCTGCAATAAGCAAGTAAATCGCACAGTGGTCACATTTTTTATAAATGGCTCGTATACGCTCTCTGGTACTGGCGTGATATAAGGTCGAGGCTAAAAATAATACCAGTAGGCTTGAGCCATATACGATGGCACTTACCGTAGCTGACACAGCTTTAGATTGTGAAACTAAGTCCCACAGTACATATACCGCAAACAGGACTCCCATGCCGTGAGTAAGCACGTTAAGTTGTTCTTCTTGGCGTGAATAAGGGAGTTGCTCTGTCATATCTATCTACTAAAAATGAGTGAATAAAACAGTTTCAGTGTACAAGTGTGCGCTGAAATTGGCAATGCTTATTTTTTCACTAAATGTTGGTCAAAACATTTAAATCCATTGGTTTTATTAACCAACTCTGAATAAGGTTAAAAAACCAATAAATAATTAAAATATTAAAAATCAATAATTTAAAATTTATTTTCAGGGTGGCACAACCTTTGATTAAGTAATTACGACTAATTACTTAAAGAGACAAGGAATACCACTATGAATAACTCACTTAAATTAACTACTGCTGTGTTACTTGTATTAGGGTCAACTCAAGCAAGTGCTACTGACTTTGAATTAGATATCAGCAACACAATTACACAATCTGTTAAAAGCTATGTTCAACAAGCGAGTAACGAGCTGAAGGAAAGCGTAATGAACAGCATTGAGTTTGATGCTCAAAAGTTACTAGATACTTACATGAGTGAAGATGCAATTGCTTCGAAAGAAGAAGAGTTAAAAGTTGCTCAAGCTCCTAAAGCAACAAACAAGCAGTAAGGAAACAAGACAATGAGTAGTGAAATCAGCTTATTTTTACTTATGGTTGCACCGGTTTTGAGTTTACTCAGTGCATATGCATCTATCGAATTATTTCGTAACGTTGCACAATGGTTCAACTTCTAAGGTACAAAGTAGATATTAAGATTTCATGAAATATTGATCGGCGGATTAAAAGCGCACGTAATTAAAGGCATGTGGTTTTAGAATAGTAGACTTTATGAAGCGTGCGATTTTTCCTTTACCGGTTTTTATTTTACCTGAAGGGTTCACCAAGCTAAGAATTTTTGAGCAGCGTTACTTAACGATGGTCAAAGAAGCTGTACAAGATAACACTGGTTTTGTGCTGTGCACTTACCAACACGATACAGATCTTAACTTGCCCGAAATTGGTTGTTTAGTGCAAATAACCGACTTCAATCAAGATGATAATGGTCAATTATTAATTGATGTTTATGCTGAGCATGCAGTGTCTATGCATAACGCTTTTCAGGATAAGCAGCAACTTCGACATGCTGACATCGAAATAATTACGTCACCTTCATGGTACGTAAGCACGCCAATTAATGACGAAAACACTTTATTGAGTGACACACTTCGTGCTGTATTTGCAAATCAGCCGGATTTAGCAGGCCTATACAAAGCCCCACAATTCGATAACCTTACTTGGGTTGTTGCCCGCTGGCTTGAAATTTTGCCTATATCGTTAGTTAAAAAACAACAACTTGCTTATAAATCTAACTTTGAAAACTTGCTAAGTTTCCTCCATACTCTAATCAACAACGAATTTACTGATTAATGTGATCTAACATCAACTTTTTGCCGTATTACTTCTAACGACAATAATTGGATGACATAAAGATGGTAAGTCAACAACTTCAAACAGGTTGTAAACCTAACACAGGTCAATACTCTGCCATGCCAGATACTCCAAGCAAAGAGCTTGCTGATGCTTTATTTGCTGTTGCTGAGCACCGTGATAAACGTGCGTTTGCAATACTTTTCCAATATTTCTCACCAAAAATTAAACGTTTTGGAATAAAGCAGTTCGGTTCTGAAGCACAAGCGATGGAATTAGTTCAAGAAACACTAACCTCAGTTTGGCGTAAAGCACACCTTTACCATAAAGAAAAAGGTGCAGCGACAACTTGGGTATACACAGTAATGCGTAATGCCTCTTTCGATATGCTAAGAAAAATGAAGAGTAGTAAAGAAGAGTGCATTAGTGAAGATATCTGGCCATTGATTGATGAAGCCGAGCCCGGCCAGCACGAATTTAGTGACCACTTAGAAGATAAACAGATCAAACAATACCTTGATAAATTACCGCTTGCGCAACGTGAAGTTGTGCGCGGGGTGTACTTTCAAGACATGTCGCAAGAACAACTTGCAGAACATTTAAATATTCCCGTAGGCACAGTGAAATCTCGTCTTCGCTTAGCCTTGCAGAAGTTACGCAATGAAATGGGAGATCACCATGATTAAGCACCATCCTAGCAACGAATTACTTGCCAAATTCAGTGAAGGTAATCTACCTGCCACTTTGAGTGTTGCAGTCGCTATTCATGTTGAAATGTGCCCTGTGTGTCAAAAAGAACTCGCTGCGCTTGAAGCAAAAAACGCTGACAATGCATTTACTGAATCAGCTACCGACTTGGATGATATGTTCGATAAAACACTTTTTGATGCCATCATCGCTGATGAATCAATTGATGAAGTGTACGAGCAAGAACAGGTATCGGTTGATGTTAAAGATAAAACCTACACTTTACCTAGAGCACTTACGCGTATTGGTCACAGTAACTTTATGCAAATAGGTAAACTTGCTCGCTCTCGCATAGATTTAGACGACGGCCCATTACGAGCAAGTCTACTGCACATTGATGCGGGTGGTGAAATACCTGAGCACACACATACGGGTTTTGAGCTCACTTTATTATTAGATGGGGAGTTTAGTGATGAAGACGGACACTATGTACCAGGTGACTTTATGATGTTAGATGGTCGCCACAATCACACGCCAAAAACAATTGAAGGGTGCTTGTGCTTTACAGTTGTTAGTAGTGCCCTACACTTCAATAAAGGTATTAGTAAATTACTAAATCCAATTGGTAATCTAATCTATTAGTAGAGTTTATATGCAGCAATCGACAATTAAAATTGGTTTAAGCGCCTGCTTAGCAGGCGACAAGGTTCGCTTTGACAGCGGCCACAAAAAATCTAATTTTTGCATGGATGAGTTGGCTAACCATGTTGAATATAAAAAGTTTTGTCCTGAAGTAGCAGTAGGTCTGCCAATCCCTCGACCAACGATCCGCCAAGTGCGTGTTGGCGATACTATTAAAGTGTGCCGCCCTGATGGTACTGGCGATGTTGGCCCTAAATTAACTGAATACGGCAAACGAGTGGCAACAGAGCAAACTGCAGAATTAAGCGGCTTTGTGTTTTGCGCGAAAAGTCCTAGTTGCGGTATGGAACGTATTAAAATTTATAACGAAGCGGGTACTGGCAATACTTCAGAAGGTGTGGGTTTTTTTGCAGAGCAAATAATGGCACATAACCCATTGTTACCATGTGAAGAAAACGGTCGTTTAAATGATATGCATCTTCGCGAAAACTTTGTAATGCGTGTTTATACCTATAAGCACTGGCAAACATTAAGCGAGCAACCACTCACAGTACATAGATTGACTCAGTTTCATGCCCAATATAAGTACTTATTGATGGCACATAACTACGAAGCTTACCGTAGCTTAGGAAATCTGCTTGGCACTTTTGATGGCGAAGATATCCAAACTTTGGCTGATGAATACATTTTAGGGTTAATGACAGCCCTTAAAAAACCAGCTTCACGTAAAAATAACGCTAATACATTAATGCACTTGCAAGGTTATTTTAAAAAATCGCTTTCTAAGATTGAAAAGCAAGAACTACGTGATGCCATCGATGAATATCGCCAAGGCTTGGTGCCACTATACGTACCACTTACGCTAATTAAGCATCATTTAAAAGTGCACCCAAACGAGTATCTTGCTAAGCAAGTGTATCTTGACCCCTATCCGAACGAATTAAAACTACGCTACGGAATTTAATGAATACATTATTTTGGTTTAGGCGCGATCTGCGCCTTTTTAATAACGACGCTTTGTATCAGGCTATCGAAAATGGTTGCCGAAATGCGGTATTTTTTATTACTGAAAAGCAATGGCAAAAGCATGATGTGGCTGCTATTCAGTTAGATTTATTGAAGCTTAGGCTTAGCTTCTTGGGGGAGCTTTTAGCTAGCAAAGGTATTGAATTACATATTATTGATGCAGCTGATTACGCCGGTTGTGTTGAAAAGTTAGCGTCATTTTGCGAGCAACATCAAGTAAAAAATGTATACGCCAACAACGAATATGAGCTTAATGAAGTAAACCGAGATAAAGCCTTTTTACAGCACGCTGATAGTAAAGGGATTGCTTTTTACGCATACGATGGCGATGTAATTGCGCCACCGGGAAGCATCAAAAATCAAAGCGGCGAAATGTTTAAAGTATTCACGCCATTTAAAAATGCATGGCTAAAAGTTTATCAAGACACCAACTTTTATTTTGCTGAGCCGCCACAGATGTTCGAACCCATTGAGTGGCAGCCAAGTGAGTTATTAGCCTCAGACGGCAAGTCAGAAAAGTGGCCTGTCGATGATGAAACGCTCAGCCACGTTTGCGCGCGCTTTATTGAAGAGAAGCTAGCAACATATCAAGACCAGCGTGATATCCCAAGCATTAAAGGCACCTCAGGTTTAAGCCCTTACTTAGCACTTGGCATTATCAGCGTTCATCAATTATTGGCACTGATCCAACAGCGCCACCCAGATGTACTACGCAGCAGTAAAAGTAACTTATTTTGTTGGGTTAATGAGTTGATTTGGCGTGAATTTTACCGCCATCTTATCGCGATTTATCCAAACCTAAATAAATACGATAACTTTAATGAGAAATACAACGCCGTGAAGTGGCGTGATGATGAAAGCGACTTTAAGGCATGGTGTGAAGGTAAAACAGGCTACCCATTAGTTGATGCTGCAATGAGGCAGCTTCTGCAAACTGGCTGGATGCATAACCGTTTACGCATGGTGGTCGCGAGCTTTTTAACTAAGCACTTATTAATTGATTGGCGTAAAGGCGAGCGCTTTTTTATGCAGCATCTTATAGACGGCGACCTTGCCTCTAACAACGGTGGCTGGCAATGGGCTGCAAGTACGGGATGTGATGCTCAGCCGTATTTTCGAATTTTTAATCCTATCACCCAAAGCGAGCGATTTGATCCAGATGGTGAATTTATCCGTAAATATTTACCAGAGCTGGAAAAAATACCTGCTAAACAAATCCATTTTCCGCATGATTATTTAGCGAAACAGGGTAAGTCGAGCAGTTATTGGCCAGCAATTGTTGATCATAAAGCCGCGCGAGAGCGAGCGCTAAACGCATTTAAGGTGTGACATGGACAAGGCGATCCTTGATAGGTTTATTGATGTTTATCAATCACTCAATAAAGACAATTTACAGTTATTGGATGAAATTTATCATCCTGATATTCAGTTTGCAGATCCCTTGCATGCGGTAAATGGTCTTGGGGAGCTGCGTGACTATTTTAAAAACCTTTATGCCAATGTGCTTTCTTGCGAATTCGCTATCGAAGACAGCTATGTGACTGAAAATATTCAGAGCAAAGATGACATCGCGTTTATTTATTGGACCATGCATTATCGCCATCCAAAGCTCAATAAAGGCCAAGCAATCTCGGTTGCGGGTCATAGCCGTTTAAAATTTGCTGGCGATAAGATAATCAATCATCGCGATTATTTTGACGTAGGCGCTATGCTTTACAGGCATATTCCAGTACTCGGCTCAGCTGTGAAATACATCGACAAAAGAGCGAGTGCATAATGACGACATTAATTACAGGTGCTACCTCAGGTATTGGCGAGTCATTAGCAAAGCTTTATGCAGACAATAATGAACAGGTCATTGCATGCGGTAGAAATACAGAAAAGCTTGCTAAATTGAGCCAGCATCAAAATATAGAGTCTTGCCAGTTTGACGCAACCGACCTTCAAGATATTCGTTCGAGCACAGTCGCCTATACACAATTTGACCGGGTTATTCTAAATGCTGGCAATTGTGAATATATTGATGATGCTCGTAATTTTGATAGCAGTTTGTTCGAACGTGTGATCACCACTAATCTACTCAGTATGGGCTATTGCCTTGAGGCATTACTACCAAAAATAAAGCCCGGTGGTCAGCTGGTGATCGTAAGCTCTAGTGTGACTTATTTACCCTTACCGCGCAGCCAAGCTTATGGCGCGTCTAAAGCCGGTGTAAGTTATTTAGCTAATAGCTTAGCGGTTGATTTAAAAGATATCGATGTCACTTTAGTTCACCCAGGTTTTGTTAAAACGCCGCTTACAGACAAAAATGACTTTCCTATGCCTATGGCTGTGAGTGCAGAAAAAGCGGCAAATTATATTTATAAAGGGGTCGCGAAAAGGCGCAAAGAAGTGCACTTTCCGCACCGTTTTACCTTCATTTTAAAATTTTTAAGAATGCTTCCTACGCCACTTTGGCTGAAGCTTGCAAAAGGATTATCACGTTGAAAAAAGTGGCTGTTATTGGATCTGGCATAGCGGGTTTAAGCTGTGCGCACCTATTGCATAAGCACTACGATGTAACCGTATTTGAGAAAAACGACTACATAGGTGGCCATACTGCAACCATAGACGTAAAAGTTGATGGCGTTGAGTACGCTGTTGATACTGGCTTTATTGTCTTTAACGACCGAACTTACCCATATTTTGAAAAGCTACTTAAGCGCTTGGGCGTTGAGCGTCAGAAAACCCAAATGAGCTTTAGTGTGCATAACGAACAAACAGGCTTTGAATATAACGGTCATACTTTTTGGAGTTTGTTCGCACAAAAACGCAATATCTTTCGCCCTAAATTCTGGAAACTTTTGAAAGACATTGTTCGCTTTAATGATGTGTGTAAATCATTACATGCTGAAAAAAATTATAAAGAAAATCAAACTCTAGGTGAGTTTTTAGACGAGCATGATTTTAACGAGTTCTTCCGTTTTCATTATATCTTGCCGATGGGCGCTGCTATTTGGTCAACAAGCATTAAAGAAATGGCGGAAGTTGGCGTAGAGTTTTTTGTTAAGTTCTTTTATAACCACGGTTTGTTGGATATCACGAATCGCCCGCAGTGGTATGTTATTCCGGGTGGCTCTCGCGAATACATTAAACCTATGATCCAAGGTTTTGCTGATAAAATTCGTTTAAATAGTAATATCAGCTCGGTATCTCGAAAAGATGATAGTGTGCATGTCCATTTCGATGATGGCCATAGTGAAACATTCGACAAAGTTGTGTTTGCTTGCCATTCAGATCAAGCTTTAAAGCTGTTATTAGATCCGACTGAAGACGAAAAAAGTGTTCTATCAGCGATACCTTATACGGCTAATTCAGTGGTACTACACACTGATACTACACTGCTACCAAAACGCAAAGCAGCATGGGCGAGCTGGAATTATCTGTTAAATAACAACACAGACAAAGCTGCTGTTGTGACTTATCAGATGAATATTTTGCAAGGCATTAAGAGCGACACGCAATTTTGTGTCACGCTTAATCACCTTGAAGGCATTAAAAAAGACAAAATTCTGCGTGAGTTTACTTATCATCATCCGGTATTTAATAAACAGTCGATTGCCGCTCAGCAGCAAAAGTCTCTTATTGACGGTAAAAATAATAGCTACTTTTGCGGTGCGTACTGGTACAACGGCTTCCACGAAGACGGTGTAAGAAGTGCTGTAAATGTGGCAAAGCAACTCGGAGTCGAGTTTGAATAGCGCCATATATGTAGGTGATGTTCGCCACAGGCGCTTTGCCGTCAAAGAGCATCACTTTAAGTACCCGCTTTATATGATGTGGGTTGATTTAGCTAAGCCTGATGAACTTAATGGTGTTCACCCTTGGCTTGGCTTAAGTGGTTTCAAGGCGCTTAAATTTAATCAGAGCGACTATTTTAATTATCAAACCGATATGCAGCTGCCACTCAAACAGCGTGCACTTAATAAAATTAAAGAGCTTGGCATTGACGATGAATTTACCCATGTTTTTATGCTCGGACAGGTGCGCTGTTTAGGAATTTATTTTAGCCCGGTTAACTTTTTCTTCTTTCAAACTAGTCATGGCGATTTCACTCACATGCTTGCTGAAGTCAGCAACACACCTTGGAATGAACGTCATTATTATGTCGTACCCCTTGAAAAAAAAGTGAACTTTAAAAAGGTTTTCTCCGTATCACCTTTCATGAACTTAGATATGAACTATCATTGGCATATTAGAATGAATTCTGATAACACCATGATTCATATTGAAAATAAAAAAGACGACACTCTTTTGTTTGATGCAACCCTGCGTTTGCAAAAGCACCCTCTCACGAAAGAGCAGGTTGGTGCCGTGCTTAAACAGTTTCCGGCCATGACGTTAAGTATTTTTAAAGGTATTTACCTTCATGCTTTGAAGTTGTTTTGCAAACGTGTGCCATTTATTGGCCACTCGGGCAAACAAGAGAATTCAACTAGGTGATGTGATGGAAAAAGTATCAAATTTAACACAAGCCCAAACGACCGGCTGGATGACAAAGCTTTATAAAAAACTGGTAATAGGTGCATTCAACAGTATTAATGTCGGTTGCATTACCCTAAAAGAGGGTAATCAAAAAGAGCAATTCGGTGACATTACAAGTGATTTACATGCAACCGTCACGGTAAATGATGCTGCTATGTATAAGTCATTTGCGTTATCTGGCAGTGTGGGTGCCGGAGAGGCTTATATTCTCGGCTATTGGGATTGTGACAACCTCACTAAACTTATTGAAATATTTGCCCTTAATCAAGATCAGCTAGATGCATTCGAGAAAAAATTCGCTTTCTTAAGTGGCATTGCGCACCGAGTTAATCACATTAAAAATAAAAACTCAGCAAGCGGTTCAAAAAAGAACATTGCGGCGCACTATGATTTAGGCAACGATTTATACAGTGCATTTTTAAGTGACGAAATGTTGTATTCATGTGCTGTTTACCCGTCAAAACAAGCTAGCCTTGAACAGGCCCAAGAGCACAAACTATCATTGATTTGTGAGCAGGTTGATTTACAACCAGGTGATTCGGTGATTGAGATTGGCACAGGGTGGGGCGCCTTTGCGATTTATGCAGCAACACATTTTGATTGCCATGTAACGACGACCACCATTTCTGATGAGCAACATGCCTATGTTGAACAAAAGGTTAAAGAGCTTAACCTTGAGCATAAAATTACTTTATTAAAGCAGGATTACCGCCTCTTAGAGGGCAAGTACGATAAGCTTGTATCAATTGAAATGATTGAAGCTGTCGGTCATGAGTATTTGCCTGGCTTTTTTGCAAAATGTCAGTCTTTATTAAAAGACAATGGTGCCATGCTTATTCAAGCAATCACCATAGCTGATCAGCGTTACAGCCATTACCTTAAAAATTCCGATTTCATTCAGCAGTACATTTTCCCAGGTGGCTGTTTGCCTTGTTTAGATGAAATGAATAAGCAAATAAAGCAGCAAACAGACATGGTTGTGCATAGTGTAAAAGATATTGGTGTTCACTATGCAAGAACACTGGCTGATTGGCGCGAGCGCTTTGTCGCTAGCTGGCCTGAAATAGATAAAGTCAAATTTGACCAGCGATTCTATCGTTTATGGTTATTTTATTTAGCTTACTGTGAAGGTGCGTTTAGAACCCGTGCTATCAGTACCGTTCATTTAGTTGCCCGTAAACCTCGTTTTGGCCATTCTGGCGATGATATCGCGCTCGATTATTAATTTTGCTCTGTTTCAAGGAGTCTGGTTTATGGCCTTACTCCTTGAGCATAACTCTCTGATACCCGCTTTAGCTGTTGTCGCTTTGATGATTTATCTATCAAAGCAACGCCAGCAAGATAGTTGGCTACTCTTATGTGGCTTGCCTCTCGCACTGGTCTATGAATGGCTTGCCAGCAGCTTAAATTTACTTGCCTTTAAAGTAAGCCCTTTTCCTCTATGGCTTGCTGTACTTTGGGCTGCACTGCTTTTAACCATTAATACTTCGATGCAATTCCTACAAAAGCTGCCTTGGTATATTGCTTGGGGTGTTTGCGCTTTATTTGCTCCTGCTAGTTACTACGCTGGAATGCGCTTTGGAGTGCTTAATACTGAGCTCGTTCTTTGGCAGTTTTGGTTGGTTTATGGTTTGGGTTGGGCAAGTATGTTTATGGCTATAATCGCTATAAATAAGCGATTTTTAGCGGCTAAATGATCAGTTTTAGGTGGTTTTTCGTAGTGTTTAACAACACAACTTTAAGGATTATTTGATGAAAAAATCACTTAATTTAAGTTTATTTGCTGCGTTATTGTTCTCTGCGGGCGTGTATGCAAATGGCTTTAAAACGGTGGGCCAAGCGAAAATGGAGTATCTGTTTTGGGATGTTTATAACGCGAAATTAGAGACCCCATCGGGTTCGTATCAGTTTGGCCAACACCCCAGCAAACTTACACTCACCTATTTGCGGGATTTCGATGCGAAAGATATCGTCAAAGCAACCAACGAGCAATGGCAACATTTAAAGCTTAATGACATGGTAGGTGCTTACGATAAACAATTATTAACTCTTTGGCCTGATATCAAAAAAAACGATTCGTTGTCGTTTCAAACCAACGAGCAAGGGATCGGTACTTTTTACTTTAATGATAAAAAGCTAGGTCGGATCGATGATAACAGATTCGCTGACAACTTCTTAGCAATTTGGCTAAGCGCCGACACGTCTGAACCATCACTTCGTAAACAGCTTATTGGAGGGAAACATGATTAAGCTCAAAGCACTCTTTATTTTCGCTATGGTACTGTTAATTACCAGCTGCTCTGCGCCTGATGTTGATTATTATCAAGGAACAGAGCCTAAGTTTGACTTTAAGCAGTTTTTTAGTGGTGAGCTCAAAGCCTACGGCGTTGTGCAAGACCACAAGGGTGAGTTAACACGTAAGCTGGTTGTTGACATGCAAGCATCTTGGAACGGCAATCAGGGAGTGATTGACGAGCAATTTGTTTATGATGATGGCGAAACGCAAACGCGTGTTTGGTACATTACCATTAATGATGATGGCAGTATCACAGGGACAGCATCAGATGTGATTGGCGAAGCAAAGGGTGAGAGCAATGGAAGCGTGTTCCATTGGACATATTCTGTCGAGCTTCCATATGATGGTAGTACTTTAGTGGTAAATTTCGATGATTGGATGTACTTGGTAACACAATCACGCTTGATAAACCGTACCGCTATTGATAAGTTTGGCTTTGAGGTCGGGGAAGTTACCTTGGTTATCGAGAAAATTGAATGATGGTTTAGCTATCATAAAATTTTGTGATGGAAGTTAAATTAAGTCTTTATTAATACTGATATCACTAACCTTGTGATTGATAGTTAAATAGTAGTCATTTTTGAATAAATTACGTAAAAATAGCAATTTGCTGTTGCTAACTTCTCAAAAATGCATAAAGATAGGTTTTGCGAAGGCAAAATAATAACGAATAGGAATCTAACAATGAATAAAGCTCAATTAGTTGAAAAAATTGCTACTGATGCAGAAATCTCAAAAGCGGCAGCAACTCGTGCACTAGATGCATTCACTGGCGCAGTTACTAGCTCTCTTAAAGAAGGTAACTCAGTAGCATTAGTTGGTTTCGGTACTTTCTCAGTAAAAGAGCGCGCAGCGCGTACTGGCCGTAACCCACAAACTGGTGCAGAAATCCAAATCGCAGCAGCAACTATCCCAAGCTTTAAAGCGGGTAAAGGTCTTAAAGACCAAGTTAATCCTTAATAGGGTAACTTACTAATTATTGAAAAAAGGGCTTATAGCCCTTTTTTTGTATCTGGAGTTTTGTCGCGCTAGCGAAAAAGGCTTATGCCTTTAACGCTTTATCACCACGACCAATACCAACCGCACCTGAACGTACAACTTCAATAATGTCTGATTCATGACGCAAAGTATCAAGGAAGGATTCAATTTTTTCTGTGCTCGCTACAAGCTGTAATGTGTAACTGTGGCGACCCATATCTAAAATAGCTCCTTGGAACACATCAGCAACACGCGTTACCGCTGCACGAGTGGTTTCATCTTGGGCGAAAACTTTCACCAATAATAGCTCACGCTCGATATGTGCCATTTCGGTTAAGTCAATAATCTTTAGAACATCTACCAGTTTGTTAACTTGCTTAGTAATTTGCTCAACGATGCGATCATCACCCATGGTTGTAATGGTAATACGCGAAAGAGAATGATCGTCAGTCGTGCCAACAGTCAAGCTATCGATGTTGTAAGCGCGCTGTGAAAATAAGCCTACAATGCGCGATAACGAGCCAGGTTCGTTTTCTAATAAGATTGATAAAATACGGCGCATTATGCTTTTACTCCTTTACGTAACCACATATCATCGACTGCCCCTAGCTTGATTTGCATAGGGTAAACATGTTCTTTTTCATCTACACAGATATCTAAAAATACCAGTCTGTCGTTTATAGACATGGCTTTTTCAATAGCAGGCTGAAGCTCATCAATATGATCAACGCGAATACCTACGTGGCCATAGCTTTCTACTAATTTTACAAAATCAGGAAGTGATTCCATGTAAGAAGATGAGTGACGACCTGAATACATCATATCTTGCCATTGACGTACCATGCCCAGTGAGCGGTTATTCAACGACACAACTTTCACAGCTAAATTGTATTGTAAGCAAGTTGATAGCTCTTGAATGTTCATCTGTATTGAACCATCACCCGTCACACAGATAGACTCTTTATCAGGGAAAGCAAGCTTAACGCCCATTGCTGCAGGTAAACCAAAGCCCATGGTGCCTAAGCCACCAGAGTTGATCCATTGGCGAGGGTGTTTAAACGGATAATACTGAGCTGCAAACATTTGATGCTGACCTACGTCAGAGCTAATGTAAGCATCACCATTGGTTGCTTTGTAAATTGCCTCTATAACGGCTTGTGGTTTGATTTTATCGCCATCTGTGCTGTAGCTTAGGCATTTTTGTTCACGCCAGCTAATAATTTGACGCCACCAGTCTTCTTGTGCCGAACGATCAATTGAAATAGGGCTCTTATCAATCGCCGTTTGTAACTGCTCAAGCACTGTTTTCAAGCAGCCAACAACCGGGATGTGCGCTTTAATTGTTTTAGAAATAGAGGTTGGGTCAACATCAACATGAACGATAGTGGCATTGGGGCAGAACTTTTTAACGTTATTTGTTACCCGATCATCGAATCGAGCGCCTAAAGCTAAAATAACATCAGCATTTGCCATGGCTTTATTTGCCTCAAGGCTACCATGCATACCTAACATACCAATAAAGTTAGGGTGAGTACCGCTGATACCACCTAGGCCCATTAAGGTGTTAGTGATTGGCGCATTTAATGATTCAACCAAGTGAGTTAGTTGCTCAGAGGTATTTGATAGAATAATGCCGCCACCTGAGTAAATAACCAGTTTTTTAGCTTCTAAAATTGCGCTAACCGCTTTGCGAATTTGTTTTGAGTGGCCTTTAGTGTTCGGGTTATAAGTTCGAAGCTCAGTTGTTTTTGGAAATTCGAATGGGAACTTTAACTCTGGATTAAGCATATCTTTAGGTAATTCAACCACAACCGGGCCAGGGCGGCCTGTGCTGGCTAAGTAGAATGCTTTAGCTAAGATTGTTGGAATATCTTTTGCGCTACGACAGTTATAGCTGTGCTTTACGATAGGGCGAGAACAACCAACAATATCAGTTTCTTGGAATGCATCATCACCAATTAAACCAGTAGGAACTTGGCCAGATAACACCACCATTGGGATAGAGTCCATGTATGCTGTTGCGATACCTGTTACACAGTTTGTAGCGCCAGGGCCAGAAGTTGCTAGCACCACACCGACTTCACCGGTAGCCCGGGCATAACCATCAGCCATATGAGTAGCTGCTTGTTCGTGACGTACTAAGATATGTTCAATATCTTCTTGTTGAAATAACGCGTCATATAAATCAAGAACAGACCCGCCAGGGTAGCCAAAAATATACTTAACATTCAATTCTTTAAGTGCCCGAACAACTAGTTCGGATCCATTATATTCAGTTGTACTCATCCTCATTCCTCTGTGTGTGCAAGCATAAATGCATAAAAAAACCCCCGCATAGGGCGGGGGTTTTTTAAAAAGCGTGCTTTCACCTTTTAATAGCCTCCCGCTGGGCTTGTAACTAAGACCAGTACGAGAACGTTGACGACTAAAAGGTGACGGCGAATATTCATTATCTTTTATTTTCTTTTAAAAAATGCACAGCCGACTAGATGGCTGCTGTTTAAAAAATGTTAGGAGTATTTTTAAGCGTTTTGGAAACTGATGTCAACCGCAAATGTGGCTTTTTGCATTAATTTTTCTATATTTGAGTTTTTTGATATTTTTGTTGCATCTAGATGCTTAGTTGTCATTATTTTGGGGTGTAACTATGCATTGAATTGTTCGTGTGGCAAATTACTAACTATACCAATAGATAATGCATTTACGTTACTGCCTTGCATAACTTAGCTACTATCAGAATCGGATTCTTTTTTATAATTAGACACCCACTTTAACACCTCGCTACAATAAGGTTTGGTTAATTTTTAAAAGACAGCCAACTTAAATATTTAACCAGACACCCATCTTATTTTTAATAAGAATCAGCTAAAGATAGATGTGAATTATTCAGAACAAGTTGAATTGCTATAAGAATGGTGATTTTTTATTGTTATCAATTAAATTTCAGCCTTATGTGCTGAGTTAATTTTTTAGTTTTACACACTGGTCAGCGCTAGTCGCAGTAGTCGTTATGCCTCTAGAATTAAAAGGATTGGATTTGTAAAATTGACTTCTAGTGTCGAATGCGTAACTAAGTAAATAAGGCTAAGCTATTAGTTATAGAGCTTCTTCGTTTTCGTTTCATATGATTAGTATAAGCTGTGATTGCTTGTTCTTTACCTGCAGTATTTTTAAACGAGCGGGTAAAGGAAGTGGTGAGTGTGAGCCAGTTTTCAGTACAAATGTTTAACCTTTCAAGTATTGGTAATGCCTTTTCTGGGATTTTCCCTGGCTTATCTTCTCGTATTGACCGCCCAGTCCAATCAACAAGTTGCAGGTATGTTTTGAGCTCAAATGGTAGTCCCTTAGGCATATGTTTACGAGGTTTACCTGCAAAGCGCATAAGCGATTTCGGTTGCTTATTATTTTGAGCTGCATTAATTCTAGATTTAATACTGGTGTAGTCAGATTGCTCAGGTAAATCAGCCGCTTTTGCTCTAACAGGATTTAAATCTACATAAGCAAGGCATGCAGCAAGTGCTGCTTCATCAAGTAAAGCTTGTGATTTAAAGCGACCTTCCCAAAATCGACCTTTGCACTCATCTTCTTGATTCGCTTTTCGTGCAATACTTTCATTAAGCACGCGCATAAACCAACTAATGCTGCTGAGCCGTTCTCGATATAAATTTACTCTGGTATTAACCGCAGCGTGTTCAGGTTGTGTTAGCAATTCGCCATTTAAGAATCGTTGGCAAAGGAATGTACTTTTGAATAACTTGTGCCATCTAATAAGAATCGCTTTATTATTTAGGCGCTTTGCTTTTGCTATATCAATGTGAAGAACTAGATGTGTGTGATTACTCATAACTGCGTAGGCACAAATATCAATACAAAATATTCGCCCAAGTTGAAGTAGTTTCTTTTCAACCCAATCGCGCCGGTGTTCATACGAACGACCCGTTAGTGGGTCTTGCCCGCACAAATAAGCGCGACGAACGCAGCGTGAAATACAGTGATAGTAAGGTGTATTTGAAACACTAATTAAGTTTCTACGTGGGGTTGCCATGCTCTTCTCCTCCATGAGTTGAACAATTTAAGTTTAGTCATAATTTTGAGAAGTGAGAAATTTAAAGATGGGTGTCTAGCTTTATGTTGAGGTTTTACTAAAAAAATAAAAGTGGATGTCCAATTAAGTATTCAATTTAATAGAGGGTATAAAAAAGCCAGTCTTAGACTGGCTTTTGGAAGGAGGTGTTTAAGGGTTATTAGCTTGTCATAAGCCTTAAACAAGTATTCTCTTATAGACGCTCAATTACAGCTTGAGTGAAGTCTGTAGTACCGTGGCTGCCGCCTAGGTCGCGAGTTGTACGGTCGCCTGATTTGATAACATCAGCAACTGCGCTGCGGATGCGCTCTGCAGTGTCGCCCATACCTAGGTGCTCTAGCATTTGGATAGATGCTAAGATCACTGACGTTGGGTTTGCAAGGTTTTTGCCTGCGATGTCTGGTGCGCTACCGTGTACAGCTTCGAAGATTGCTGCATCTTCACTGATGTTTGCGCCAGGAGCCATACCTAAACCACCAACAAGACCAGCACATAGGTCAGATAGGATGTCACCGAATAAGTTTGTAGTAACAATTACATCAAACTCATCAGGAGTCATAACTAGTTTCATACAAGTTGCATCAACAATCATTTCTGTTGATTCGATTTGTGGGTAACGCTCAGCTACTTCACGTGCAACTTTTAGGAATAAACCAGATGTTGATTTAAGGATGTTAGCTTTGTGTACAGCAGTTACTTTTTTACGGCCTTCACGTACCGCTAGTTCGTATGCAAAAGTAACGATTTTTTCTGCACCTTCACGGGTGATTTTTGACATTGCTTCTGCTTCGTTACCATCTTCAGAAACCACTTGGCCAAGACCTGAGTACATGCCTTGTGTATTTTCACGAATAGTGATGATATCGATGTCGTCGTAACGAGCTTGTGTACCTGCGAATGATTTAACAGGGCGAACGTTAGCGTAAAGGCCAAACTTTTTACGTAAAGTTACGTTGATTGAGGTAAAACCTTCACCAACTGGCGTCGTTAAAGGACCTTTTAAAGTGATCTTGTTACGCGCGATTGTGTCGATTGTTTCTTGCGGAAGTAACTCACCAGTTTTTTCTAGGGCAGCAAGGCCAGCATCAACGAATTCATAATCAAAATCGCAACCTGCAGCTTTAAGGATCTCAAGTGCTGAATCAATAATGCTAGGACCAATGCCGTCGCCTTTGATCACTGTGATGGTTTGTTTAGCCATTTACTTTTCCTATTTATGAGTAGATAAACACGTAAACTTATCGCGAAATAGCATGCGATTTACTTGTTAGAGGGTTTACGTGGATGTGTTTGAAAATTTAAGCGGCTTTTATAGCAATTTATTCAGCTTTTTGCCAGTTTATCCTGTGAATACTGACTATAAACAGACTAAAGTTCATATTTATTTAACGTTTTCGCACTTTTTAACAACACAATCTAAAAATTGTCTGCAAATTCACAGTTTTTCAGATATGCATAAAAATCTGCTTTTGATTGCCAACCAGCAGCCGATAAGCTGTCGAAAATAATCTGTTCTTGCCAACTACTAAATAGCGCTTTGGGTTGAAAAACATAATAAGTAAATAGCTTAATCGCGACCCAATGTTTTTCATTGATATCGAGTGTTTGCTTTTTATGTTGCTCACTACCAAGTAAATGCTGTGTCCAACTGTTATCGCCAATCAGTTGATTTAAATACGCCGTTAGTGGCTCTTGATTTAAGTGACTAACCCCAAACAAACAGGCAAGCGGTGGACTTATTACTTGCTCTTCGGCCTGCTCAAATACAGTTTTACGAGAAATACAGGTTGCTTGATGTTCGCAAAGATAAAGAACATAGGCATATAAGGGCAAAGTAACTTGCTCAAATTGAATTGAATCGTTGTGCTTAAATAGCGCCTGAATAATGCGCACCATATTCTCAAGGCGCTTAGATATATGCTGAAAAAGCGGGTGTGATGTGGTTGCAACCAAGCGTTGAAATAATACTTTTTGGATAATAGCAGGGGCGTTATCGTATCCGACCATAGACAAACAATGGCGCAAGTCTTTAGCTCTTTGCTGCTCTTTATTGTAGGGTTTAGAAGCAACGGTAAGCTGGGTTATCAATTCAGGGTAGGGGCTTAAAAGCTTATTTAAGCCACGGTAGCTATATTCCTGCGATACTTTTAACGTGCTAATTAACTCTAAATAGTGCTGCCTACGCTGCTGATTTATTGGCTGTGGCTCAGCAAAGTTAATGTTTTCACTAAACCAAACTGTGTATAGCAAACGAGAGTCTTTACAATGCCTTTGTTTGTCAAAAATAGTTAAGCTTGCTTTAAAGCGATGCCAACGAATTTTTTCAGGGCGGCTGGCATCAACCAATATATGGCGGCCATGTTCATCTGTGGCTAAATAAATAAGTACTTGTTCGGCGTACTTTACTTCACTGGCCGGAATGTATGGGCCAATATGCGCAATCAGTGCTTTTATAGCATTTTGGGCAAATTCATTAGGGGTGCGTAAATAAATATCAGCTAAGGCTTTGTGCACACTAATGTGACCACCTGACTCGCGGTAAGTCGTATTCATGGCAATAATATTAGCCAAAGCAACTAAGGTTGTTGCGCCATCGTAAATCATAATTTTTGGCGCGCTTAATAGGGCTTGTTTATATTTATTTAAACGCGCTAATAAATGCTGAATAGAAAGCGTATGTGGGCCTGAGTCTTTTAGTAATTTTGCAGCTAACTGATGGCGGCACTGCCAAAGCTTTTTATCTTGAGCCGTCAGGGGCTGTCCTGCTGCTAACTTATTACTTTGTGATTGCACGCAAAGGTAATTGGCTAAACAGCAACTAATAATTTGTTCGCTAATGGCTTGGTTGTAGTTAAGGCTGCGGCACAAAATGCAAGCGACAACACATTGGTTTACAACTAAGTTTGTGGTGTAACCATGGTTCGGTACATACAAGCTTAGTTGTGCTTGCATACCTTTTGGGCAGGCTTGATACAGCAGGTAATAACGCTCAGCTAGATTACTTAACAAAGGGAAAATTTGTGACCATTTTTGCTTTTGATGATAAAGCTTAAGTAGATGGTGTGTACTATCAAATAAGCGTGCCAATTCCCGTGGCGTCACGTTTTCCATCATAAGCGGTTAGGTTTCTTGTTGATAGCTTTCATAGGCACTTGGCCCCCATAATACCAGCTGACCATTTTTAAATAGTAGGCCTGTGCACTCATCGATGGTGGTTATGCCATCAGATTTAACATGCTGAGTGCGGTAAAAAATAATCTGCCAAACATTGTCTTCGACTCGTTTAGCATAGGTTAGATCGGGGCTACCTAAATAATCAAGCACCGCATTCAGGTTTTCAGGCTTATCAATCGATAGTTTTGCGATATAGCGTTTATTAAAAGCTTCGCGGTCTTGCCAGATCATGGCTTGCGGATCATCTTTATAAAAAGTGATCACTAGGGTTGCTATCAGTGCATAAACACCTAACCCAAGTACCAGATATTGGAAAACCTTTTTAAACATGTGTAACTCTATAAAACTAACGCGAATTTTCAGTATACGCTCAGTTGGCAAACTGTGCTACGAGATTGCGACTAATTGAGCCTTAACTGCTTTAAACTAAAGCCTAAGTTAATATCGGTACGCAGCATAACAAGGTTTTTTGATATTACGAACATGTCCATTTCTGAACTCAGCTTACGTTTTAGAGTCGGGTTTAGCTCATTATCGTTCATGGCCGCTTCTATCGACTCATAATCGTTGATTAATTGCTGCGCCGACTTATTACCTATCCCTTTAACGCCCGGAATATCATTAGTTTTATCACCTGCTAATGCCCAAAAATCAGCAAGTCGATGCTTTGGTACATCAAAGCGCTCCTTGATATCTTCAAGCTCAATATACTGTTTTTTAAAGTAATCAAAAATTGCAATTTGCTCAGATAAAAACGGCAAAAACCCTTTATCGGTAGAAACGATGGTAGAAGGCACATTATTAGTTGCGGCCTTGTAAGCAAGAGTAGCAATTATATCGTCGGCTTCATCGTTATCGGGTGAAAACACCACAATGCCAGTGTCTTCAATTGCTTGTTTAAAGCGTGATAAGTTTTGCTTGAGGGTGTCAGGCATTGGTGAACGAGTGCTTTTGTAGGCCTCAAAGTAGTGATAACGCCAACTTCTTTCACCATCAAACACGGCAATCGCGTGAGTTGCATTCGTTTGCTGGCGTAACTTTTTACAAGCATGTGCCACGCGGGCACAGCTTGCTTTTATCATATGTTCTTCACTGTGATGACTCTGATTACTATCAACAGCATAGATGCGTCTAATAAGATTTAGCGCATCTATTAAAAGTAATTGGGTTGTCACATAGGCTCCTGTTAGGCTTTTATCTCATAGCAAGGAATATACTTACTGCCAGGCAATTTCATTCGGCCTTGCTCAACAAATGCTGCCAGTAGTTTGTCCATATCAGCCATAAGCGCAGGTTCACCACTTAGCACAAATCGGCCATGTTGTTTGATGGCTTGCAAACCTTCGTCTTTAACATTACCAGCCATAATGCCAGAAAACGCACGGCGTAAATTAGCTGCGAGTTGCTGAGTTGGTTGATCTAAATGTAAATCTAAGCCCGACATATTAGCATGTGTTGGTGCAAACGGCTGTTGGAAATCATGATCGATTTTTAGCGTCCAGTTAAAGTAGTAAGCATCACCTTGGCTTTTACGGTATTCGCGCACTTCAGCCATCTTCGCTTTAAGCGTTTTACCAACTCGCTCTGGATCATCGATGATCACTTCAAACTTATCTAGCGCCGCTTTACCGAGTGTTTTCTCAACGAATTTACACAGCTCAATAAAGTAGTTTTCACTTTCTTTAGGGCCAGTAAGGATCACTGGTAAACATTGTTTTTCGTTATCTGGGTGTAGCAAAATACCTAAAAGGTATAACAGCTCTTCTGCGGTACCCGCACCACCCGGGAAGATAATAATGCCATGGGCTGTACGAATGAATGCCTCTAAACGCTTTTCGATATCAGGTAAAATTACCAGTTCGTTTACAATCGGGTTAGGTGGCTCAGCGGCAATAATACTTGGTTCGGTTAAACCTAAGTAACGGTTATTAGTAATACGTTGCTTGGCATGGCCAATGGTTGCGCCTTTCATCGGGCCTTTCATTGCACCAGGGCCACAGCCGGTACAAATGTTTAAGCCACGAAGGCCAAGCTCATAGCCAACTTGTTTGGTATATTTGTATTCCACTTCGTTAATAGAGTGGCCGCCCCAACAAACTATCATGCTTGGGTCACTATTTACTCTTAGTGCCCCTGCGTTTCGCAGCATATCGAATACCATATGAGTAATGGCTTTTTGTTCTGTTAAATCTTTTTCGTACTTTTGACAAATAAACAGAATATCGCGAATAACCGAGAAGATATGTTCATGAATACCGGTAATAATTTCGCCGTCAACAAAGGCGGATTCGGGTGGGTTTTCAAGTTCGATCTTAATCCCGCGTTCGCGGCTTAATAAGCGAATATCAAAGTCTTCGTATTTATTGTAAATTTCAGAGCTTGAATCGGTGTGGCTGCCCACATTGAGAACCGCGAGCACACAGTTCCTAAATAATTTATAGCGCTCGCTGGTGGATGATTGTTCGAGTAGATCAACTTCTAGTTGCGATAGTAAATCCAGTACACCTGTAGGATTCAGTTGTTTTAACATAAGCACTCTCCCGGCTCGTCTATGAGCCTTTATCATTGTGTGTCAAAGACCTCACATACTAGATGAGGCCTTTATTTGCTAATGCAAACTTTATTTCGTCCCTCGTTCTTGGCTTTGTATAGTGCTTCATCTGCACGGTCAAAGGCAATCAGCGGGGTATCACCTTTTTTCAACTGGGTTGCACCAAGAGAAATGGTGATTTCTACTTGCTTATTTTTAAATTTAAACGGAATGCCTTGAATTGTTTTGCGCATTTTTTCAAGCGGCACAGTGGCATTTTCAATCGACATTCCACTCATTAGTAACACAAACTCTTCGCCGCCGTAACGGGCAATAAAGTCTGATTTACGAATTGATTTTTGTAATGCTTTAGCAATTACTTGCAGTGTTTTATCACCAGCACTGTGGCCATATTGGTCATTGATTGATTTAAAGTGGTCTACATCAATCACTACAAAGGTAATGTCTGATTCTTGCACATTAAATAAGTTAAATTCATGATTAAAGCGTTCATCAAACGCCGCACGGTTTGGCAACTTAGTTAGGCCATCGAGTAAGCTTTTAAAGCGTTGTTCATTTAGGCGCTGCTTATAGGTCGAAAGCTTGGTTTCTAAATGACTAATGCGGCTATTAATATCGTTAAAGCTGGCGAGTAAGTTTTCGCGTTCGGTTTGTTCTAGCTTTTCTTTCGCAATTAAATCATCACTTAATGATTTTAATTCTTCTTCTACTAGCTCTTTAAGCGAAGAAATAGACGTCGCTTGCTGCGTTTGTGTATGCAGGTTTTTAATCTTTGCTTCAATTTGCTTGTTAAGCGTGTCGTATTCAGCGCTCAGAGATTCTGAATGCTTGCTGGTAGAAACAATGGAATGATGTAAATCTTCGATTGTTTGATTTAATGAGATCAAAAAGCTTTGCGCTGATTGGCGCTCTTTGCTCATATTACGCGTAACGATGCTGATAATATTCAGTGCAGAATCAAGCAGATCGTCAACACTATCATTATGGGTTATTTTACTTTTGATAGTCTTAATTTGCTCGGCACTTTCATCTTCGAGCACTAAGTCATTGGCAAGAGAAAGCAGCTGTGTGGCAAGCTCTGGTCTTATTTGCGCCTCAGCTGTATTTGTTGTTGCAAGCTTGGCTTGTAAGGCTTGATGATAAATTAAAATCAGCTTTGAAAGTAGTGGCACAAAGTCATGATTAGACTGAATATTATTTAATTCGTGTTCGAGTAAGTAACGTAGCGAACGACGTGCATCATCAGGCAAGCCTCGTACTTTTTGCAGCTGCTTACCTGCATCTGTAACGCTTTCATTTAGCTCACGTTGCAGTGCCATTTGCTTGGTTTCTTGTTGTTTTAACAGGCCAAGCACATCATCGATAAAAGGGGTGAGTAATTCGAATTTAACCCCTTTTTTAAGGGCATTTCTAAATTTCGCTAAACGATTGTCTAGTTCAATGTCTAGTCCTTTACAGCTTAGCGATAGTTTCGCTGCAAACTGAGAAAGAACTTCAACTTGATGTTTGCGCGCATCTTCGACCACTGTTCGAGCGTCGATCGCTTGCTTTAACTTTTTATTAAGAACATCATGCTGTTGCTGCACCTAGTAATACCGCCATCAAAAATTCAAATTGCTATACGCTAAGTTTACAACAAATTAATACGAAATGTAGGTTCCAAGTCAAAAACTTAGCTATTTTGTCTATCAAACTTGTTGCAATGGCTGTTTATCGGTTTTTAATTCACATTTTTTCTCGCAATTGTTAGGCTATTTCACAATTTTGATAGTAATAAAAAGAGTTGTTATGAAAAAGTTTTTGGCAATGTCTATTTTGGCGGCCTGTTCTAGCAGTGTGTTTGCAGATGTAAACTACTCACTGTCTATCACTCAGCCAGAGCACCATTTAGGTAATGTTAGTGTTGAGTTTCCGCAAACTGCACAAGCACATTTAGATATTAAACTTCCAGCTTGGCGTACTGGCCGTTACGAAATTTTAAATCTTGCCAATGGCGTGCGCTTTTTCGAAGCAAAAGATGATGATGGTAAGGCTTTAAAGTGGGAAAAAATTGACCACAGCACTTGGCGTGTTCATCTAAACGAACCTACTCAAGTCAATGTAGATTACCAAGTTTACGCTAACGAGCTAGGTAAACGTGCTCGTCATATTGATGACAGTCATGCCTTCATTGATGCTTCTGGCTTTTTCATGTTCAGCGAATCATTCCGCCAAGACCCAGTTAAAGTTGAGCTAAATGTACCAAAAGAATGGCGCTCAGTATCGGGTATGGAAAATGCGGGTTCTAAACACAGCTTTAAAGCCGCTGATTACGATATCTTAGTTGATTCACCAATCGAAACAGGTATCAATGAGCTACACAAGTTCACTGTTGATGGTCGTGAATACGAACTCATTATTTGGGGTGAAGGTAACTACGACGTAGACCAAATGCTAACTGACCTTAAGAAGTTGGTTACAACTGGCAACGTAATTTGGGATAGCTACCCGTATGAGCGTTATGTATTTATGGTACATGCTACGTCAGGAGCAGGCGGTGCAACAGAGCATTTAAACTCAACCATTATCCAGCGCCCACGTGACCGTTTTGGTTCTCGTAAAGATTACCTTGCGTTTATCAGCACCGCAGCTCATGAATTTATTCATACTTGGAACGTAAAAGCATACCGCCCTAAAGGTATTGCGCCGTATGACTACACCAATATTAACTACGCGAAAACATTATGGATTGCAGAGGGCTCAACCAGCTACTTTGAAGATCACTTAATGGTGCGTGCTGGCATTGAAACAACTGATGAGTTCTTCGGTACGTTAACGAAAACCGTTAATCGTCACTTACAAACACCGGGTCGCGAAGTACAAAGTGCAACCGAAACAAGCTTTGATAAGTGGATCAACCAAGGCGGCGACCACGCTCGCAACTACAGCACCAATATCTATTTAGAAGGTTCATTGATTTCAATGGCACTTGATATTGATTTGCTAGAAAAAAGCGATGGCAAAATCAGTTACCGCGACGTTCACCGCGCGCTTTACAACAAGCATCGTTTACCAGATGGTTTTACGCCAGATGATGTTAAAGCAATTTTAAAAGAGCTTACAGGTCGTGATTACAGCGCTTGGTGGCAAGCCAATGTGGATGAGCCTGCTGCTATCGACTTTGATGAGCTACTTGCAAAAGTAGGCTTAGGTTTAATTCGCCCTGAAGGCGCAAAATCAGTACCTAGTATTGATTCGTTTGCAAAAAACAGCGGTGAGTTATTAACCCTAACTCATGTTCGCCGTGGTGGCGCTGCATGGCAAGCGGGCTTAACGACTGATGACAAAATTGTTGCGTTTAACAAAAAGCATGTTGGTAAAGATTTAACAGCCAGCCTCGAAACGTTTAAAGCAGGCGACACAGTGACTGTTGATTTCATTAGACGCGATGCATTACAAAGCACAACGCTAACACTTAGCGAAGACTTTGATAAAGAGAAAAAGGTCAAAGCATTAAAAGATGCAACACCAGCTCAAATGGCATTGTTTAAAGCATGGATGGGTGTTGACCACCCAAATCAAGCTAAATAACAGCTAAGCAAAATAAATCGTTAATGATTTTTTATTGGTAAGAGAGGAGCTGCGGCTCCTTTTTTTTTGTTTGGTACTTGCTGCGCTTTTACAAACTGCTTTGTGTACTTTGTGTTTAGTAGTGCACTGTGAAGTTGCTGTTTTTTACGTCGCCAAAATGACTTTTTAACTTTGGTTGATCTATCCCGAATATCACTTTGTGCATTATCGGGTTGTGATACCGGGTAGGGCAGCAAAGAGTATCCATAAACACCGGTTTCCCACACATGCTGTAAATCGCAGTCAACGGGGCGGCCAAATGTCGCTGTGGCTTTTAACAGCGCTTTTGCACCTTCAAAACTAACAGCAGTTGCACAGCAGCCAGACATAAGCTTTTTATGAATGACTAAGTGTTGCTCATCAGCAAGGGGTTTTGTAAAGGCAATTTCCCGATTTCGGTCTTTATAAGCCGCCAATTTTATTAGCTGCCAAGGCTGTTTCAAGGTACTAATGTTTTCAATTGCACTGTGAATAGAGCGGTCGAGCACAAAGTCATCTTCTAAAATAATGGCGTGATCTAATTGCCTATCGACAATGGTTTGCCATGCTTTTCTGTGACTCAGGTAAACAGCCAATTTCACCTTTACTCAAGGGCTTATGGTATTTTTTTAGGTTTAAATCAGCACTATAGTGCTTGGTTATCTCTGTATCAGACAGCTCTCTACCATCAATTGCATCAAGGCGTTCAAATGCCAAATTTTGTGCATTTAGCTCATGGCTAACACGGTTTAATCGTTCAGTAGAGCTTGCTAAGTTAATTACAAAAATAGCGGTCATTATCGTTACCTGATGGTCAGTTTGAATCAGGCTAACAAGCTTTAATGACGCTTGGGTGTCAGAACTATTTCGCTTTTATGTCAGGGCGAGGAGTATTTAAAATAGATTGCTTTTCTTGTTCGGATAAAATGATCCAATCAAAAATCTCATCATTACTGCGACCACAGCCAGTGCAATAACCATTTAGGCGATGACATTGACCGATACAATCTGTTTTAAATTGGCTGGTTGGTTTTTTTGATTTTGTCATAGTGATGTGAAGGCTAATGTAGCCTTCATAAGTGTATTACTTACCTTCAATTGGCTTACCAATTTCAAGAGTGGTAGACCAAGGCTGTTTGCGTGATAGGGTTTTACCCGAATGAATTGAGATAACAGGGTTGTTTTCGTCAAGCACAAACGTGGTGCGTAATGATTCAGCTGACTCTTTTTGTGTTTGATGCCAATTATTACCTGCTAAACAAGCTTGGGTAAAATTAACCGCACGGGTGTGATCAGCGACAGCTTGTTGCTGCTGCTCGTAGTTGCCTACACAGCGGTAGGTAACATTGTCTTTATCAAGCGCCGTGATTTGACAGTTATCGGCAATAAGGTTGTATTTCGCTGTCCATGTTTCCATGTATTTAGTATTTACACGGCTACGTTTTAAGCCTTCAAAGCGGTTGTCGTAAGCACCTAATAGGGCGTTAATTTTCTCGCAAGGGGTTAAGTTATCAATGGCTGTTTGTTGTTCAGTTGTTAGTCCTGTACAACCAGTTAAAACAAGGCCAGTTAGTAAGGCGGCGAGTGGCTTTTTCATATCAGGCTATCCTTTTAAATAGCAGTTCCTTAAACGTTTCCTAAAGGATACCTAAGCCCTTGTAAAAATGCTAATAAAAATTGGCTATTACAATTTAAAATGCCTTCGCAAAGGAAGGCATTTTAGTTGCTAAAAACTATAAAAGCGTGAGCTTACATCTTGGTTTTGCCTTCAATGTTGGTTACTTTTACTGAGCCAGAGCCATCACTGAGTAACTCAAAGTTTGCTGCAGTATCAACGCGAATGCTTCCTGAGCCATCTGAAACGACAACATCACCCGAAATATCATTTAACTCGATACCACCAGAACCATCGTGTACTTCAATATTGCCCTGTGCGTTGGCAACATCAATATTACCTGAGCCGTCATGAATTTTAATATCACGGCTGATATTACGTGCCTCTATGCTACCCGAACCATCATTGATTTCTAATGTGCCTGTAATGTCATTTGCGGTAATTGAACCAGAACCATCGTTGATCACAGTATTCGCAACTTTGCTAATGATAATTTCACCAGAGCCATCGTGTACATCAACATTAAATGAGCGAGGGATCGCAACGGTTAAATCAATGCGAGTTTGCTTATTGGTGTGGTAATCGCACTGGCCTGCACTAAGTGCTGCGTTATTGCCTTTGGCTTCAAGGTTTAAGCAATATTCATCATGAGGCTTTTCTTGATAAATCTCGGCTTTAACGGTTACTTCATCACTGTCACTACCAGTAATGTGTAAAAAACCAGAGCCCGCTTCTACTTTTAAAGCGCTTAATGAGGCTGCATCTAGCGTTAGGTTTTTTGTTTCTTGTAGTGGCATATCACCCCAAGCAAATGTTTGTGCTGATAATAAGCCTGCGGCAATTAGTGAGAGTGTTTTTACTGTACTTAACATGGTTCTTCCCTTTCATATGTGTGGTGTTATTAGCTTAGTCGCAGGTGCTGATAAAAAAGGTTTAAAGGCTTTAAAAACTTTTTTTACACAAATAGGCAAGAAAGCGCGAGCTTCAGGCATTTATGGTTTTTCGCGATGCTTTAGACTGAAATAGTAGACCAAAAACTAAGCAACCCAAGGAGAAACATATGAGTGATTCAGCGCAAACAAGCGATATGCAAGTAATTAAGTCAGGTTCTCAAGATCCAATCGCAGGGCCAGCAGAATGTTTCACAGGTAAAGTGCAAATCAGTACTTTATTTAATGCACCAGCACCTGCTCGCGTTGGTGTTGCTGTGGTGGAGTTTTCAAAAGGAGCTCGTACAAATTGGCATTCTCATCCACTCGGCCAAGTTTTATTAGTTACAGAAGGTCAAGGTTGGACACAGTGCGAGGGTGGTGAGAAAACAGTCATCAATCCAGGTGATTTAATTTGGTGTAACTGCGGAAAGCGACACTGGCATGGTGCGACTGCTGATAGTGCAATGAAGCATGTAGCAGTTCAAGAAGCACTCGATGGTAAACCTGTTGACTGGTTCGAAGCTGTTTCAGATGAAGATTATTTAGCATAAGGTACATTGAGATGTGTGACAAACATGAAACGCAAGACTTATCACGTCGTAATTTTATTAAAACGAGTTCAGCTTTAGGTGCAGGCCTTTTATTAGGTGGCTTTGCGGCGCCTTCATTTGCAGCATCATCTGAGCAGCTTGCAAATGGCAATATAAAATCTCGTGGCTATGCGGCTTTTGATAATTCAGGCTTACTAAAACCATGGGAGTTCGAAAGACGCCCAGTTGGCGATAACGATATTTTAATCGAAATTAAATTCGCCAGTATTTGCCACTCAGATATTCACCAGATGAAAGGGCATTGGGGCGCACAGCAATACCCTCAAGTACCAGGCCATGAAATTGCAGGTATTGTAACTGCAGTCGGTAAGAATGTGACTAAGTTTAAAGTGGGCGACCGTGCTGGTGTAGGCTGTATGGTTGATAGCTGTCTTGACTGTAATAGCTGTAAAGATCAAGGCGAGCAATATTGCCCAGAAACGAAGTTCACTTATGGCTACCCTGATGAGCGCTCACCGACAGGTATAACACAAGGTGGTTACTCGAATAACATTGTTGTTCGCGATCATTTTGCAGTGCATATTCCTGAAAACATTAGTTTAGAGCATGCTGCTCCTTTATTATGTGCCGGCATTACAACGTATTCTCCGTTGCTTAAATTCAACTTGAAAAAAGGCGATAAAGTAGGTGTTGTTGGTATTGGTGGGCTTGGGCACTTAGCTGTTAAATTGGCTGTGTCGCAAGGTGCTGATGTCTATGCGTTCACTAGCTCTAAAGATAAAGTAGCCGATATTAAAGCCTTTGGCGCTAAAGTGGTTGTTGTTGACGGTGAAGACGCTTACAACGAGCATAAGTCGCAGCTTGATTATTTAATTAATACCTTGCCAGTGAAATATGATATTGCTAAATATGCTTCATTAGTAAAACCATTCGGCACGTATACCCAAGTGGGTATGCCAGAAGAGTTTTCATTAAACATGAATGCATTAGCATTGGCTGCAAGCCGCGTAAACTTTAATGCTTCGTTAATTGGTGATATGCAAGAAACGCAAGAAGTTGTTGATTACTGTGCTAAGAATAATATTCTGCCAGCAACCCAGTTAATCAAAGCCTCTGAAATCAATGATGCATGGCAAAGCGTGGTGGATAAAAAAGCGCGCTATCGTTATGTAATTGATGCCTCAACATTTTAAATAATTTTTAGATTGAGTAAGCCAAACGCCATACCCAGTATGGCGTTTTTTGTTGTTCCTTTTTTATTCGGTGATTTATCGCTTAAAGAGCGAATACTGCCGTAAAAACATATCATTATTTTTTTCTTTTGCTAACTTAAACTCTTTGGCCCCTCAAGGAGTAATAATGAAAAAAATAACCTTACTAAGTACGTTGTTGTGCTCCAGCTTTTTTGTTTGTAGCGAAGAAACAGATACAACCTTGAACGCTTATGCCGCTGGGTACGTCGCCAATTTTACCTGTAGTGCCACGTTTAACGCTGGCAAAAGCAAAGATCAAATCGATATTGATGAACTTACCGGTATTTATCCTTTAATTGCAGATACTGTAAAAACACTAAAAGCGAACATTGATACTGAGCATAAACGAGTCATTGTTGATTACGATAAAGATAAGCAACGTATATCGGTGTGGCGGCCTCGTTTAGGCTGTGTTGATTTACCCGTAGGGGCAAGCCTTAAAGCTGCAACACTCGTGCAAGCACCGTTTAAAGAAAACTTAGCCTACCAAAAGGATGATGGTAAGCCTTGGCAAACGCTAAATGGTGTTAATAAAGCGACGGGCAATAAGGCGCTTGATGAGGTTATTGCACAGGCTTTTACTCGTCATTATGGTGAAGGCGCACGAACTTCAGCAATTTTAATAGCAAGCCCTGAGGCGATTCTAGCAGAGCAATATAAAGCAGGTTTTACCCCAGAAACCGCACAGCGTACTTGGTCTGTTGCAAAAAGTATTGGCGCGAGCATTATTGGTGTGGCGGTAGCGCAAAAGCGACTTGATGTTACTAAGCCTGCGGGGCTTGAAAGCTGGTCTCACCCGCTTGACCCACGCGGCGAAATTACCCTTGAAAACTTGCTTCATATGGCATCGGGCTTAGACAGTAATAAAGCGGGCAATCGTACGGATCGTGTCTATATGGGCGGAGGTTTAGTGTCTGACACAGCAACGCATACTGCGTTAGAAGTTAAGCCAGGTAGCCGTTGGAAATACGCTAATAACGACACCATGTTAGCGCTACGTACCTTACGAGAAACGTTTAACGATGAAGCGAGCTATTTACGTTATCCATATGACAATTTACTCGATAAAATCGGCATGCAGCACACGTTTTTAGAGTCAGATTGGCAAAGTGACTTTATTTTGTCATCGCAAGTGTGGACTACTTCGCGGGACCTTGCTCGCTTGGGGCTATTACACCTGAATAATGGCCGCTGGCAAGGTGAGCAAATATTACCAAAAGACTGGTTAAGTTATATTAGTAAACCAGCCCCTGCTCAACCCCCTGTAACGGCACCAGGATACGGCGCACAGTGGTGGCTTTATAACGAACGTTTTCCTGAGTTACCAAACGATACCATTGCAGCGCGAGGCAACCGTGGTCAATTTTTAGTGATTATTCCAAGCGAGCAGTTAGTGATTGTTAGGCGAGGGTATGACCTTGCGGGTCTTAATGGCTTTAGTGAACATGACTTTACCCGTGATGTTTTAAAAGCACTGGGTAAAGTCAGTCATTAATTTAGATTTGAGGTTAATGGCTAAGTGGCGTTAACCTCAATTGCAAGCGGTAGTGTTGCTGAACTCTTGGCTCTAAACGGTAATTGTCATAAGGCTTAGCTCCCCAACTGTTATCACCACCGACACCACGTTGGCGTAAATCAATATTTAGCTCAGTCAATGGTCTTGGTGTGATATCGGTAGCATGGCGGTTTGTGCCAGTTTTAGGATAGTCAAAGTCGGCAACCGTATTATGGTGTGCAGTAAAGTCGAATTTTGGCTTTCCTTGAACTTTTAAACCAACCCCTTGCGAATTACGAATTTCAAGCCAGCGGGTATCGCTGCGATTTCCATTTTCTTGTGGACGAATATACTGGGTGTATAAATCGGCTACTGAGCTTGAGTAAATACCTAAATCCGCTGCATATTTACGGTCCTGATAGTTTTCCCAAGGTCCTCGACCATACCACTTTACAAAATCAAAGCCGTCAGGCATTTGTAGCTGTAACCCAAAGCGCGGCATTTCAGGTAGTCCTTTATCAAGGGTTGCTTGGTAATCAATGTCGACTTGGCCAAATTCTCCAACAGTGTAACTTATTTGGGCATCACTATTTAAACTTGGAAAATGAAGCGTGAATGTCACCTTTGCTTTACCTGCTGATGAGACAACATCTACATGCGTAACCTCAGCAAGTTGCGAGGCATTTTTATAAGCTGCAGCAGACTTTTCCCATAACCGGTTGCCATTATCTTTGTCGGTCATCGCTCGCCAAAAATTTGGAAATACACCTTGCTTGATTAGCTCTACTTCGTTTGAACGATAGCTCGAAAGTCGCCCTGTCTCTTTATTAAATATCAGCTTAGTTTTAGCTGTGCTAACTGTAACCTGTAGGTCAGATTCTGTAACCCTTAGGCTATCATCAGCTTTCAAGTGCGCAAGAGACAAACTACTTTGCAAAATAAATTGCTCGCTCGCGACGACCAGCCCTTTATTTCTAACGCCTTCTTCTTGTTTTAGTTTGAATTGAATATTGAGTGTATATTCTGCATTTTTTAATTGCGTGTAGTCATTGAGCTCACTAAGAGTAATCAACTCACTTTGCTGAGCGGGAGTACTTAATTGCTTTAATGAACCTTGCTTAACAACTAAGCCATTTTCAAGTAGCTGCCAGTGTGTATCGAGATAGCTTAAATCACGGAAAAAGTTTCGATTGCTGATCTTAAATTGGCTTGCTGAAACCATTTTCACAGCGACATTCTGATAAAGCTTTTTAACTTCAAATAAGACTGGGTGAGGTACTCGGTCTGCACCAATTAGACCATTTGCCAGATAATTATTAGCATTTCGTGTACCTTCAGGTTCAAAATCACCACCATAAGCGAGTATACGTTTGCCTTGCTCATCCGTTTTATAGAGACCTTGATCCACCCAATCCCAAATGCTACCACCTTGAACTTGCGAATGCTGGTAAACGAAATCCCATAATTCTTTTAGATTGCCTCCGCTATTTCCCATGGTGTGGGCGTATTCAACCCAAATGAAAGGTTTATCAGGGTAATTACCTAAGTATTGGCTGGTAATTTCATTTCGGTCAGCATACATCCATCCAACAACATCAGTCATGGTTTCTTTATACCAGTTAGCTCGGGTTTCGAATTGTACAATGCGATTGCTGTCTTTTGATTTGGCAAGAAGATAAGCCTCACGAATACTCGGGCCTGGGCCTATCTCATTTCCTAAAGACCACGAAATAATTGAAGGGTGATTTTTATCTCGTTCAATCATGCCATTTACGCGATCTAAAATGGCTTCTTTAAATTGTGGATCATTACCTAGGCTATCTTCTTCAAAGCCATAACCATGAGATTCAACATTTGCTTCATCGATGACATATAGACCATATTTGTCGCATAAACGGTACCAGTAGGGATCATTGGGGTAATGTGATGCTCTTACGGTGTTGATGTTATTAAGCTTCATTAACTCAATATCTTTACGCATACTTTCACGACCAATTGCTTGGCCATTTTCAGGCTCATGCTCATGACGGTTAACACCTTTAATCACAATTGGTTGGCCATTTACTAACAATAAGCCATCTTTTATTTCAACATTTTTAAAACCAATAGCTTCGCGAACGACTTGTTGCTCTTGCCCATCTTGTGTCAAAGTAAGCTGTAAGTCATACAGCTTAGGGACTTCAGCCGACCAAGCCGTGATGTCTTTCAATGTTGTATTGAAGTTAATCGTGTGTTTTTCTCCAGCTTCGCTTTTTAGTTTTTGTGTGTTTTGCCAAAGTAGGGTGTCACCATCGAAAATTGCACTATGTAATGTTGAGCTGCTAGCATCATCGTTCGTATTTTCTACAGTGACGTCTAAATTAAGCAAACCATCTTTAAAATTGTTAATTAGTGATGTTGCAGCATGGAAATCCCATAATTGAGTTTTTGGCACGACTTGCAAGAAAACGTCACGTTGAATACCACTAATTCGCCACATATCTTGATCTTCTAAATAACTGCCGTCACTCCAACGGAATACTTCAACAGCAAGTGTGTTCTTACCAGGCGAAACAACCTCTGTTATATCAAACTCGGCGGGGAGTTTACCGTCTTGGCTATAACCTAGTTTTTTACCGTTCACCCAAACATAAAAAGCAGAGCGAACTGCACCAAAATGAAGAATAATACGCTTATCTTGCCAATCATCAGCTATCGTGAAGTCTCGTCGGTACGAACCGACAGGGTTATAGTCAGGCGCATAAGGCTTATTTTTTTTAAAGCCATAACCATGATTAACATAAATAGAGTAGTCGTAACCTTGTAATTGCCAGTTCGAAGGAACTGGTGTGGTAGGCCAATCAGAAACGTCAACACTAGGTTTAAAGAAATCCATAGGACGTAAACTCGGTTTCTCAGCAAAATTGAAGTGCCAGTCTCCATTGAGCGTATGGTATTGTGATGATGCTTTGTCATCAGCAAGTACCGCAGCATTCTCTGAATTGTAACTTGCAAAATACGCACGATCTGCGAGTGTCCCGACAGAAAAAACAGCCGGGTTTTCCCAATCGTTTTTAGGACTGCTTGATACATTACTTTTATTTACTTTGGTTGAGTTTTGCTGACATGCAGTGAGTAGGAATGAGCTGCTTAATAACAGTAGCGGAAGTTTAAACTTGCCAAAAAGAGAGCGGTTCATTGTAAGTCCTTTAATTGTGTGTTCTTTTTATTGTTAATACAATATTACTTTTTGGCGTGATTTGTAAAGATGAAGCAAAAATACCAAAACTTATTGGCTTTTATTTTTTATTCATAAAATTCAGTTGGTTATGGTTGTGTAGGATGCTGTATGAAGAGAGCTCGGACAAACAGGCAAGAAAATGAGAGTATTAGGCAAGATAAAAGCTGCTTTTAGAATGCATAAAAAGCAGCTTTGCTAACTGGAGAGTTAGTATCTACTACAAGGGCTCTATAGTGACATCCGCTTGGCCTAAACTTTTAAAAAACTGACTATCGCCCGTTATTTTACCAAGTTTTATCAGACCATTTGCATAACTTTGCTGCTTATAAAAGAGCGCAAGGTTACCCCAAGGTGCGTAATAAGTAATGTCTCCTGCGTTAGCATCGGTGCCAGCAGGTAAGCCTTGTAGATTTAATTTCTCTGGTAAAGTGGCAATTTTCTCAGCATTGGCAAAGTCTTCTACTTTTAGAGTCAGTGGTAGAAGTTGATAAAAATGCTTAGCGGCATTGTTACTTTCTAGAGTCGCTTGCATAGTTTTGCCGTTACTGGTGAACTTTATTTGCATTTCACTTACCATCTTTACTGCTTTTTTAAATATTGCTTATCTGTTACTGGCTCTAACCAATCAACAACCTTACCGTCTTTTGACTCTTGAATAGCTAAGTGCATCATGGCTGTTTTATCTGTAGCACCGTGCCAATGTTTAACATTAGCAGGAATATGTACAACGTCACCTGGTTTTATAACCTGAGGTTGTCCGTGCCACTGATTAACCCAACCCATACCTGATGTAACAATTAAGGTTTGGCCAACAGGGTGAGTGTGCCAGTTTGTGCGAGCACCTGGCTCAAAGGTTACCATGGCACCAGCGGCTTTCGCTTCGCCATGAGCTTGGAAACTAGGCTCGACGCGTACTTTGCCCGTGAAATACTTGTCGAGCCCAGTCATTGGGTACTGAGTGCCATTTTTTTGCACTGTGATTTGCGGTAATTCTAAACGTTGTGAAGAGGCGTTTTCTGCATAACTAAATGCACTCATCGTTAAGATAAGGGTACCGATAATATACTTCATACTTTTCTCCATGTGTTTGTAACCGAACGAATCTTCATTTTGGCTAAAAACTGTGCCTTTAAAAAGTACAATGCACGCAAGTTATTGCCTATTAGTCCGAGGCGGCAAATTTACCACTGGTCAATATTGTATAACCGAGCGTATAGTTAAGTATCTTGAATTTAATTGGGTTGGTTATGCATTCAGATTATGATGCTATTGCTAAAATGAGCGCTGCTTTAGCAGATAAGATTGCGCCGCTTATTGGCCAGCAAGAAACCGCTGATAGCGTGATTGAGGATTTGTTTTTTTATCGACAAACACAGGCCGCCACCTCTTGTTCAATGTGTGTGGTTGAACCAAGTATTGCACTGGTGCTACAAGGGGCAAAAAGCATGACCTTGGGCGAAGATGTTTTCAAGTATGACCCACACAAGTACTTGATTACCTCAATTGATTTGCCTGCAAAAATGCAAGTTCTTGAAGCAAAAGACGACGCACCTTATTTAGGCTTAGTGTTAAAGCTTGATTTGGCTATGTTAGGTGAACTGATTTCGCAAATACCGCTCGACAAATTAAACAAGCAATCACTCAATAAGGGAATGACCTTAGGTGAGATGACTGAGCCACTACTTAACGCTTTTACACGATTAATTGATCTGGTTGATGATCCTGAGTCTATGTCAGTACTTGCGCCATTAATTAAACGCGAAATTTTTTGGCGTGTACTTAACAGTGAGCATGGGGCAGAGCTTCGCCATATAGTGTCAACAGGTAGCCAAGGGCTTAGAATTGCACGTAGTGTTAAGTGGTTAAAAGAAAACTATGATCAACCCTTGAGTGTAGAGGACTTAGCGGGTCTTGCGAAAATGAGTAAATCGACTTTCCACCATCATTTTCGAGATCTAACTTCAATGAGTCCGTTGCAATATCAAAAGCGTTTAAGGTTAATGGAAGCAAGAAGGTTGATGGTTGGCGAGAGTATGGATGCCTCAGGTGCTGCTTTTAAGGTTGGCTACGAAAGCCCTTCACAATTTTCTCGTGAGTATTCTCGGTTTTTTGGTTTATCACCAAAACGAGATGTAGAGGCGTTTTTAGCAACGGCTAAATAGCCGGCTACATATAATACCAATGGGCAATAATAGTTAATTAAGCGAATTGGTATAAAAAACGAATGGGCATATCCCTATGTCCCATTCGTTACCATGACACGTTTTAGTTAAAGACTTGCTGTGAAAAATTCAGCAATTTTAGTGAATGGAATTAAACCCACATCATCATATAAATCAACATGACCTGCATTTGGTACAACCAATAATTGTTTAGGTTCAGCAGCTAAATCATAGGCTTGTTGGCTAAACTCAAATGAGTGAGCGTGTTCACCGGCAACAAACAGTAATGGACGTGGTGAAATAGTCTCAATATCGTTAAATGGATAAAAGTTCATAAAACGCACATTGCTGCTTAATGTTGGGTGAGTTGTTAAATCTGCTGATGAACGCTCTGGTGTATATTCACCACGCTCAGTGCGGTAAAAGTCATAAAACTCTTTTGCAATTGGGTGTGAGCTTTCATCAATGTGATGGGGGCAGCCGCCAGTGTATTGTACTTCGCCACCAAGGTACTCAACATTACGTTGCTCTGCAGCCTCATCGAGCATATCTTTACGCATATCAAGATCAATAGAGTTGCCTAAACCATTGCGCGTTGCGCCACCCATGTCATACATACTAACTGTTGCCACAGCTTTGATACGTGGGTCAATTTTTGCGGCACTAATGATGAAACCACCACTACCACATACACCTAAACCACCAATGCTTTCTTTGTTGACGTATGAACGGCTAGCAAGGTAATCGACACCGGCACTGAATGACTCTGCGTATAAATCAGGTAGTACAGTATTACGTGGTTCGCCGTCACTTTCGCCCCAGAAGCTAAGATCAACTGCCAAAGTTACAAAGCCTAGCTCTGCCAGTTTAGTTGCATATAAAGTAGCACTTTGCTCTTTTACCGCACCCATAGGATGACCAATTACAAGTGCTGGAAGATTCGCACCTTTTTCTGCATTTTTAGGTGTAAAAAGATTACCGACTACATTCATTTGTAATTGGTTTTTGAAAATTACTTTTTCAAAGTTAACAGCATCGCTTTGGTAAAAATTATCAGTTGAGGTTGTCATAACACTCTCCTATTTTTTGATTAACAGGGACTGCAATTTGTTTTCACAATGCAGCTTTGATGAGGTTATTGTCGGTTATTTGTGCAGTTTGGCGTTATATTAGAACAGTCGATTTATTGCCTAAAAGTGTCGAATGTATCTTTATGTGCTTAAAATGAACATTAGGTAGCCCAAGTATGAGCACCTAATGATTTTTTAGGGTGTTTTTATAGTGAAATAGCTGGCAATGGCTGCAAAAAATAAGATAGCTGCGCTAACAAAGAAGGTAATAGGGTAGTCATAAACATCGAATAATATGCCGCCGAATGTTGAGCCTAGCGCTATCGAAAATTGAATAATTGCTACCATCAATCCTCCTGCAACTTCAGCATCTTTTGGTAAAGCACGAGCTACCCAGCTCCACCAAGCAACAGGCGCTGCAGTTGCAATTAACCCCCATAATCCAAGTAATACGATGTTGATGTTAAAAAGAGATATTTGATTAGCTAAACAAAATGCTATTAAAGCCATAACCGTAGGGGCAGCTATTAAGGCAAACGCTAAACTGAGTTTTATGACCTTACTGATCAATAAGGTGCCAATAAAGCCTGCAAAACCAATAACAAATAACACCATAGAGACTTGTTGGCTGGTGGCTTGAAACGCTGACTCTAAAAAGGGCCTTACATAGGTAAATAAAGTAAATTGCCCCATAAATAGCAGCGCGACAGCTAGCATACCAAAACGGACGAGTGGCTTTTTAAATAACTTAAATGCAGAAAAAGGTCCTTTTGATTGCTGCTGAGCTGGCATGCTAGGCAAAGCCTGCCATTGCCAAAATACAGCAATAGCGATAAATGGCACTAAACACATAAACGCGCCTCGCCAGCCAAGAACACTGCCTAAATAACTGCCAAGTGGTGCTGCAATTATCATGGCAAGACCATTACCACCATTAAATACTGCCAGTGCTTTAGGCACTTTTTCCTCGGGAACTAAGCGCATTGCAGAAGCAGTTGAAAGTGACCAATAGCCACCAATGACTAAGCCGATTAACGCACGACCAAGCATATAAACAGCGTAACTATCAGCTACAGAGATTGTTAAAGTTGACAGTAGCATTATCAAGGTCAGAGCGACTAGTAAGGTCTTTCGATCACTTTTAGCAAATAAAGGACTCATGAATAGACTTGTGATCACCGCAAAAAAGCCCGATATTGCCAACCCCTGACCAACCATGCCTTGACTAATTGATAAATCTTCAGCCATAGGTGTTAATAAGCTTACAGTCATAAACTCGCAGGCTATTAAGGCGAAAATACATAATGTCATCGCAAAAACCCCACTCCAATTAGCTTGCTGCTCGATAGGGTGATCATCTTGATAGGTTGAGTAGTTTGTCATGCTAGTCCATACAGTTAAATGTGATGGAGTATTTTTTCAGACATAGGTTGAATAGACTAGCTAATGAATACTAATATGCTTTATTAGTAATACTTATTAATAGGCTGGTGGATGATCAAACAAAACCTCAATGAATTGAACTATTTTGTCATTGTGGCAAGAACCGGCAGCTTTACACGTGCTGCGGCCCAATTAGGTGTGACTCAGTCAGCTTTGAGTCAGGCTATTCGTTCTCTAGAAGCAAATTTAGATATTCGTTTGTTAACCAGAACAACTCGAAGCGTATCACCGACACTCGCCGGGGAGCGTTTACTCAATGCAATCGGGCATCGTTTTGATGATATTGAAAATGAGTTAGAAGCGTTAACTGAACTCAGAGACAAACCTGCGGGTACGGTAAAAATTACTTGTGGTGATTTTATCATTCAGAACACATTACTCCCAAAACTGGCCAATGTATTAAAGCAATACCCAGATATTAATATTGAGTTTAATGTTAACTATGGCTACACAGACATTGTTGCTCAGCGTATCGACGCTGGTGTTCGCCTTGGCGAAACTATAGATAAAGATATGATTGCAGTGCCTATTGGTAAAGAGCTCAATATGGCAGCGGTTGCAAGCCCTGAGTATTTTACTAAGCATCCAAAGCCTAACACGCCAAAGGATCTTACTGCACATAATTGTATCAACATTCGCTTTCCGACTCATGGCGGTTTATATGCGTGGGAGTTTGAAAAAGAGGGGGAGGAACTTAATGTGAATGTACGCGGTCAATTAATCTTTAATACCTCTCATCATATTGTTGAGGCTGCGTTAAAGGGGTTAGGTATTGCGTTTCTACCTGAAGAAGAGTTTGGTGAGCATATAAAAAATGGTAATTTAATTAAAGTGTTAGCTGATTGGTGTCCCGCATTTCCCGGTTATTATTTGTATTACCCGAGCCGAAGGCAACCTTCGCCTGCATTTAAAATTGTGTTAGAAGCGTTAAAACAGCAATAGAGTGCGGTATTTAGATACCACACTCTATATTTATTACTTATGGCGGCCTTGTAAACAGTTCACCACATCAGCCAATGATAGGCCTTGGCGCTGCAATAACACAGTTAAATGATACAGTAAGTCTGCCGATTCATTGGTTAATTCATCGTTATCATGTTTCATGGCTGCAAGGGCAACTTCAACACCTTCTTCACCCACTTTTTGGCAACTACGGCTTAAGTCTTTTGCAAACAAAGACGCAGTGTAGCTTTTGCTCGGGTCATCGTCTTTACGCGAAACAATCACTTGTTCAAGCTCAGCTAAAAACGACAAGCTAGGTTTAGCATCATCGCCAAAGCAGCTTTGTGTACCAAGGTGGCATGTTGGCCCAAGTGGGTTTGCCAGGACTAATAGTGAGTCGTAATCGCAGTCGGTGTGCACTGAGACTACTTCAAGGTAGTTTTCTGATGTTTCGCCTTTGGTCCATAAACGCTCTTTAGAGCGCGAGTAAAAGGTTACTTTTTGTTTGTCGAAAGTGGCAGCTAATGCGTCTTGATTCATAAAGCCTTGCATTAAAATCACCCCAGAGCGTGCATCTTGCACGATAGCTGGGATCAACTCGCTTTTGGCAAAGTCGACTTGAGAAAGAGTGTCTTTGGTTAATTGCATAGTCTTGCCGCTACATTATTATCGATTAAAAATTGTTTTAGTTCGCCAATATCAATGACGTTCTTGTGAAATACGCTGGCAGCGAGCGCGCCATCAACTTGGCTTTGTTGAAACACATCAACAAAGTCTTGCATCGTACCTGCGCCGCCCGATGCAATTAGTGGAATATCGCACAGTGCACGCATTTTTGATAGCTGAACATTGTCGTAGCCTTTACGCACGCCGTCTTGGTTCATGCAATTGAGCACGATTTCACCAGCACCTAGGTCTTGCACACGCTTAACCCATTCTTCGGTTTTATAGCGAGTACGGCTTGATGCATTTGGATCGCCAGTCAGCTGGTACACTAAATACTCGCCAGTGGTTTCATCATAAAAGCTATCAATACCCACAACTACGCATTGTTTACCAAACTCATCGTGTAGTTCTTTGATAAGCTCTGGGCGAGCAATTGCAGGGCTGTTAATACTGATTTTATCTGCACCACGTTCTAAAACACGTGCTGCATCAGCAACAGATTTAATGCCGCCCGCTACACAAAATGGAATATCAATGTGGCGCGCAATGTTCTCTACCCAATTGACATCAAGAAGGCGTTTTTCGACGCTGGCACTGATTTCATAAAACACCAGTTCATCTGCACCGGCATCGCTGTAGGCTTTGGCAAGCGTTAGGATATCACCAACCACTTCATGGCCTTTAAATTTAACACCTTTAACGACTTGGCCGTCTTTAACATCTAAACAAGGGATTATGCGTTTTGATAACATGCTAACGCCTCCTCAACATTAAAGGCACCATCGAGCAATGATTTACCTAAGATAACACCGCCAACACCCAGTTTTTTCAGCTTTGCAATATCATCCAGTGAGCTTACACCGCCTGATGCTTGAACTTTAATCTCGCTGTTGTGGTTGGTTAAATCTTCATAAAGTGCAAACGAAGGGCCGGTCATGGTGCCGTCTTTGCTGATGTCAGTACACAGAAAATCAACCACACCAAGTGCCACGTAAAAATCAACAAGTTCGAACAAGCCAAACTCAGATTCACTTAACCAACCATGTGTTGCTGGTGCCCAGCCGTTGTCAGTTTTATTAACATCTAGTGCGATAACAAAGTGTTCACTGCCAAATTTTTCAATCCAGGCCTTTACTTGCTCACGCTTTTCAACGGCCATTGAGCCAATCACGACTTGGTTAGCACCGGTTTCAAGCCAATCAGCAACATCTTGCTCAGAGCGAATACCACCGCCAACTTGATAAGGAACATTTAGCGCTTTGGTTGCAGCTTGAATATGCTGCCACTGTTTTTTATTTGGATCGCGCGCGCCTTCTAAATCAACTAGGTGCAGCTTACCTGCGCCGCTATTTGCGTACTCTTGTAAGCGTGCGCCAAGTTCGTAAGGGTAAAATTGTGCGGTATCATACTTACCTTGGTATAAGCGCACAATTTGGTTTTGTAATACATCGAGTGCTGGAATAATCACGTTTATTTCTCTTATTTTTTGCTGCGCTTACAGCTGCCAATCTAAAAAGTTTTGTAAAAGTCGTGTGCCTACTTTGGCGCTTCGCTCTGGGTGGAACTGCATGCCTGCGTAGTTATCTTTGGCAACAATTGCTGAAAAAGCTTGCCCGTATTCACCGCTAACTAGGGTGGCATCGTTTACTGTGTGCGCAAAGCTATGAACAAAGTACACTTGATCTTGTGCTGATAACCCTTTGGTGAGGGCATGCTCTTTTAATACACTTAGGTCGTTCCAGCCCATGTGCGGTGAAGTTAATGTGCCCACATCTAAGTGCTTAACAATACCTGGAATTTTGCCAAGGCAATCAACATTGCCTTCTTCTGTGCTGTCGCAAAGTAATTGCATGCCTAAACAAATGCCCATCAACGGGCGCTGATATTCATCAATTGCTTGCTGCCAACCACCGTCTTTTAAGCGTTTCATGGCAACAGAGGCATGGCCTACTCCTGGTAAAATAGCACGTTCAAAGCCTTTTAGTTGCTCAGGTGAGGTGATCACCTCAGGCGTTTTCCCTAAGCGTTCAAAGGCAAAACGAACTGAGTTAATGTTGGCGCAACCGGTATTAATTATGGCAATCATAAACACCCCTTAGAACTTGCTGTTTGTTGCGAAGCATCTTTTGCAATCGCAGCGCGAAGTGCTCTTGCAAACGCTTTAAAAAGGCCTTCAACTTGGTGGTGACAATTACCATCGCTAACCGACAAAATAAGGCTCATGGCGGCATTATCACTTAAGCTTTTAAAGAAGTGCTCAACCATTTGTACGTCTAAGTCGCCGACTTTTTCACGGCTAAAATCAGCATTTAATACAAACGAGGCACGGCCCGATAAGTCAATTTGCGCTTCTGCTTTACATTCATCCATAGGGAGTGCAAAACCATAGCGACCAATTTGCGTTTTTGTACCTAGCGCTTGTTTAAGGGCAAGGCCAAGTGCAATGCCGATATCTTCAACTAGGTGGTGCTCATCAATGTGTAAGTCGCCAGTGGCTTGAATATTAAGTCCGATATTGGCGTGTGTACGAATTTGGTCAAGCATGTGGTCGAAAAAGCCAAGGCCAGTGCTAATTTCGCCATTTTTTGTTTGGTCTAAATTAACTTGCACATCGATTTGCGTTTCTTTGGTATTGCGAGTGACACGGCCTTCACGGTTCGCGGTTGTCAGCTTAGTGACAATGGCATCCCAACTGCCATCATACAAAATACCTTCGCAGCATAAGTTATTAGCAAGTCCGATATCTGTTTGGCGGTCGCCAATCACAAATGAGCGTGCTAAATCGACTTTACCTGAGCGCATCAGCTCAGTAAGTAAACCAGTTTTTGGTTTACGGCAGTCACAATTTTGCTCATCAAAGTGAGGGCAGATCAGAACTTCATCAAATTTAATCCCTTGGCTGTTTAAGATATCCATCATCTTGTCTTGGGCAATATCAAAATCAGCTGTCGGGAAGCTATCAGTGCCTAAACCATCTTGGTTTGAAACCATCACAAGGCGGTAACCTGCCGCTTGAAGTTGTAATAGAGCAGGGATCACATTCGGCAAGAACACTAATTTTTCTAGGCTATCAACCTGTTTGTCGGTGATAGGCTCTTCGATAATCGTGCCATCGCGGTCAATAAATAAATACGGGTTGCTCATGATAATTCCTGTTCTACTGTTTTGCTGGTCAGTGATAAACCATCTAACCAAATTTTTACTTGTTCTAGTTCTTGCTCGTTACCGATAGAAATTCGTAACCAATCATTTTCACCATATAAGGTGAAGGCACGCATCACGAGTCCTTGCTCAAGTGCGATATTAAATGATTGTTTGTCTTTTAGTTTTAAGGTGACGAAGTTACCTTCACCGCTCAGTACTTTGATAACGGCAGGTGATTGCTCAAGCCAGCTTTTCAGTTTGCCTTTTAAGCTATTTAGAATAGTCACCTGACGGCGCATTGAAGCGATGTTGTCACTACTTAATGCATCTGCTGCAATGCTCGCCACCACCGTTGATACAGGGTAAGGCGCAATCACTTTACGAATAGGTGCAAGCAGCTCGCTGTTGGCTAGCGTGAAGCCTGTTCTTAAACCCGCAAGTGCAAATGCTTTTGATAAGGTTCTTAGTACCACAAGGTTACTAAACTCGTTGATTAGGCTTGCCGCTGTTTGTTCTGGGCAAAATTCTATATAAGCTTCATCAACCACTACAATCGCTTTACCCGCAAGTTGTTGGGTGATTTTTCTGATTTTGTCTAAGCTTGTCATGCTGCCGGTAGGGTTATTTGGGTTACAAATAAACACCAGCTTTGAATCAGCAACTGCAGTGACAATTTCATCAACCGTGCCTTTTAATAACAGCTCTTGAGTTAAACCGTTAATCGCAATGTTGTGGGTATCAGCAGTGACTTTGTACATGCCGTAAGTTGGCAAAAAGAGTGCGATGCTATCTTTAGCTGGGCTACAAAAAGTACGTACTAATAGCTCAATACCTTCATCAGCGCCACGAGTCATCAGTACTTGCTCTGGCTCTAAATTAGCATAGCAAGCGTAACGATTGATCACTTGCTGAGGCTGCGGATCTGGGTAGCGATTTAAATCAGCTAAATTGATATTTGGCGTACGAGAATAAGGGCTTTCATTGGCATTTAACCAGGTTGTGCCTGTCAGCTTTTCACTTTTCGCCGAACTGTAGGCTGTAAGCGCTGCAATGTTATCTGGCAACAGCGTTGTTATTTTTGAATTATCGCTCATTGTTCATAGCCTCAAGACGAATTGAAACAGCATTAGCGTGAGCATCAAGCCCCTCTGCTGCAGCTAAAGGTAAAATTGCTTTAGATAATTCACGTAAGCCATTTTTACTGATGGTTTGCACTGTGTAAGTTCTAAAGAAGTCCAGTAAGTTTAAGCTCGAATAGGTCGCACTGTAACCATACGTTGGTAGTACGTGGTTCGTACCCGATGCATAGTCTCCGGCAGACTCCGGAGTGTAATCACCTACAAATACTGAGCCGGCATTTTTCACTAAGCTTAAATAAGGCTGCGCATCAGCAAGCTGAAGAATAAGGTGCTCAGGGCCATATTCAGCAGACACTGCAAAGGCTTGCTCAACCGAGTCGACTAATATCAAGCTTGAGTTAGCAAGGGCTTGCTCGGCAGTGTCTTTACGACTCAACTTTGCTAGCTGCTCTGTTAATGCTTGCTGTGTTTTTTCAATAATGCGTTCGCTGTTACACAGTAAAATAACCTGTGAATCCGCACCGTGCTCTGCTTGCGATAATAAATCTGCCGCAATAAACTCTGGGTTTGCACGCTCATCAGCAATCACTAGCACTTCAGAAGGGCCCGCTGGCATATCAATCGCCATGCCCGGAATAGTTTGCGCAACAAGTTGTTTTGCCATGGTGACAAAGCTATTTCCCGGGCCAAAAATCTTGTTCACCTTAGGCACTGATTCTGTACCGTATGCCATTGCTGCAATCGCTCCGGCGCCGCCACTTTCTACAATGGTTTTAATACCACATAGTTTTGCCGCATATAAAATGGCTGGGTTGATAGTTTCATCGGCTTTTACAGGTGTAGTAAGCACAACGGTTTGTGCACCACTTAACTGTGCAAGTACCCCTTGCATAATCACTGACGATGGCAGTGGCGCACTGCCACCTGGCACGTAAATGCCTACCGCTTCAATGGCTTGATATTTAAGTTCACACAATACGCCAGGTTGCGTTGTTAACTTAATGTCTTTTGGTAATTGTGCTTGGTGAAAACGTTTTACATTGGCATAGGCCGTTTCGATGGCGGCTTTTAACTCGTTTGATAATAACTGCTCAGCTTGATTAATTTCTTCAATTGGCACTAATAAGCGAGGTGTTTCGCGCTTATCAAACTCTTTTGCCATTTTTAATAACGCTGCGTCACCCTCAGTTTTAACTGCATTTAAGATGTCGATACAAATTGCTTCAACCTCTTTACTTGCAGTAATAGCAGGGCGGGTAAGAACCGCCTGCTGTGCTTGTTGATTTTCCTCATTCCAGCGAAACATGGATAATTACTCCATCATTTTTTCAATTGGCATAACAAGAATTGAGTTGGCACCCAGTGCTTTTAACTGTTCCATTGTTTCCCAGAAAAGGGTTTCGCTGCTAACCATGTGTAGTGCTACATAATCGTCGCTACCAGCAAGTGATAGTAAAGTCGGTTGGCCTGTGCCTGGTAGTAAGTCGCATACTTCATCAAGCTTTGCTTTTGGTGCGTGTAGCATGATGTATTTACTTTCTTTTGCTTGGCGCACACCACGTAAACGCGGCATTAACGTGTTGATTAAATCAAGTTTGCTTTGATCAGTAAGGTCTTTGTTTTGAATTAAACATGCATTTGATTCTAAGATGGTGTCGCCTTGCATTAAGCCATTAGCTTCTAAGGTTGCGCCAGTAGACACTAGGTCACAAATTGCATCAGCTAAACCAGCACGCGGTGCAACTTCAACAGAGCCTGTTAACATGACTGTGCTTGCATTAATGCCTTCACGTTTTAGGTATTGGCTTAAGATTTCTGGGTAGGTAGTGGCAATGCGTTTACCTTCAAACCAGCTTTTATCTTGTGGGCCAAGTTCTTGTGGCCATGCAAGTGCTAGGCGGCAGTAACCAAAATCAAGTTTAGAAAGTTTGTTTACTTCGAATGCCACGCCTTGGCGTTCGCGTTCAGCTTGAACTTCAACAAGTACGTTTTCACCAACGATACCTAAGTCACACACACCGTCCATTACTAGGCCCGGAATATCGTCATCTCGCACGCGTAGTACGTCAATTGGCATGTTGGTAGAGTGTGCGATTAAACGTTGTTCACGAAGATTTAATTTAACACCAAGTTGCTTTAGTAACTCTTGGCAGTCTTTTGATAAGCGGCCGCCTTTTTGGATGGCGATTCGTAAACGGTTGGTATTGCTCATTATTCATTTTCCTTTAATTCAAAAACTAAAAACCCCGAGGGAACCTCAGGGCGAAAATAAATAATTTGGTTGATTGCTCGCCAGAGGTTCCTTTTAGGAATAACCTCTCAGCGAAAAACCTGACAGGCTATTCCGGTGAATGATGGTGATGATGGATAGTTGTCAGATTGAAGCGCATAATTTTTCCTGTATTGCACTCGTTTGTGTAAACAAGTGCGAAAATCTGTTTAAATAAGTTACGTATATAGATAAACATGCTTTGCTAATCTTTGGCAAGCATTTTTTTGCGAAATTAAAGTATATGCTATAACTGCCGATAATAAATGGATAGATAGGAGGTACAAATGGATATCATGATCCCCTTTTTAGGTCGAATTACGCGCTTACAGTTGGAAAGTAAAGGTGCGTTTCATATTGCGGGCGTAAAAGATGCGAACGTGCAGCGAATTGAGCTTGAAAAGCGTCAAAAACGTGAAATAGAACGCCGTAAAAAAGCTGCAAAAAAAGAAGATAAAGGCAACAAAAGTGCCATAGAAGAAGATGAAGAGGGTAATAAACACCTAGATACATGGGCTTAATACTCAATATAAAATTTGTTTTTATGCAACTGTGCGGTTTTTTCTGCTAACGTTAAGAAACACTTGTGTTGTAACTTACAAGGCAATTCAATGGAACGACCCTCAGTGCCATTAAATGAGCAAGCTAGGCTTGAAGAGCTTCGCTCATTAGATGTTTTAGACTCTCAAAGTGAACCCGCCTTTGACCGAATCACTCGCCTTGCCCAGCAATTTTTCTCTGTACCAATTTGTGTTATCAGTTTAATTGACGAGCACAGACAGTGGTTTAAGTCATGTGTAGGGCTTGATGTAACAGAGACCGCAAGAGACATTTCATTTTGCGCCCATGCTATTTTATACAAAGACCCGCTTGTGGTTGAAAATGCTTTAAACGATAAGCGCTTTGCAGACAACCCACTGGTAATGGGTGACCCAAATATTCGCTTTTATGCGGGCTGCCCAATTACACTTAAATCAGGAAATAGAATTGGCACTTTGTGCCTTATCGATCATCAACCGCGCAGTTTTAACAAACAAGAAATTAAATCGTTAATAGACTTTGCTGCAATCGTAGAACGAGAGTTTGCAATCATGCAGTTAGCCACTACCGATGAGCTTACTTTATTGCCTAATCGTCGCGGTTTTATTAGCACAGCAGAGCATTATCTTGATTTGTGTATTCGCCAGCATTTAAAAGCAAAATTAGTGTTTATTGATTTAGATAATTTTAAAGCAATTAACGATAAATTTGGTCATGCAGCCGGGGATAGAGTACTGAGAGATTTTGCAGGATTACTAGAGAACAGTTGTCGCAAGGCTGATTTATATGCACGTTTGAGCGGTGATGAGTTTGTGATTTTATTTACAGATTTAAATAGCAGCGAATGCGACACCATAATGCAACGCTTATTGTTGTCATTCAGTGACTTACCTAATAGCTTTAATAACCAAGTTGAACTTGGCTTTTCTTATGGCATTGCCGATTTTTCTGATCAGCAACCTTGTTCACTGACGAAGTTACTCGCTGTTGCAGACGCGCGAATGTATGCCGATAAAGCACAAAAAAAGGCTCGATAATCGAGCCTTTAAAGTAAAAAGCAGTGCTTAATTTTTCGCTTCTGCGGATTGAATACTACTTTGGATCAGCGGCGAAATTGTTAAACCTTGTACGATAATCGAGAAAATCACTACCACGTAGGTGACAATTACAATTAAGTTGTGAAGGTCTGAGCCTGCAATCATTACTTGATCGCGTGGGATGGCAGCTGCCATTGCCAGCGCTAAACCACCCCGTAAGCCACCCCAAGTGAGTATTTTCACTGAGTGCTTATCGTATTGGCGATACTTTTTAAAGAATACAAATGGCGCACCTACACTTAAAAATCGCGCTAGCAACACCACAGGTACCATCAGTAAACCTAAGCCAATTTCTTCAAGAGTAATCGGCATAGTGACGATGAGCATACCGATAATCAAAAACAGCAAGGCGTTTAAAAAACTATCGGTGGCATGCCAAAAGTCTTTCACGTAGCGAGTATCTTCAGGTCCCGTACGCTCTGTTGCTTTTGAACGAGTAATATTGCCAAGTAAAATACCACTGGTGACCATAGCAAGCGCACCTGAGATTTCCCAAATATTCGCAGCTGCAAAGCCGGCTGTTGGAATGGTCAAGGTTAGTAGCAAACGAATGTTCACATCGCGGCTATTAATAATTAAAAAATGCCCGACTAGTGCAATCACGAGACCAAACACGATACCGCCAATTGCATCAACTAAGAACAATTCAGCAACGTCAGTAAAGGTGGCTTCGGTGCCATAAAAGGCCACTGAAAATATCGTTGTGAAAATCACCAAACCAATACCATCATTAAACAAAGACTCACCTTCAACTTGCACAGAAATACCTTCTGGGGCTCGCATTTGTTTAATAATGGCTAACACTGCAATCGGGTCGGTTGGGCTGATTAAAGCACCAAACAACAAGCAGTAAATAAACGGTACAGGCCAGCCTACAAAAGCAAACAAATAATAGCTTAAGTAACCAACAATGACCGTTGAGGTTATGGTTGAAAATAACACTAATGCGGTAATTTCCCAGCGTTGCTTACGAAGGGCTGCTAAGTTGATTTCCAGCGCACCTGCGAACAGTAAAAACCCGAGCATGCCTTTTAATAGCAACTGATTAAAGTTGATACTTGAGACAATTTGAGTCATTTCGAGGGCCGTGCTATCACCGAGCATTTTAACGGCAAGAATAAGTAGTAAAGAAATAACAACAGAGCCAGTTGTTATAGCAATCGTAGTTTGCATTTTGAGGATGAATTGGTTAGCAAAAGCAATAAAAATAGCTAATGCTGAAAGAAAACAAATGAGGTACCAAGCATTCATTGTTTGACCTTAAATATTTGTATAACAAGACGCAGAAAGCAGTCACTTTCTGGCCGCATATAGTACGCCTCTAAAATAGGTATGTCACAGTGTTTATGCGATTTTTATGACATTTTAGAGTAAAAATTCAAGGCGCTGATTGCATATGTATAATCGCTGTTAATAATGTCTCAAAAGAGACAAAATAAACCTGACAAAAGCGCAATTATGATAAGTTCAGTTAGGTCAATCAGCCTGTTTAAACTGGGCTGATTCTTGGCTGGTATTAATAGCTCTGATTGGGTAAGGAATAACAATTCCTTCTTCTGCGTAACGTTGGTGTAATGCTTTAATAAAGGCTGATTTTACCCAAAAGCGGTTAAAGTACTCTTTTGCTCTTAACATCACCGTAAAATTAATGCTTGATTGATCGAATGTATGAAAGACCACAAAGGTTTCGTAATCATCGACGCCCCATTCATGGCTTTTTAATATCTGCTTAGCAACATCTAACGTAACCTGCTCAACTTTTTCAAGGTCTGAGCCATAATGAACACCCACTTCAACGGGGACGCTGAGCTCTTTTTCTGGGTAAAAATAGTTAATGATGCGTGATTTAGACAGCTGACTATTGGGGATCACTATCATGTTATTTGGCAACATTCTTACCCAGGTTGAGCGCCAACCAATTTTCTCAACAAAGCCTTGATCGCCACTTTCAAGCTCTATAAAGTCGCCGACCCGAATAGGTTTATCAATCACCAACTGAACGCCAGAAAAGAAGTTTTCGAGTGTCGGTTGTAAAGCCAAAGCGACGGCAAGAGAGGTAATGCCCAAAGAGGCAATAATCGGAGTGATTGATATACCCAACGTGCCTAATAACACCAATAAGCCAACACACACAATTGCGCAGCGGATTAAGCCTTTAATGATGCTATGACTATTGGAAACTACCACTGAGCGGGCACTGTAATAATCAACGGTACCAAATAAAAAATGATCTAAAAATAACACTAAGGCAAAAATACAAATGGCTTTAGCAGTGGCCGCAATAGGTAAGGGGTGCTCAGCCATAAAGCCGGTGGTGTTTAATAACTGACCAAAAATGATCACAAGCACCATCATTGTGCACAAGGTCAATGGTGTAGACAGTGAGTCAACCAGTAATGAGTCGAAAACAAAGTCGGTTCGTTGGGTCCATTTCTTTAAGCAATAGATGATCACAAACTTTAATAAAAACAAAGCTGTGGCGGCTAATACAGTACCACCAATGACGACCAGCCATGGCTCATTTAGCCATTCGTTTTGTATCAGATCAGTAATCATGCTAAGTCCTTAAATCCTAGATACTTGGCATTGCTGCAAGTTATGTACCCAGACTTTTTTATGGATATCTAATCCTTTTAGCTGTGAATCAAAAATAATAAGGTGAGCAAAATAAAAACAAATAAAAGGTACAAATGTTTAATAAATGTTATTATTTTGTATCAATAAATTTACATTTACAGCTTGCCTATTAACAATTAATAAACTTAAAATTTATTATCCTACTGTTAATTAAGAGCTTTTATTTTAGAGCTAATACTTTATTTGTAAATTTTTTGTTTCATTTTCAATTTCACTCCATTCAATCTAGGCTGGTCACTAATCGGGAACAGTGCAGTCCGGTTACTAGGAAAATATTAAATACATAACAATCTAACGGAGCGTAAACGTGAATTTATCTAAAATCACATTAGCAACTCTTGCTGCTTTTGCATTGACTCAAGCAACAAGTGCAGTAGCTGCGAACAAGAAATACCTAAACGAACAAACAGGGATTAACCAAGCTTTGCAAACCAATGCGTCATCAGTATTGAGTGCAAATCCAAATCAGTTAGTTGGTTTAGGTGCAGGGAATGATTTAGTTGTATTAAAAGAAATCAAAACCAGTAACGGCAACACTACGCGTCGTTATCAACAAATGTATCAAGGTCTACCAGTTATCGGCGATACGGTTAGCCTAACATTTGATGATAATGGTCAATTAAAACGTGCACATGGTGCAGCGGTGTATGATATCGCCGCCGACATCGACTCAGTGTCTCCGGCACTTAACAAGAAAAAAGCAATGGCGAAAGGCCTTGCTAATTCACCTGCTGCAATTAAATCGGTTGGGTTAAAAAAGCATAATGAACAGTCACGTTTAGCAATTTGGCTAGATGAAGACAGCGTTGCACACCTAGTGTATGAAGTATCTTATGTGACTTATGGCGATAACCCATCTCGTCCGTATCAGATTATTGATGCCAACAGCGGTGAAGTTTTATTTAGCTTCGATAACTTACAACATGCTAGTGCAACAGGCCCAGGTGGTAACTTAAAAACGGGTAAATACATCTACGGTACTGACTTTGATAGTCTAGATGTTACCCAATCTGGCAATACTTGTACGATGAATAACGCCAATGTAAGAACCATTAACCTAAATGGTAGTACAAGTGGTTCAACAGCGTATTCGTTTACATGTCCTGAAAATACTTTTAAAGAAATTAACGGTGCGTACTCGCCTTTAAATGATGCGCATTATTTCGGTAACGTAATTTTTAATATGTATAACGATTGGGTAGGTACTGCACCATTAACTTTCCAATTAAAAATGCGTGTTCATTACGGCAGTAATTACGAAAATGCGTTTTGGGATGGTAGTGCTATGACCTTTGGTGATGGTCAAAATACCTTCTATCCACTGGTAAGTCTTGACGTATCAGCGCATGAAGTAAGCCACGGTTTTACCGAGCAAAATTCTGGGCTTATTTATTCTGGTAAATCAGGTGGTTTGAACGAAGCGTTCTCTGATATGGCAGGTGAAGCGGCCGAGTTTTACATGAAAGGCTCAAATGACTGGTTAGTGGGTCAGGAAATCTTTAAAGGTAACGGTGCATTACGTTACATGAATAACCCAACCCAAGATGGCAGCTCAATTGATCATCAAAACAACTATTACTCTGGTATGGATGTACATTACAGCTCAGGTGTCTTCAACAAGGCATTTTATAACCTTGCAACCACACCAGGTTGGGATACGCAAAAGGCGTTTGTTGTGATGGCTCGCGCTAACCAACTTTACTGGACTGCCAGCACAAACTGGGATTTAGCAGGTAACGGCGTGATGGATGCGGCGTGTGATTTAAGCTATGACCCAGCCGATGTTCAAGCGGCACTTGCGGCGGTTGGTGTGACTTCAAGCTTAAGTGCGGGTAGTAGCTGTGGCACAACTGAGCCACCTCCAAGCGGTGATGAAGAGCTAACCAATGGCGTTGCACGCACAGGGATCAGTGGTGCAGCGAAAGATCAAATGTTCTTTACTCTTGAAGTACCAGCAGGTGCAACGAATTTACAATTCAATACAACAGGTGGAAGTGGTGATGCAGACCTTTACGTTATGTATGGCGCAAAACCAACACTGAGCAACTTTGATTGTAAAAGTACTTCATCTACTAGCACAGAAAACTGCGCTATTAGCAATGTGCAAGCGGGTACTTACTACGTAATGGTAGAAGCGTGGAATCAAATTTCAGGTGTATCACTTACTGGTAGCTTTGATTCGGGCAGCGGTGGTGGTGTAACACCAATAAACCGTACTGAGTCTAACTTAAGTGTTGGCACAAATAGCTGGACTCGTTTCACGCAAGAGCTAGATGCTGGTTATTCATCTCTTGATGTGACTATTTCTGGTGGCTCTGGCGATGCTGACTTGTATGTGAACTTTGGCTCGCAATCGACAACATCTAGCTATGATTGCCGTCCTTATAAAAATGGCAATAGTGAAACCTGCACATTTACAAACCCACAAGCGGGTACTTGGTATATCGACCTTCGCGGCTATCGCGCTGCAAGTGGTGTAACACTCACCATTTCGGCTAACTAGCCACCCTTTTAGGGAGCTTCGGCTCCCTTTTTTATTTTCATTAAAATGCAAATCATAAAAGGATTGATTATGACAACCCGCCTAACACAGTGCCTAGTGGGCTTTGCCACACTGTCACTGAGCCAACTAAGTTATGCAGCGCAAGACGAAACAATTTGGGTCACAATTGATGCCCTTGCTGCAGAGCACTTTCAACAAGATACACTGAGTAAACGTAAATTAAACAGCAATTTTGCGATGCAAAAATCGGCTTTGAATCAAGTTAATTTTATGCGCGTTAATAAGCAGGATATCGCTGGTTTAAGTGAGTTTATGCACGATAACTATCATCGCTGCGGTGGTTTTGTAGCCCATGATTCATTAGCAGATGCAGAGCTCTATACTCAGCAATTAAATGCTGTATCTCAGACAGCTATGAATGCGAGCTTAGTAAACTACAGTATTGATAATGCCGCGACAGTTAACGCGCTAATATCATCGATTGATAGTAGTGAGCTGAGCGATACGGTTAATAGCATGATGAACTTTCATAACCGATATTATTCAGTGCAAAGTGGTGTTGATGCAGCTGATTGGTTAAAGAGCCATTGGCAGCAAATAGCCAGTAGCCGCAGTGATATAAGCGTTGAGTATTTTAACCATAGTTTTTCGCAATCATCAGTTATTGTGACCATTCCTGGTGCAGAAAAAGCAGATGAAATCGTCGTTATTGGTGGTCATTTAGACTCAATCAATCAGTCTAATCCAAGTAATGGTCGTGCTCCTGGTGCAGATGATAATGCCTCTGGTATTGCAGTGCTCACACAAACCCTCAAAGCAATTGTGGAAAATAACTACCAACCTCAGCGAACCATTCAAATTATGGGGTTTGCCGCTGAAGAAGTGGGTCTTAGGGGCTCAAAAGATATTGCTCAGAGTTATAAAACTCAGGGTAAGAATGTTGTAGGTATGGTGCAGTTTGATATGACTGGCAATAACGGCAGCAGCACAGATATTGTGATGATGACCGATTACACAAACTCTTCGCAAAATCAGTATTTATCGCAGTTGCTCGATGCTTACCAGCCCACAGTGAGCTATGGCTTTGATCAATGTGGTTATGGCTGCTCAGATCATGCCTCTTGGTATCAACAAGGGTTTGCCGCCTCAATGCCATTTGAATCAACAATGAGTGATATTAACCCATTGATCCACACATCAAATGATGCCCAATTTGATGCGGCTCACGCCAGTAAATTTGCAAAATTGGCAGTGAGCTATGTTGCTGAAATGGCAAAGAACGCTGGTGATGTGGTAACTGAGCCGACTAATCAGCTTGAAAATGGCGTAGCTAAAACAGGTTTGTCGGGCGCAGCAAAAGATCAGTTATTCTTTACACTTGATGTACCCGCAATGAGCAGTAACCTTGAGTTTGTAACCGAGGGCGGCTCGGGCGATGCTGATTTATACGTTAAATTTGGCAGTAAGCCGACCTTACAGGATTTTGATTGTAAAAGCACAACCTCTACAAGTAATGAAAGCTGTGTGATGTCGTCAGTTCAAACTGGCACGTATCATGTCATGGTTGAAGCGTGGAATGAGATTTCGAATGTGTCACTCACGGGAAGCTATAGCACCTCAGGTGGCGGCGAAAACGTTGACCGAACTGAGACAAACGTGAGTGTGGCTACCGGAAGTTGGCAGCGCTTTACTCAACAAATACCCGCAGGCCTCAGTAATTTAACGGTGACTATTTCTGGCGGTAGTGGCGATGCAGATTTGTATGTTAACTATGGCTCAGCGTCAACAAGTTCAAATTATCTTTGTCGGCCGTACAAAAATGGTAACGAAGAAAGTTGTCAATTTGATAACCCACAAGGTGGTACTTGGTACATCGATTTACAAGGTTACCGAGCTGCATCGGGCGTTACATTAACGATTCAAGGACAATGATTTAAACCCAATCATACTTTTAACCATGAGGAAGCCTTGCTTCCTCATTTAGTCTTGCCCTTGGCAAGTCAGTTACGTAAAATCTGCCCATCACTTTTAATCTATTGGCGAAGTTTATCAAACAACTTTTCAGTGCCACTGGCCCCCTTGCACTTTCTCTTGATGGATATACTCCTCGGCAGCCACAAATTGACATGGCTGTTGCAGTTGACGATGCCTTAAAAAAACGTCACCAATTAGTGGTTGAGGCGGGCACAGGCACGGGTAAAACCTATGCTTACTTAGCGCCTGCGTTAAAATCAAAAGGCAAAACCATCATCTCAACGGGTTCAAAAGCACTACAAGAGCAGTTGTTTCACCGTGATTTACCCAACTTAGTCAAAGCACTGAGCGCCACTAAAAAAGTCGCCCTTTTGAAAGGACGCGCGAATTATTTGTGTACCTATCGCTTAAGTCAGCATGTTGAGCATGTTCCAACAGATGATCCTGATGTAATGCATCAACTCGCGATGGTGGCAAAGTTTGCCAGTGAAACCCGTTCAGGCGATTTAGCAGATTGTATTGGCATAGAAGAAGACGCCAAAGTACTGCCTTATGTTAGCTCAACCGCTGATAACTGTTTAGGTAAAGAGTGCCCCGATTTTCAAGATTGCTATATTCGTAAAGCCCGCTTAAATGCCATGGAAGCTGACGTGGTGGTGATCAACCATCATTTATTCTTTGCAGATATGGCTGTAAAAGACACAGGCTTTGCTGAATTAATGCCTACGGCAGACGCCTATATTTTTGATGAGGCTCATCAGCTCAGTGAAATTGCCAGTGACTATTTTGGTGAAAGTGTTAGCACCAAAAAGCTGGTGGATTTAATTAATGACTTACGAGCAATTTACCGTGCCGATATCCCTGATATGCTGCAATTAGGTAAAACCCTCAACAAGTTAGAAACCAGCGTGGCAGATTTACGCTTGCAGTTTGGGGTTGATGGTAGCCGAGGTGATTGGCGTGAAAAGCTGACTGATAAAGATATTTGTGCAGCACTGCACCGGGTCATTAGCGACCTCGACTTTTTATATCAAGTATTAAAGTTATGCTTAGACCGTAGTGAAAAAATAGAGCATCCGTTTGAGCGTACATTGGCCTTTAAAGGTCAGTTAGAGCGGGTATTTGATACCGCACAAACGGGCTATAGTTATTGGTACGAAACCACTCGCCGATACCTAACGGTAAACATTACACCACTCAATGTATCGGCTAAATTCGCTCAGATGATGAAAGACACAGGAGCAGGTTTTGTGTTTACATCGGCGACTTTATCGGTCGATAACGAATTAGAACACTTTAACGCTAGCCTTGGCTTAAAGCCAACCCAAAGCATGATTGTTGAAAGTCCATTTGATTATCAACAACAAGCGCTACTTTGCTTACCGCGTTACTTACCTGAGTCTCATGCGAATAATATGCCTCATGCTATTATCAAGCTGACCCTTGAGTTGATTAAATCAGCAAAAGGTCGCTGCTTTGTGCTCTTTACTAGCTATCGTATGATGCATTTAGTGGCGGAAGGTTTAACCACACAAATGGATTATCCGGTTTATATGCAAGGGCAAATGTCTAAACGCATTATCCTTGAGAAGTTTACCCGTCACGGTAATGCCGTTTTACTCGGCACAGCCTCATTTTGGGAAGGCGTAGATGTTAGAGGCAGCACATTAAGTTGTGTTATCATTGATAAATTGCCGTTTGCCGCACCTGATGACCCATTATTGCAAGCAAAAATGCAAGATTGCCAGTTACAAGGCAAAGACCCATTTGCACACATTCAATTACCTCAAGCGGTCATTGCATTAAAGCAAGGGGTAGGGCGACTTATTCGCGATAGTAAAGATAAAGGTGTACTGGTTATTTGCGATAACCGCCTAGTAACACGCCATTACGGCCAAGTATTTTTAAAAAGTTTGCCACCCATGCGCCGCACGCGCGACTTAGCAATGGCAAACGCGTTTTTAGAACAGATCAATTAGAGTAACTTAGATGATTAAACACAATATTCTTGCCTTAGATGCATCAACTGAAGCTTTATCGCTGGTGCTACATTATCAAGGGCAAACATTTCATCATTTTGAAGAGTGCCCTCAGCAGCACAGCCAAAAGATTTTGCCTTTAATTGATGAGTTACTCGCAAAGGCGCAATGTAAACTAACCGATTTAGATGTAATTGGTTTTGGCCAAGGACCGGGTAGCTTTACGGGCGTGCGTATTAGTGTTGCGATTGCACAAGGTTTAGCTTATGCCGCACGCATACCTTTGGTTGGCGTATCAACATTGCAGATGATGGCGCAACAAGCGTTTGAACAAGACCAAGCCAGCGATGTGTTTTCTGCCATTGATGCACGTATGGGTGAGATTTATTACGCTCATTATAAAGCTGATGATAATGGCTTAATGACGCTTGTTGATGAAGAGCAAGTCATTAAACCTGAGTTGCTAACGTTACCTGAAACAACGGCGGCAGCGGTGGGTACGGGTTGGCAGACCTATCCTGCACTTGTTACAGAACTAGCAAATGTAAGTTTAAATGAAAACATTTTACTACCTGATGCGAAGTACATGCTGGCCTCGGTTGCCACTGCTTATGCTCACGGTGATACGGTGACTGCAGCCAATGCGCAGCCTAAATATGTTCGTGATACAGTGACTTGGAAAAAGCTACCAGGCCGAGAATAACAGAAAGAATAACGGGACTTGCGTGCCCGTCAGTTATGGCACATAATTTAGTCATGTTTGATGTGGAATTACGAGTTTGACTTTACCTATTGGCTCAGGCTTTTATACCGGTGACATTCCCGGTCAATATAGCCGTAAAAATACCGTTACTGATAAGCCTAAAGCGATATCAGACCAAACGGCTGAGCAAAAATCGTCAACAGAGTATGTTAAATCAAGCCCTCAAGCTGTTGCTATTGCTGATGAATTTAAAGCTGAGTCGCAAAGCTATCAGCAAACAATTTATGATAAACCAAGCAACCCAAAAACCAGTCGCGCTATTTCAACCTATACGGAATTTGCTAACTTAGAGCGCCGCGCCGAAGTGCAAAGCCTTATTGGCGTTGATGTATATGCTTAGCTAACTGGTATGATTAATAAAAGCTAAAACAGAATTCACAAAAAAAGCCTAAACAAAATGTTTAGGCTTTTTTTATGATTGGACAGTATTCAATATAAATTACTGTTTTATATAATCAATCAGTTTGTCGGCAATCGCAGTATTGTTTTGCGAACCGTAGAAATCTTCTGCACGTTTACCATAGGCAAATACTTGTACATCAATAGCGGTGTGGCCGCCAGTAGTCCAACCTGTGAAGCTGGCATGATTGATAATATCTTTTACTGCAAGTAGCAACGCTTTCTCGCCCATTTTCTTAGCTTGGCTAAGCTTAATGCTGTTTGCATCAGTAAACTCGATATCAGAATACTTTTGCCATACTGCTTTTAAGTCATCGCTTTCAAGTAGATCTTTTGTGATAGTGCCAGCTGTTGCTTTAACACCTTTAACAACGTCAGTTTCCCACTTATATTGACCATGAGCACCGAGTGTTAAGCCACCTGTTGAGTGATCGGCAGTGATAACAAGCAGGGTATCTGGGTTTTTATCTACATACGCTTTTGCTTGTTCAATCGATTTAGCAAAGTCATCCATTTCGCCCATTGCACATGCAATGTCGTTTGCATGACCACACCAGTCAATTTGGCTACCTTCGATCATCACAAAGAAACCTTTGTCGTTTTGACCATCAAGTAAATCAAGTGCTTTAGTTGTCATTTGCGTAAGGCGCGTTGGATTTTCGTCAAGCGCAAACGGTAAACCTACTTCAGCAAATAAACCAAGTGCTGGAACTTGCTTTAAGTCATTCATTGCTGCGAAGTCATCGCTGTACTGATAGCCAGCCGCTTTAAACTCTTCCACTAGATTACGGTCTTCACGAACGTAATATTTCGTGCCGCCACCTAGCATTAAATCAACCGGTAATTTACCTGCGATTTTGTTATCGATATAGTCGTTAGCAATCTCGTCGTAGTTACGGCGTGATTCGTTGTGTGAAGCAAAGCTTGCTGGTGTAGCGTGATTGATTTGCGAAGTAGCTACGAGTGCTGTTGTCATGCCACGCTCTTTAGCAACCTCAAGCATGGTTTTTACTGGTTTTTTATCAGTATCAACGGCAATTGCGCCATTATAACTTTTATGACCACTGCTCAGTGCTGTTGCACCTGCTGCGCTGTCTGTTACATAGGTATGATCGTCAGGGTAGGTATGTGCCATACCACGCAAAATAGTATCGAAAACAGTTGGGTCAACAACTTTAGTATTTGGATCATCTTTAAAGTAACGATATGCAGTTGTGTACGCCGGGCCCATACCATCACCAATCATATAAATGATGTTTTTTGGTGCTGATTCAGCCATTACTGAGCCTGCTGAGCATAATAATGCTAAAAGACTTAATTTTAATTTCATTGATGTAACCTTATTATTGTGCCCTTATTTATACTGCGAGGATTATTGTATACTAGCCAGACGATAAATAAACGCCTTTAAGTTGAAACGCTTAATAAATAGGAGCAATTGTGCAACCTTTTTCTTTTCAAACTGGCACTCAGGCAATGCATGGCCTAACCTTTGGTCATGGCGAAGAGGTTGTGATTGCCTTACATGGTTGGCTTGATAACGCACATAGTTACATACCTATGTTACAAAACGCGCAGTTAAATCAGCGTTGGTATTGCCTTGATTTTCCTGGCCATGGTTTATCTGATTGGCGAAGTAGTGACGCCCATTATTACTTTATTGACTACATTGATGACGTCTATAAGTTTATTGAGTCGCTTGATGTAACGAAAGTGCATTTAGTTGGCCATTCTATGGGCGCCATGGTCGCTGGCGTTTTTGCGAGCTGCTTCCCTGAAAAGGTGGCATCGGTAAACTTTATTGAGGGAATTGGCTGCGTTACAACTAACAGCAATGAAATGAGCAGCCAACTTCGTAAAGCGATATTAAATAGAGCGCGGGTAAACAGCAAAGGCCCTCGTGCATTTGACTCAATAGCGCACATTATTAGTGCAAGGCTTGCAAGTGGCGACCTTGAATACCCACAAGCAGAGCTATTAATGAAACGAAATAGTTACGAAAAAGCAGGTAAGTGGTATTTAACAACCGATCCTAAGCTTAAAAATCACTCAGGATTTCGCTTTGATGAGGCGCAATGTATTGCAACCATCAAACAAATTAACGCACCATGTCAGCTTATCTTAGGGGATAAGGGTTACCCTTTCGTTAGGGATAACCTAGAGGCATATGGTAAATATTACAAGGAGTTAAAAATTTATGAGATACCTGGAGGTCACCATTGCCATATGCAAAGTCCTGCATTAACCTTAGAGCACATTCATGCATTTATTGGGCAGTATAAAGCAAGTTAATTGTATAATTGCACCAAATGTGGGATTATCTGCACCATTAGAGTATTTACTCCATTGAGAAACGGCCTTAGTTAGATTAAGGTTATTAAAAAATATAATTATAAACAGGAGCTAAGAGTGGAAAAAATCTGGCTTAAACGCTACCCAGAAGGTATGCCTGAAACAATCGACCCTGAGCATTATCACTCGCTACTCGACTTGTTTGAAAAAAGTTTTGCTGACTATAGTGACCTTCCAGCCTTTACCAACATGGGTAAAGTGTTGACCTATAGTGAGTTAGACAGTGCTACAAAACGTGTTGCGTCGTACATTCAAAATGATCTTGGTCTGAAAAAAGGCGATAAAGTAGCGGTGATGATGCCGAATCTACTGCAAACGCCTGTGACTATTTTAGGTATTCTTCGTGCAGGCTGTGTAGTGGTAAACGTAAACCCACTTTACACCGTGCGTGAATTAGAGCATCAGTTAAATGACTCAGAGTCATCAGCAATTTTCATTCTTGCTAACTTTGCCGATACCCTAGAAAAAGCATTACCAAAAACCAACGTTAAGCACATTGTGGTTACCCAAGTGGGTGATATGGTGGGCGGCCTTAAAAAGCACATCGTTAACTTTGTGGTTAAGCACGTTAAGAAAATGGTGCCTAGCTACTCATTGCCAAATGTAATCAAATTTGCCGATACACTTGCTGGTAACGAAGCGAGCTATAAAAAGCCAGATGTTGATTTAAACGACTTAGCATTCTTGCAATACACAGGTGGTACAACCGGTGTATCTAAAGGTGCAATGCTATCGCATGGCAACATGGTTGGTAACCTTGAACAAGTATCAGGTTGTCTAGATAACGTGTTAGATCGCGGAAAAGAAGTGGTTATTACGGCACTGCCGCTTTATCACATCTTTGCTCTGACAGCGAACTGCCTAACATTTATGAAATACGGTGGTTTAAACGTACTTATTACTAATCCTCGTGATATGCCGGGCTTTGTAAAAGAGTTAGCACAACACAAATTTACTGCGGTAACGGGTGTAAATACGCTATTTAACGGTTTACTAAATACCCCAGGTTTTGCTGAACTTGATTTTTCAAGCCTAAAAATGTCACTTGGCGGTGGTATGGCAGTACAGCGTCCAGTTGCTGAAAAATGGCAAGCTGTAACAAAAACCAAATTAATGGAAGGTTATGGCTTAACTGAGTGTGCACCACTTGTAACTGTTAGCCCTTACGACCTTGAAGGTTATAATGGTTCAATTGGTTTACCTGCTCCAAGCACTGACATTAAGCTTATGCTTGAAAATGGTGAAGAAGCAGCGAAAGGTGAGCCAGGCGAGCTTTGGGTTAAAGGCCCACAAGTTATGCAAGGTTACTATAACCGCCCAGATGCAACAGCCGAGTGCTTAAAAGACGGTTGGTTTGCAACAGGTGATATTGCAACTTACGATGATGAAGGTTTCTTCTATATTGTTGATCGTAAGAAAGACATGATTATCGTATCTGGCTTCAATGTGTTCCCAAATGAGATCGAAGAAGTTGTTGCTATGCACGATGGCGTGCTTGAAGTAGCGGCAATCGGTATCCCTCATGAGGTCAGTGGCGAACAAGTTAAAGTTTTTGTCGTGAAAAAAGATCAATCTTTAACTGAAAAAGATATAATAAAGCACTGTCGTGATAATTTAACGAACTATAAGGTGCCTAAACTCGTTGAGTTTAGAGATGAACTACCAAAAACAAACGTTGGTAAGATTCTAAGAAGAGCCTTAAAGGACGAAGAAAAATAATTAAAGCCGGCATTAGCCGGCTTATTTATGGTAAAGAAAGGGGTATAAGTGCAATATCAACTGATCGAAACGCAAAATCAATTAAATGATTTTGTAGAAAAAATAACAGGAAAACCGGTACTGGCGATTGATACCGAGTTTATGCGTCGTCGTACGCTTTACCCTGAAGTTGCACTTATTCAAGTATACGATGGTGAGCATTTAGCGTTAATCGACCCTCTGGCTGAGTTGTCGCTTTTTGATTTTTGGCAAGTACTTAAAAACCCTGAGGTGTTAAAGGTACTGCATTCACCGTCAGAAGATATTGAAGTGTTTCAAAAATACGCTGGCTTTGTACCAACACCGCTGTTTGATACCCAATTTGCTCTACAAATATTAGGCCATGGTAACTGCATGGGCTTTGCCCACATGGTTAAAGAGTTGCTTGATATCGAAATTGATAAAAGCGAATCACGCACTAACTGGCTACAGCGCCCACTCACAGAAAAGCAGCTAGATTATGCCGCTGCCGATACGTACCACTTACTGCCTTGTTTTGAAATCATTAAAAAACAAATTGATGAAGCTGGCTTTTTTGACATCGTGATCAGCGAAAGCGAGTTAGTCGCGCAAAAACGTGCTTACCAACCACCAGCAGAGCAGCTTTATAAAGACATTAAAAATGCTTGGCAATTACGACCGCACGACTTAGCAGTATTACGCGAACTTGCCGCATGGCGCCGTGAAAAGGCAGAGCGCAAAAACCTCGCGCTTAACTTTGTGGTAAAAGAGCATAACATGGTTGAAATTGCTAAGCGTAAGCCTGCAAGTCTAAATGCGTTACGCAGAGTACCGGGTGTTGAGCCAATGGAAGTGAACCGTTCGGGTGTTGAAATTTTAAAATGTATTGAGCGTGGTAAAGCCGTTCCTGATAGCGAACAACCTGCACAATTAAAACGTTTAATTGATTTTCCGGCATACAAAAAAGCGGCTAAAGATATTAAACAAAAAATTACCAAAGCTGCAAAAGAGCAGGGTATTCCTGAAGATGTATTGGCCTCTAAAAAACAGATTAACCAACTGATCAGCTGGAACTGGAAGCTCGATGCCGATGAGCGTAAAGCCGCATCAAAGCCAGATCTATTCAATTCATGGCGCTATGAATATGTGAAAGACGTACTTAAAGAGTGGCAAAATTAAGTAACTAACTTTTTAAAGGGCTTTTGTATGCTTTGTATTCGTACTAAAAGCCCTGAAACTTACTGCGTTTACGCGTAACCTCTAGCCAATGCAGTAAGTTATTATCATATCGTTTTAATCGTTGTTTTTGTTTCGACGTTAAATAATAAAATGGCGCGAATATAAAGTAGCCATGACCAATGATTACCACACAATTAAAACCATATTTAGAGTATTGTTTAATTAGTTTAGTTTTGTTTGGTTCAATATGAACATTTCCAAACGCTGAGCTATAAAAAATACCGTGTCGACATATAGTCAGCTCATTTTTACTGCTCAATACCAATAAAATAATTATTAACGATGTAAGCATAAAAGCCAGCAAAAGCAGGTCATAAAGTGGATGCTTTTGGGATGTCGCTTTTAGAATAGACAATGTTAAGACGGCTAAAGTCACGAGGATCGCAAGTGTGCTTTTCTCTGAACTCTTCCTTAAATTCAATACTTTCATTCTCAGTCCCTGAGAGGCTTTTTTAATATAGTACTTCGCTACTTAGATAAAACAATCTGCCGAACAAATGAAAGTAAACGCTGTTTTTAATGTTTTATTATTATTTTTTGCATTGTAATTTATTTAGCTTGTTGAAATTGAATGAGATATTAAAAGTTAAATGGTTGGATATAAGAATAAATATAATAGAGCATCAGAAAATCTAAATCCTAGTGCTGCATGTGTTTGAAGATAAAGTATTCTATAGTCCATTTTCATTTTAGCTAGCAATTAGTTAATGACTCTGGTAGTAATATCTTATTCAGAAAAACGGGCCGTACTACGGCAGAAGACTACGAAATTCGTTCACTATAAAATGTTTTATTATTGGAGGCTTTATCTACACGTTGGCATTAATCATCGGCTCAATAATATTCTTTGTTTTGGTCGTAAAATTGGAATCTTTGATACCTATTAACTTTATGGATAAGGCGCAGAGAACGTTCGTTGATTTAGGTGATGCCGTAAAAGTGAGGGCAGGTGCGAACGCTCGCTTTTTTAACACCAAAGGGCAATTGATTAAAAAGCAGGATATTGTGAAGATTCAGAAAGCAGGCTGTCTTTCTTTGTTCACTTACTCAAATAATGCAATCGATATCACAGTACACCCCCTGAACAGGAATTCTGTGTTTAACGAGGCTAAACGATTATTTCCAAAGGCTAAAATTGTTGAAATTGACATGGAAAACTAACAAGTTAAAACGTTATGTGCAGGGGAAAGGAAGTGAATCAAGGTCCAAAAATGAGTAGCTATTCTATTAGTTAAATATAGTGCATAACTCAGTGAGTTTGATATAAATCGTTTTAAGTGACTGAATTGCTAGCGCTAGATTAGGTTCCTCTTCGCTTCACAGCAGTATTCGCCTTCATATGGGCGTTAAATTTTAAGGAAGATTCAGCATTGGAATCACTAAAGTTAAAAGACTTTCTTCACCCAAGACCTTCTCCAAAGGGGATTGATGTTCTATGTAAGTTACAACATTTTGCGATTATCACTTACGCTGTAGAACCTTCGAGGTTTTGTGGGATTTTTCCAAATCGATTTAAACTTGATACTTTAACAATTAATGGTCAAGAAAAAGCTTTAATATCTGTCGTTCCTTTTATTGATGTTGACTTTACATCAGCGGTATTCCCATTTCCTAAATTCACTATGGGGCAAACAAATTACCGAATTTATATCATCGATAAAGAAACAAATGAGCGATGCGTTTGGTTTTTGGGTACCACGTTAGATTCATGGACACTGGCGGTGCCAAGATTTTGTTGGGACTTACCTTGGTATAGCGGTAAAGTAAAATTTGATTGTGAATATGATGAAACACAACAAATATACCGTAAATACAAAATGACCACGGATGCTAAATGGGCTCCTGCCAGCGTAGAGTTATCTCAAAAACAGGGAACAACTATAGATTTAGCTGGTTTTCCTGATACAGAAACGGGGCTCGTCTATTTAACCCATCCATTAGCTGGGTTTTATCATCGTCGAGATGGCAAGCTAGGAACTTATCGAGTATGGCACAAGCAATTAGAGGTTTCTTCAGCAAATCTTGTATCCGCAAATTTTGGTTTGTTAAGCAAAACAGGGTTAGTAACTATTGAAGAGCAGCAAGTTGCGCATAGTGTACTTATTGAACCTATTAATGAATTTACTATTTATTTACCGCCTAAAGTGTTGAAATAGAAATATATAAAATTAGTAACTGGACGTTTGATATTTGGCTAACACTCGTTCTTCGCTATTTTTGCCATACTTAAAACGCGCCATATTGTGGTGCTATGCATAAAGGTGTACTTATGAGATTGTTTATTCTCTCTTTTATTATTTTTTTTAGTAGTACATCAATCGCACAAGAGAATGTATGCCCTGTATCAGATAATGAGTCTTTGGATAAATTGAAAGAAAGTGACTTTTCAAAGGAATCATTGGAAAAAACACTCGGGGACCTCCAGAAGTTATTTGATGGAAAAATCGATGTCGCTGATGAATTTATATGGCAAAGCCAGTTGAAAATTGAAGGTGCGTACTATCGGATGGAAGTGGATAAGTGGAAGGATGACCCCACCAAATATAAATATTCGGTGGAACGTTTTTGTAATTTCATGAAAGAAAGAGCTTACTACGTACATTAATACGCAGAACAAGCTGGTGAAGCCATGAAGGCTAAAGTAAGTTGTATTTTAGCAAACGGCGTTGGTACGGAAAATAGTGTAATTATTAATAATGACGACACGCGACAAATATATCAAAATTTATCTCGAGCTTTGAGACAAATTTCCAAACCTTATCATAGCCAACTACTAATTAGGGTTTGATCTGTCAGTGTAATGTTTCAACTATTAATGCACTTAATTAGCAGTAACGCAAAGAAGAGAAGAAAGTATGGAAGTTTACGAATACGATTTAGTGGCACTAGTGATTCTTATCATTGGGCTTTATGTTCTAAGCAAGAATGAACTTGAATTTACTCTGTCTGTAGGCCCAACGAAACTGAATGGGTCTGTGGATGATAACAGTAAGTACACAAAGAGTAGCAAAGGCAATTTGGGAAAGGTTCAGACTAAAATTATTGGCTGCACGTTTATTGCTACTAGCTTACTAATATATTCCACCGTTAAAGGCGAGCTAGTTTTTTTACTGTGAATTAAGAGTCTATTTGTTATTGAAAATATCCAACTATTAAATTTCCCCAATGAAGGAAAAGTAAAGGTTGGCTTGTTGCTCGTTTAACCTGGCATTATATTCTAGAGGTTCTTTCATATTTGCCGGTCTCATAGGGGTTGAAAAAAATTCCTAAGAAGTGACATGCATTCGAGGCAAGTTTCTATGTAAATTCAGATCAGGAAAAGTGATACAACTTTACCCCATATAGCAAACTTGGTTTTTTGGCGTTGGTATTTTTAAAATATAAACAGATGCATTGAACGGAAATTTAGGAGTGCTTTTGTGAAAGGGACTGCATTCATTCTTCTCATCATTGTTGTTTTTAGTATTCTTAAACTCATTGCTCCGAAGATTGTGGCGTTTTTGCCTGAGTGGGCAAATGGGCTCATTTTTCTCATTGTATTTTTAGTTTTATGTTTTCAATTTGGGCGATTTATCTTTAAACACCGAAGAAAGACGATTAGCTGTTCGTTTTAAAGCGTATAACAAACAATTTAAGCCGTCGTTCGGTCGTTTTTACTGAATGTTTTTGACATCAATAGGATTAAGATATGGAAAACTATGCACTAGCAGGCTTGGGGTTGCTAATAGTGTTCAATATTTTGATTAGTTTAGTAATTTATAAAAGAAATGATTTTGAAACTTTTCAAAAAGTAGCACAAATAGTTCTGGTTTGGTTACTCCCCGTCATAGGTGGAGCTGGAATCTTGATATTCTATAAAAGCATAGATAAACCAATTAGGAAACCAGAAAGCTTTGCAAAACGTACTGAAGGTAGTAGCTCTTGGCAAGATGAACCTTAATATAGAGCTATGAGTGAACGACTTTTTAAATCTAAGCCATGAGCTCACGTTTTTAAAGCGAGCTCATTCCTAAAATAACCCTACAAACCAAGTAAAATCTTATCTAAATTTTGTTTCGATTTAGCAACGCTTTGTAGTGGGGTTAATCCAGTTGGGTATTCTTCTTGCTCAAGCACTAACCACTTGGTGTTGCCGTGCGACTCTAAAGTATCGATGATGGCAGGCCAATCAATGTTGTTTTCGCCGATTATCGGGCTCATGTTGCTACCCTCAATCGTACGAACTTTAATGTGCGTAGCAAGCGTGCGGTTAGGGTACTTTTTAATAAAGTAGATTGGATCTTTAGCTGCGTAATTAACCCATCCAATATCTAACTGCAATGGCATGGTCTTGGGTGTGTTACTGGCAATATAATCCCAAAATGTAGCGTTATTAAATGCATTAAACTCTTTATTATGATTGTGAAAACCGATCTTCATATCAAAGCGGGTCGCATAATCACTGACTTTAGTAAGCTCTTTAACTAGAGATTTAACTCCCTCAGGGTGCCATGCTCTTTCATCCCAAGGTACATAAAGTGTAGTAACGCCAAGAGTCTTGTAAAACAGCAGGGTGCTATCAATAGTGTTTTCACTGAGTGCATCAAAGCCTATATGGGCACTACTGGCAACTAAGCCTAATTCACTGAGCTCTGCTTTTAAGGCCGCTGGGTTATCAGAATAAGGGCCAAAGTCTCCGGCAAACTCCACGCCGTCAAACCCCATTTCGGCAAGAGACTTAAGCGTACCATGAAAGTCATTTTTTAAGGTGTCTTTGACTGACCATAGTTGCACACTCACGGGCAGTTTTGCGAATAACTGACTACTAAATACAAGGCTAATAATGAGCAATAAAATGCGGGTTTTAAACATACTTGAATCCTAAAAAGGCAGGGGGCTGACCCCCTGCACTGTGTTACAAATAACACAAGGGGGAAAGTTAATCGGTATAGGCGTACTCGCTTAAACCAAGCTCAGCTAAAACCTGATCTAAATGGGCTTTTGCTTCATCTGAAGGCCCTGGGTAATCACCAGCAATAGGCACATTGCCTAGGTAGCCTATGTCTTTACAGCCTTCAGGTGTACAGAAAAATGCTGCCAGCACTAATTCTTTAAAGCGTAAAAAGGCTTTACCAATACGCTGAAATTGCGCAGGTGTTTGCTCGTTTAAAAATGCAATATCGTCTAAAATCGCGCGATGTTGCTTTTCGTTAAGCGCAACAAATTGCTTTTTAAAGCGAAGCTGCGCTTCATCGTTAAGCCACGCTAGTGAGTTTAAAATTTTAATTCTATCGCGCTGTTGGCCTTCATAAGGCGCGCTCACCCACTCATTAATAACTGCCGGTACTTCTAGCTCACTGGCTGAAGGAATAGCGCCTTCGCGTGGCACAATGTAATCAGCTAATAGTGCTACCAACGTAAGCTCGTCTGCTGTTAAGGTCAGCGGCCAAGGTGATTCTGGTGGCATCACCAAATTAGGATCTTGACCATAGCCTTTAGCGGTTACAGGCTTGATATCTAAATCAGGCCAATGCTCTTTTGCAGAGACAGCAACGTCATCTTCCAGTGCTTTTGTGCAGCCAGCAGTTAAACCAACCGCTGAGCCCGCAGCTAATAGACCAAGCCATTTTAAAGACTCACGGCGGCTCATGTTTGAAACATAGTTATATGAGTCGTGTTCGTTACGATGATGCATAATTAAAGTACCCCGTTATCAATTTGTTGAGCAAGCCAAGTTGAATTACGCATTGCCAGTGTCATGATGGTGAGCGTACAGTTTTTATGAGGGTTAGAAGCAAATACACCGGCATCCATAACAAATAGGTTATTACAATCCCATGTTTGACCCCATTGATTGGTGACTGAGTCTTTCTTTGAGCTGCCCATTCGTGTGGTGCCCACTTCGTGAATGATTTCGCCACCTTTTGAAATTGCTTTTTCAGCAGGCGGGAGTTCGCCAACGGTCGCCCCCATGTTTTCTAGAATTTGCTTCGCAGTTTTTAAACCATGTTCGATTTGCTTTAATTCTCTGTCAGACCACTTAAAGTGGAACTTTGATACCGGAATACCCCATTTGTCTTTAACGTTTTCGTCAATTTCCATGTAGGTATCTTTGTTCGGTAACATCTCGCCACGCAGAGCAAAACCAACGTAAGAGCCATATGCATCACGAATTTGCTGTTTAAGGGCAGGGCCATAGCCTTGTTTATCACCCGATACACCCGAGCCTGGTTGTCTAAAGCCACCGCCAATTTCAAAGTGATAACCACGTGGGAAATCTAATTCATTGTTAGCTTGTGCTTGATGACCCCACCAAGGAATAAATAAGTGATTAGCGGTATGTCCATCTTCGTTATAACGTGGGCGACCTTTAAGTGCCGGAATTTGCGCACCTAACCATGCACCCGTCGAATCCATCAAGTTTCGACCTACTTGGCCACTTGAGTTAGCAAGGCCTTTAGGGTGCTTTTTATTCTTTGAATTTAATAAAATACGCGCTGATTCACAGGCGCTGGCGGCTAAAATAACCACATCGGCATCAATAGCATGTTCGGTTACCGTGTGTTTATCAACATAAGTTACGCCAGTGACTTTACCTTGCTCATCAACTTTGACTGATTTAACCATGGCATCAGTAATAACTTTTAAGTTACCAGTGGCTTTTGCCATAGGTAATAGCGATGTAGTAGTTTGAAAAGCAGCACCAATTGAACAACCAGAGCCACAAGGCGTTGCATAAAAACACGCCATGCGATCATCTTTCGGGCGAGTTAATACCGCACGGTGCATAGGCACTGCTTGAATGCCCATTTTCTTTGCAGAAGCGGCAATTAAAAGCTCAGGAACACGCGGCTTTGGTGGTGGCTGTAAAATACCCGGTGACGAATCTGGCATATCTTCATGGCCTGTATTGGTGCCACATACACCCACAAGTTCTTCGGTTTTATCGTACCAAGGTGCTAAGTCAGCGTATTCAAATGGCCAGTCGGCACCGTGACCATCACGGCTTTTACCTTTAAAATCGTGCTCACTAAAGCGTAATGAATAGCGGCCCCAGTGGTTAGTTCGACCACCTAACATACGTGCGCGCCACCAATAAAAGTCGCTTCCTTTGGCGCTGGTATATGGCTCATCAGGTACTTTCCAGCCGCCATCAACGGTTGCATCGTAAAAGCCAAAGTTTTTGTCTTTGTTACCTGCACCCATAAGTGGGGCTTCGTTGTTACGACGAAACATCGGGCTTTCTGTTTTCGGGTCATAATTACGACCCGCTTCAAGTAATAACACTTTGTGGCCAAGTTTGGTTAGCGTATAAGCGGCCATTGCACCGCCAGCACCAGAGCCAACAACTAATACCTTATGTTTAAAATCAGACATCTTATAGCTCCTTGATTTTTATATTTTTAAACCACACTTTGTCACCATGGTCTTGAAGCCCGATATGACCTTGTTCAGCCGTTGCAAAGTTTTTCCAGGTTGCAAACTTACTGCCTTTTACAAGGGTGTTCCATGTTGTACTGCCAATCACAATGCTGGTTGTGCTAATACCGTTTTGCCAAACTTGTAAGTGGTTGTCTTGCATTTTAATGCGTACATGGTTCCAGCTATTTGCTGGTTTGTGCGCCGCAACTGGTGCTGCAAATAAATCGTAAATTGACCCAGCCAAGTGCGAGTCAATTTCGGTATCTGGGTGTTCTTCGTTATCGATGATTTGAATTTCAGGCGCATGAGAGTAAATCATCTGTCCGGTTTCATCAGCCAACACAAAAATACCGCTATTACCTTTGGTAGAGATTTTCCAATCGATCTTTAATTCAAAGTTTTGGTACTGCTTTTTAGTAAGCAGGTCGCCACCACCTTTGGTTAATGTCATAGCGCCATCTTCAACGACCCATGCAGGATTTAAAGATTCGCTTTTAAAACTACGCCACTGCGACATATCTTTGCCGTCAAACAACAACTGCCAGCCAGCTTGCTTTTCTTGTTGTGTAAGCTGATTGTCAGCCGCATTAGCGAGTGCACAGCTACTAACGGTGAGCATTAAAGTCAGTGCTTTAAGAGATTTAAACATAGTGTTCCTCGACGATTTACTTGCTTAAGACGCACATTTTTCGGTGCGTTTGTTGTTATTAATTACTAAATGCAACCCAATGAATGCGACGATTAAAATAATTGGGAAGATCAGTAGGTTTTGTAATACAGCCTGTCCGGCTAAAATTTCAATTTGTTCAGCGCTTGCGCCACTTGCTACTGCTGATGAGCGTGCCGTATCTATCCAGCTACCAATTACAGGGTTCCAGATGCTCATAGCAAACATGCCTGCACCGCCCATTAACGACATACCCAGCGCCCCTGACTTTGGAATGTATTCAGCAACGCAGCCAAGCATGGTCGGCCAAAAGTAGGTAACGCCAAGTGCAAAAAGCATCGCTGCTAGATAAATCATGCTGCCCTCGGCTTGGCTCATCATGAAGATACCTAAGCTTGCACAAATGGCAGAGCCAAGTAATACACCGGTAGGGTTGAGCTTATGCACAATAGGGCCTGCAAAGAAGCGACCAACCGCCATTAGGCCAGTGATCAAGGCTAATACCACCATAGGAGAAGCACCCGATGAACCTAAAATACGCTCAATCCATTGTTGTGTGCCAAACTCAGTGGTTGCGGTAAACGTCATGCAGGCAATTAAAAAGATGTATAACGGCGTAAATAAGTGGCGAATATTGCTGCTGGTAGAGTGAGTTCGTGTATCAAAGCGTGGGAATTGTGCTTTGATCAGCATAGCGCCATAGAAAACCGTAGGAACTAAAATTAACGCCACTTGCCATTGCCAGTTTAAACCCGCTCCCGACATAAAATTCGACGCAAGTGCGCCAATTACAATGCCACCTGGGAACCAAACATGAAAACGGTTTAGCATAGTGGTGGTATTTTTAGGGTACATTTCTGCAATCAGTGGATTACAGCCCGCTTCAACAGCCCCGTTGGCAAAACCAATTAAAAAGGTAGAAACCAGTAAGCCCCAAAAACCATCAGCAGTGATAGTTAAAACAAGACCAAGTAAATGACAAATAAACGCTAAAGCCACTAATTTCTTAGCGCCAATGGCATTATAAATAATACCGCCGACCATAGTCGCAACGGGAAAACCTAAAAATGCCATGGCATTAACCCAACCTAATTCGGTGTCGGTTAAGCCAAACTCACTGCCAAGTTGACCCAAAATACCAGCACGAATGGCAAAGGTCATAGAGGTCACAATCAGTGCTATACAGCAAAGCCGAAAGACTATGCGGTTATAATTATTGTTGTCCATATTGTGTGTCCTGTGTGTTCAATTGTTGTCGGTTTTATAAACCTAAAATTCGATTATTACGCTCAGTGTTTGTTGCGCCACTGGCAAAATCGTCAAAGGCTTTGTCTGTTGGGTTTATTATGTGTGCTTTAATAAACTCAGCGCCTTCTCTTGCCCCATCTTCTGGGTGCTTTAAGCAACATTCCCATTCAAGTACAGCCCAACCATCAAAACCATATTGAGTTAACTTGCTGAAGATTTGCTTAAAATCTACTTGGCCATCACCTAAAGAACGAAAACGCCCCGGTCGGTCTTGCCAGTTTTGAAATCCGCCATAAACACCTGAGCGGCCATTTGCGATAAATTCGGCATCTTTGACATGAAACGCCTTAATGCGCGAATGATAGATATCGATAAACGCTAAATAGTCGAGCTGTTGCAATACAAAATGGCTCGGATCATAAAGAATATTAACTCGAGGGTGATTATTGGTTGCCGCTAAAAAGCGCTCAAATGTCACACCATCATGTAGGTCTTCACCCGGATGCAATTCATAACACACGTCCACGCCATACTCGTCAAAGCAATCTAAAATGGGTAACCAGCGCTTAGCAAGTTCACTAAAGCCTTGTTCAACAAGCCCTTGTGGACGCTGTGGCCACGGGTAAAAGGTATGCCATAAAAAAGAACCCGAGAATGTCGCATGGGTTGTTAAGCCAAGGTTTTTACTTGCTTTAGCAGCCATCATCAGTTGCTCTGTTGCCCACTTTGTTCGCGCTGCAGGGTTACCTTTTACATGCTCTGCGGCAAAGTTATCAAACATTTCATCGTACGCAGGGTGTACAGCAATTAACTGGCCTTGCAAATGTGTTGATAGCTCTGAAATTGTAAGTCCATACTCTGTGGCAATACCAGTGACTTCATCGCAGTAATGCTGGCTTTGAGCTGCTTTTTCTAAATCGAAAATTTCAGGGTTTGAGGTTGGCACTTGAATCGCTTTGTAACCTAAACCGCTTGCCCATTCACATAAACCTTGAAAGCTATTGAACGGGGCTTGCTCTGAAATAAACTGCGCCAAAAATATTGCTGGCCCTTTGATTTTATTCATTCTTTATTATCCAATCTGTAATTTGTGCCATTTAGTATCTTGTTTAGCTGAAGCAACAACATGCTCAATAAACGCCATACCACGTACAGCCTCATTGATGCCTGGTACATCAAATGCTGAATTTGTTGCGTTGTCGCCTTGCTTAAATGCATGAATTTGTGCTGCAAAATTGCTGTAAATGTTGGCAAATGCTTCAAGGTAACCTTCTGGGTGGCCGGCAGGGGCGCGCAGGGCATTTTGTGTGTCAGGGTGTAACTCACCTAAGCCCGCTCTAAGTAATGTTGCGGCTTGATTGTGGCCTCGTAGCCATAAGCTATTAGGCTCAAGTTGCGACCATTCAAGGCTGGCTTTATCGCCATAAATACGCAGGCGTAAGTTGTTTTCATCGCCAATGGCAATTTGGCTTGCCAGTAAAACGCCTTTACAACCATTATTGAATCTAAGAAGCACAGTGCCATCATCATCAAGGGCTCGGCCTTCAACTACATGGTTTAAATCGGCGCAAAGCTCGGTGATTTCGAGAGCAGATACATATTCGGCTAAGTTAGCCGCATGCACGCCAATATCGCCCATACAACAACTAATGCCAGCCTTACTGGTGTCTAGACGCCAGCTCGCTTGCTTTGAGCCCTCGTCTTCACGTTGAGATAACCAGCCTTGGGTGTACTCAACAATCACTTTACGTATGGTGCCAAGCTCACCAGCTTTAACGCGATGCTTGGCTTCTTTGACCATCGGGTAACCGGTGTAAGTGTGGGTTAAGCCATATAAAACCTGCTGCTTTGCAATGATACTTTGTAATTGCTCTGCTTCTGCGAGAGTAAGCGTTGCAGGTTTATCTGAGAGCACATGAAAGCCATACTCAAGCGCCATTTTCGCGACCGGAAAATGTAAATGGTTTGGCGTGACAATAGCCACAAAATCAATACGCTCATCAGCGGGTAACTTTGCTTCTTCGGTAAATAGCGTATGGTAACTGTCGTAGCAACGGCTGCTATCAAGCCCAAGTAGTTCGCCAGTTGCTTTACATTTGTTTGCGTCTGAACTGAATGCACCTGCAACAAGCTCAATCATTCCGTCTAATCGCGCTGCAATTCGATGAATAGCGCCAATGAAGGCACCATCGCCACCGCCTACCATTGCCATGCGGATCTTAGCTTTGCTCATCTTAAGCGCTCCTAAATTTAAATAGCTTCTGCTACTGTTAATGTCATGTTATTGATAATAGGAAAGCTTAGCCAATAAGCGCTAATAAAAATTCGGTTGACAATGCAACAAAATCGGCGTTTAAAATATATATGGCTGTTCTTTATTGAGACAAAATTAAGCGATGGATATTCAAGAAATAATAGAAAAAGCTGGAGTAAATCAGCTAATTGCTGCATTTGATTTACTGCCAGATATCCTCTTTTGGGTAAAAGACACAGATAGTAGAATTTTGCATTGTAATCAGCATTTTATTGAGCATCAGGGTTATAAAACACTGGAGCAAATATTGCTAAAAACAGACTTCGATTTTTCACCAAAGCACCTTGCGTTTCAGTACGTCAATGACGATAAACGGGTGATGGAAGGCTACATAGTGACTGACCGTTTAGAGCTTAACCAAACCCTACAAGGTGAGCTTGGTTGGTTTTCTACATCAAAGCATGCTTTAAAAGATCACGATGGCAATGTGATCGGCACTTATGGAGTGACCCGACATCTACAAAAAACCTCAAAAGCGCTTTCTCATGTAAGGGCAATTGAAGAGCCGGTAAAATTTATTCGCGAGCATTATCATCGTCAGATCAGCATTGATGAATTGGCAGAGCTTGCGCACTTGTCGGTAAGTGCTTTAGAGCGCCGTTTTAAAAAACACTTAGCAAAAACACCTAATCAATTTATTAACGAAGTACGCCTCGAAAATGCCCGCAAGCTACTGATTGAAACGCAACTGCCCATTTCACAAGTGGCCTATCAGTGTGGGTTTTCTGAGCCAAGTTATTTCAGTAAACAATTTCGGCGTTTGTTTGGCGAAATTCCCTCACAAATGCGCTCGCAATTAGGTGATTAAATTGCAGCTCTTGCCATTAAAATAGCCCCTTCCTCTGCACTGGCAAGGGCGGGGGTTAAACGCGCTTTACTGGCATCAGTTAAGTAAGGCGTGATAGCACTAGCAATACCGCCCATCAAAGTAACGTTTTCAATGCCTTGCTTTTCAAAGTAAGCGATATAGCGGCTAATGTATGCGCACGCTTCATTGATTAATTGCTGACAAAAAGCATCGTCAGAATGGCTAAAAACCAGGGGCGCAAATTTGGCAAGCTCTGCAGGGCGCGCTGATATTAAACGCTGACTTAACGCTTGGCTTGAGTCGCAATTAAGCTGGGTGAGTAGGGTATTTATTGCAGCAGAACTTTGCGCAACACCATCAAGTACTTCAAATACTTTACGGCAAAGTTGTAAGCCTAACCAACCACCACTGGCACCATCGCTCAGTAATAATCCGTAACCACCTAATTCGCTAAATTGGTTTTGCTGCTGGTAGCCTGCGCAAAAGCCCGTGCCCAGAATAATCACCGCTCCATCATGATGTTGATGTGCGCCTTTACAGGCAATCAGCATATCTGTTGATAAGGTAAACTTAGCAAAAGGGTGCTGCCATTTGGTCATAGCTTGATAGGCAGAGTCGATATTAGCACCGGCAAGCCCTGCATGCGCATAAGTGTTTTTCAGCTCGCTTAAGGCAAGCCCTGCCTCATGAAAAGCAAGTTCAGTAGCGTGAAGTATTGACTCTTGGCTTTGTTGGCAGCTGGTGGCCACGTTTGCTGAGCCACTTATGGCTTCGCATAGTAGTGAGCCGTTTTCGTTTTCTAAACGAACTTTGCACTTACTGCCGCCGCCATCAATACCTAAAAAATACGTTGCCATGTTTAATCCTTTGAAAGTAGCTTATTGATAGCCTCTGCGTTAATTGCACCGTTTTCGGTGTGCACGCATGAGTGTACATGCACAGCTGCCTTTGCCGAATGGTTTTTTATTAATTGCCAAAGTGTTGCCGCGTTTTCTAAAGTAACGCCACCACCAATTACAATTTCTATCTGATTAGCGCTGTGCGCTAAGTATGTGTTGAGCTGATTTAGACCATCAACAGCACTTTGACCGCTTTGCCATGGCGTGCCTGCTGTTAATACGCGCTCAACTCCTAAATTAATCAGTTTATCAAGTGTGCTTAACGGGTTTGTAAGAGTATCGAATGCACGGTGAAAGGTCACCATCAGGCCATGCTGTTTGGCTGTGGCAACTAAAGATCGAGTCACCTCTAAATCAAGTTCGCCGTGCTTTACTGCACCAAATACCACGCCATGCGCCCCCGCGTTAGCTGCCAGTGTAATTTGTTTTTGCATAACTTGGTGACACTCAGTACTAACAATAAAGTTGCCTGCTTCGGGGCGGATCATCACCACTAACTCTGCGCTATTAGTCAGGCTTTTTACAGCGCAATCAATCGCTTTAACACTTGGTGTTAGGCCACCTAGGTGTAAATTACTGCACAATTCAAAGCGTTTTGCGCCTAAGTTACTAGCCACCGAAATGTTGTTAGTAAGCTGCTTAAAGCACCCTTCGTTTAGGCATACCTCAAGAAATTTACCATTTTTCATGGGCGTGTTTTTACCATATCTATTACACCTATTTTTTAGTCACTCAATTTCTAAGTCATCAATAAATACGCAATATGTTAAATTGTTATTTATTATCAATATTTTAAATGTATTTTTGAGTTTGTTTTGCTGAGCCAGTTAACTCAAATTCGCTGAGCTTAACTATAATTCAGAAAATCTAAAAATGAATATAAAATATTCCTAACGCCGATTTTGTCATATCTCTCACCGAATTTTTATTATCACTTTTTGACCACCTCCCCCTATTCTGAGTTTGAGTTTAACAAGCTGTTAATTACCAAAAATCAGTTTAAAAACCGACAACAATAAATCGTTTTTGCAGGGGTTAAAACCTCTTATACAAAAACAGAACACACAACTGGAGATAGGCATGGGCAAGCAAACTGTAATAAAAACAAAAGGGCAAGGAAGGCATTTTAAGCGTAATGCAATTTTAATTTCGCTACTGGCTGCAATTAATACAAGCTATGCAGCAGAGCAAGCAAATGATGATGTAGAAGTGATTGAAGTACGAGGTATTCGTTCTTCAACTGCAGAAAACTTAGCAATAAAACGACTTTCAACGGCTACAGTTGATGCAATCACCGCAGAGGATATTGGTAAGTTTCCTGATAAAAACGTCGCTGATTCTTTGCAACGTGTATCGGGCGTTTTGATTGACCGCGACGGTGGCGAAGGTAGCCGCGTGAGTATTCGTGGTACGTCACCAGATTGGACTCTCACCCAATTAAACGGTAACTATATTGCTTCATCAGGTTCAGGTACTCCTACCCGTAGTTTTAATTACACGTTATTGCCTTCAAGCATGATCAAAAGTGTAGAAGTGTACAAAAGTGCAGAAGCACGGATCGATGAAGGCGGTATTGGTGGTACAGTTATTTTACACACCCGTAAACCGCTCGAGATGGAAGCAAACTCAGGGGCGTTAAGTGCCGAGGTAACTTACGATGATGTGTCTGAGGACACAAAGCCGCAAGTTAACATGCTGTATTCATGGAAAAATGAAGACGAAAACTTTGGTGTACTGGCCGGTTTTACTCGTCAAGATCGCACCGTAACAACCATTACTAACAACGCATCACACTGGCGTTTTCACTCAGATACCGTTGAAGGCGCAGAGCGTCCAGCGCTGGTAGACCAAGCCACTGGCGAAGTGTACAACAATGTGTGGGCGCCACGGGCTATGTACGTTACAAACTCAAACCAAGACCGCACACGAGATGGTTATCAAGTGGCCATTCAGTGGGCGCCAAGTGACAGACTTGATTTAAACTTTAACTATTTTGGCGCCAAGTTAGGCTACGACCAATCTAGTCAAGCCATTACTTTTGCCGAGTGGAATGATAACCACAACCCGTATTACGGCATTGTGCTTGATGGCGATACTGTGGTTGCCTACGGTAATGGCGATAATGGTTTACTCAATGATAATAACTGGGGTGATGCCGATGTAAATGGTGGTGTGGCTGTTCGCCGTGGTTTGTTATCACCGCAGTTAACAGGGCGTGAGCGTTTTGGCGAGTCAAAATCAAATACCTATGATTTTGAAGGCACTTATTATGGTGATACTTACAGTGTTACATTAAAGCTTGGTCATACCGAAGCTGAAGGTGGTACTTCAAAAGAAACCTACGCTAATATTGATGCGCGTTTAGGCTCAGTAAACAGCTGGTTATGGTCAATTGAGAACGGTAAACCAAGCTACGAAGTGTCGACTGATTTAGCCACCGATAAAGAAGCATATCAGTATTATGATTGGTTTGACTCTTACTCATCTGAAAATGAAGACTCAGAAGATTACATTCAAACAGATGTGAAATTTGACCTTGATGGCAGTTTTTTCACTCGTGTTTATGTGGGTGGTAAATACCGCGACCACGAAATTAAAGGCATTCGTAATGACTTTCGTTGGGATGACGGCATCGCTGATAACGGCGGTTACCGCGGTTACTTACCAGGTACTGAGTGGTTCCATAATCCAGATTTTCACCCAGATGCGCCAACATTGGTAAGCGACCATGTGGTTGATAACAGTGCAGGTGATACAGGCGCATTTAACTTTTTAGCGTTTGATTTTAGAGCGCTGGATGATTACTTAAAAGAAAACTTTAGCCAAACAGTGGTGCCAACACTTTCGGGCACGTACGCCCTAGAAGAAAAAATTTGGTCTGTTTACACACAAGCTGATTTTGAATGGCAAGATTTCCGCGGTAATGTCGGTGTGCGTTATGTAAATACAGAGCTGAGCACCTTGACCTACGATGATGTTATAGGTCAAGACGATGACGACACTGATCCAAATGAGCGCAGTAGTGATGGCAGTGAAGTATTACCAAGCTTTAACCTTGCATGGGATGCAACCGAAGATCTTGTGGTGCGCTTTGCAGCAGCACGTACTATGGCAAGAGTGAGCTATTCAGACTTAAGCCAAGCCGAGTCATACGGTCCTCCAGTGAACATTAACTCGCCTGATTCATGGACAGGCCGTGGTAATGGTACCTCGGTAAACACAGGACTTGAACCTATGTTATCTGACCAATTTGATTTAGGTATTGAATGGTATTACGGCGATGGTTCTGCACTGGGTGCTACGTTATTCTCTAAAGATATTTCTAACCTACCAATCTCGACGGTAGAAATTGTAGAGCGAGAACACGATTGTTGTAACGGCCCAATTGAGGTCGAAATGAACACCAAAGTGGGTGGGGGTGATGCAAAATCAGAAGGTTTAGAGCTGTTCTTCCAGCACTCGTTTGATAATGGTTTTGGTATTTTAACTAACTATACCTACACAGATACCAGCACCAGCGAAGTCTCGACAGACGGACAAAAAACAGAGGCCGAAATACCAGGCACCGCTAAGCACCAATATAATGTGTCGGTGTACTTTGAGAATGACGACTTTAGTGTTCGTGCGTCATATAACTGGAAAGATGACCGTGCCAACGGTATTCACCAAGGGTACAACTTGTATACCAAAGACTATGGTCAGCTAGATGTGAATGCCTCGTATAACCTAACAGAGGATCTTTCGTTTACCGCGTCCGTGGTGAACCTAACTGAAGAAATAGAAGAAGGCTATTGGAAGCAAAGTAATCGCTTTACCTATAACCAATATTCGGGTCGTCGTTTTTACTTAGGCGCAAATTATAATTTCTAACCCAAGAGATGTTGTTTGTTGCAACCTAAAAAGGTACTTTTATTAAAGTACCTTTTTCTTTTTTAAGACAATAATGATTGAATTTGTAAAAACAACGGAGCAAGACAAAGCCTATTTACTCGACTTGAGATTAAATACCATGGTTGAGCACTTAGAGAATCAAGGGTTATTTTTATCACGTGAGCAGCATCAAGCAAGAGTAGCTGAACATTTTGAGCACAGTCATTTAGTTTTAAATGATGGGCAATGTGTAGGCGCTGCAAAGTTCATCTTGAGTGACCAAGCTATCAGTTTGTTACAGCTACAAATTGAACCTAAAGAGCAGGGCAAGGGGTTAGGCACTAAGGTGTTAGATGCACTCAAAGCGCAAACAGCAGAGATTAATTTAACGGTGCTAAAAGCGAATCCAGCGTATGGATTATATCAACGGGCAGGGTTTAAAACGCTAGGCGAAGACGACTATGAGTTTAATATGCAGTGGCAGAAATAAAAAAGGGCGCTGTTAAAAAACTAAGCGCCCAATTTTGACTATTTCTTTTCTTCGTCAGGTAAGGTGACGTTTAGCTCAAGTACTGCTAAGTCATCTTCGTTTTGATCAAACTGAACCTGAACTGCATCAGTGTTTACATTCACGTACTTACGAATAACATCAAGGATGTCTTGTTTTAGCTGTGGTAAGTAATCTGGTGTACCACGCTGTGAACGTTCGTGCGCGACAATGATCTGCAATCGCTCTTTTGCTAATGACGCACTGCTTTTCTTTTCTGAGCGGAAGTAGTCAAGTAAAGACACATTAACCTCCAAAAATCCGTTTAAATAAGCCTTTTTTCTCTACGTCTAAGAAACGAAAATCAACAGTTTCGCCTAATAAACGATTGATTGCATCTGTGTATGCTTGGCCTGCATCCGATTCACCATCAAGGATAACCGGTTGACCAGAGTTTGATGCACTCAGTACAGCTTGTGATTCAGGAATAACGCCCAGTAGTTTAATCGCTAAGATTTCTTGTACGTCTTCTACCGAAAGCATTTCGCCTTTTTCAACACGCTCAGGATTATAGCGAGTTAATAGTAGATGTTCTTTTACGCTTTCAAGGCCTTCTTCAGCACGTTTTGATTTGCTGTGTAAAATGCCAAGAATACGGTCAGAGTCACGTACTGATGATACTTCTGGGTTCGTTGTTACAATCGCTTCATCAGCGAAGTACATTGCCATCATTGCACCAGCTTCGATACCCGCTGGAGAATCACACACAATGTAATCAAAATCTTTTTTCAGCTCGTTTAGTACGCGCTCAACACCGTCACGGGTTAGGGCGTCTTTATCACGGGTTTGTGAGGCAGGTAAAATATGTAGCTTATCAACGCGCTTATCTTTAATAAGTGCTTGATTTAGGTTAGCTTCGCCATTGATTACGTTTACGAAATCATAAACAACACGGCGTTCACAACCCATGATAAGATCAAGATTACGTAGACCAATATCAAAGTCGATAATAACGGTTTTAAAGCCTTTAAGCGCTAAACCTGTGCCAATCGCAGCACTCGATGTGGTTTTACCAACACCACCTTTACCAGAAGTAACGACAATCACTTTTGCCATGAGATTTATCCTTTAACCAAAGCTGAAATTTCTAATGAATCATTTTTTTGTTGGATTTGTACTGCGCTGCCCCAGTGTTCACCTTGTAGAGAGTCGCTGATCCAATAACTACCATTAATCGAAACAAGTTCTGCTTCTAATTTTTGGCAAAATATATTTGCTTCGTTGTAACCTTTAGCCCCTGCAATTGCACGGCCGCGAAGGGTGCCATAAATGTGCACGTTGCCATCGCTAATCACTTCGGCGCCATGACTTACAGCACCAATTACGATTAGGTCGCGGTCTTTTGCATACACTTGCTGGCCCGAACGTACAGTGCCATGAATAACTTGCGCAGGCAGGTGAACGGTTTTTTCAACGATAGATGTATTTGTTTGTTGTTTAGCGGTTGCACCCTTAACGTCTTGTGAATAATTTAACACCGACAGGCCCGCAGCTTTTGCGCTTTCGTTTTGCTCTTGAGAGCCATTACAAACCCCAACAGGGTTTAACGAAAGGCCGCTTAACATTGATTTTAAGAAAGAGAAATCAAGCGCTTCATCTTGTACGTCGCTTAAGTTGATTACGATAGGCGCACCGGCAAAAAACTTAGGTGCTTGGGCGATTTTCTCATCTAACTGCTTACTTAAAAGGGCTGTATCTGCTGAAAATAAATGTAAAACAGATAACGTAAAAAGGTTCCCTTTTAATTCAAAAATTTGTTCCGACATACACGCTCAATTGAATTGTCTGGATTAGCATTATTTAAGTATAAACACAGGCTGAACAAGGCATATACAGTAAAAATCTAATCTATTTTTTCTAACTTATTATATCACTCATGTTATAGTGTGCGCCTTCGTTAAGCAAGATATTATAGGGCCATAATGCTAACTGCGGTGTATAAAAGTATTAAAAAAGCGGATACATACCTTTTTGTAGAAAAAAGAGATGATTTCTCACGCGTACCTGAACCATTACTAGAAACGTTTGGTCAACCTAAGTACGTGATGATGATTAATCTAGCAAGCCGTGAAAAGTTAGGTGTGGCAGACTTAGACGCGGTTAAGCAAGCGTTAATTGACCAAGGGTTCTACTTGCAATTACCTCCGCCGGAAGAAAATCTGTTAACCCAATTTAAAAAAGACAAGGGAGTTGAGAGTGATTAAAAAACTTGCCGTCATTTTACTCAGTGCTTCACTAAGTACTTCAGTATTGGCAGAACAAAAGACACAAGCTGATTTTGACGTTTACGTTGCAGCATTAAAAAAAGAAGCACTTGAAAAAGGCTATGATGAAGCCTTAGTTGATCAAGCACTTGCAACAGCTAAATTCAAAAAGAAAGTGATCTCAGCTGATAAAAATCAGCCAGAAGTAAAAGAAACCCTCGAAACTTATTTACCAAAACGTGTGCCGCAATGGAAAATTGACCGCGCGCGTAAGCTATACAAAGAAAACCAAGAGGTTCTTGAAAAAGTCGCTAAAGAATACGGCGTTCAAGCACGCTTTATTGTTGCACTTTGGGGCCTTGAAAGTAACTTTGGTAAAATCCAAGGTGGTCACAGTGTAATTGCATCATTAGTTACACTTGCTTTTGATGGTCGCCGCGAAACCATGTACAAAAACCAACTTTGGGCAGCACTTGATATCTTAAAAGAGGGTCACATTACCCTTGATAAGTTCAAAGGCTCATGGGCTGGTGCAATGGGGCAAACGCAGTTTATGCCAACCTCATTTAACGCTTACGCTGTTGATTACAACGGTGATGGCCGCAAAGACATTTGGACCACAGAAGAAGACGCATTTGCGTCAATTGCTAATTACTTAAAACAAGCAGGTTGGAACGATGATTTAACCTGGGGTCGCCAAGTTAAATTACCTGAAGGCTTTGATAACTCAAATATTCTTAAGCGTGGCACTAGAACTCGCAGCCAATGGTTAGAGTATTGGAAAGATTCAGAGCGCAGCCTTGCTGATTGGCAAGCAATCGGTGTTCGTAAAATGGATGGTAGCGATCTACCAAACGTTGATGTTACCGCTGCAATGGTAATGCCAGATGACGTAAACGGCCGTATGTATCTAGCCTACGATAACTACAAAGCACTTATGCACTGGAATCGCTCGTATTACTTTGCAACCAGTGTTGGTTACTTATCAGATCGCATCGGTTACCCAGCGATTAAGTAATTGAGTAATAAAAGTTAGCAAGATCCAAGGGTAAAGCTACAAGTTTTACCCAAGCAACTTGCTAACTTATTCGGCGTTAAAACGCCTCCTACAAACTTTACTCTCGTAACTTGCAGCTTTCCCCTCAATCGCGCTAAAGCACGACCTACAAGACAACGCGTGAAACAAGTTTCACGCCTACGATAGAAAACATTAGGCTCTAGGGTTTAGGCTCTGGGACGCGATATAAAATCGCTGCTACATGTTCGGCGTTAAAACGCCAGATTCCCTTTTCCTGTGATTACACTTTTACAAACAACGTCATAAATCTCATCATAAAACATTATTTGAAAATGCTTACACCCAGCGATTTCGTCTTGATTGAATGATAGTAGCCAATTCGAATTAAGCACTTCAAATATGGCCGCCACACACTTTGTATTCGCTAGAATACAGTCATGAACATCATCCGTTGCCATTGAATATGCTTTTAAGTTATCTAATCTTATATGCTTAAGGTTAGCTAATGAATATTCATCATCAGGATTGAAGTACTCAAAGCCTAAAAGGTCTTTACCATTTCTTTGCCAAATAACCTTCTGTAGTTCAGGTCCTCTGCCATCATGATAAAAGTGTTTTTCTAAAATCGGCTTCGCAGTCATAGTAATCCTTTAAAGCTAAAATATTTTAAGTTTGTATAGTACTAAGAGCCCAACACCAGTAACTAATAAATGCACTCTGTAGTTTAAAATCGAAAAGGTATCACTCGACACTATTTTTAAATAAGAGTCTTCTTTGTTAGCAACCCCGACAGGCAAAAAGTCATATAAGAATAGAAGTATGCCTGCCAAAATTAATACAATACTGATTATCAAAAGAAGCTTATTCACATGATTATCCTTATTTTTAGCTACTTGTTCGGCGTTAAACGCCCCCTACACAGAGATTATTTTGGTGTAGGTCGTCATTTATGGCTACACAATCTTAAACATTTCTCAAGTGACGCGCTAAAGCACGACCTACAAGAGAGCGCGCGAAACAAGTTTCACGCCTACGATAGAAAACATTAGGCTCTAGGGTCTGGGACGCGATATAAAATCGCTGCTACATGTTCGGCGTTAAAACGCCTCCTACAAACTTTACTCTTGTAACTCGAAACTTTCCCCTTGTAACTCGCTAACTTTACTCTCGCCCCTAGCAACTCGTTAACTTATTCCCCTTTCCCCGGCTTTTTCAAAATCTTATCTTTAAAATCAAGTACTTTACCAATGCCAGAACCTAGTTTCATTAGGCTTTGAAGCTGCTCAGGGCTTAAGCGTTGTAGCTCTGCAGACCATTTGGTTACGGTTTCGAGCAGGTCGTGAATTTCTTGCATTTGCTGTTGAGCAAAGCGCTCATCATCATTGTGGGCTTCTTCTAAAATGTTATCGCGAAGCAGGCTAAGGGTTGGGTCTATCTCGCGTTTTTTACGTTCTTCGAATACGCGGTTGGCCATATCCCAAATGCTGCCAGCAGGGCCGTAGTATTCTTTACGGTCGCCCAGAATATGATGCACTTTAATTAAGCGCCAAGACTGTAGCTCTTTAATGCCCATACTGATGTTTCCGCGTGAGATACTTAAGGTATCGGCAATTTCATTGGCGGTCATTGGCTCTTTAGTAATGGTTAATAATCCACACATTTGACCAATGGTGCGGTTAAAGCCCCAACGGCTACCCATTTCACCGCAGTGCATAACAAAAGCTAAGTTTTTTTCAGATAGGCTCATAATTTTTAGTATTCAAAAATTTCAGAAATTAAATGCTAGCACGCTCGGGGTATAACTAAAAGAAATAGCCACTATGCAATCTGCTACTACTAAAGTGTAGACACGCCACATTTTAAATTTAAGTTATTGAATTTAAATAATAGTTTAATTAAATACCGCAGTGATTAGCTATTTGATGTGGATCAATAATAGTGACAGTTAATAAGTTTATCGTATAGGCTGAAATCTAATAATACCATGGAGGAAGGTTATGAAAGCTGCAGTAAATAAAGAGTACAAAGGTAAATTAACTATCGAAGATATCCCATGCCCAGAGGTTGGAATTAACGATGTGCTAGTTAAAATTGCCGCGTGTGGAGTGTGCCACACAGATTTACATGCTTGTCATGGAGATTGGCCAGTCAAACCGAAAATGCCATTAGTGCCGGGCCATGAAGGGGTAGGTACTATCGAAAAAGTAGGCGTAAACATTAAACACTTATCAGTAGGCGACCGTGTCGGTGTTCCTTGGTTATATAGCGCCTGTGGTCATTGCGAGTTTTGTTTAGAGGGCAAAGAAACCTTATGCCTCGAGCAGCACAACACAGGGTATTCAGTTGATGGTGGTTACGCTGAGTACTGTGTAGCCCATGGCGATTATGTGGTTAAAATTCCTGAAGGATTAGGTTTTGCAGAAGCCGCACCACTATTTTGTGCTGGGGTCACAACTTATAAAGCGCTTAAAGTGACTGATGCAAAAGCGGGTGATTGGGTTGCAATTGTTGGTGTTGGTGGCCTAGGCCATTTAGCAGTGCAATATGCAAAAGCAATGGGTTTTAATGTAATTGCCGTTGATACCGGCGAGAGCAAATTGGCACTAGCCAAAGAGCTTGGCGCAGACATCACCATCGATTTTATGAAGCAAGTGCCTTCAGAAACTATTTTTGAACAAGTGGGCGGGGCACATGGTGTTGTGTGTACTGCTGTTTCAAAAGCCGGTTTTGAGCAAGCCTATAAAAGCGTACGCCGTGGCGGTAAATGTGTGCTTGTAGGCTTACCACCCGAAGATATGCCACTGCCAATTTTTGATACCGTATTAAATGGGGTGTCTGTTGTAGGCTCTATCGTTGGTACGCGTAAAGACTTACAAGAATGCCTCGACTTTGCAGCCAAAGGTAAAGTTAAAGCCATTATTGAAGAAAAACGCCTCGAAGATATCAACGATATTTTTGACGACATGTTAAAAGGCGATATCACAGGCCGAATAGTGATGACGCTTTAAGCTGAGTCAGTTAACGCTGTCAGGTTTGGTTGAGTGATTCAATCGAAGCTGGCAGTTGTTATATTTGTAAAAGTAGGGAAATGTAACTCGTTATTGCCCCAAAACGTGTTAAGGCGAATTACTCAAAAGAGCGAACTTCGGCCTTTCACAATTGCTTTTCTATTTCGTCAAAGTCTATTGCTCGCATAGTCAAGAAAACGACCCAATCGCTCGTTTTTATCCTGAGGTAAAAGCGAGAACTTCTAAATTTTAATAACACTGGCAATTAGTTAGCAAGTTTGTTAAAAATAATCTAATAAGAAAAACGAGCTACGTTGTGGTAGAAAAACGCGCGATTAGCTCGCTATAAACATGTTATGTTTACTAAGGAATCAGCATGAAATGGATAGCTCCGATAATTATTTTTGCTCTTGTTGTTTTCCTTTTAAAACAAACTGAAGCACCTAGACCGCAAAACATTGTTCAAGAAACATTACCAATTGTATCTTTCAAATGTGAGGATGTTTGGCGAACTAACAACATGTTGGTAATTAGTTTCAAATTAAAATCTGGAGAATACTCGTTTAAAACGCGGCTTAAAAATTTCGATTGTGAGCAATTTAATGATGAAGTAAAAATAGGCTCAATCGCTAATGTTTTATATTCTCCTGCTGGCTACAAACGTTATAGTCTGGTGTCCATTGAAATTGATGGTCAGGTTTGGGTGAAACAGTAAACATAACAAGCTGTTTAAAATGGACGCCTTACTGCTTGGCTGGCGCTCATTCTTCGCTAATTTTAGCCAAGCGTAATCCGCCCATTAACAGGGCGTTAGGTATTGCGTTTAACTTCGGAGTTCGAATGAAAACATATATAAGCGCACTTTGCTGCATTGGCTTAATTGGGTGTGCAAGCACTGAAAATAACATTACTTTTTCAGGTCAACCAAACAAATATCAGGAACCTAAAGATGGTCCGGTAGCGTATTTAAGTCTTGAAACCACCAAGAAAACAGATGGTTTCGGATTCCAACCACATCCTCATACCGCAATTATCTATGAACGTTGCCAGCAAAAAGATAGCGGTAAAACTACATTTGGTTACGTTGGGGATTTACAAATTTCAACGGCTTTACCATTGGGCAATCCAGCGACAATTAAAGTTAAGGCAGATAATCCCATTTTTTTAGCTTTTGGTTTAATTCATCCAGTAAATGGATATAAGTGTATGTCTAAGCACCTGTTTACACCCGAAAATGGAAAAACCTACACATTTACAAACTCAACTAGTTGGTCTGCTTGCCCAACCGAGGCAGGAGTCATATCACAGGATGGTATTACACCAATAAACAACATGGAGATTCTAGATAACGCTGCGGTTTCTGAATTATTAGAAAAAGGCATCAATATAAACCGGGAACCATGCAATACCTAACAAACCAAGTCAGCGGGACACTAACACGTAGGCTTCCGTCACTTCGTTCCGTATTATAGCCTACGTGTTATTGCCCCTGCTTGGGGCGTTATGTAACTAGAGAATATGAAAGCTCCGAGTAAAACCACAGAATTAAGAGAACTCATAAAAGATGCTCGTTGGGGCATCTGGCTTTTTGTTGGACTTAATCTCCTTGTTTTAATCTTCTTTTTACTCGATGGTATTTACAACGAACTTGTATTTGTGCTGCTCTTTATTCAAATTCTACTGTTCGTTGTGTGGTTTTTACCTGTATTTTGCTATCAAGTGTTTTACAAAAAATTAAGAGTAAAACTTGCTATATATAAAGCGTTAGCATCGTACAAAGAAGCCGTAAGTCATTTTTCGTGGTAACGTTACATAACAAGCGCCTAAACTCCGACAATGTTAAGTTGTCATGGTTTTGGCAAACAACGCAAAAAGCCACGCCAACACATTGCGTGTTAGGCGGGCGTTATAAATCACTATGAGCATCGAAGAAATCTTTAAAATAGCAGCTGCAATAATCGCATCACTGGGTGGTGGTGCATTGTTGCTTGCCGCATTCTCCCATTGGCTTGGAAGCTTATGGGCAAAGCGCATGCTGCAAAATGAAAGAGCCAAGCATGAGGAGAGCCTCCAAAAACTAAAGGCTGAGAATGAGGCAGCCCTAGAGGACTTGAAAGCTCAAATAGATACCTTGAAGCAAAAAGAGTTGAATCGTCACTTTGATAAATTGGCTATCTACAAGGATGTGATTCATATAGTTTCAGAAATTCTTAGAGAACTAGAGGCAGTTGCCACATCAACGCAAGAGTCTATTAGTGCAGACGTTGAGCATTCCTTCGCCCTAAATCGAAATAAAGCTTATGGCTACATATCGTTAGTTTCCTGCCAAGAAGTGCTGGATAAATACAATGAGATGATCGATTTCTTTATTCCATTACTTTACGAGGGCAAGCAAGCGACATGGGAGCAGATGAGAGAAAAAGCTGACTCTATGCTAAATGCCATGCGTAACGATCTTGGAATAAATGAAGGAGAAGTCGTGTATAGAGGCACAAGGTGATTTATAACAAGGCCAGCCAGAGGGACCAAAAACCGCCGCTTTCGCTCTGGTTTTTCGACCCCTGCTGGCGACGTTACTGATAAATACTCTAACGTGTTTTTGTCCAATAACAAGCCACTACTCAAACGCACTCTTACTAAATAAAACAAAAAGCGCGACCCAAATAAGCCGCGCTTTTTGCTCTTATTTCACAATTAAAGTGTGTAGCTAAAGGTTAATTTAGCATTACGCTCTTCTCCTGGCATGCCGCCTAAGAACATTGCTTTTGAGTAATAGGTTTTGTTAAACAAGTTATTTAGGTTTAACTGTAGTTTCCAATCATCTGTTTGATATTGAATTGCGGCGTCGTATACCGTGTAGCTTGGTACGTAGCCATCAGGAATGCCAAATGAGGTTGAATGAGTGCTGCGGTCATCAACATATTGCACGCCTGCGCTAATTGTAAGCGGCTCGGCTAAATCAAACCATTTAGCGTCATAGCTTAACCAGCTGCTTGCTGTTACATAAGGCACACCTTTTTGACGAGTATCGAAAGATGATGAGTTAGGGTTTTTCTTATCGCGGGCGTCTTGATACACCGCGTTTACGTTAAGTTTCCATTGCTCGTTTAAATCGGCATTTAAATCAAGCTCAACGCCTTTGGTTTGCTCTTCACCATCGTAAAAGCTTTTTGGTACTGAGGCATCAGATACACCGGCTTCGTAATCTGGGTTGGCATACTCAAGGTTTGTACGGGCACTATCAAATACCACAAGTGATGCTAGTAGTTGATCGTCAAAGGCTTTTACACGCATACCAATGTCGTTACTGACTGACTCGGCGTCATCGCGGTCAGCTTCGTTTCCCGATACACTACCAAGCACGCTGTAGGCTGTACGACCTTTAGAGTGGTTTACAAAGAACGAAATATCATCGCTAAGTTTGTAGGTTGCACCTAGGTTGTAGGTCATACCGCTGTCTGATGTATCTGCTTCTGGTGTTGGCTCGGCGGCACTTGCACGGTAGCGCGCATCAACACCAAAGTGTTCGTAGCTTTGTTTAATACGGTTAAAGGCAACGCCAACACGGGTTGTGAAAGTATCATGAATATAGGCAACATGTTGAATACCCACACCCCAAGCTTGAACCTTTTTGTTGTAATCGCTGGTTTTTAGCGGGTCGTAATCAAAAAAGCTGCCTTCGCCCCAGTTCGGGTTACGAATATCAAAAATGTAAGGTAATTGACCTTGGTAAATAACCTCTCCATCTTTGTTTTTAATGACCTTGTCGGCATCGTAAATTGAGTATTGTTTAAATCGAATATCGCGGTCTTCGTAGTTGGCGTTTACCAGTAGTTCGTTATCGATTCCGGCAAAGCTAAAGTCATAACGCAAGTCAGCAAAGTATTGCCATGATTTTTCGTCAGCTTCTACTTGGCGGTATTCTTGGCGACGCGCTGCAAATGGGTAAAGTACGTCATCAACCACTAAGGGAGCGCGCGGGTCGGCATTAATCACGCCTCTGCGGTTCCAATAAACATAGTTATAAGCACCCGTTTGGCGAGCAAAGCTCGATTCGTAATTACGGTATTGTAGTTGCTGATTTAAAAATAAATTATCAGTAATAAAGTAGTTATGGGTTAACTTAAAGCGTAGCTCTTCGCCTTCGTTATCATTTGCCATTGGCGAGATAATACCGTTATGGCCAAAGGTGTAAGGTGTTAGGCCATCATTTGCTGCCAGTGAGTCAGCTAATTGTTGGCGTTGCTGTTCGGTTAGTTGCAGGCCTTGTGCAGTTGCGTCGTTAATTAAATCGGCAGCGGTTACTTCACCTGCGGTTTTGCCATTCACTGAGTCGCTGTTAAAGATACGAATAGGGTGGCCAATTGAGTCAACGGCAATGGCATCTTTAATATAAGCGGCAGAAATCATGATGTCTTGTTTGTCGCTTAATACGTATTTTAACGCGCCATAAATTTCATCACGGTCGTCTTTTAAGTCGCGGTAGCCATCGCTGCGAGCGGTTTTTGCGTTAACGCGATAAGCAAGGTCATCGGTTAATGCTGCTGTGCTATCAAAGCCTAATGAGTAGCTATCCCATTGACCAAGTTCTGCATTTACCGTGTGTTTTTCAGTAAATTGTGGTTTCTTCTCGATTAGGTTGATAACACCACCTGCGCTACCCATACCATATAAACCTGTTGCAGGGCCTTTAAGTACTTCAACAGATTCAACATTGGTCATTGAGCGTGTAGGGTTAAAGGTGTTACCTAGGCCTGCACCGCCATACATGCCATCGTATGTATAGTTAGCGCCTAAACCGCGGATCACTAAGTTATCGCCAATACCGTAGTTATTACCGGCTTGGGTAACACCACTGATGTTACGCACTAAGTCTTGTAAGTTTGTTGCACCTTGCGAGTTGATCAGCTCCTGATCAACAACCACGACTGGGGCTGGCGTTTCCATTAGAGTCATATTTGATTTAGTGGCAAGGCCAGATTCAAGTACTACACGGTTTTGTTTGTCGTAAATGGTAATACGTTCAACTGAGTCTAAATCGTTGGCGGTTGCATTGAATGCGCTTAAGCAGGCTAGGGCTAAAATTGAGTATTTATGTGTCGTCATTATAGGTAAACTGTCGAAATTTTTCGGCAATGATAATGCGAGCTATTTTCATTTCAAGTTTTATTTATCTGTTTTGGGTAATTTCTTTATTTGGATACAAGTTGCTAACAACTGATTTTATGGTTGGTAATTTTGTTTACGATATAGATACAAATAAGGGTTGCTGACTTTACTAATGCAAAGCCAGCATAATAGCTTATTTAAAAACTTTACCGTCTTTCATAACAAATTGTACATCTTCAAGTACTGCAATGTTTTCAAGCGGATTGCCTTTAACGGCAATAATATCGGCTAAGAAACCGCTTTTGATTTGGCCAAGTTGATCATCAGCTTTAAGTAGTTTGGCACTATTGATGGTGGCAGACTGCAATGCTTGCAGCGGTGTCATACCAAACTCAACCATACGCGAAAACTGCTTTGCGTTATCGCCATGCGGGTAAATCGCTGCATCGGTACCAAATACCATGTTTACGCCTGCTTTTACTGCGCGGTTAAAGCTATCACGTTGCTTTTTAGATACTTGGCGTTCTTTATTGAGGTTTTCTTCTGCAACCCCGTTTTGTTCACCAAAGGCAAGGGTGTACTCAGTGTTGTAAATATCCATTGAGAACCAAGTGCCGTGTTTTTTAGCAAGTTTAATGGCTTCGTCATCAACAAAGCTAACGTGCTCAACACTGTCTACACCGGCAACAATGGCCGCTTTAATACCACTGGAACCGTGCGCATGGGCTGCAACAGTTAGGCCGCGTAAATGAGCTTCGTCAACAATGGCGTTCATTTCGTCTTGGCTATATTGTTGAATACCGACTTTTGTGCCTTTTGAAAATACGCCGCCAGTTGCACAAAACTTAATGGCATTGGCACCGTACTTAATGTTTTCACGTACTTTAGCGCGCACAGCCCATGGGCCATCAGCAACGCCTTCTGCGGTGTATTTCATTTCTGGTGGTAAACGGTTGTTATCGCAGTGACCGCCTGTAACACCTAAAGACGGGCCAGCCGCCCAAATACGTGGGCCAACAATGTCGCCTGCGTTAATGCCATCTCGTACTGCAATCACGCTGTAGCCTTCTGCGCCTAAGTTACGCAGCGTTGTAAAACCTGCATACAGTGTTTTTTCGGCAAAATGCGCCGCTTTAATTGCTTTGCGCGGAATCGATTGACCAATTCGCTCACTGCGTGGCACGGTAGGATCGCTCGTTAAATGCACATGCATATCCATTAAACCTGGCACCAAAGTCAGTTCTGGTAATTGAATATGCTTATCGCCGTCTTTTAAGCTAGGCTGTTTATTACTTTGTACAGCTGTAATTTGACCATTATCTATACTGATAAGTGGTGATTTAATCAGTTTGCCTGAATTTACATCTACCATGGCTTTTGCCGATAAGTAGGTGGTTGCGTAGGTATTTAAAGAGGTTAGGCAAGCAAGGCCTAGGCTAATAGCAAGAGCTGTCTTTTTCATTTTTATTCAAAATTGGTAAGTCGAGCCGCCACTCTAGCAATCAGCTTACAAAGTGTAAATAAACTGCGATAAGTTGCAGCGATACTTGCTAAATAGGGAACTAAACCCTCATAATTTACGCGTACTTAATATAAGGGCAGGGAAAGAATGAAAAACGTAAAACTAGCACTACTTAGTTCGGCAGTGATGTTTGCATTACTTGGTTGTAATGAATCAACGCCAAGCAACGAAAAACCAACTCAAGAAGTAAGCAAACAAGCACCAAGCGCAACGTCAGCCACAGAGCAACTTGATACATTACTAGCAGACTACTTTGAAGCAGGCTTAAAATTTAATCCAATTGGTGGTACTTACATTGGCCGTAGCGAATATAACGACCAATTTATTGCACCTATCAGTAAAGCAAACCGCGACGAGCAGCTTAACTTTGTTAAAGAATACAAAAACAAACTAGCAAATATCGACAAAGCGCAATTAACAGGTCAGTCATTATTGAGCTACGAAATTCTAGCCCGCGATTTAGACCTTGCGATTGAAGGCGCTCAGTTTCCAAGTTACTTAATGCCAATTAACCAAATGGGCGGGGCGCACAATACCTTTGCTGCGCTAGGTTCAGGGCAAAGTGCACAGCCTTTTAACACGGTTGAAGATTATCAAGCATTTGAAAAACGTGCTGATGGTTTCATCACTTGGTTAGACAGTGTTGAACAATCAATGCGCCAAGGCATGAAAGACAAAGTGGTTCTTCCTAAACCGCTTGCTGAAAAACTATTACCGCAATTTCAAACTCATATTGTAGAAAAACCAGAAGAGTCATTATTCTGGGGGCCAATTGCTCAGTTACCTGAGTCTTTCAGCGACGAACAAAAAGCACAGCTAACAAGCGCATACACGGCAATGATCAGCGAGCGTTTAGTGCCTGCGTATCAAAAAATGGCTGACTTTTTAGCGAATGAATATATTCCAAATGCCCGTGAAAGCATTGGTTACAGCGACCTTCCAAATGGTAAAGCATGGTATGAGTACCAAATTAAACAGCATACAACGCTGAGCTTAAACGCCGATGAAATTCATGACATTGGCTTAAGCGAAGTATCGCGCATCTTATCTGAGATGAAAAAAGTCAAAGAGACTGTCGGTTTTGAAGGCGATTTAAAAGCGTTTTTTGAACACCTAAGAACCTCAGATGAGTTTTACTACGATACGCCAGAAGAGTTAATTGCCGCGTACGAAGCAGTAAAAGAAAAGATTGATGCTAAGCTGCCGCAAATGTTCGATATTGCGCCAAAAGCGCCATACGTTGTAAAAGCAGTTGAAGATTTCCGCGCTGAATCTGCTGCGGGTGCATCTTACCAGTCGCCAGCGCCAGATGGTTCGCGCCCAGGTATTTTCTATATCAATACCTTTAACCTAAAAGCACAGCCTAAGTTTTTACTAGAAACCTTGTCTATTCACGAAGCGGCACCGGGTCACCATTTTCAAATTGCTTTGCAACAAGAAATTGAAGGATTACCACTATTCCGTAAATTTGGTGGCTACACGGTATTTGCAGAAGGTTGGGCATTGTATGCAGAAAGCTTAGGAAAAGAGCTTGGCTTATTTACCGACCCTTACATGTGGTACGGTCGTTTATCAGATGAGCAATTACGTGCAATGCGCTTAGTGCTTGATACAGGTTTCCATGCAAAAGGCTGGACACGTCAACAAGGTATTGATTACATGTTGGCTAACTCATCAATGGCCGAAAGTGACATTATTGCCGAAGTTGAGCGTTACATTGCATGGCCGGGCCAAGCGCTGTCGTACAAGTTAGGTCAGTTCAAAATTCAAGAACTACGTGACTACGCGAGCAAAGAGCTAGGCGATAAGTTCGACATTAAAGCTTTCCATACGCAAGTTCTGATTGATGGCGCATTACCTATGCCAATTCTTGAAGAGAAAATTAAGCGTTGGGTTAACGAGCAAAAATAATATACCCAAACAAACTCAAGGTGCGAGTTTCAGTTGGAATTAAAAGCGATTTAGGCAAGGCATTGATTGCAAGTAATAGTGGTTCTATTGTTAAAATCAATAACGCAGTATAAGTCGCTTTTAAACCAACCCCTTGGGCGCTTCACAGGCACTTACTCTCATCGTTGTTACTTCTTAAAAGGGAATGCCATTCTTGCAAAGTAACGCCTTGATATTAAGGCACCTGTGAAACGCTGAATTCTGCATCTTGAGATGGCTTGGGTATCGCCCAAACACGCTAAACTTTGCGCGCATGCTGGCTTTACGCTAGAATGCGCGTTGTTTAGGGGCTTTGAGTAATACCATGTTAGAAGATCAATTTTGGCTTAAGCGCTCGCTTGAGCAAATGTCACAACCCGAATGGGAAGCTATTTGTGACGGCTGTGGTAAATGTTGTTTAAACACATTTATCGACAGTGAAGACGAAGATGAATTTACCGCAACGGATCAACTTCGCGAGGGTGAAGAACTCATTTTCACTAATATCGTTTGCCAATACCTAGACAACGACACCTGTGGGTGTAGCGAATATGCGAACCGCCAAACCTTGGTGCCTTCATGTGTAAAGCTCACTAAAGAAAACCTTAAAGATATCTTTTTTATGCCGCAAAGCTGCAGCTACCGTCGCCTTTACGAAGGCCGTGGCCTTGCGTCTTGGCACCCGCTACTGAACGGTGGCAGTAAAGATATGATGCATGAGCTGGGTATTTCTGTGCGTGACAAAACAGTGAAAGACTGTGATGTAGACCTAGATGACTTTGATCTATACGTGGCCGAATGGCCAACCAGAGACATTGATTAATGAGCACACTTAAAGCAAGCATTGGCTTGTTAAACCCAAAAAGCCCAACGAATGTGGGTGGCGTATTACGTGCCGCGGGTTGTTACAATGCTAAGCAGGTGTTTTTTACTGGTAGCCGCTATTTACGCGCTAATAAGTATCATACCGATACCAAAAATGTGCTTGAGCATATTCCGCTCACGCAAGTTGAAAGCCTAGAGCAAGCAAAGCCTGAAGGTGCCACTACGGTGGTGATTGAGCTTGTTGAAGGTGCAACGCCGCTGCCTGAATTTAAGCACCCTGAAAACGCATTTTATGTATTTGGCCCTGAAGATGGCTCGGTCAGTAAAGACGTGCTGAAATGGTGTGATGAAGTAGTGTATGTACCAACTATAGGCTGTATGAACCTAGCCGCAACCTGCAATGTTGTGCTTTACGACCGACTTGCCAAACTCGGTGGTATTGAGAGTTCAAACGACACCATTTGCAATAGTCGAGACACTAACAACTCACTTAAATGGCAACAAAAAAAGAGCGCTAAATAGCGCTCTTTTTAGATTCAAACTCAAAACTACTTTTTAGTAATTTGTACGTTACTTTCAAGGCCAATGCCGTTGTCGGTAATGTCTGTGGCAAAATACACACCTACAGGTTGGTCGCGTAGCGAATCAAGCTCAGCCATTTCTTCATTCGTTAATTGACCCGTTGCAGCAATCGTATCAAGCAAAGGTAATAAGATTTTTTGTACGTCGAATGCCATGTTCACAAAGCCATTTTTAGTGACACTTTGCGACTCTAAAGTCTCGGCAATCTGCGCTGACTTATCACCGGTGAAAATCACAATATGATTTCCCTTAAGCGCCATTTTAATATCAAAGTTAAGTGGCACAGGCGATGGAATGTATTCATTGATCAGTACGGCATCACCATTGGCTGGTAGTTTTATGTTAGCAAGTGGCGGTACAAAACCTTGTGCAATTGAATACAGGCCATGGGCGTCGGTCGCCGATAGGGTAACGATAGCATCAAGCTTATCTATTTGTGGGCCGTTGTAGTCATCAATTGTCAATGCAGCATCTTGAACGCTGACACTCATGCCTTGTACGCCATTTGCAAAGCCTGACATCATAGCAAGGCCAGCAGTGCTCACTTCTTGCATTTCATTTTGTAGTGCGACAATTGGGCCACAGTTAAACTCAGCTGACTTAATTGCACCGGTTAGTGTATTGGCTAGTGGCAGTACTTTTGCTACATCAATACCATAAGCAACACTCATCATTTGCCCGTAAAGCCCAGTGGTATGTTTTGGTACAAAGCCACGCACGGCTTGTAGCGTATTAAGTAAGTCTTGATCTGTGCTTTGCAGTACTGCTTTTACGTCAAAGTCGGCGTAGTCGGCGGTAATACGGGTTTTTGTTGTGCCTGATACAGTCGCAGGCCATTTAGCGGCAATGGCTGCAATGTCATCTTGACACTCAGGTGTTGAAATCGCTGCTAATGCGTTTGATTGCTGGGCTTTATCAAGTAGCTCTTTGAGCATCTGGTGTAAGCGAGAGTCTTCTTTGCCTGTTACAGCATTAGCGATACGTTGATGATCAACAAAGCCAACCGAGTTGCCATCAAGCGAAAAAGTTTTAATAAGCTCAGGTAGTTTTTTAGTCTCAGCCAGTGATTGAGCCGGTTTTTCTACGCCAAGGGCAATACGTAAATCTTGATCGTTAGAAAGCGCAGTGGTCAGCGTGATGGTAGCCCAATTATTGTGAGTTGATGCAATTAGGTTGAAGTTATCTAAACCTTCAAGTTCGATTGCAAAGCGCGTGTAACTTACGCCTTCAAGGCTTTCTGTTGTATAAGCAATACCGGCTTCATCAGCAGATTGTTTAATGCTATTGATAATGCTGTTTTGATCAGCGACCTGAAAACGCACAATCGGCATTAAACCTTGCGCGTACATCATGCCTTTGTAGTCATCACCAAAGCCCCAAATCGATTTGAAGGCATCGTAAGAGCTCAGTGATTGTTGGTATTTTTCCATCAGTGATGCAAGGAATAGGGCATTCTTATCATCAACAGTTTTAAGCTCAGCAATGATGGGCGTTAAATCGCTCGTGCCTTTCATTGCATCTGGCATAAGCGCGAAGTATTTGCTGTACGGAAACGGTTTAAGTTGACCATAAAAAACCGCCGTGTCGGCAGGTACGTATGCAAGCTCAGGTAAATCTACATCTACACTGGCTTTATTTTGTGAGTACAACAACGCACCTGCAACAATAGCAATCGCGCCCCCAGCAAGAAGCTTATTATTCATAGGATGAATTCCTTTTTCTTTAATTAGTTAAAAAACATACCATGAAATAGAAACAAATTACTAGCGGGCGAACGACTAAAACTGATAGCTCACGCTTATTTGCGGGCCTTGGGTAAATGTATCATAACTAAAGAAGTTTTTATTTCCGCGTTGGCCTGTTTGGTAATCTACATAAGTAGTTTTATAGCTCATTCCCAGATCCCAATGCGGGTTTATTTGATACACCGCACCTAATTTGAAGCTGCCAGTCAATTTAGCATTTAAGTTAAAACCACCGAGATCTCCAGCGGTTGTTAATTGCCAATGTTCGCTTAATTGTTTGTTAAAGTGAAAGCCAAAAATTAGGTCAATCCAATCTTCATCTCTGTCGACCACGGACACTTGCGACATAAAGTTAGGGTCAAGGTCGAATTCGTAGGTGTTATCCCAACGACGAATACCCACATAGTTAACCCAATCACCCATCGAAGGACTAGAAAAACGGTACGCAACACTTAATTCGAGCACGGCTTGGCGCACACGAGCACTGAGCACGCCAAGTTTTGGGGCGTTATGAGATTTACTTAAATCCATATAGCCCCAGTCAGCAATAAAACCCCAGTTTGATTGATGATATCCCTCAAGATGGAGCATAAATGCGCTGTCGAGGTTGTTTAAAATGGTATCAAATTCGACTTCAAGGGGGGCTTCTATAGTGCCGATTGCCGAGCTGCCATCAATCGCAGTGGCCATTAAATAAGGCTCTACAGAAAATTGCCATTGGTCGGCATAAACAGTTGGTGAGGCGAATACTAAACCGAAAGATAAAATCGTTAACATACGAGGTTGTTTTAAAGTGAACATTATCAAATCCTTTTAAGTAAATCACAGTATTAATTATAGAAACGCTGGGCTTTTTTGCATTGATTTGATGATGAAATATTTTCGTTTTGTTATTCAATCAGTGAACAACTTAACGTTGAAATGGAGAAATTAGCATTGCTTTAAAAGCGGGGGATCATGTGGTGTTCGATCCAAAAATGAAGGTGTTTAGGTATTTACTAATTGTCGATAAATGTAAAACTGAGCAATATCTAAAAAGCCCGGCATTAATTACTAATGCCGGGCTTTAAACTATACATAAACAAAGTTCTAGGCTAAATCGGCTGCGCTTGGTAAAGACGCAAATGCACCATAACGGCTTACTGCAAAAGCGCCAGCTTTAGCTGCATAAGCAATGGTTTGTTCGATATTAGCTGGGGTTTGGCAAAACGCTTTAAAGCTTTGTTTGTTTTCACAGTGCTGACCAATCTTTGACAGCATGCCGCCAATAAATGCATCGCCTGCGGCTGTGGTATCAACCACTTTTGTAGCTGGTGGGCTAACTTGGCCTTTAAAGTCTGCGTGGTAAAAGCTGATTGCTTCGCCGCCATTAGTAACTAGCAAACAGGTTACACCGGCCTTTAAAATGGCATCAATAGTATGCTCAAGTGGCATTTCTTGATGGCTTTTTTGATTTAAAAACTCAAGCTCTTCAAATGACAGTTTTACGATATCTGCAAGTGAAATTACATGCCACATTCTATCAAGCGTATGGCGCATACTTGGCCATAGGTTTTCGCGCAGATTCATATCAAAGCTACAAATTGCACCGGCTTTTTTCGCCTGCGTTAAACCATAAATTGTGGTTTGATAGATATTGTGCTCAGTCAAACTGTTGCTGCATACATGCATGATGGCGTGATTTGCAAACATTGCATGGTCAAAATCGTCTACGCGATATAGTAAATCAGCGGCTGGTGGGCGATAAAAGCTAAACGAGCGTTCACCACTGTCATCAAGTGATACAAACGCCAATGCTGTTTTTGCCGCATCGGTGAATGTACAGTACTGGGTGTTTACCGCATGCTGGTCAAGCTCTTGTTTAATAAAGTGACCAAACATATCATCGCCTAACATGCCGCAAAAGCTGGTGTTTAGGCCTAGTTTTGCTGCTGCAACAGCCACATTAGCTGGTGCGCCACCTGCGTATTTGGTAAATGACTCTGGTTGTTTACCATCTGATAAAAAGTCGATTAATGCTTCGCCAAAACACACTAAACTCATTATGCATTCCTCAAGGTTAAGGTTCTTAATACTTCGTAGCAGGCACCCATAGTATGGTAGTCGGTTTTGCCTGCTGGCGATTTTTCGTCACTGTATGGTTGGTTTTGTGCTGATAAAATGCGATACCACGCACCATATTGGTGATCTACCATATGTTGCCAACTGTACTGCCAAATTTTTTCGTACCATTGCCAATAGCTTTCGTCATTTGTGGCATCAGCGAGTAGGGCAGCTGCGGCTAATGATTCGGCCTGCACCCAAAAGTACTTATCGCTATCACATATTTGTTTATCTGGTGCAAAGCCATAGAAAATGCCCCCATGTTGTTGATCCCACGCGATGCTCAGGGTTTCATCAAACAGGCTTTTAGCGCGTGTTACCAGCCAAGGTTCATCAATATGGCGGTTTAAAATAAGTAACAGTTTTGCCCACTCAGTTTGATGCCCTGGTTGAAATCCCCAAGGCCTAAATAAATGCTGCGGGTCATCTTTGTTGTAATCTAAATCGATTTGCCAATTTTTAGAATAGTGCTCCCACACCAACTGCTGGCTGTGGGCTGCCAGTTTTACCGTAAAAGTTTCGGCAAGTTGTTTAGCGCGTTTTAAATAACGGGTCTCGTTAGTTGCTTCAAAACACATGAGTAAGGCTTCGCATAAATGCATATTGGCATTTTGGCCGCGATAGTCATCTGCACAGCTAAAATCGGCATTTTGCTCATCTAAATAGGCATTATGCTGGGGTTCAAAGTAGTGCTGCTCTAATAAACCCCATACTTGCGAAATGGTATTTTTGCAGTCGTTCACCCCTGCTTTTAAAGCAACCGCGTTTGCAAGCATTACAAAAGCGAGCCCATAACAATGGTTAGTATCGTCTAACACAGTGACTGCGCCGTTATCTTCTTGCTTAATAAGCCAAGCATAACCACCAGATGCTTGCTTATGCGCATGTTCAAGGTGGGCTAAACCATGTTTAGCAAGGCTCAAATATTCTGGGTCTTTAAACTCTATGTACGCCATTGCATAGTTAAAAACAAAGCGGGTGCTCGAGACTAAATGGCGAGTGTGTTTATCGTAAACCGCGCCATTATTTTTAAAGAACTGATAAAAGCCCGCTAAGCCATGGGCTGAATGATCAACACAATGGGGGTGATAAAAAGCAAGGGTATCTTGGATATGCTGCTTAAGAAAGTCAGGGCTTTTAAAATCAACTTTGGCCATGGGTTATTAATAAATCTGTGTACATCTTGCAACTATAGCAGGAAATAAAAATATTGGAACGTTCCTAGTAAATCTTTGTGCTATTTTTACTTCAATGTGTAGAATCAAAGGTAACTTGTTAACGGAGTGAAAACCACGTGAGTGAAATAAATACAAACCAATCGTTTGTCGCCGATGGTTCGCAGCAAAATAAAAACTACCTGCTACCACTGACAGCAATGACAACCTTGTTCTTTTTATGGGGTTTCATTACAGTTTTAAATGACGTGTTGATCCCGCGCTTAAAAGGGGTATTCGATTTAACCTACACAGAGGCAATGCTGGTTCAGTTTTGTTTCTTTGGTGCTTACTTTATTGTTTCGCTACCTGCGGGTATGTTGGTTAAAAAAATGGGCTACAAAAATGGCGTACTAACCGGCTTAGTCGTGGCATCAATTGGCTGTATGTTATTTTACCCAGCGGTTGTTGTGCATGAGTACTGGTTATTCTTAGGTGCGTTATTTGTTCTAGCAGCAGGTATTACCGTATTACAGGTATCTGCTAACCCGTATGTTGTGGCGTTAGGTCCTGAAAAAACGGCGTCGTCACGTTTAAATTTAGCTCAAGCACTTAACTCACTAGGTACCACCGTTGGTCCATATGTGGGTGGTATTTTATTCTTTGGTACAGCAGGCACACTAGCTGCAAACGCAGCAACTGCAGAATCTGTAAAAGTGCCTTACCTTATGCTTGCAGCAGCACTACTGACCATTGCTGTAATATTTGCTTTCTTTAAATTACCAGTGATTGCAGAGCATACAGAAGAGCAAGACTGTAAAGCGAAAGGCCACAGCCTTGCCGAAGCACCTCATTTAATGATGGGTGTTATAGGTATCTTCTGTTACGTAGGTGCAGAGGTTTCAATTGGTAGCTTCTTAGTTAACTATTTTGGCGAAGAACACATCGCTGGCCTTGAAGAGCATGCGGCTGCAAGCTTAATTGCTTATTACTGGGGCGGTGCAATGGTGGGTCGTTTCATTGGCTCTGCAGCACTGCAAAAAATTGCGCCTTCAAAAGCGTTATTCTTTAATGCCATGATGGTTATTGTATTGCTGTTAGTGACTATATTCACTGAAGGTGATGTGGCACTTTACTCTGTACTTGCAATTGGTTTATTCAACTCAATTATGTTCCCGACTATTTTCTCTGTTGCTATTGAAGGTTTAGGCTCACTAACCAGTAAAGGTTCGGGTTGGTTATGTTTAGCAATCGTTGGTGGTGCCTTAGTACCATTAGTACAAGGTGTAGTTGCTGATACAGTAAACATCCAACAAAGCTTCTTTGTACCAGTGATTTGTTATGCATTTATCGCTTGGTATGGCTTAAATGTTGTACGTTTAGCTGATAGCTGGAAAAAACGCATCGGCTAAAATTACTATCAATAAAAACCCCGCACTGAGTTGCGGGGTTTTTTTGTGCCATTTTTTTGCTATACCGAAAAAACTAGATGACAAAATGATTTAATGAATACGTATTCAGGGACGGTTTAAGTAATAATTTATAGGAACGTTCCAAATAGTTTTTTGCTGCTTTTTTATTAATACGACTTAAGAAGTGAAATTGGCTGCCGTTAACAAAGTAATTGATTTTCAAAGAAAGCGTACTTTAATAAAAGGAACGTTTTTCTAGTTTTAGCTTAATTTTATAAGACAAAGAGCTTTAAATTTGTTAAATATAAAGAGGCTAACAACGAAAAAAATAACAAACAGGTTTGTCATGCAAAGCACTCTTAAATTTACCACCAAGGTAACTGTGGCTGCATCACTGGTTTTAGTGATAGTGCTCGGTTTATTCACCATTAATAACTTCATCTCTATGCGCAGCCAAACGCAGGAGCAGCTTTCGCTTGTTCTTCAAGAGATTTCTCAGTCAGTGTCGCAAAACATAGCTAATTGGTTAAATGCTAAATTAGCCATTGTTTCGTCAGTTGCTGATACCTATCAACTTGGTGATAGCAAAGAGCTTACGCTTACTCAGCTGAACACAGCCGACAAAGCGGGGAGTTTTAAGAATACCTATATTGGTATCACTGATGGTACCTTTGTATTGAATGACCAATCTGTTGTCTTACCGCCAGACTACAATGCAACAACACGTCCGTGGTACAAGCTTGTTGAAAACAAAACAAACACTGCCTTTACTGCCCCGTATATTGACGTAACCACCAATGAACTGACTATTTCAGCTGTAGCGCCTATGCAAGCTAACGGTGTGTTTAGCGGTGTTGCAGGTGCCGACATCGACATGAAAACCATTACTAAAATCGTCAACGAAATTGACTTTTTAGGGTTTGGTTATGGCTTTTTGCTAGATAGTGAAGGGCGCATTTTAAGCCACCCAGAAACTAAATTTAACGACAAAAACATGAGTGACTTATTTGGTAAAAGCTTGTCGTTACAATCTGAGTTTGTTGAAGTACAGGTAGGTGGCTTAGACAAATTGGTATCGTTTACCAAAATCAAAGGAATTCAAAACGTTGATTGGTATTTAGGTGTGGTGATCAACGAAGAAATTGCTTACTCATCAGTTGCCTCATTTAGAAATATGGCGGCTATTTACATGCTAATGGGTATAGTGGCGATTGTATTAATGATGCAGTTTTTACTTCGCTATTTAATGCGTCCAATGCAACGCTTAAACGATGCAATTAAAGATATTGCGCAAGGTGAGGGGGATTTAACCCGCCGACTTGAGGTTGAAAACAATGACGAGTTTGGCGAGCTAAGCCATTACTTTAATGCGTTCATCGAGAAAATTCATACATCAATTGAGCAAGTTAAAAATACCACCGTTGAGCTTGAGCGCTTAGTTGAGAGTTTAGTTAATCAAACTCAAGGCACGCTCGACATGTATGCTGACCAAACAAAACGTACTGATAACGTGGCAACTGCAATCAATGAGCTGACATCGAGTGCGGTAGAAATCTCAAATAGTGCAAGTAATGCGTCAACGTTAGCAACCAGTGCTAACAGCCAATCATTACAAAGCCAATCTGCATTAGCTGACAACTTATCAGCTATTAATGCTTTATCTCGTAATATGGAGCAGGCGCAAAAAACCATTAATAGCTTAGATGCACACACTGTAAGCATTGGCCAAGTACTTGAAGTGATCAAAGGTGTGAGTGAGCAAACTAACTTGCTAGCACTTAATGCAGCGATAGAGGCAGCACGTGCAGGTGAAGCAGGTCGTGGTTTTGCGGTTGTAGCCGACGAAGTACGCCAACTTGCGCACCGTACACAACAATCAACACAAGAAATCGAAGACACCATTTCTCAGTTACAACAAGGTTCTGCGTCTGCCGTTGAAGTTATGACGGCCAGTATCCGCGACAGTGAAAAGAGTGTTGAGCAAGCTCATGTAGCAGGCGATAAAATGGCTGAGGTAACCCGTGCCATTGAGTCAATTGATGAGGTGAACCACAGTGTTGCCAATGCCACGACTGAGCAAAACCAAGTGATTCAAAGCCTAGACAGTGATATACACTCAATTAGTGAGCTTTCAAATCAAGGTCAAAGCAATCTTAATAACACCTTGAATGAGTGCACTAAATTGAAAGCCCAGTTCTATGAGCTTGAGCAATTGGTACTTAAATTTAAAGTTTAGTTGTTAAGAGACTGCAATTTTGGATCAAAATTGGCTTAATGCCATTACTTTAAACAGTGTCGACACGGCGGATAAACAGCGTCGTGCCTTCACGTTATTTGCCATGGCTTTTTTTGCCATCGTATTAATCACTTCGTTAGTGTTATCTAACTATCAAATTTACGCCTTACCGCTCACTATTATGTTAGTGGTGAGCGATATAACTATTGTGCTGTGCATGCTCTATTACTTTCGCACTGGTGCTTTAGTCTCTGTAAGCTGCATTATTTTATCGATCATTTTGCTGCTCTGTGTAGCATTGGTATACACCGGCGGCAAAGAAAACACCGCTTTATATTGGCTTATGTTTTACCCTATTGTGGCTTATGTCACCTTAGGGTTAAAAGTGGGCAGTGTGTTGGTTGGGATTATGTATGCTAGTGCAGTTGCACTGCTGTTTAGCCCCAACTTCGGTCAAGCGCATTACGGGCAAGTTGAAACCTCACGCTTTTTAGCCTCTTTCTCTATGGTGATTTTGTTTTCTGGGATCAGTGAATACTTTAGGCAAAAAAGCCATCAAAAAATTGCTGACATTACTTTAATAGAAAAACGCGATGCATTAACAGACCCGCTAACAGGTCTTGCCAATCGTCGTTACATTTATGAGCATATTCAGCCGCGCCTTGAAGCTGAAGCGGCTAATTATTTACCTATGTCGGTATTATTAATTGATTTAGATAACTTTAAATCACTTAACGATACTTATGGTCATGACTTTGGCGATCAGGCATTAATAGCCTTTACTTCTATGCTGCACGATAAGTTACGTGGCACAGATATAAAAGCCCGTTATGGCGGTGAAGAGTTTATTATTTTGCTACCAAAAGCGGGGCTTAATATTGCCCATGCCGTGGCTGAAAAACTGCGTAGTTATGTCGCCGAGAAACAGATCCCTTATGATGTGGGGCAGTCTGTGACTATTACCTGTAGTATCGGTATTGCCAGCCTAGAACGTGGTAGCCAATTTAGTAAAGCGATTAAACAAGCTGACGACAACCTCTATAAAGCCAAAGCAAAAGGGCGTAATGTAGTGGTCTCTGATCTAACTGAGATAAGCTAAATGGCAAAGTTAATTTATGTATACGACCCAATGTGTAGTTGGTGTTGGGGCTACAGAGAAACCTGGTTAAAACTCCAAGCAGCCCTTGGCGATAAACTTGCTATTGAATATAAAGTGGGTGGCCTCGCGCCTGATTCAGATGAGCCAATGCCAAAAGATATGCAGCAGTTTTTACAGCAAACATGGCAACGTATTGAACAGCAGCTTGGCACGCCATTCAATCATGAGTTTTGGCATACCGCGCAACCACGACGCTCTACTTACCCTGCATGCCGTGCTGTGCTTCTTGCAAGGCAGCACAATAAAGAATGTGAAATGCTACACGCCATTCAAAAAGCCTACTACTTAGATGCACAAAATCCATCTGACATCAGCACCCTTACAAGCCTTGCAGAGCAAATTGGGTTAGAAAAAAACGTATTCATTAAAGAAATTGAAAGTGAAAAAATAAATTCATTGCTTATGGCCGAAATAAACCAAGCGAGAAGCTTACCTATTCAAGGTTTTCCATCTTTAGTCCTTGAAAATAAAGGGAAGTATGCTGCTATCCCGGTTAATTATTTAGATTGGCAAAGCAATTATCAGCAAATTATAGACGTTATTTAATTTGGTTGCTGGTTAAGCCTATTGAATTAAAAAGTTTTAAGCCAAACGTGATAATTAACCTCGTTTTGGCTTTGTAACGAGCCCGAAGATGAAAATAGCTCAAATAAAGATCATATATCAGGGAGTTAGGCCAAATGTATATGCTCAAAATTAAAAATCAATTCAATCTCATCATCTAGTCTTCTTCCTGTTGGAGCAAATCCAAGCTTTTGATAAATTGAAAGTGCATTACCATCTTCTTTATCCATTGTGGTTAGTGACACACCTTGCAAACCTACGAGTGAGGCGTATTGCTTACTAAAATTAATTGCTTGTTTTCCCAGCCCAAGACCTTGAAAATTATAGTCAACCATAACGCGCCACAAGTAGAGATAATCTTTTTGAAAATGTTCATCGAAATCTTCGAGTATTCTTGGATCGATTAAAGATATTAAACCAGCAGGTTTATTATCTACATAAATGCCATAACTGATACTATCTTCGTTGAAAATAGCTTGAATAATCCACTCGGCATTGTTGTCGATAAGATGCTTTTGAGATTCTTTAACTTTGAGGTTGATAACTTGATCTGCAATATTACCGTTTAATTTTAAGAAGCTGACTTTACCCATACTGTTTATCTCAGATATATTTTGAGTTGTAATATATCAAAGAAACTTTTTAGTATTCTACTTTGTTAGTATTTTACCCTTCTTTAGGGTAACAAACCGAACCCAAAGCTAAAAATTGAAAATTAATAAGGACACAATTCTGCAACTTTTGCCTTATTCTTGCCCAATATAAACTAATTGTTACAGCTGTCATATTTTTGTATTTTTTGCGCAACATGCTTGTCATTTTTCATCGTTATCCTTTCGCACAATAAAACAACCCAACTAGCAAATTAAGCTAACTTAACGAGTAAAGGTGTATGCGATGAAAGGCGTTAAACCACTGATTTTAGCAGGTATTGTAGCGGCATCTGCAGCAGTACATGCAAACGATCTAGATAAAGTAATTGATAAAAGCAGCGAGATAAACAAATCTGCAGCGCAATCACAAACTAAAATCGACAAGATTGCAGATTCAATGCAAGGTCGTTTACAACAATTCAAAGCCCTTAATAAAGAAATTGACGGCTTAACTGTTTATAACGCGCAACTTACTAAGCAATTAAACAACCAAATTGCTGAAATGGACGCGTTAAACGAGTCAATGGATCAGGTATCGGTTATCGAGCGTCAAATCACGCCGTTAATGATGCGTATGATCACAGGTCTTGAGCAATTTGTTGCACTAGACGTACCTTTCTTAACTGAAGAGCGTAGCAAGCGTATTGCATCATTAAAAGAAATGATGGACCGCGCAGACATCACTTCAAGTGAAAAATTCCGCCGCTTACTTGAAGCTTACCAAGTAGAAGTTGATTACGGTCGCACTATCGAAGCGTACACAGCATTACTTAATGTAGATGGCCAAGAGCGCGAAGTAGATTTCTTACGCATCGGTCGTTTAGAACTTATTTATTTAACACGCGACGGCAAAAAAGCAGGTAGCTGGGATAAAGAAACAAAATCGTTTGTTGAATTACCAGATTCTGCAATCAGCCAAATCAACAAAGGTTTACGCATTGCACGTAAGCAACTTGCCCCAGATATGTTAACACTGCCAGTCCACGCTGCTGAATAAGAGGTTTGAGATGAAATTATTAACGAAAATGACAAAAATGGCCGTGTTTGCAGCTGGCCTTGGTTTTGCTGGTAGCAGCCTAGCTGCTGAGCCAATGGATTTAGACTCATTACTAAAAACATTAGAGCAAGGTAAAGCACAACAAAGCGCTGAAAATAAACAACGTGAACAAGAGTTCATGGCGCGTCAAAACGAACAAGTACAAATGCTTAAGGATACACAAGCAAAGCGTACTGCAATGCTTAACGAATCTGAGCGATTAGAAACTCAGTTTGAAGAAAACGAAGTAAAGCTAGCTAACTTAACAGACACACTTTCAAACCGCATGGGTTCACTTAAAGAACTATTCGGTGTGTTACAGCAAGTAGCAGGTGATTCAAGCAATAAATTCATGACGTCAGTTGTTTCTGCAGAGCTTCCTGGTCGTAGTAACTTCATGGATGAGCTAGCACAAAAAATGGGTTCAACGTCAAAGCTTGCTTCAATCGATGATATCGAAAAAGTATGGTTTGAATTACAACGCGAAATGACTGAACAAGGTAAAGTATCTCGCTTTACAACCGATGTAATCGTTGAAGGTGGCAGCAAAGCACAAAAAGAAGTGGTGCGTGTTGGTGCATTTAACTTAATCGCTGATGGTAAATACCTTGAGTACACACCGGCTACAAATACAATCAGCCAGCTTACACGTCAGCCTAGCAGCCGTTACACAGCAACTGCAGCTGATTTACAGCAAGCAAACTCAGGTGTTGTACCGTTTGCACTTGACCCAACAGGTGGTTCAATCTTAGGTCTTTTAGTACAAGCACCAGATACTGAAGAGCAAGTTCACCAAGGTGGTACGGTTGGTTACATCATCTTAGGTGTTGGCTTAATCGCTTTACTAATTGCACTTGAGCGTTTTGTATCTCTGATGATTATGGGTAGCAAAATCCGTCGTCAGCTTAAAGACACAGTGGCACGTGATGACAACCCACTTGGTCGCGTAATGAAAGTAAAAGACCAGTACCCAGATGTAGCGTACGACACACTTGAGCTTAAATTAAGCGAAGCAATCATTCGTGAAATGCCAAAAATTACTCGTAACCTGACACTAATTAAGATTATCTCTGTGGTAGCACCACTACTTGGTCTACTAGGTACGGTAACCGGTATGATTAACACCTTCCAAGCAATTACCTTGTTCGGTACAGGTGACCCTAAACTAATGGCGGGTGGTATTTCTCAGGCACTTGTAACAACAGTACTTGGTCTGGTTGTGGCTATCCCAACAGTATTCTTATATACACTTCTTAACACGCGTTCTAAAAACATGCTGTTGATTTTACAAGAGCAAAGCGCAGGTATCATCGCAGAGCGAAGCGAGAAAGGAGCATAAATCATGGTGCTATTGATTGATGCAATCAATGCTCTACGTGATTTCCTCGACACAGGTGGCCAAGTTCTCTTGGTCATCGGGGTCCTCATCTTCGCGATGTGGTTATTGATACTTGAGCGTTTTATGTATTTCTTTGGTGGCTTTAAACGCTACAAGAAAGACGTAAAAAGCACTTGGAGCAATAGAGCAGAGCGTAACAGCTGGAACGCAGAGCAAATTCGCCAAGCGATGATTTCACGCGCTGGCATGCAACTAAATAATAACCTTGCGCTAATCAACGTAATGGTTGCGTTATGTCCACTTTTAGGTCTGTTAGGTACCGTAACCGGCATGATCGAAGTATTTGATGTAATGGCAATTACAGGCACAGGCAGTGCACGTTCGATGGCATCAGGAGTGTCTAAAGCCACTATCCCAACAATGGCCGGTATGGTGGGTGCACTTTCAGGGGTTTTCGCATCAACGTTCTTACAACGTCGTGCAAAACGCGAAGTGCAATTACTTGAAGACAACATGGTCTTAGACCACTAAACGAATTTTAGGGTGATGTGAGCATCACCCATTAGGAGACTAACAATGAGAGCGCCACTAGGTAACTTATTTCAAGAAGACGACGCTGAAGAAATCAACATGACGCCAATGCTAGACGTTGTTTTCATCATGCTTATCTTCTTTATCGTAACAGCATCATTCGTAAAAGAAGCCGGTATTGATGTAAACCGCCCAGAAGCAGCAACGGCAGTGAAAAAAGAGCGTGCCAACATCTTAGTTGCTATTTCTGACAAAGGTGAGATTTGGATCAACAAACGCCAAGTAGATGTTCGTGCAGTACAAGCAAATATCGAGCGCTTAAAAGCTGAAAACCCACAAGGTAGCGTGGTTATTCAAGCTGATAAGAAAGCCACAACCGATGTACTTATCAAAGTAATGGATGCATCGCGAGCTGCAGGCGCATTTGATGTGTCGATTGCTGCGCAAGAAGCATCATAAGGAATGTGAGCGATGCGTTATATAGTTGCATTAATCATCGCGGGTATCGTGACTGTTATGCTGTTTTTAGGCATGCAGGCACTGATCACCGGTGGTGAAGGGGCCATGTCTGAGCCCGTAAAAGGAAACGTACTTGATTTTGTTCGTCTGAAAAAAGAAGAGACAGTGCAAAAGAAAGAACGTAAACCGCAAAAGCCACCAACGCCAAAAGAGCCACCTCCGCCAATGGAATCACCGCAAATGCAAAACAGTGATCCTAACGCGAGCAATGCCAACTTTGACTTTGGTGCCAGTGTTGAAGCCGACGTTAACTTAGCTGGCGGCTTAGCCCTTGAATCAAGCGACGGTGAATACTTACCGATTGTAAAAGTAGCGCCTGTTTATCCGCGCCGAGCTTTATCGCGTGGAATCGAAGGCTATGTGATTGTTGAGTTTACAGTAACCAAGCAAGGCACAGTACGTGACCCGAAAGTTATTAAAGCTGAACCAGAGTCATTGTTTGACCGCGCTGCGATGGATGCAGCACTTAAATTTAAATATAAACCGCGCGTTGTTAACGGTGAAGCTGTTGAAGTAGCGGGCGTACAGAACAAAATTTCTTTCCAAATTAACGGTTAGAAAAGAGGAATGCGATTATGAAACCTTTAAAAGTTGCCGTGATTTGCGCGGCTGCTTTCACAAGCAGCCTTGTAGTCCCAAGCGTTGTTAGCATGTTACCAGGTGTCACACTGGCAACAGCTTACGCTGAAGAACAAAAAACCAAACGTGTACCTGCACTGCGTGAAAAAGTGTATAGCCAATTAGCACGAGCACAAAAGTTAGCTGATGATGGTGATGCAAAAGCAGGATTAGCAGCCCTTGATAGTATTCAAGAGCGTTCTTCAAGCATGAACTCCTATGAAATTGCCATGATGCATAATTTCTACGGTTTTATTTACTACAACGAAAACGACTTAGATAAAGCAATTGCGTCGTTTGAAAAAGTAGTAAACGAAGATGCGATTCCAGAAACATTACGTGTAAGCACCACCTTTAGCTTAGCGCAACTTGCAATGGCTAATAGCGATTACGAAAAGGTAATCAAATATTTAGCGCAGTGGGATGTGATTAACGACAAGCCTAAAACAGATGCTTATTACGTATTAAAATCACAAGCGTATTATCAGCTTAAAGATTACCAAAAAGGCATTGATAACATTAACCTTGCTATCGCAGAAGCCGACAGCAAAGGTGAAATGCCAAAAGAAAACTGGTTGATCTTACAGCGTGCTATGTACTACTCACTTAACCAGTCTGACAAAGTGGTCGAGGTACTTGAGCGTTTAGTTAAGCTTTACAACAAGCCTGAGTACTGGGTTCAGTTAGGTGGCATGTACGGTGAAACGGGCGCAGAGAAAAAGCAATTAGCGATTTTAGAAGCGGCATATCAACAAGGTTTCATGAAATCTAAATCAGATTTACGTCAATTATCACAAGTGTATTTATACAACGGCCTGGCTTTTAAAGCGGCGAACGTGATGAGTAAAGCAATGCAAGACGGTGTCGCTGAAAAATCAGCGAAAAACTATGCCTTTGTTGCAGAAGCGATGGTACAAGCAAAAGAGGGTGAAAAGTCACTTCCGTACTTTGCAAAAGCCGCTGATTTAGTTACGCATGGTCAGTACGAACAACGTATTGCAGAGGTAAGCATTAATCTTGAAAAATACGAAGAAGCAGCGGATGCAGCACGTAAAGCCCTAGATAAAGGCGGCTTAGAGTTTGAATCAAATGTGTATGTTGCTTTAGGTATGGCGCAGTACAATTTACAAAACTTTGATGCCTCGATTTTAGCGTTTGAGCAAGCGGAAAAACACAAAAAGTCACAGCGTTTAGCTGAGCAATGGATCAAGTATGTGAAGCGTGAAAAAGTGCACGCCGAAACATTACGTACCGCTTTACTCTAAATCGTATTCAACAGGTAAGCGTACAAAAGAACTAATTTATAATCGCAACACCAAAGCTGCCTTCGGGCGGCTTTTTTCCGTTCCTAAAATTAACTAACTTACTCTTTTTTAAATAATTAATATTGTCATTTTATGTTTATTAAAGTGTAACTAGTTTGTCATACAGCTCCCGTAAGGTAGTCGCAGTTTAAAACTCAAGTGACCCAAAAGCATTATTTTTTGCAGTGTTTTTTGGTGACTTGAGTTTATGCGCTAACACAATAATTAAATATCTATCTTAACGGAGTGAACAATGAAATTATCTGGCTTATTCAAGGTTAGTCTTGTAGCTACAGCAATCTCACTAGCAGGTTGTGGCGGTGGTGATATCAACATCAACGTAGAAGAAACAGTTGAGCAACCAACTACACCTACTAACCCAACTACACCACCAACAACTGAAGAGTTACCGGGTGTATACAGCCAAAGTCTTTCGAACGAAGTGTCTGCTGCATTAGGTCGTGATGTGACAGTACAAGTTCTTTCAGGCGTAATCACTGAAGATACAACATTATCAACAGACGCATTTTGGGCGCTTGATGGTGCTGTATTCGTTGGTAACGATAAAGCAGACAGTGCAACGTTAACAATTGAAGCGGGTGCGGTAGTATTCGGTAACAGCGGTTCTGATTACCTAGTTGTTAGCCGTGACTCTAAAATTGAAGCTACAGGTACTAAAAACGACCCGATCATCTTTACTTCTAAGCAAGACGTAGTTGGTGAAGAAACATCTGCAGGCCAATGGGGCGGTATGGTGCTTCTTGGTAACGGTATCTCTAATAAGTGTCCTTCTGAAGGCGATTGTGCTCTTCAAGTTGAAGGTGTTGAATCTGGTGCTGTATTCGGCGGTACAGACAATACAGATAGTTCGGGTACTTTAAAGTACGTTGTTGTTAAAAATGCTGGTTATGAAATTGCCCCAGATAATGAATTAAATGGTATTACATTTGGTGCTGTTGGTTCTGGTACAACGGTTGAGTACTTACAAGTTCACAACAACTCAGATGATGGTGTTGAATTCTTCGGTGGTGCGGTAAATCTGAAGCACGTTGTATTAACAAGCATCGACGACGATAGCATCGACTGGGACAATGGTTACCAAGGTAAAATGCAATTCGTTTACGTTGAACAAGATCCAGATTCAACAGATGCAAACCGTGGTATCGAAGCAGATAACGACGGTAGCACACCTTCTAAAGAACCAAAATCATTACCAATCATCTCTAACTTAACAATCATCGGCAACAACTTCGACGGTGAAGACGATGCTGAGGGTATCTACCTTCGTGAAGGTACAGGTTTACACCTTTACAACTCTGTGATCACTGGCTCTGACGAAATGGGTGAGTGTTTAGAAATTGAAGGTGCTGAAGACGGTGTAAGCGAAACAGTTAATAACGCTAACGATGGTACTATCTTAATTCAAAACACTTTCATGTCGTGTACTAATGGCGAAAACTTCAAAAACCCAGTTGATGGTAGCGGCAATTCATTACTAGAGCTTGAAACGTGGTTTACAGCACAATCTGGAAACGTAATCAATGATAAGCCAATGCTTGGTGCAAACGGTCAACCAATTGCAGGTTCTCCATTACTAGGCGCGGGCCAAGATGTAGCAAATACTGTTGATGCGTTCTTCGATACAGTTGACTTTGTTGGTGCACTGAATGATTCAGATGACTGGCGTGAAGGTTGGGCATTTGGTTACGGTGGCGGTGAAGTAACTGCACCACCAGCAGTAGCAGGTTGTCCATCAGGTACAACGTCAATTTCTCCAGTTGATGGCAGCACAACAACATGTGAAGTGTCTGGTCGTATCACCGCTGATTTAACTCTTACTGCGGGTAACTACTACGCATTAAGCGGCGCAGTATTTGTAGGTGAAGATAATGCAGATTCAGCTACTTTAACAATCGAGCCAGGCGTAACAGTATATGGCCGTACAGGTGATGATTACTTAGTAATTAGCCGTGGTTCAAAAATTAATGCTAACGGTACTAAAGATGAGCCAATCTCGTTCACTTCAAGCCAAGATGTGATGGGTGGTACTACAGCCGCTGGTCAATGGGGTGGTTTAGTACTTCTTGGTAACGCACCATCAAACAAGTGTCCAGCAGAAGGTGATTGTGCACTTCAAGTTGAAGGTGTTGAGTCAGGTGCGGTGTTCGGTGGTACTGATACAACGGATAACTCAGGTACACTGCGTTATGTTCGTGTGATGAATGGTGGTTACGAAATCGCACCAGATAACGAATTAAACGGTATCACGTTCGGTGGTGTTGGTTCTGGTACAACTGTTGAGTATGTACAAGTACACCAAAATGCGGATGACGGTGTTGAGTTCTTCGGTGGTAACGTTCAGGCGAAGTACTTAGTACTAACAAGCATTCAAGATGACAGCATCGACTGGGACAATGGTTTCCAAGGTAAAATGCAACACATTCTTGTTAAGCAAGCAGCTGATAACTCAGACGCGAACCGTGGTATTGAAGCAGACAACGATGGTTCTACACCGTCTAAAACACCTAAATCAAACCCAACAATTGCTAACTTAACAATCATCGGTAATACCTTTGATGGTGAAGATGACTCAGAAGGTATGTACTTCCGTGAAGGTACGGGTGCGCAAATCTATAACGCAATCGTGACGGGCCCTGAAGGTATGGGCGAATGTCTAGAGATTGAAGGTGCTGCTTCAGGTGAAAGTGAAACAGTTAAGAATGCTCAAGATGGTACTTTAATGATTAAATCATCAGTGATTGCATGTTCTGAAAACTTCAAAGACCCAAGTGGTGTAGATTTCAGTGTTGAAAACTGGTGGACAAACACATTAGGTAACTTAGTTGCTACAGGTCAAACGCAAGTTGTAAATGGTATCTTCACTATCGATACAACAACAGCGACAGACGTTAAAGCAATCGACGGTTTCTTCGATACAACAACGCACATTGGTGCAGTATCTGCTGATAACAACTGGACTGAAGGTTGGACAGTAGGTCTGGAATAACACAGTAAGCGAGGTGCTAAACAACGTGTTTAGCACCTTTAAACAACTTTCTGTAACTTATTTCAGATAGAGGTAAACATGAAACAATATTCAAAACAGTTCAGCTTAACAGCACTAAGCGCAGCTATCTTATGCGGATTGAGTGTCTCAGCACACGCAGCTGAAGCAGACGAAGAAGCTGTTCTTGAAGAAGTTGTTGTAAGTGCAAGTCGTTTAAAAGGCACTGCAACAGCTGTTCTAGAAGAGCGTAAACAGCAAGCATTCGTTGCTGATATTATGGGTGCAGAGCAAATTTCACGAAGTGGTGATAGTGACGCTGCTGCAGCGCTACGCCGTGTAACAGGTTTAACACTTGTTGATGGTAAGTTTATTTATGTACGTGGTCTAGGTGAACGATATTCAAGTACACAGTTAAATAATTCTGCTGTACCAAGCCCAGATCCAACGCGTTCTGTATTACCACTGGATTTATTTCCATCAGGTATTATCGAAAGCTTATCAGTACAAAAATCATATTCACCGTCAATGCCAGCATCTTTTGGTGGTGGTAACGTTGATATTCGCTTGAAATCAATTCCTGATCAGTTTGTATTTGATGTGACGGGTCAGCTTGGTTATAACACCAATAACTTTGATGATGGTCTTGAATACAACGGTGGTTCGGATGACTGGTACGGTGTTGACGATGGCACACGCGAAATTCCACGTCCTATCCTTGATGTATACCAAAGTGGTCAATCGCTTGATGATTTAACACCTGAGCAAAGCCGTGCTTTAGCACTGTCGTTAAATCGCGATTATGATCCAAAATCAGCAAAGGTTGATCCAAATACAAAGTTCACTGCCACGTTAGGTAACAGCTTTGAATCTGATAAATGGCGCTACGGTTTCTTATCGTCGCTTAGCTACGATAATAAGCACGTTGTTTCAGATGAGTATCAAGGTCAAGGTTTCTTGATTGGTGAAAACTCAACAACCATGATCCGTGGTTATGACCAAGTACTAAGTACAGAACACACGGTTAAGACATCAGGAATGGTTACGGTTGGTGTTGAGTATGACAAAGCGCATAAAATTGACTACACGGCTTTAATCTTACGCGATACTGAAGATAAAATTTCAGGCCGTTTAGGTATTGACCAAAACAACAATACCTCTGATAACAAGCGTGTACGCTCGTACGATGTTCGTTATGAAGAACGTGAACTGATTGTTAATCAATTAAAAGGTATGCATACCTTTGAATGGTTAAATTATGCTGGCCTCGATTGGAAGTATTCAATTGGTCGCTCAAATCGTTACGCACCAGGTAATATGGAAACGCGTTTTATTGTTACTGATGCTAACGAAGATGGGTTTTACGATACAGTTAACGAAAGCGCACTAACGAATGCAACAACAGCTGCACGTTACACTTTCCAAGATTTGGATGATGAAGTAGAGAACTACGGTTTTAACTTTACGTTGCCTATCATGCTAGATGGCGTGGATGTTGAGCTTAAATCAGGTGCTGACTTTATCTCTAAAGAGCGCTCAGCAACTAACCGTCGTTTTGATATCAATACACGTGCATTCTCAGATGTTGACTTAAACGGAAATGAGTTAAACACCATTTTATCTGATGATGTACTTACAAACGCGTCACTAACGCAGCCAATCTTAAACGACACAACGGTATCAGGCGATGACTATAAGTCAGCGCAAAAAGTGGATGCATACTACTTCGAAGCTGATTTCTTCTTCAATAACACATGGCGTATTACAGGTGGTTTACGTTGGGAAGATTTCCGTCAAGTATCTGTTCCGCTTGACCCATTCACTGGTGGCCTTGCATCTTCAATCGATTATGATGAGTTAGATCAGCTCGCATTCCGTGAAGATGACGTTTATAGCGCACTTGCATTAACTTATGTACAAAGTGACGAAACGCAATGGCGCTTAAGCTATGGTGAAACTGTTGTTCGCCCAGATTTACGTGAGATTTCTGATGCAACTTACATCGATCCGCTTACTGAATACCCTGTAGGTGGTACGCCAGGTCTCCGTACAACCCAAATCAAAAACTATGATTTCCGCTGGGAAAACTATTTTGATACGGGCGAGAACTTCTCTGTTGGTGTGTTCTATAAAGACATGGTTGACCCAATTGAGTCTGTTCAATCACCTGCACAAGATGGTCCACCTCTGGTACGTATTGCTAATGCAGAAGATGGCTATGTTGCGGGTGTTGAATTTGAATACTTGAAAGATTTCGCTTTCTTAGGTGGATTCTGGCAAGACGTATTCATGACTGGTAACGTGACTTTAAGTGACTCAGAAATCAACATGGACCGTCAGGCGATTGTTGAGCAAACAGGGGTTTCTGCAGCGGTTACAAATACAACACGTCGCATGACGGGTCACTCAAAATATGTTGTGAACATGCAGTTAGGCTATGACGCACCTAGTGGGCAACATGCTTCAACGCTAATCTATAACGTATTTGGTGAGCGAATTATAATTCCTGGCATTGAAGGTCAAGAAGATTGGATGGAGCAACCTTTCCACTCTCTAGACTTTAACTACACCTATTTCCCTGATTTCAACTCAAGCTTGAAGTTCAAAGTGACGAATATCTTGGGCGCAAAATCTGAAATAGAGTCAGCGGGTACCTTAACTCGCTCTAAAGAGAAAGGCACTGAGTTCTCAATTGAGTACAAATATCAGTTTTAAATCTCTGACCAAGGAAGGATACAATAATAAATCCTAACGTTGATTCAGCCCTGCACTAGCAGGGCTTTTTTGTTTCTGTATTGTCTAAAAAACATTGCGTGTTATGGTAGTTCTAAGTGTTTAAACAGGGATTAAAAATGGACTTACGGTTAATAATAAATGGTAAAAAAGCGGCTGATGAGCAGCTTCGTGATGCCATCGGTCAATTTCGAACTCGTCAGCCACTTGCAGTGCGTGTTACTTATGAAGGCGGTGACATTGAGCGCTTTATTAATGAAGCCGTCGCAGAAGGTGTAAAACGTATTGTCGTAGCTGGTGGTGATGGCACCGTTAATGAAGCCGTTAATGCATTAATGAAACTGGAAAAGTCACAACGTTTAGAGCTTGCAATTTTACCTATGGGCACAGCAAATGATTTTGCTACAGCCGCTAATATTCCTCATGGGTACTTGCCAGCGCTGAAACTTGCCGCAGATGGTCAGCCGTATGCAATTGATACGGTAGAGGTTGATAAGCGTTATTTTGTGAACGTAGCCAGTGCTGGCTTTGGGGCAAAAATTACCGCAACCACACCGCCTGCACTGAAAAACTTACTCGGTGGTGGGGCGTATACCTTGGCAGGGCTTGTACAAGCGCTAAGTTTTGTGCCTTACAGTGGCGAGTTAACGCTGCCTGATGGTGAACGAACTTCGGGCGATATTATTGCCGCTGCCGTGTGTAATGGACGCCAAGCGGGTGGCGGTCAGCCCCTTGCGCCCCATGCGTACATAAATGATGGCTTGGTTGATTTAGTGGCGTTTACATCATTTGCAATTTCGGATGTACCAGCGGTTATCGAAGAGCTCAGCAATTACCCTAACTCTTCACAACAGTGGGTAAAACGCTTTCAAGTGCCTTGGCTTGAATGGCAAACACAAACAGAAATGCCAATAAACTTAGACGGCGAGCCAATCACCTCAAAACAACAGCGTTTTGAAGTGCATGCTGGTGCGCTTAACTTAGTGCTGCCAGAGGCTTGCCCGATGCTAAGATGAAAAATTTTGATGTTACTCGGTTTGCGCTGGTTTTGCTTTGGCCGCAATGCTAGATTACTCCTGTAAAAATTAAATTCTCACGCAATGGACTTTAATTTTTAACAGTTTAGGTAATTTGAATGAATCAAACAGTGGAACAAACAATGAAAAAAGTAGGATTAGTCGGTTGGCGGGGCATGGTTGGCTCTGTGTTATTAGAACGTATGCAGCAAGAAAATGATTTTTCTAATATCGACACGACTTTTTTCACCACCTCACAAACCGGTCAATTAGGTCCTGATCTTGCGGGTCCTGCTAAACCGCTTTTAGATGCCAATGATATCGCTGAGCTTGCGAAGATGGATATTGTTGTTACTTGCCAAGGCGGTGACTATACCAAAGCCGTTTACCCGCAATTACGTGAATCAGGTTGGCAAGGTTACTGGATTGATGCGGCATCGGCACTGCGTATGAGTGACGACAGTATTATTGTGCTAGATCCGGTAAATAAAGACGTTATCAGTGCGGGTTTAGAGCAAGGTGTTAAAACCTATGTGGGCGGTAACTGTACCGTATCACTGATGCTATTAGCACTAGGCGGTTTATTTGAGCAAGACTTGATTGAATGGGTAAGCCCAATGACATATCAAGCGGCGTCTGGTGCAGGCGCTCGCAACATGAAAGAGTTAATTGCGCAAATGGGTGCAATTCACGAAACTGTTGCTGACAAACTTGCAGATCCAAATGCTGCGATTCTTGAGATTGATAAGTTAGTCACCGAAAAAATTGCCTCAAGCGATTTACCACAAGACCAGTTTGGTGTGCCTCTAGCAGGTAGCCTTATTCCTTGGATTGATGTACCAATGCCAAGCGGTCAAAGTAAAGAAGAGTGGAAAGCGCAAGTTGAAGCGAACAAAATTTTAGGTAGTAGCGAACAACCTGTCCCTGTTGATGGCTTATGTGTTCGCATTGGCGCAATGCGTTGTCACTCACAAGCAATGACAATTAAGCTGCGCAAAGACATTAGCGTTGAGAAAATTGAAGAAATTCTTGCTTCTCACAATGAGTGGGTAAAAGTGATCCCGAATGATCGTGACATTACCGCTACAGACTTAACACCTGTAAAAGTAACTGGTACGCTGTCTATTCCGGTAGGTCGTATTCGTAAATTAGCGATGGGTCCAGAGTACATCAGTGCATTTACAGTGGGTGACCAACTGTTATGGGGTGCAGCTGAGCCACTTCGTCGTATGTTACGCATTATTGTTGATGGCCAACATTAATCACACATCTCAATACTAAGGCTAGCAGTTTGCTGGCCTTTTTTAGCACTAAAGGAAAGTAATGCACACCCCTAATAAATGGAAAATGACACCAGAGCGAGTATCGCAGTTCATTAAAACCTACAGTTTTGCTCTGATGGTTGATAGTGAGTTTGAGGCAACTCATTTACCTTTAGTTTATAAACCCGATGAGGGCGAGCTTGGTACTTTATATGGTCATGTGTCACGGGCAAATCGTCATGGAAAAAGCTTGCAAGATACCCGTGTATTAGTGGTTTTTAATGGTCCACATAGTTATATTTCACCGACTTGGTATAGTGAGAAGCCAGCTGTATCGACATGGAACTACGCTGCGGTGCATGCCAAGGGCACAGTAGAATACCTCGATGATGACCACACCTTAGCTTGCTTAGATGAGCTGATTAGCCAATACGAGCCGAGTATTTTAAACGACACCAGTTTATTGCCAGCTGATTATCAAGCCAAGTTACTCCGTGGCATTGTTGGTATTAAAATCGAACTTGATTCAATTCAGGCAAAAGAAAAGTTAGGCCAGCATAAATCGGCTGCGGATCAACAAGGTGTTGTAACAGGGTTAAAATCAGATAAACACCCAGATGCCCAAGTCTTACTTAGCTATATGCTTAAACATAAAGTAGGAATAGGCAGCTAATTTGCATCCCGCAAATGCTGCCAATTGGTTGGAAAGTATCTAGCATGGCTTTGTTAAAAGCATGTTAATTACTAATGTTAAAGTTAGTACATTCCATGTGTCTGTCAACTAAATGTCATATTTTGAGAAAGTAAGATTCGAGTTAAAGCAATCTTAGAAGATATGTAAAACTCATTGATTTTATTTAGTCTAATCTACTTTGCTCCGAAAAAATAAACACTTAATTATTTGCCGAACTTCCAAGGCCTCACTATATTTTCTTAAGTGCTTAGTTGGAAGTTGGCTATGAACATTTCAAAAAAATTAAAACTCGCCTTTGCGTCAGCCATTGCGCTGCCACTCATTATCATTGCTGTGCTTGTAATTACACAAACAAGACAGCAAGCCCTCGATAGTTTTGCCGAGCTTAGTCAAAGAGAAGCAAGACAAGTCGATAATGGTATCAGTATGTTTTTTGCCGAAATCGAAAAAAACGTCGATTACCTTGCATCCCATGCCGCTATCTTAGACGCCAAGCAAGGCGTTAAAACCCATATGCAGTCACCTAGTGCAGAAAAGCTTGATCATTTAAGTGGCAGTAGCACCGAACAAAACGCCTTTAGTTTGTTTGATCACTTTGGCGCCACCCACCCGGGGCTTGCTTATATTTATATGGGTAATGAGCAAGGCGGTTATATTCAATGGCCAGAGGGTGAAGTTACAGCGAATTATGATCCAAGAGTAAGGCCTTGGTACGAAACAGGCAAAGCAGCAGATGGTAAAACGGTAAGAACCAATGCCTATTATTGGGCAGCCGATGACATGGTCATTGTTTCTACTGTTAAAGCGATTAAACAAGCAGGAGAGTTTATTGGTGTGCAGGGCATGGATGTATCCTTGCAGGGCCTTACCGATATTATTGCGAACATTAAACTTGGTGAAACTGGCTATTTAATGTTGATTGAAGATAGTGGCAATGTACTCGTTGACGTTAAAAATGCTGATTACAGGTTTAAGCAGCTAGCACAAGTCAATAACGGAAAATACAAACAGCTCGCTGATAATAATCAGGGGCAATTTGAAATTGACATTAATGGCAAAGATTACTTAGCGAATATTTACACCTCGCAAAAACTAGGCTGGAAATTTATAGGTTTAGTTGAAAAATCTGAAGTGATGAGTGCTGCAAACGCAATGACGATTACTATTTTAGTCATCAGTGCAATCTTGATTGCTGTGTTTATTTTAGTTGCTAGCTATATTTCTAAATTAATTTCTGCACCTATTGTTGAAGTAAGTGATGGTCTTACCGAGATATCGCAAGGTGGTGGTGATTTAACTAAACGTTTAGTGATTAAAACACGCGATGAAACGGCCAAACTGGCTAACAGCTTTAACTTATTTTTGAATTTAATATCGGACTTAGTCACGCAAATTAATGATTGTGCGCAAAATGTTAGTGATACCTCAGCGCAAACATCATCACAGGCGGCACAGTTATCTGGCTCAACATCACAGCAACAACAAGCCCTTGAAATGGCGGCCACAGCAATTAATGAAATGGCAGCCACTGCTAATGAAGTATCTGCTAGTTGTGCCAATGCAGCCGAACTTGCATCGCAAACACAGCAGGCCTCTGAGCTTGGGCAAAGTGTTATATCTGAAACGGTTGATAGTGTTGTGTCTTTGTCTGAGGTGATCACCAAAGCAACCCAAGATATAAACCAACTCGACGCTGAAAGCGAAAATATCATGTCGATATTAAGCGTGATAAGAGGCATTGCAGAGCAAACCAATTTGTTAGCCTTAAATGCAGCAATTGAAGCGGCGAGGGCAGGCGATCATGGTCGAGGGTTTGCGGTTGTTGCAGATGAGGTGCGTGCGTTATCACAAAGGACCTCAGAATCGACAGAAGAAATAGCAAGTCAGTTAGATACGTTACGCAAGATGTCTGATCAAGTGTCAAAAGAGATGACAACCAGCTTAAACCGCACAAACAAAACAGTTGATTTAGCTCATTCAGCACAGCAACAATTTAGCGAAATAACCGCGTCTATCGTCAATATTAGCGATTTAAATACACAAATTGCCACTGCAGCCGAAGAGCAACAGCATGTAGCCGAAGACATTAATCGCAATGTTGTTGAAATAAAAAATGCGGCTGATGATGTAAGCGAAATTGCCGATAGTGCAAGAGGCAATGGAGAGAAACTAAACCTGTTATCGAACACACTGACAGATTTAGTGGGTAAGTTTAAGGTGTAATAATACTCTTTGTTTCAAAGACTTTCACATGCTTTAATGGAGTAAATAACTAAAACGAGTAACGAATCCTTCTGTTATTTGATTATAAGCACATAACGCAGGATAACTCCTATAAAATGGCAAATAATGAAAATACATTTTGTGAGCGCTGAAGATTATCCAGAGCTACTTGCTGTATGGGAAAACTCAGTTCGAGCAACCCATGATTTTATAACTGAAGACGACATAGCCTTTTTTAAGCCAATCATCATTGAGCAGGCGTTTCCTAATGTGACTTTAAAGTGCATTAAGGATGAAAATAAAACAATTTTAGGATTCGTTGGCGTACATGAGTGCAAAATAGAAATGTTGTTTATTTTAAATTCCGCAAGAGGTAAGGGTATAGGTAAAGCCCTACTTAACTTTGCGGTTGAGCAATTAGCCGCCAACAAAGTGGATGTTAATGAGCAAAACCCACTTGCAGTTGGGTTTTATCAGCACATGGGGTTTAAAGTTACCTCACGCTCGCCATTAGATGATATGGGCAAGCCATTTCCAATATTGCACATGGATCTCGTGTAGGAACGGCTTTAGCTGTGAACCATTAATATTCGGCGTTGAAACGCCTCCTACAAACTTTCCCCTTGTAGCTCGTATCTCGCTAACTTCTCTTTTACGCGCTAAAGCACGGCCTACAAACGCGCGAAACAAGTTTCACGCCTACGAAAGAAAACATTAGGCTTTAGGGTTTAGGCTGCTCTAGGATGCGTTGTAAAATCGCTGCTACTTGTTCGGCTTTGAAACGTCTCCTAGAAACTTTACTCTTGTAACTTGTAACTTGTAACTTGTAACTTGTAACTTGTAACTTGTAACTTTCCCCTCAATCTCGCTAAAGCACGACCTACAAACGCGCGAAACAAGTTTCACGCTTACGAAAGAAAACATTAGGCGCTAGGATTCAGGCTATGGGACGCGATGTAAAATCGCTGCTACTTGTTCGGCTTTGAAACGTCTCCTAGAAACTTTACTCTCGCAACTCGCTAACTCATAACATATCTTTTGCTTAATTAGCTGTACGCGATATGCTGATGTAACGAATAACGCATTACATTGGAGTGACTAATGAATCTCAATCAGGTGACGTTGCCTGTAAAGGATATGAATGAAGCGGTAGCTTTTTACTTAACACTAGGAATGATTCAGATAGTAGATACACCGCATTACGCACGCTTTCAATGCCCAGATGGTGATGCTACATTTTCGCTGTCATTAGAAACTGAAGAGTTTAGTAATAGTGCGGTCATTTATTTTGAACATCAGCAGCTCGATGAGCTCTATGCAAGCCTTGTTAAAAAAGGTATTAGCTTTGAACAGCCGCCAACAGCCCAGCGTTATTTATGGACAGAAGCAATTCTAAAAGACCCATCAGGGAATAAAATTAAATTATATTGGGCCGGAGAAAACCGCTTAAACCCACCATGGAAGGTAGAAAAGCGAGGATAAAAAAGGCGCTAGGGTCTAGGTCCTAGCGCCTAATAGCTAAAAACTATTATCTAAAAAGCTTAGCTCCAAAAACGTCACTGCTTTTCTTTCAGTAGTTGTTTGAGTTCAGCCATTTCAGCTTGTAGCTGAGCAATTTGCCCTTTGGTTGCAGGCATGTCGGCATCAGATGTTTGCTCTTCACGGGCGTTACGATGCTCTTCAGACATAACTTCTAAAATCGCACCAACCATCATGTTTAAAAATACAAAGGCTGTTAAAAAGATGAAGGTTAGATAAAAAATCCAGCTGAGCTCATACACAGCCATCGTTTCATACATAACATCGGTCCAATCCTCGAACGTGGCAATCCTAAATAATGTGAGCATAGAAATAGACACATCACCCCACAGCACTGGGTTTATATCTGCAAACAGCATGCTACCCATGGCGGCATAAATATAGAAGATCACAAACATGAGTAGGGCGATATAGCCCATTTGTGGAATGGCTTTTAAAAGCGAGTTAACCAGCAGTCTAAGCTCTGGGATCATAGATACAAGTCGTAATACGCGGAAAATACGCAGTAATCGAGCGATAAAAATTGTAGAGCCAGCTGCAGGGTAAAGGCTTCCCACCACGATTATAAAGTCGAAAATATTCCAACCTTTGGTGAAAAAGTCTTTAAAACCACGGCTTGCTATAAAGCGGATCACCAGTTCAACTAAAAAGAATACCGTGATACCTAAGTCCATCCAATGTAAGGCAAGCTCAGCAGTTGGATGTAAAGAGTAGGTGTGTGCACCCACTGTTAGCGCTGAAATAACAATGACAGCAATAACAAATGATTGAAAAATTTTACTTTTATCGATACGCTGAAACAGCTGTTGTAACTGCGACAACATCATATAGAACCCTTTGGTAATAATATTTTAACCCACGCAATATACAGGAAAACGCAGCACCAATGTATAACTACATAAAGGAAATTTAATGTTTTTAAATGCCTTAAAATTGGCCGTGATTGCGACCCTTGCAATACTTTTATCAGCTTGTAGCTCAGATGCCCGTTATCATGAAATTCAATCGGCGCGTTTAAGTGAATGCAATCATATGGCAGATAAAGAGTACCATGAGTGCGTAAAGCGCCAGCAAGACAGCTACGAAGAATTTAAAAAACAACAAGCAGAACATGACTAAAACTGAAAAACGTCTAGATAAGGCTATTCGAGTTGCTTTAACGCAAGCGTGCGAACAAGCAAAAGAGCACGTACACGAATTTTCATGGTTAACGCATACTGCTGACCTAAAAAAGCTACCGCAATCACTAAAAGTAAGTTGTTATTGTAAAGAGCTGCCGATAGCCGCTGAGCAAACCCAGTTAATTACCAGTTTAATTATCAAAGAATTGAGCGCTATAGATTTAGCTATCAATGCAAAAGCAATTGCGTTTTTAAAGGAATAATAATGTACGTAAATTTAACCCCTAAACAGATGGTTAGGTTAAATCTAGCCCTTGCTATGTTATTTATTTGTATAGGTGTGTACAGCTTGCAATCAGACTCATTACCTATTTCAAGTTTTACCGGTTTTATATTTGCTATCGGTTTTATGGTACAGGCCTACCGCTCAACAGAAAAGTTTGCTGCCAAATCAGCGCTTAGTAAAACACTCACGGCAACAGACACAAGCTTAACGGTTAAGCAGGTTTATTATGGCGATAAAGAAGAGACTCTTGAATTAAGCCGTATTACGCAACTGAAAGTTGCTGATAACTATTTAGCCGTAATTTTAGATGGCAACGGCCAAGGTTATGACTTTCAAATAAAAGGCAAAGCTGAAGCAATCACTAAACGTTTAAATGAGATATTGCCAAAGGCGCTGCTTAAAAACAGCCCAATCAAACAGGTTTAATTTGGTAAGCCAGCCGCAAATGGCTATAATCGGCAAAAATTATTGAAAGAGATTTAGCAATGGCAGTGCCTACGCGTTCACAAATTTCAATTGGCTGCGAAGTCAACATTGTTTTAAAACAAGATCAACGAACAGGTCAGTTAACTCAAGGTGTGGTGTCACGTATATTAACTAAATCACCAAACCACCCGCATGGTATTAAAGTTCAACTTGATGATGGTCAAGTTGGGCGAGTGAAAGAGATTTTATCATGAGTGTTTTAAGCGAAAGTGAATTTTGGCAACTTGTGACCGCCGAAGATAAAACTGCTGAGCCTGAGTCTGTTTGTAACGCATTAAAAGCAAAGCTGACTGATTTATCTGACGAACAGCTGATGGAATTTGATAAGCAGTTTAACCTACGTATGCGTAAAGCCTATACCTGGGACTTATTTGGTGCCGCTTATGTAATGGCCGGTTGTAACGATGATTATGGTTTTTCTGAGTTTTTATGTTGGCTTATTTCACGAGGAGAACAGGCTTTTTTAAAGGCGCTTGAAAACCCGGACTCAATTGCCGAGTGTACGCCAGTTTATCATTTAAACGAACAGCCTTACCCGTATTTAGATGAGTACGATTTAATTGCTGGTATGCTTTACGAAGAACGTAATGATGATGAATTACCCTTTGTGCCATCAGGCCTTGAGCAACCAAAAGGTAAACGCTTTAAAGATAAAGCTAAGTTTTTAAAACAAACCTATCCAAATTTATACGCCAAATATTGGCAACAACCGAGTTAATTAAAAGCACCTAAGGGTGCTTTTTTTTGTCTTTAGGTTACTTGCTTTTACCATGACAACTCAGTAAGTTATTAAATAATATTAATAAAGTGAATGCTAACATGCGTCAGGAGCTTTTTGAGTTAAAGCAGTATTTAATAAATAAAGGCATCAAAAGAGAAGCCTATGAGATTGATACTTTGCCAATAATTGAAGGGCATTGTATTTACGACGCAAAGAGTCATATTGAGGTCTTTTACTTCGAACGAGGGGTTAAGTTTCAGCAAAAAAAATTCTCTGATGTTGAAGATGCGATAAGTTATTTCAAAGCTGAGTTGCTTTCAGACCCATTTTCTAAATTATAACGTTCATAGGCATAAAGTTTACCAGCAATTTCTTAGTACCCAAATTCAATCATTTTGTGTTATCTTATTCATGCTTAATTCAGCACTATTAACAACATAAATCAGCAGACTAGATTAAAACTGTTTGCTACAACACATATCAAAGGAAATGACAGTGTCAGAAAACGTATATCAAGCCCCAGAATCAAACCTTGCTACAGCATCAACAGAAACAACCACTTTAAGCATGAAAGAAATTTTGTTTTCTTTTAAAGGTCGTATTCCTCGTAAGACCTATTGGTATTCTTTCTTAGGTATTATTGTAGCTTCATTTGTTTTTATGTTCGTAGTTGCATTATTAACAGGTGGTAATGAAACAGCAATCTCTGTGATCACACTGATCTTTTATATCCCACTTATGTGGGTTTCGCTTGCGGTTCAAGTAAAGCGCTGGCATGACCGTAATAAATCAGGTTGGTGGGTACTGATTGGCTTAGTTCCAGTAATTGGTGGTATCTGGGCGTTAATCGAAAATGGCTTTTTAGCAGGTGATGAAGCTGAGAACCGTTTCGGTCAACCTACTAGCTTATAAGCTATACTGTGTGCTCAGAATATCAGAGCACACAAAGTAAATTTACCCGATGAAGCATTTCACTACAATTCAAATAGCTCGATTTATTATTAGCTTTAGTTGGCTTTATCATGGGCTGATGCCAAAACTTATTCACATCGCCCCCCTTGAACTAAAAATGACGGCCAGTTTTGGTTTTAATGCTGAAATTTCAACGCTCATTACCCGAGCAGCTGGCATAGGTGAAATTATATTTGCCGTGCTGTTTTTTATTTTCTATCGTTCAATGTTAATCAATATTCTCAACATAGCTGCTTTAGTAGGGCTAATGCTGTTTGTTGCTGTTTTACAACCAGCACTGTTAGTCGAAGCGTTTAATCCTGTGACTACAAACCTTGCTTTGATCGCCTTTAGCCTCGTATTAATTAAAGAACTCAAAGAACCACAGCTCAATGCTTAATACGCCGCACCAGTCACCAATAACTCAATTCACAAAAAAAGAAGAAAAAAAATTTTTATCTTCTTATTTATTTTTTATAGGGTTAGTACAGATTATTGCCGCGTTCTATTTTTTGGATTTGCCTATAAAAGAGCAACTAATAGATGAGCAGGGCGTAGTACAACGCTTTTATGATTCACATAGAAATTGTGGCAAATTTAAATGTAAACTCATGACAGTTGTTGGTACTGAGAAGACGACTACATTCCTTAGACCAACTAACTTACCAATTAGCTTAAATGATAACGTTCATATTTTGGCTTCGTATGATAAAAGTGCCGAAGCGTATAAAGTCCATCAATTAAAACTTAATGGTAAAATGATTCAAAGTTATGAACAGGCGCTATTTAAAAGCAACATAGCTCGTATATTGCTTGGTATTTTTGGTCTGATTTTGATTGCTTTTAGTTTAATAAAAAAGTTTAAAGCTAAACCGAATAACAACGCTTAATTTCATCAATCATGGCATTTGCTAAAGGCGAGCTGGCGTTTGTTTTTGAGGTGATCAATACCACTGGAATATCGTAGTGATATTTTTTTGGCTGGATAGCTTTGAAAATGCCTTTATCAACCCAAAACTGTGCGTAGTGATCGGGTAAATAACCAATAAACTCACCCGATAAAATTAAATGTGCAATACCTTCATCGTGATAAGCAACAGCACTGTTTTGATAGTTTAATCCGTCGTTTCGGCTTTCTTTATCGCGCATGTAGTTACTAGTAATGACTTCGGCTTCTTTAATGAGCTCATCTATTTGTTTGTCTTCACACTCAAATAATGGATGACCGACTGCGCAATACAAAAAGTTAGTTTCGTTATGTAGGGCGGTGTAATTTAATCCGCGAATATGATGGCGGCTAACACCAATTCCCACCAACGAGCGGCCATTGGCTACTGCGGTTTCTACCTCTCGTGCCTCGCACACATTAATATCAAACTGAATGTTTTTACCTTTGCCTTTTAATCTTGCTATCGCGCGGGGAATGGCACAGCGTGGGTCGCTGACCATGGTATCTATCATGGCAATACTTAAACGTCCCGATAACTCGTTTTTAGAGCTGGCTACGGTATTAGCAAAGGCTTCGCATTGCTGAAGCAATTCTATCGATGCCTGATAAGTGATGGCGCCAGCGTCTGTAATTTCAAAACCACTGCGGCCACGTTTACATAATTTAATACCAAGCCTTACCTCTAAATCTGATAAATGCGCACTGATGGTGGAGCGGCCAATATTCAAACGTGACTCTGCGGCTGAAAGCCCGCCACACTCAACAATTGCTACAAAAACGCGCAATAAGCGCAGGTCTACGTCATGAACTTGCATAGCTCTTCTTTTAGTTCGATAAATCTGGAATGAATAACGATAATTATGCATTTGTAAAACAACTAGAGCAAGCTAGACTCCATCTAAATAAAACTTAATCCTGTTCTTTAGGAGTTATAAATGACATTTAAGTATGGTGTTGACCAATTAACGTTAGACAGCGTTAATGCTATTGCAGCCGGTACGTTACAGGCAGAGCTTTGCCAAGAAGCAATTGATAAAATTAATAAAAGCCGCCAAAACGTAGACAAAATGGCTGCCTCAGATAAAGCCATTTATGGTATCAATACGGGCTTTGGTCCATTGTGTGATACACAAATTTCTCCAGAAGAAACTAACCTATTACAAAAGAACTTATTGATCACACACGCTGTTGGTGTGGGTGAGCCAATCGCTAAACCTATTTCAAAGCTGATGCTAATCACCAAAGTACATGCATTAAGCCAAGGTTTTTCAGGTATTCGTTTAACCGTTGTTGAGCGTATGCTTAAGTTTATTGAACTTGATATTATCCCTGTTGTACCGGAGCAAGGCTCAGTTGGCGCATCGGGTGACTTAGCACCATTATCGCACTTATTCTTACCTCTTTTAGGTGAAGGTGAATTTTGGGTAAACGACACAATCAAGCCAGCAGCAGACGTATTAAAAGAGCACGGTTTAGCGCCTTTAGATTTACACGCTAAAGAAGGCCTAGCATTAATTAACGGTACTCAGTTTATTTTATCGCATGCCATTACTGCGCTTACTAAAATGCGTTACTTATTAGACCTTGCTGATGTAGCAGGTGCTATGAGTATTGAAGGTATGCAAGGTAGCGAATCGCCGTTCCGTGAAGAGTTACACGCAATTCGTGCTTTTAAAGGTAACGTTGAAGTTGCAGCGCGCATGCGTAGCTTTTTTGCAGGCTCTGAAAACATGGCTTCACACACTGATTGTGACCGTGTTCAAGACCCTTACTCATTACGTTGTATTCCACAAGTCCATGGTGCATCACGTAACGCGTATTACCACTTAAAAGAGCTTGCTGAAACAGAAATGAACTCTGTTACAGATAACCCAATTGTGATTAGCGAAGAAGAAGCTATTTCGGGTGGTGGTTTCCACGGCCAACCACTTGCTATGGTTTTAGATTACGCATCAATCGCAGCGGCAGAGCTTGGTAACATTGCTGATCGTCGTTGTTACTTATTGCTTGAGGGCTTACACGGCTTACCTCGCTTGTTAACGACATCGGGTGGCTTAAACTCAGGCATGATGATCCCGCAATATGTGACTGCGGCACTGGTAACAGAAAATAAATCATTGTGTTTCCCGCCATCAGCAGACAGCGTACCAACATCAATGGGTCAAGAAGATCACGTATCTATGGGTAGTATCTCTGGTCGTAAGTTAAACCAGGTTTTAGGTAACCTTGATAAAATCTTTGCTATTGAGCTGATGTATGCAGCACAAGCAATCGAATTTAGACGTCCTAACAAGTGTTCAGACATCATTGAAGAAAACTTTGCGCTAATTCGCAGCAAAGTTGCCAAGCTAGAAGAAGACCGCTTACTTAAGCCAGATATTGATGCCATGGTAGAACTTGTTAAATCGCAAGCGTTTAAAGTTAACTAAGGGAGCAAATAATGACTTTTCAAGAACAAATTAAGCAAGGTATCCCAAGCGTATTGCCAGAGCCAAAACCGTATCCAAGTGATGCAAACCGAGCTCCAAAACGTAAAGACATTTTATCGGCTGACGAAAAGCAATTAGCTATTCGTAACGCATTGCGTTATTTCCCTAAAGAATGGCACAAAGAATTAGCCGCTGAATTTGCCGCTGAGCTTAAGCAATTTGGCCGTATTTACATGTATCGCTTTAAGCCTAACTATGAGCTTAAAGCGCGCTCAATCAGCGATTACCCGGCTAAATGCGAACAAGCTGCCGCTATCATGTTAATGATCGACAATAACCTTGACCCTGCCGTAGCACAGCATCCTGAAGAGCTAATCACTTACGGTGGTAACGGTGCGGTATTCCAAAACTGGGCGCAGTACTTATTAACTATGAAGTACTTAAGCGAAATGGAAGAAGATCAAACGCTTCATATGTATTCTGGTCACCCTATGGGGTTATTCCCATCATCAGTAGAAGCACCGCGCGTGGTTGTGACTAACGGTATGATGATCCCGAACTATTCAAAGCCGGATGACTGGGAAAAATTCAATGCACTAGGTGTAACTCAATACGGTCAAATGACTGCGGGTTCATTTATGTACATTGGCCCACAAGGTATTGTTCACGGTACAACTATTACGGTAATGAATGCATTCCGTAAAGTGCTCGAAAAAGGCGAATCACCAAAAGGTAAGATTTTCTTAACTGCTGGTTTAGGCGGTATGAGTGGTGCGCAGCCTAAAGCGGGTAACATTGCTAACTGTATTACCGTATGTGCCGAGGTTAACCCTAAGGCGGCTATTAAGCGTCATCAACAAGGTTGGGTTGATGAACTGATCGATAACATGCCAGAGCTTGTTGAGCGTGTACGTACGGCTCAGCAAAATGAAGAAGTGGTTTCAATAGCCTTTATCGGTAACGTGGTTGATGTATGGGAAAGCTTCTTAGCTGAAGATATTTTCATTCACTTAGGTTCAGACCAAACTTCACTTCATAACCCATGGTCAGGCGGTTACTACCCGGTTGATATCAGCTATGAAGAGTCAAATCGTTTAATTCGTGAAGAGCCAGAAGTATTTAAAGAAAAAGTACAAGCGACGCTTAAGCGCCACGCCGATGCTGTTAACAAGCACACGGCAAAAGGAACTTACTTCTTTGATTACGGTAATGCGTTCTTGCTAGAAGCATCACGTGCTGGTGGCGATGTAATGGCTGAAAATGGTATTGATTTTAAATACCCATCGTACGTACAAGATATTCTTGGCCCAATGTGTTTTGACTACGGCTTTGGCCCGTTCCGCTGGGTATGTACGTCAGGTAAACCAGAAGATCTTGATAAAACAGATGCGATTGCTGCAGACGTTTTAAATAAAATCATGGCGGACTCACCTGAAGAGATCCAACAGCAAATGCAAGACAACATCACGTGGATCAAAGATGCGAAGCAGAACAAACTGGTTGTTGGTTCGCAGGCTCGTATTCTTTATGCAGACGCACAAGGCCGCGCTGAAATTGCTAAAGCCTTTAATGATGCCATTAATCGTGGTGAAATTGGTCCGGTTGTACTTGGGCGTGACCACCATGATGTGAGTGGTACGGATTCACCTTTCCGTGAAACATCAAACATCTATGATGGTAGCCGCTTCACAGCAGACATGGCGATTCACAATGTAATTGGTGATGGTTTCCGTGGTGCTACTTGGGTATCTATCCACAACGGTGGCGGTGTTGGCTGGGGCGAAGTGATCAACGGTGGTTTTGGTATGCTACTAGACGGTAGTGAAGCTGCCGAGCGTCGTTTGAAATCTATGCTATTATTTGATGTAAACAACGGTATTGCTCGTCGTAGTTGGGCGCGTAACGAAGAAGCTAATTTTGCGATTAAACGTGAAATGGCTCGTACCCCTAAACTTAAAGTAACCTTGTCTAATAACGTTGATGATGAAGTTTTATCAAACTTAGATTTCTAAGTTGTGTCAATGCAAAAAGGCCATGTTGTAAGTGCAACATGGCCTTTTTTATTGCCAAAAATTATTAAATAGCGCATCGTTTAGGGAATAAATTTTTAGCTTAGCGAATAAGGAGATAGATATGACTAAAACACTTACTGGTGGATGCTGCTGCGGCGAAGTGAGTTATAAAGTCGCTGATAACTTTAGGCGTTTTTTCTTCTGTCATTGCGAACAATGCCGCAAACTAACCGGCACTGCCCATGCTGCAAACTTGTTTACTTCACCTGATGCTATCGAATGGGTTAAAGGCCAACATCACATCACGCGGTTTAATTACCCTGGTCGTGCATTATCTAGGGCGTTTTGTAATACCTGTGGCTCAGCGCTGCCATTTGAATCACAAGACAGTAAATACCTACTTGTGCCTGCAGGCAGTTTAAATGAAGAGCCAAGTAAAGAATTAGACGCGCAAATTTTCTGCGAAGAGCAAACTGAATGGCATAAAAAAGGTTTAAATGGCAAAAAGTTGATTGGTTTTGGTCGCGATTAAGTCTGATTAAAGGGGAAAGTTAGCGAGGTACGAGAGTAAAGTTAGCGAGATACGAGAGTAAAGTTAGCGAGGTACGAGAGTAAAGTTAGTGAGGTACGAGAGTAAAGTTAGCGAGTTACAAGTTTGTAGGAGGCGTTTTAACGCCGAACAAGTAGCAGCGATTTTACATCGCGTCCCATAGCCTGAATCCTAGCGCCTAATGTTTTCTTTCGTAGGCGTGAAACTTGTTTCGCGCGATATTATGTAGGTCGTGCTTTAGCGCGTTAAAAGAGAGTTTAGCGAGATAAGAGAGTATAGTTTGCGAGTTACGAGAGTAAAGTTTCTAGGAGGCGTTTCAACGCCGAACAAGTAGCAGCGGTTTTACATCGCGTCCCAGAGCCTGAACCCTAGCACATAATGTTTTCAATCGTGGGCGTGAAACTTGTTTCGCGCGTTTTCATGTAGATCGTGCTTTAGCGCGTTAAAAGAGAATTTAGCGAGATACTAGAGTAAAGTTTGACCAGTTGGTCGAGTTTGATTAATCTGTAAAACACATTTTAAAAGGAGGTTTAATATGTTTAAAGTTTTAACCTTAGCTACTTTAGTCTCGTTAGCTGTACCTACAAACGCAAATGAAATTACAGCTGAGTTTCTTAAAAAAGAGCTTGAACTTGCTCATTCTCAGTACATCAAGGGTTCGAGCGATAGTGCGCTTTATGCGTTAAATGCACTTGCAAGAATTCTTGAGCTTGATAGCGCTAAAACGCTGCAAACAGAGTTAGGCCCTAATAATCTTGCTTTTACTTATCTTCGCATTGGACTCATTTATGAGCATGCAGGTGATCAGCAGCAAGCCAACAGCTATTTTGCTAAAGCGATGAATGCTCAACAAGGCGAAAAACTTCAGCTTGCAGAGCTCAAAGCGTATATAACTAAATTAGATAAATCAGCTGCTCACTTAATTTAAATATAACTGGAAATACAAGGAAGACGATGATCAAATGGCACGAACTAAATAAATATCAAAAAGCTGCATTTTGGTGTTTGATAGCTATTGTTGGTTGGTTCTCACCTGAGATTGCACTGTTATTTCATTTTGGTGGAATAGAAGTTGTATTTGCGTTTTTAGCAATGTACAGCTTGCCTATCATCAGAGTCGTGCGTTCTTACCTTCAAAAAATTAGAGAAAATCTGTTACTTGCCTATGTGTCATTTCAAAAAAGTGCCTCTGGTAAACCCAACATCTTTTTAATGCAAACGGCATTTTGCTGTCTTGCAATTTCACTCACCGGATCATTCTCTTTTGCAATGGTATTTTTAATGCCAGGAATGATGTTAAACAATATGCTTGTTTGATTGGGTTAAAGTTAGCGAGATACGAGAGTAAAGTTAGCGACATACAAGGGTAGAGTTTGCGAGTTACAAGTTGGTCGGAGGCGTTTCAACGCCGAATAACTAAAATTCACGGATGATGCCGTTCCGCTCAGAGCAATAAAAACACTGTAAATTATGAATGAATTGATAGAGATAGGTTTAAGCACTGCAAAGCAGCATCAGTCTTTACCTTTTTCGATTTACTGCGCTAATGATGAACAACATATTGTTAATGTGCCTATCGCAAACCCATTACTTGTCGTTGTGTTATCTGGGAGCAAAACGCTAATAGATACAGAAGAAGTTAACTGCAATGCAGGTGATTTTGTCTTTATGGCAAATACACCACAGGTTGCAATGCGCAATATTCCACAAAACTTTGGCTATATTGCGTTATTGATTGAATTTGATTACACCGACTTTGAGTGCTTGAAATATCAAGCCGGCGCAAAGAAAAAGTTTATTACTGGGCAAGTCGATTCACTGTTTAAAATGACCTTAAAACAATTCATTGAATGGGCTGCAGTAACACCACCACAATTATGGCCAATAAGAAGACAAGAGCTGCTGCAAGTGCTATTTTCACAGGGCTTCAAAGACTTAGGTTCAATTATTGAGCCACCAACACTGACTCATAAAGTACATACTATCATCGCTGGTGATTTAACGCGTGATTGGGATGCAAGCAGTATTGCAACGACGTTAGCGATGAGCGAATCGACACTCAGAAGAAAGCTAACCGCAGAAGACATTAGTTTTCAGTTAATTAAAGATAACGCGCGTTTAAGCCATGGACTACACTTAATTCAAAGTAGCTCACAATCTATTGGCACTATTGCCCAGCAATGTGGTTTTTCGTCGCAATCTAGATTCACCGATAAGTTTAAACTTTTGTTTAATACGACTCCAACAGCCCTTCGTAAAACAATAATGAGCGAAGCAGGCTAATAATTGACAGTTTTGGTACTAATTTGATCTGTCTTTGCTAGGTATTATGATTATTCTTATTAATCGGAGAATATTATGAAATCATCAACATTGAAAATTGCTACACCGTTATTTTTGCTATGTTTATCTGGCACCACATTCGCTGAGACATTTACGCTAACAAGCAAAGACATTGCCCATGGTGACTTTATGGGGAGTGCGCAAGAGTTTAAAGGGTTTGGTTGTAATGGCGATAACCTTTCTCCACAACTTACTTGGCAAAATGCACCTAAAGGAACTGAAGCATTCGCATTGACCGTTTATGATCCAGATGCGCCTACAGGGAGTGGCTGGTGGCATTGGCAAGTTGTGAACATCCCTAAGTCGGTATCAAGTTTAGCAAGCGGTGCAGGCAGTACAAAGAAGAATGCAATGCCAAAAGGCAGTGTGCAGATCACAAATGATTATGGTTTCAAAGGCTTTGGCGGCGCTTGCCCCCCAGAAGGACATGGCGCTCACAGATATCAATTTACACTACATGCATTATCACAAAAACTTGAATTACCAGAAAACGCATCAGGTGCGTTAGCAGGCTATATGATTAATGCCTATTCACTTGATTCAGCAACAATTGAAGCGCTTTATAAGCGTTAAGTATAGCAAGTTGCTAGGGTAAAGTTAGCGAGGTACGAGAGTAAAGTTTGCGAGGTACGAGAGTAAAGTTTGCGAGATACAAGGGTAAAGTTTGCGAGATACAAGGGTAAAGCTAGCGAGTTACAAGTTTGTAGGAGCGTTTTAACACCGAACAAGTAGCAGCGATTTTACATCGAGTCCTTGAGCCTAAATCCTAGTGCCTAATGTTTTCTAAAGTAGGCGTAAAACGTGTTTCTCTAGTTTGTTTTTAAATAGTCGTGGCGGAAAGACGCCGCTGCTTGTGAAACTATATAGGCTCTAACATCCTGACTCGCAACTCGCAACTCGCAACTCGCAACTCGCAACTCGCAACTCGCAACTCGCAACTCGCAACTCGCAACTCGCATCTTGCATCTCGCAATTTTAATCTTCTTTCTTAGATTTTTTCGCGAGAATTTCAACTTCGGCTTTTTCGGTTACGCCTGCCATACTGAGGGCTGTGCTGCCTACTGATTCATATTCAAGTTTGATTTTATCGAGTTTAGCGTCGTTTTTGTCTGGCAAATTTAAGCTACGCGATGACATTCCTTTGGTTAAAACACCTAGGTTATCAAACACTTTTTCTTCACCATTGTTCATAACGACTTTAATTTTCTTTAAATTCACAGTGCCATGGGTGCACTTAACTTTAATATGGCTGTAGTGGCTGCTGGTGATTGGGTTAACGGTATCGGTTTCGCTTTTGTAGCTGACCTTTTTCTCTGCGATTGTTTTCCAGTCGTCATCACCCGCTAGGCTTTGAGTACTGGTTAAGGCCAAAAATGTGGTTAAAGCGATGAGTTTGACTATTTTCATTTGATTCCCTCCAAAAATTATCATCATTAAAATTTATAGCATATAAACAGATTGGTTGCCTATGCAAAGTTCATAAAATAGAACCAAAAGCATTTATTAATCGTATTAACTAATACGTTATAAATTCACCAACCTTAATCAGCATGCTATGCTAGTAAAGTGTCTATAAGTTTATGGATTTTCAATGAGATATTACTTTTGTTTAGTGGCTTTTTTACTATCAACCTCATCAATTGCCAGCGCTCTGCTGGATGTAAAGCCGAGCAATAAAACGCAGTTTTTGGCACTGATAAAAGACAAACAAGGTGATTACAAAACAAAAGAGGGCAGTGATGCGGTTTGTCAAAACGCATCTTTTTCATTGATAAAAGACCCAACGCAAGGCTTTAGCTTAGGGACGTTAATCGATTTTAGTGATTTACATAACGGCACGCAGGTAAAGAAGATACCTAACTTTTGCGTTGTCAGTTCGAAGTTAAAATACTTTGTAGATGGTATTGTTAGAACTAAGCGCTACTTTCGCTGTGATAATGAAGACGACAACGGTTCAACAACTGAAGATCTGCGTTTTAAAGATAATGGCAATATTACTTATACACTGAGTAAACCTAACGTTTCTTGTGTGTTTGAAAAGCAATAATTGTATGCCTCGCGCAATTTTAAGCCTATGATGGGCTTTATTTTTACTTGAAAATCTTATGACTAGCCAATTTATTCAAGCATTTTTAGTACTTGCTGCTTTTTATATAGCAAGCCTTATTATTGACCGCGCTATTAAACAGTTTCAACGTCGCTTTGATTCAACCGCTCTTGAAACTTTCCGGCTGATTTCTAACTCGCAGCGCGCTATTTTATTATTTATTGGTATTGTGCTGGCGTTATCGAAACTGGGTTTTGACGTAGCCGCGTTAGTTGCCGGCTTAGGCCTAACAGGCTTTGCTCTAGGTTTTGCGTTGAAGGATGCTATTTCAAACCTAGTAGCAGGTGTCATGATTGTGCTTTATAAACCCATTAAGCTTGGTAATTACATTGAAGTGAGTAATTCAAAGGGCACTGTGATTGACCTTAATTTGCGCTATATCACAATTAAAGGCGAGGGAGCGGTGCATTTAATTCCTAACTCTTTAATTTTAAGTAATAAAGTGTCAATCATTGATCGCGATGACGATTAATCACAAATTTCAGACATAAAAAAAGCAGCCTAGGCTGCTTTTTTAAGTTTTAGCAAATTACATTTGAGATTGCAGGTAATTCTCAAGCCCTGCGGTTTTGATTAACTGCTGCTGTGTTTCAAGCCAATCAATCTGTTCTTCTTGCTCATTTAAGATGTTATCTAGCGCTTCACGGCTGATGTAATCTTTTTTCTCTTCAGCAAGTTTAATTGCCGCTTTAAGATCAGGTAATGAATCAAGTTCAAAGCTCATATTCGCTTCGATCATTTCTTCAGAGTTTTCACCAATACGTAGGCGACCTAAATCTTGTAGGTTTGGTAAACCTTCTAAAAACAAAATACGCTCAATTAAACGGTCGGCGTTTTTCATTTTTTGAATAGATACTTTGTAATCAGCTTTGTCTAATTTAGAAAAGCCAAAATCTTTAAACATACGAGCGTGTAAAAAGTATTGGTTAATACCTACTAATTCATTCGCTAATACTTTATTAAGTGCAGCAATGACGCTTTTATCACCTTTCATACAATTAGCCTCTATTCGCCCATTTGAGATTGATGGTAGTTTTGGCTACCAATTTTGTCGATTAGACCAAGCTGTTGTTCTAACCAGTAAACATGATCTTCTTCTGTATCAAATAATAGCTTTTCAAGCACTTCGCGTGATTGATAGTCTTTTTCTTCTTCACAGATGGCAATTGCTTCTTTAACACAGTCAACCACTTCTAGTTCAAGTGTTAAATCGTTTTGCATCATGCTTTTAACGTCTGAGCCAATTAATAGATCACGACGCTTAGTCATGTTTGGTACGCCTTCTAAAAACAGAATACGTTTGATCAACCAATCAGCGTGATCTTTTTCTTCTTCCATCTCGTGGTTAAGACGCTCATACAGCTTATTTAGGCCCCAATCATCATACATACGAGAATGAATAAAGTATTGATCTATAGCGGCTAATTCGTTTGCGAGTAGTTTGTTAAAACTATCGATGACTTTTTGGTTACCTTTCATAATGCTGTCCTCGAATTCCAAGTTGCGGTAATTGTAGTATATAAAAACAAGATTGCAAACTTTTTCCTTTGTAAATCAGTTGTTTACTATTGAGTGTGATTCTCGTTTAAGTTTGCGTTAATGGTTGATAAATGAACAATTTATCGTTTCTATTCTTAAATGAAAAAAGCCCTTACTAAGAAGGGCTTGTTGTTCTAAACAAAATTTAATTTAGAAACTATAGGTTGCACCAAGTGTAACAGTGGTACCTAAACCTTTAATGTTATAGCCACCATAGGTGTATGACTGAGCGCGGGCAGGGTAGTAATCATTGTTAAATAGGTTTTCTACGCCCATAAACGCTTGCCAGTTCTCGCTAAAGTTATAACGACCGCTTAGGTTAAATAGGTTGTAACTGCTAATTGGCCCTTGGTCGCCAACATAGTCGCCGTCTGCATTTGGTTCAAAGCGTTTGCGTGAACCCACATATAAATAACTCACCGTAAGTGATAACTCATCATTAGGCTGCCAGTTTAAGTTAGCAGTGCCTTTTGGTGGGCTTATTTGGCGCGAACCTAAGTAAATGTCGTCTTCGGTATTTTTACCTTCAACATAGCTGTAAGTTGCAACCAGTTTTAGAGTTGGGTTAATTTTATAATCAACTAATGTTTCGTAACCCCAAATCTCTTGAGGTGCACGTACCGGCTCATACACACCGGTTACTTCATTAAAGCTATTCGTGGTGCCAAACTCTGATGTACTACGGTAAGCTGCAAATTCAAAACGTAAGTCATCAAACTGTGAGGTAAAACCAATTTCATAGTTATCAATGATTGATGCTTCTGTTTGAATTAGACCAATATCATTCACCGTTGCAGAACGAAGTAGGCGGCCAATATCTGAGATATCAGACCCTTGTGAATAATTGGCAAATGGACTGAAAGCCTCAAGTAAATTGTATTTAACACCTACATTATAGGTGGTTGCATCGTAATCAATGGTGTCGCCTTTTACGCTAAGTGGCACTGAGCACTGTGTTTCTGAACGGCAAAGCTTTAAGGTGTTGTAATCATCAACGGTTAAATCAATGCTCTCTTGGCGCACACCCGCTTTAATGACTAAATCATTATCGATTACCCATTTTGTTTGTAAAAAGCCAGCAAGGCTTTCCATATCCATTTCTGGTACCCAAACACGGCCATCTACAAGTGGCTGAGACGTTACATCATTCAGTGCATCTAGGCCATAAATGAAGGTAGCTTCAACATTGTCAAAATCAACAAGGGTATTAAAGGTAGCGCGTGCCCCTTTCTTTTCAGAGCGAATAATTGATTGGCCGCCTTCGTAACCTTCGTCTGGGTTAGCTAAGTTTGTAGAAAAGAAAAACACATTCTCGATATCTTGCATGTAAAGGTCGAGGGTCATTTGGGTATTAGTAAACAGGGCGTAGTCTGTGTATTTTAAGGTAATGTTTTCGTTACCATCTGGGCCTTGTGGTTTACCTTGCTTTTGTAGCTCTTTAGGTACATGAATAGCATACGTTTTTTCGCCATCGTTTAGGTTACCAACAACGTCACCTAAATCGGTTTTTTGTTGAGAGCTAAAGTAGTTATAGCTAAATTGCAGTTGCTTCTCATCGTCAAAATCATAACCAAGCTTGGTGAAGTAGTTTTCGGTTACTGCATCAGATAAACCATATTGTAAGCCAAGAATATCGCCTTCGGCGTCACGTTGAACACCGTTTTCTTCGTAACTTGCGGTAAATAAATAGCTGAGTTTATCAGCACGACCATTAATTGCCGCAGAGACTCGCGCACCGGCGCTTTCCTCTAATTTTACTGCACTAAAACGTGACGATAGGCTGATCTCACCTTCTGGCTGACCATCACTTGTTGCCTGCTTTGTGATGTAATTAATAATACCGCCCGATGCGCCATTACCATAAACGGAGGTAGCACCTTTGATCACTTCGATACGCGCAATGGCACTTGGGTCGAGTGTTTTAACTCCCAAAGAGCCGTTTCTGAGCGGTGTAGATTGCGGCACACCATCAATCATCACAAGTGGTGCACGGCCACGTAAACTCTGGCCTGTATTACTCGAACTACCTGTATCTGGTGCAAGGCCAGGTACCATTTGCGCAAGTAAGCTTTGTAGCTCTGGATTAACTTTTAAATGTTCTTCAATTTGCTTTTGGCTAATAATCGATACAGAAGCGGGTACTTCATCAATGCTTTCAAATACACGGCTGCCTGATACAACAACGTGTTCCATTTCTTCTGCGGTAAGTTTTTTATTGATGGCATCATCAGCAAATGCTTGGCTGCTAATTGCAATAGCGACCAGAGTCAGTGAAGTTTTTAACATGTTTATCCTTGTTAAATCGGTATTTATTATGTGATTGTGCGGCAGTCTAAATGTAAAGAAGTGTAAAGGCAAGGCTAATGATAATCATTTGCAATAATAAATTGGCAGGTTTTAGTCATTTGTGTTTGCATGCTTAAGCCAAAGGGCTTAAATGGAGAGTCATGATAAATAGGGGATTGTCGTGTTTAATAGCTAACAAGTAACTGCAGATTAAAGCGGCTTTAGCTTAAAAAACGTTTCAAGTCATCAGGAATAGGCATTGGTTTGAAAGGGCTAACATTAGTGCCGCCGGTGTTACCGAGCGGGACCCAAATACACGAAAATACAATTGAAGCTGCCATGCGAGCAAACTGACCAATTATTTCCTTAGCATTATGGGTTTTAAAACCAATTTTACACATCCACCAATGAGAGTAAGTATGCGCAATGATATAGCTTTGACCCAGAATATGAGCCCGCTCTAAGTGATAAAAAGCGGTTGTGTAATCTGCTTTCTTATAACTCGTTTTAGCCAATATCATTTCGGTGTTAAAGGCATTTTTGAGCTCAATATTCATGGCGAATGGTATGTTTAGTAAAAGTCGTTTATTTGTAGTGCCGTTTGTACCAAAAGTAAACACCTGAAATCGTGAAAAATAACGGTGACAAAGCAAATAGTAACCACAGTAATTGCACAATAGGGCCTGCAAAATCACCAATATGAAACTTATATTTAAAGTTCCAAGTTTGCGTGGTCCAAGAACTTTGGCTGGCATCATAGCTTGCAACTATATCTGCTGAATATGGGTTTGCCCATACCCAACTATAGGCATGGCTTTCACCAGGGTTCTCTATTCTAAAACCTATGTTATCAGTTGCTTTTTTCGGTAAATAAATTCTAAATAACTTACCCTCAGGAAATACAGTTTGTGCGTTATCAAACGCTTTTTGCACTTGAAAAGGCGTGTCCGCTAAAGGGGGAATAACGGCTGGTGGTTTAGGTCTATCTTCAACTGTGCCTTGCATCACAAATTCTAATACGGCTTTGGTTTGTGGCTTCCAGTTAAACGCCATACCTGTGTAAGCAATTAAAATGAGTGGAATTAAAAAGTACACACCGAGAACGGTATGCAGCTGATACATCAGCACTCTAAATTTTGCTTTACGTTTAATAGCCAAGCGTTTGATACGATTTTTTGGCTTAACCCAAATATAAAAGCCGAGCAGAATTTCAATAATAAGAATGAGCGCACATACCGATACCCAGTTTCTTAACGGGCGGTTTTTATCGCCATCTTCATAAAGCAGCCAGCGGTGCAAAGCCATGGTAAAGCCATAAATCGTAGTGTAGTAATCGTACTCATGTAACACTTGACCGTTGTATGGATTAACACTGACATAGCGGTTGTTTGCTAACTGTAATTGCCACGCAAGATCACTTCGCTGCTCAGGCATTAACAGGGTAACTGGTTGTTTAGTTGAAGCTGAAACATGTTTTATGAGGCTATCAAAATCAAGTGCTGAAGCCGCTGGGGTTACAGTCCATTTATCGCTTTGAGTAAGGTATTGAATATCTTTTGCGTAAATAAGCAACGCACCGGTCAAACTTAAACAAATCAAAAATAAACCACTTACTAATGCAAGCAATAAATGCGTACGACGTAACCACAACTTCAACAAGGTTAGTTCCTTCAGTTTACTGTTAAAACAAAATTGAATAGTAAATGATAACGCGTAACATTTACACTAAAACTTGTTCTATGGTGCAGCTTTCAATTGCAAAGTTATCATGTAAAAAGTGACGTATTTCATCGTTATTGATGTTTTGCTTGGCACTAAACTTGAGCTCGCAATGAACGTGGTGATCATCTATTTGCCATGTTTTGAGGTAATCAATATTAGTGATGGCAAATTGGGCTTTAAGCTCATTAATAGCTTCTGTTAAAACAAAATTATCAGGGGCTGCCTGCATCAAAATTTTACTGCTCGCTATTAACAACAAAACACCATGGTAAATGACATACACAGAAATCAGCATAGTGGCAATTAAATCAACAATATACCATTGATAAAGAATAATTAAGGTACCAGCTATGATCACCACCACTGAAGCTAATGCATCAGACACATTATGTATAAACGCAGCACGAATATTCATGCTGTCTTTAGCACCTGCTTTGTAAGTTAAAAGGGCGGTGACTAGGTCAACAACCAGTGCAAACCCTGCAACCCAAATGATGATCCAACCATCAATAGGCTCTGGGTTTAAATAGTTGGAGATTGCTTCAACAATTAGGTAACCACCAATCACAATTAAACTTAAGCTGTTAAATAAGGTTGCTAAAATTTCAGCGCGTTTGTAGCCGTATTGATAACGATCGTTGGCAGGTTTGGCACCAATTTTTCGGGCAATTAGGGCAATGAATAACGACGAGGCATCACTTAAATTATGCAGTGCATCAGCAATTAACGACAAACTGCCAGAAACAAGGCCGCCAATCACCTGAGCGACAGTTAATAACACATTGATTGCAACTGCCAGCATGAGTTGGCGGGTGCTTTGGTTATTTGTATCGTGATGATGGTGGTGTCCGTGTCCCATAAAAATACCGAGTTATTGATTTGCTTTATTTTTATACCATGCGTGCCGTGGTATTGAAATGTTTGTAATGATTTGTTCGTGTACAGATTATAATTTACTGTTCAAATGCCGGTGGATTTGTTAATTTATCGCCGTTGTACCAATCTTAGTTCTAATTTTTAGGCTCAATGTGAAAGCTGCATTTATTATTTTGATTAGCGTATTATTGCTCCAGCCCTTGCTGGATAGCTTTGATGTGGCCGATCATAATGCTGCGTTTAATCACACCTCAGTACTGCTATCAGAAGAAATTGACCTTGAAGCCCATTGCGCAGCCAATGGCGATCACCAGTTACATCAATCAGAGCATGCCGAGCTTAGCAAACAGTTGTCTGACTCAGCCGAAAAAGGCCATTGTCATGTTTGTCACAGCCCTGCGTTTGTCGATTCGCTGCAATTGTCTGAACCTACTGATACCGATTTTACTAAAATTGAATCTCTTGATTTCAACTTCAAATCGGCTGACTTAGCACCGCTTCATCGCCCACCTATTTTAGCTCTTACTTAATCAAAAACCCTTTTTAGATTTTATTTGGGCTTAGCCCATTTTAAGTAAGAGACGATATATGTTTTTAAGAAATTTTATGCGTTACGCATTACTGTGCGTATGCTTTATGTATGTGACAAATATTTATGCGACAGAGCAAGCGCATAACCACCAAGAAAATGAGCAAGCTGAACATGCTAATGAAGTCAGTTTAACTGAGCAGCAACAGCAACTCGCTAATATCAAGGTTGAGCGCCTTGTACTGAAAAAACACAAGCAAACCTTGTATGCACCGGGCGAAATTAAAGCCAATGGCTACGCCAGTTATGTGGTGTCACCGCGTGTTGATTCTATCGTTGTAAAACGCCATGCCTTATTAGGACAGCATGTAAATAAAGGAGACTCTTTAGTCACTTTATTTAGTGGCGAAGTAGCCAGCCAGCAAACTGAATTTAGATTAGCAGAAGCCGAGTGGCAACGTGTTACTAAAATGACCGCGGGTACAGTCAGCGAAAAACAAATCTTAACTGCCAAAGCTGAATATGAAGTGGCTTATAGCCGGTTAGTTGCCTTTGGTTTATCAAAACAAGCTATTGCACAAACACTCACCATAAGCCCAGAAAAACTCGGTGAATACACCTTGTTTGCACAAACATCTGGGGCTGTTTTAACCGATAACTTTGCCCAAGGTCAGCGAGTTGATTCGGGGATTGAGCTGATGCTAATAGCCGATGAATCTGCGCTTTGGGTTGCTGCTCAGCTTTCAGCTAATCAAGACCGTACTATCAGTAATGGCTCTACGGCGCTGTTAGAAGTTAACGGCAATCGCTATCAAGCAAGGGTTATTCAAGAAGCACATACCATTGATGAACAAACACGTTCACGAACTGTTAGGCTCGAGGTAAAAAACACCCAGCATAGTTTGCACCCAGGCATGTTTGCGGATGTGTATTTTCATTTTGAGACAGAGCAAGAGGTACTTGCCGTACCAGAAAATGCATTAACACGCAGTGCAGATGGTGACTGGCAGTTATTTGTCGTTGATGACGATGGTGGCTTTGCTGCCCAAGAAGTAACCCTTGGCAGAAGTTTTGGTGATTATCGTGAAGTGTTAGGTATTAAAGCCGGGCTTGAAGTTGTCACCCAAGGTGCTTTTTTTATTGCATCACAGCTAGCTAAAGGCGGATTTGATCCGCATAACCACTAGAGGTGATGCATGTTTAATTTATTAATAGAGGCGGTTATAAAGAACCGTTTACTGGTGTTATTGGCCTTGCTTGCAGCGATTGCGGTGAGTGCATTTATGATCCCAAAACTTAATTTAGATGCCTTTCCTGATGTGACGAATGTGCAAGTTGAGGTGAATACCGAAGCGCCAGGGCTTGCGGCTGAAGAAGTTGAGCAGCTGATCACCTACCCGATAGAAGCGGTTATGTATGCGCTGCCCGATGTAGAGCAGGTGCGTTCTATTTCTAAAACGGGGTTATCGGGCGTCACTGTGGTGTTTAAAGAAGGCGTCGATATTTACTTTGCTAGGCAACTGGTTTTTGAACGTTTGCAGTCTGCTAAAGAGTTGATCCCAGATGGTGTGGGTATGCCAACCATGGGCCCTAATACATCAGGACTTGGACAAGTCTATCAGTATTTACTTGAAGCAAAGCCAGATGCCAACATTGATAGCATGGCACTGCGTAGCTTAAATGATTGGGTGGTTAAATTACTTATATTACCCATTGATGGTGTGACCGATATTCTGTCATTTGGCGGTGAGGTTAAGCAGTATCAAGTGAACATAAACCCCAATAAGTTACTTGCTTATGACTTAACACAGCAAGATGTTAGTAACGCACTAGATGCTAACAACAGTAATGTGGGTGGCTGGTATATGAACCGTGGTCAAGAGCAGCTTGTTATTCGTGGTACAGGTTGGTTTACCCCAGGCGAAAAAGGGCTTGCTGAGATAGCACAAACACCTATCAAAACCATTGATGGGACGGTCGTTAAAGTGGCTGATGTTGCGAATGTTGAGCTCGGTAGTGAAATTCGCCAAGGCGCTGTCACCTTATCTAAACGCAATGAACAAGGCGAAATAGTCAATCGTGGTGAAGTGGTGACTGGTATCGTGCTGAAAAGAATGGGCGCTAATACCAAGCAAACTATTGATGGCATTAACGCGCGTGTCGAGATGATAAATCAAGCACTGCCAAAGGGGGTTGAATTTAAAGCCATTTACGACCAAGCAGAGCTTATTAGCCAAGCGGTACAAACGGTTATTGATGCACTGCTTTTAGCTTTTGTGTTTATTATCATTGTATTAGCGCTATTTTTGTTGGATTTAAGAGCAACATTTTTGGTGTTACTGTCAATCCCTATCTCGATTGGCTTAGCATTGAGTGTAATGGCATGGCTTGGCTTGTCGGCAAACTTAATGTCGTTAGGTGGGATTGCTGTTGCAATCGGTATGCTGGTAGATGGCTCTGTTGTGATGGTTGAGAATGTATTTAGGCACTTAGGGCTTAAGCATAACCAACATAAGCCTTCTTCGCAGCTGGTTGCTATTGCTGCAAAAGAAGTCGCACGGCCCATCTTTTTTGCCTCTTTGATCATACTAACGGTATTTTTACCGCTGTTTAGCTTTGAAGGCGTTGAGGCCAAGTTATTTCAGCCAATGGCTGTAAGTATTATGCTTGCGATTATTAGCGCTGTGATCGTTGCCTTGGTTGTGGTGCCAGCTCTGTGCGTGTACTTATTTGCCAAGGGCGTGACAGTAAAGCAAAGTATTCTGTTAAAACCGATCGATATCCTTTATCAACGGGCTTTACAAAAAGCATTGCAGGCTAAACGTAGCGTTTTAGCTATAGCAGGGTTATTGTTGATTGTAGCGGCTGTTATCCTTCCAAGGTTGGGTACTGAATTTGTGCCAGAGCTTGAAGAAGGCACTATTAACCTACGTGTGACACTAGCTCCATCTGCAAGTCTCGATACGGCAATCTTAGTAGCACCAAAGCTTGAAGCCATGTTGCTTGAATTTAGTGAGGTGGAATATGCGCTGAGCCGAATCGGTCGGGCTGAAGTAGGGGGAGATCCAGAACCAGTTAACAACATTGAAATCTATTTAGGCTTAAAACCTCATGAGCAATGGCTAAACGCGAAAACGCGTGTCGAATTACAGCAACTAATGGAAGCCAAGCTTGAGCAGTTCCCAGGGCTTTTGTTTAACTTTTCACAGCCTATAGCAACCCGAGTAGATGAGCTTTTATCAGGTGTTAAAGCGCAATTGGCCATAAAATTATTTGGTAGTGACCTAGGCGTTTTAACTGAAAAAGGCCAACAAATTGAGCAGCTAGTTCAGCAAATACCTGGCGCTAAAGATGTCGCTATGGAGCAAATAGGCGGCGAAGCGCAGCTGATAGTTAAACCTAACCGTTTGGCATTGTCGCGTTTTGGCTTATCGGTGGCTGATTTAATGGATGTAGTTCAGCACGGTATTGGCGGGCAATCCGCAGGGCAAATCATTAATGCCAATGAGCGCTATGATATTTATGTGCGTATAGCAAAAAGCTTTCGCCAAAACCCAAATGTGATTGCTGATCTTCGACTGCAAACCCCCACGGGTGCCATTGTAAGGGTGGGGGATGTAGCTGATGTACAAATTGAGTCTGGCGCTCCGCAAGTTCGTCGCGATGATGTTCAAAGGCGGGTGGTTATTCAAGCGAATGTGCAGGGGCGAGATATGGGATCTGTAGTTGCCGATATACGCGCTACCATTGCCGATAAAATGCAGTTACCTAGTGGTTACAGTGTGGCGATTGGCGGTCAGTTCGAAAACCAACAACGGGCACAAAAGCGGCTAATGATAGTAGTGCCAGTGGCCTTATTACTGATTGCGTTATTGCTTTATTTTTCTTTTAGTAACCTATCGCAAGTGGTGCTTATTCTTGTCAATGTTCCCTTGGCTGTAATTGGTGGGGTGATTGCATTGTATGTGTCAGGACAATACTTATCTGTACCCAGTTCAGTAGGGTTTATCACACTGTTTGGTGTTGCTGTATTGAATGGTGTTGTGATGGTCGAAAGTATTAATCAAAGGATTAGTGCAGGAGATAGCAAAGATAAAGCAGTATTTGAAGGTGCTGTTTCAAGGCTAAGACCCGTACTCATGACTGCGCTTACTTCAATGCTTGGGCTAATTCCAATGCTCCTTAGCACAGGAATAGGGGCCGAAATACAAAAGCCACTTGCTACGGTTATTGTTGGCGGCTTGGTCAGTGCAACCTTTTTAACTTTATTTGTACTTCCGGTACTTTATAAGTCGATGAGTAAATAAAGCATAATGGGGCTAACTTTTAGTAGCCCCTTTTTAATGACGTGTATTTCTGTAAAGGGCGTTTACACCATGCTAAAGCCCTTATAAACTGGGCGTTACAATAATGATGTAAAAAAGGAATACAGAGTGAGTAACGAAATTACAATTCGTCCGGCAGTCGCAAGTGATGCTGCAACAATCCTACATTTTATTACCGAACTTGCTATTTACGAAAAAGAACCCGACGCAGTTAAAACAGACGAGCAAGCTATTTTAAAAACGTTGTTCAGTGAAGGCGCAACGGCGCATAGTGTTATTTGTTTAGACGGCGACACACCAATTGGCTTTGCTGTGTATTTTTATAATTACTCAACCTGGCTTGGTAAAAATGGTTTGTATTTAGAAGATCTTTACGTCAGTGCTGACAGCCGTGGTAAAGGCGCTGGTAAGCAAATTATGCAATATCTTGCTAAGCAAGCACTCGAAAAAGACTGTGGTCGTTTTGAGTGGGTGGTACTTGATTGGAATAAACCAGCCATTGATTTTTACGACAGCATTGGTGCTAAACCGCAAAACGAATGGATTATTTACCGCCTAACAGGCCAAGAGCTTATCGACTTTGCGCATCAATAAGTAATGTTGCTATAAATAAAAGTCATCAAATAACAATATAAATAAAAATCATTTGCATTTGATCTTTTCTGTGTGTAGTTTAAATACACATAGAATGATTGGTATAAGTGCAGGTGATTTTTATGACTCAAACAACACGCCACACACCGTTAACTTCACACGCCATTGATGATGCGCTTGCCCCTTGGCAAAGTGCTATTTATCAAGGCAACTTAGCATTTGAATCTGGCGAGCTTATTACTGCGCGTGATCATTACACGGTTGCCAGCAGCTGCGCCGAAACACTACTGGCGCAATTTTCTAATATTCCAATCAACCATTCGGTAACTCGCTCGTTAGAGCATTGTATTGCAGCATTTGTTGTTGCCACTTTGAATCTTGCCGACACTTTTAAAGTCATGCAAAAACCCGATAAAGCCTGCACCTGGCTTTGTCATGCTCATCAACGATTAAGCGTGCTATTAAATCACCCAGAGCAGCAAGTTCGCACCTTGGTGCTGCACCATCATCATAAAACCTATTATGAGCTGGTTAAGTTTGCGAGCATGGCATCGGCATTTCCGACACTCATTAACCGAATCAACCAGCTATTAGCTGACCATCCCCATAAAACGCAGTTATTACATTAACGATAAGGAATCAGTATGCCTTTTACATTACCCGATTTAGCTTATGACTATGATGCACTTGAACCGCACATTGATGCGAAAACCATGGAAATACATCACACCTTGCATCATCAAACCTACATCAATAAAGCGAATGCTGCACTAGAGGGCAGCCATTACTCTGAGCAAGATGCTGAAACATTACTCCGCACTATTTCATCAATGCCTGAGTCTTTACAAAAAGCAGTACAAGAGCATGTGGGTGGCCATCATAATCACTCATTATTTTGGCAAGTTATGTCTCCTAATGGCGGTGGTACGCCAAGTGCAGAGTTAAACACTGCAATAGTTGATACATTTGGTAGCTTTGACGCATTTAAAGAGCAATTTACTAATGCCGCGATAAGCCGCTTTGGCAGTGGCTGGGCTTGGTTATGTGTTGATGAAAATAACCAGTTGGTCGTTGAAAGTAGCCTTAATCAAGATAGCCCATTAATGCATAATCATACGCCTATTTTAGGGCTTGATGTGTGGGAGCATGCGTATTACTTGAAGTATCAAAATCGTCGCCCTGAATATATTGCAGCATTTTACGAAGTGATCAATTGGCCGGAAGTTGAACGCCGATATCTAGCCGCAATTAAATAGCTGTTTAAATAGTTAAGGTCCGAAACTGGCTAGTCAAAAAATAATATTCAGTTAAGCTAACGGTATTAGCGTGTAACGAGAATAATTATGACTAGCCAACAATGGCAAACAGCAAGGCAAAGCCGCGACCCACGCTTTGATGGGGTGTTTTTTGTGGCGGTAAAAAGCACTGGCATTTATTGCAGACCCATTTGCCCTGCACCAACAGCGCAAGAAAAGAACGTTGAATACTACCAATACGCGCACTTAGCTGCGCAAGATGGTTTTCGACCCTGCATTCGCTGCCGCCCAGATAGTGCACCGAATAGCCCTGCATGGCTAGGTACTAAAACCACCGCATTACGTGCCAAACAACTGATTGATAAAGGCGAGGCTTACGACTGTGAGGTTTTAGCCGACAGACTCGGCGTGTCGAGCCGCTATTTACGCCGTTTGTTTAACCAACATTTTGGACTCTCGATCACCCAATATCGATTATTTAACCAATGCAATTTTGCCAAGCAGCTATTACAACAAACAGATTTGTCGGTGGCAGATATCGCATTTGCTTCTGGTTTTAATAGTATTCGTCGTTTTAATGATGCTTTTTTAAAGCAGTTAAATATTGCCCCTTCAAAGTTACGCAAGTCAGATAAAAAACCAGCCTCAACATTAACTTTAACACTGGCATTTAGGCCGCCTTATAACTGGCAAGCACTCCATGATTTTTTGCAGCGCCGTTTAATTAGCGGCCTAGAATGGTTGAGCGCAACAAGCTATGGTCGCACTTTTAAAGATAAATATTGCCAAGGGCAATTTACAGCGCATTTTGTTGAGCATAAAAACCATTTTAAAGTAGCAATTGATATTGATAACACCCGCTATTTACAGCAAGTGATCCATAACATTCGCCGTGTGCTTGATTTAGACGCCGACACGCACACTATTGAACAGCATTTAGATGCAGAGCTTAAAGGCGCGATGCCGCTTTGTGTTGGGCTGCGTTTGCCGGGAATTTGGTCAGACTATGAAGCGGGGATACGTGCGGTACTTGGTCAGCAAGTGAGTGTTACAGCGGCTCATAACCTAGTAACACAGCTTGTAAGTGAGTTTAATCAGCAAAGTAATAACCACTATTTTCCAAGCCCTGAATGGGTTGCCAATTCTGAACTCGATTTTTTTAAAATGCCACAATCACGCAAAGATGCGCTAAGGCGTTTAAGTGCTTATTGTCAGCAAAACCCAGATAATCAAGAGCTTAATAATTGGCTTGAGCTCAAAGGTATTGGCCCGTGGACAGTTAATTACGCCAAGCTACGCGGTCAAAGCCACCCCGATATTTTACTGGCAGGCGACTTAGGGGTTAAAAAAGCCCTCGCTGGAATCAGCGAATTTAATAGCGAGCACTGCGCGCCATTTCGCTCTTATTTAACTTTTCAACTATGGCAACAATTATGAGTATGCAACAAGTTATTATGCCAAGCCCGATTGGCGATATTACCATTCAAAGTACATCAAAAGGCGTCAGTTACGTCGGCTTTTACCCGGTGGTTGCAATGCAAACAGAGGTTGTTGATGAGCACACTCTTACACCCATTTTAATTTGTATAAGTGAGCTTAATGAATATTTTAACGGTGAGCGTACACGTTTTACAGTACCCCTTGATACCCAAGGTACTCACTTTCAAAAGCAAGTTTGGCGTGCGCTGATGGATGTTAAGTTTGGTCAAAGCAAAAGCTACCAAGATATTGCACTTGCCATTAATAACCCAAAAGCGGTGCGTGCAGTAGGCGCTGCAAATGGTAAAAACCCGATTAGCATTATTGTGCCGTGTCATCGAATTATTGGTGCAAACGGTAAACTCACAGGCTATGCAGGTGGCCTTGAAAGAAAAGAGTGGTTACTGAAACACGAAGGCTTGTTATAAAACAGCAATTTTACTGGGACAATGATTGAGGTAATAAGAGTAAGGTAATAGATGATGTTGTCGCGCGATTAGGGTAGCATATTGCGACTTTAAAATTTGGGCAACATCATGGCACAGCTGTACTTTTATTATTCTGCAATGAATGCAGGCAAATCTACCACACTTTTACAATCTGCATTTAACTACCGCGAACGTGGTATGGAACCGGTTATTTTAACAGCGGCTATTGATGATAGAGCAGGTGTTGGCAAGGTGTCTTCACGTATTGGTTTACAGGCTGATGCGCATATTTTTGATGCAGATAAAGATGTATTTGAGCTAATCAAATCATTAAATGCAGAGCAAAAGCGCCATTGTATTTTAGTTGATGAGTGCCAGTTTTTATCAAAAGACCAAGTAATGCAATTAACAGATGTGGTTGATGAGCTTGGTATTCCGGTGCTGTGTTATGGCTTACGTAACGATTTTAGAGGCGAGTTATTTAGTGGTTCACAATACCTACTTGCCTGGGCAGACAAACTAATTGAGTTAAAAACAGTGTGTCATTGTGGTCGTAAAGCTAACCATGTACTGCGTACAGATGAGCATGGCAATGCGATTGCAGACGGTAATCAGGTAGAAATTGGCGGCAACGACCGATATGTATCGGTGTGCCGCAAACATTATAAAGAAGCGTTAAATCTCGGCCGCTAATGCCGAGATAAAGCTATCAATATCTTGCTTAGTGACGCCTAAATGGGTCACTAATCGCAGTGGTTTACCCGGTGAAAACAGCATATTTTGCTCTTTTAGTGCATGTGCCACTGCTTTTAAATCGATATGTTCGGCAACATTTACGTAAACAATGTTGGTATCGATTTGAAAAGTTGACGTATCAAAACCAGCTAAGGTGTTTAACTGTTCAGCTAAATACGCCGCGTTATCGTGATCTTCAGCAAGCCTTGCTACGTGATGTTCAAGTGCATACTGGCCAGCAGCTGCCAGCATACCCGCTTGGCGCATACCTCCACCAAGTACTTTACGCCAGCGGCGCGCTTTATCAATCAGTGCTTTGCTACCTAATAATAGTGAGCCAACCGGCGCACCGAGTCCTTTTGATAAGCAAATAGATACTGAATCAAAATACTGGGTGATCTCAGTGATATCAACACCTAACTTAACCGCCGCGTTATACACGCGGGCACCGTCTAAGTGCAGAGCAAGGTTATGTTTATCAACACACTCTCTGGCTTCTTTTAGATAACTTAGCGGGAGAACTTTGCCACCAATGGTGTTTTCTAAGCTAAGTAGTTTGGTTTTAGCAAAGTGAAAGTCATCAGCTTTAATTGCAGCCACAACTTTGTTTAAATCTATGCTGCCATCGGCATTATTTTCAATTGGTTGTGGTTGAATAGAACCCAATACAGCGGCACCGCCACCCTCAAATTTGTAGTTATGTGCTTGTTGACCACAAATGTATTCGTCGCCACGTTCACAATGCGCCATTAATGCTAGTAAGTTTGCTTGCGTGCCAGAGCTACAATACAGGGCGCTTTCGAAGCCATGGCGCTCAACAGCGTATTGTTCAAGCTGATTAACGCTTGGGTCGTCACCATAAACATCGTCGCCTACTGGGGCGTCATTCATGACCGCGCGCATAGCTGCTGTTGGTTTTGTAACTGTGTCTGAACGAAAGTCGATCATCTTATTATCCTTATAATAGTTCGTTAAGAATGGCTTCGCGGTCGGCTTGGTCAAAATAGCTCCAAGCAATAAAGCGACTCATTTTTTGGCCTTGTGCCATTTTTATAACTCTTACTTCTTTCACATCAAGTGTGCTAAGCAACTTTTTTATATGCGGTAAAGTGTCAGACTTAGAAACAAGCGATGTAAACCAAATACATTGCTCTGCAAACTCTTGGCTCTCAATGCACATTTTACTGATAAATTCGCGTTCACCGCCTTCACACCAAAGCTCGTTTTGGCGGCCACCAAAATTAAGCGCTTTTTGTGGCGCTTTGTTTAGGTTTTTCCATTTACGCTCAGTACCTGCTTTGGCCTGTTGCTCGCTGGCATGAAACGGTGGATTGCATAAAGTTAGGTGAAAAACATCTTTATTCGATATCACGCCCGTAAACATTTTATCGGCGTTGTTTTGCTGCTTAACATTAATTTTGAGGCGGTTGAATTGCACGATTTGTTTGGCAATTTTAACAGACAAGGCATCAATATCGGAGCCTGTGAAGTGCCAGCCATATTCGTGATTACCAGTAAGCGGGTAAATCACATTTGCACCCGTGCCTACATCAAGCACTTTTACTTGCTTACCCGTCGGAATATTACCTTGGTTATCGTTTGCTAATAAATCGGCCAAGTGATGAATGTAATCCACTCTGCCAGGAACCGGTGGGCAAAGGTAGTTGTCGGGCAAATCCCAAAAATCGATTTTATAATGGCTTTTTAATAACGCTTGGTTGAGGGTTTTAACCGCTAATGCATTGGTGAAATCAATGGTATCAGTGCCCGCTGGCGTTTGCGTTATATAAGGTATTAGGGCAGGAGTATCTTTGCATAGCAAAGTAAAGTCGTAGCCATTTAAGTGGCGATTTCGCGGATGCATTGAGGAAAACCTATCTGTTAGCCATATCAAAGGCTGATTGTACCAAATAAATCTTTGCTCTGAGTTAGTTTGCGGTGGATATTTTTACTTAGTAGCATTAATACATGGTGAGCAAAAATAAGTTGAGAACTGATTGAGTGGATTTGCTTAAAGTATGGGCTAGTTGAGGTTAAGAGCGAAAGAACGGGCATATTGGCCATGATACAAGCAACTAAATTAGTGTTTAAAAAATTTCGACACAAATTGGGTCACATTGGGTACTACCATAAGACATTTAAAGCTGATAAATTCGTAAGTGATTCAATCAAGGAAAAATAATAAAAATCATGGTTAAAAAGACACTTAAAGGAATTGGTATAACATTTTTAGTGTTAATTAGCTTATTTATACTTTTAGCAATTTGGACTGCGAATAAATCCTCTGCTTACAAAGAAACTGCTATTCCTTACCTAAATTCAGCAATTACAGATATCTCTCAATGGGACCCTCAGACTCTCAAAAACTATATGACCCCATCATCAATTGAAAATGCCACAGATGAAGATATTTCTAAAATCATGCGTGCATTCTCAAAGTTGGGCGAATTAAAAGAACTAGGTGAATTTGAATTTATAAATGTTAGCTCTAAAGCTGTTACTGGAGGTGGTTCTGGTACTTATGTTACTTATTTAATTCCAGCTTCATACACTAATGGAGACGCACAAATAACCGTCACGTTAAAAGAAGAAGGTGAGTCATTCTCTATTTATAACTTCAATTTAAATTCGATGGCGCTTATTGATTAAGTTTTATCAAAAATAGCAAGCGCAACTGGTTGTATTTAAATAGTTTATTTTCAAAGGAATGTTTATGTCTAAAATTAAAAAAATAGTGATAGCTGTAGTAATTGTGCTAAGCCTTGGCGCAATTGCTAAACAATACAATGAGCACAATCACACAGAGATGGCAATTAAAGAGTGTGGCAATAAAGACAACATCGCTAAAGTCGACTCTAAAGGTTTTGAGTGTAAAGACTAAAAGAGAATAGCGACAGTTGATTGATGTTATAAATACGAAGCAGCCGTTACGTTAAATAATGCTTTATGAATAAGGAGTTAGTTTAAACTATGAATGAAGCAGAGAAAAAAATCCTACAAGTCATTGAGCAATATGGGTGTTATGTAACATCAGTTTTTGATCCTGAAGGTGAGAGCCCCAACTTTACATATTCAACAGGTATCAGTAAAACATATGATGCACCCGAACTTATTATAATCGGTTTAAACAGCAAACTTGCTCACTCAATAGTAAATAATTATGCAGGACGTTTAAAAAATGGTGAGAAATTCTCAATTGGTGAATTCTATGAGGGGTTCTTAGAAGGTTTTGATGTTACTTTCTGTGAGGTATCACAAGAAAATAAACAAGAGTTTATGCTTTCAGCTTGTTGGTATAATAATGACAAATTTGAAGCATTACAGTTGGTGTACCCTACTACTAGTGGCATTTGGCCTTGGGATGCTGCTGCAAACCAGAGCTTTTTAACACTTCAGCCTTGCCTAGCAACAAAGAGTGCGTGGTGACTTTTAAAAGGTCGTTTAGTTAACATTTGAGCGAGGTAGGTTCATTCACCTTTGTTAGCTGAATTCATGATGGTTACAAAAGGTTTTTATAACTCGAAAGGGAAAGGTTTGAATAACGAACAAAGCAAGGAAAGTGGTATCTTATATGCTGTATTTACAACTGTTTTATTGTACTTCCTTTTTAAAATTACGTTAATTTTTTCTATGCAGTTAAATTGGCATTCAACCTGTCTAAGCTCACTTTGGGGTAATGCCAACTCTGTAGTGACACCTTTTTTAGGGTTTTCAATTGTCGCTGTATTAAGTTGTATCTGGTTTTTTTATTGCGCCATAAAATACAAACAAAAAGCAGGTAAAGCGGTATATCTTTTATTAGGCGTAGGAGCTGTGTTCTATTATTTTTGGTTTAGAGGCTTTTACGGTTTTTGGCAGCTAATGAGCTACGAACAAAAAGAAATAACAGTACAAGAGTTTTATGAAAAAACAGGTGGTACAGATAGACTCACTTCGATGTTTGGTAACCGCCTCAGGCATCATGAACTGTGTAAGTCACCACATGACTAGATGAATCAAAATGCAGATGAGACGTTTTGTGTGGTACCAATATCAGTTGCTGTAAAAATACACAGCATAGTTATTTCGCTCTTATATTCAAGAAAATGAGCAACGAGCGCATTTTATTTTTCTGAAACCCTTTAGGATTAATTAAAAATACGAGTTGCCGATGCCTTAAGTTATTTGTTACTAATAGATTTATTAAATACATGAGCGTGACATTGGCAGAAAGATTCGTGACGCGCGCACTATTGAATTGTTAGGTAGCTAGATGGAATTTCAGAGTTGGCCAACACCTTTTGAAAATGGCAGTTTGTGGTTAGTTGATTTGTCATGGGGTACTAAAGAGTGGACTCTAGAGAAATCGAATGGTGTAAAGTACCTGATTAAAGGCGACGCAAAACACGAAAACCATGAACTTGTTGCTCGTGTATTTCACGAAGAATCACAAACTATATACCAGCTATTATTTGAATCTGTAAATGGCTTTCGTTGTCTTGATGAGCATGGGTTGACTGAAGTTTGGAGCGAAAAACGACCAAAGTTCAATACTTTTAAAATAAGAGGTCACGGCTGGCACAAAGAAAGTCCGCTCACCTTCTTTATAGGAAATGATGGTGAATGGTCTCACTTAATAGTTACTTCTGACGAATGTTTAGAGGTTGTTTGTCGAGAAAGCCCTATTGTAAAAGTGATTGGTAAAGCAGAGGTTTTCGCTACCTAACACATATGAACCTTCTCGGGTCAAGTAAGCATAACGATTCTTTTTAGCTGCTTTAAGCAGCTAATTTGTCTTTGTAATCTTTTAAATCTGTTTATCTTCGGTATGTCTGTTAGCCGTTAAAAATCGTTTACGGCAAACACATATTGAGGGTCTCTTATTGCGATCTTATCGCTGCCTAAATCAGTTAATACATCAATTGCTTAGGGCCACTAGACATTTATCGGTTAACCTTAAACTGGCGCTACTCAAGGATATGGCTCATGTGTCCAGTTAGTTAAAGGCTCAGTTAAGGTGCAAACGATTTAATTCATTACAAAATTAATGCGCACCAATGAGGTGTCTAATCAAGGCCAAATAGCTTATTACATCGACAACACTTACCTGCGAACACAGCTTTTGCTGACTAAAACACAAATAATGCGTGGTTGTTCATGCCTATCTAGTTAGGAGAGCAGCTCACCTCATTGTGCGACTTAGCTTTTTAAAAACCTTTCATCATCGAATACCGTCTTATTCTTCAACATAAAATACACACAACGCCCAAGCTTGTGGGCAAGGACAGATAACGCTTTGGCTTTGCTCATACGCTTTTGCAGTTTGTTTAAGTAACGACGAGCTTTGTCATTGCCGCGTAAATAGAGTACAGCGGCTTCGCTAAAGGCCCATTTTAAATGACCATTACCAATCTTATTACCACTAGTACCATAGGTTTTACCAGCGGACTCGGCTTTACATTTCACGAGTCGGCAGTAAGAAGCGAACTTTTGTACAGATTCAAAGCGGTTAATGTCTCCAATCTCATACAAAATAGTCATCGCTAAAATAAGACCAATACCTGGGATGGTGCGAAGCTGAGTATAATAATTTGGCTGATGCTGCTTTGCTTTGCCCTCTAAGTAATATTCAAGCTTTTTAAGCTCTTCTGCGTAACTATCGAGAATGGCGAGGTCGAAGTTGATATTGCGTTGAACGGCTTGGTCTTCAAAACGCGTTTGGAATTCTTGACGAACACATTTGTTCTTCATATGTAGCTCAAGTGCTGGATAGTTGTATTGGCTATTAGTGTTAACTATATGTGCTTTTAATTGTGCCCCATGTTGAACGAGCTTAGTTCTTCGACGGAGTAAATCACGAGTAGAACGCATATGTGCGGGGTAATTGTAAGCAAGTGGAAAGTTACCACCTCGTAATAGGCTAGCAATTTTATATGAGTCAATTTTATCGTTTTTGGCTTTGCCTCCGTGAATCGCTTTCATGTAGAGGGCATGACCAAGCACAAAATCAATACCCTGTTCAGCACATAAGTCACTGACCCAATACCAGCAATGCATGCACTCAACACCAATAACGATATCTTCGAGGTAAGGGGAAATGAGTTTAAGTAATGCGGATTTATCGGCTTTTATTTTCTGGTGAACAACTTTGCTGCCGCGATCATCAAGGATACAAACGTATAAAATGCGTGCATGTAGATCAATTCCACAATAATATTTATGATAATTAGTATAAAATTTCACTGAGCTTTCTCCTTTTGGTTTGGTCGCCTTGAAGTTTAGCTGTTCGCTAAACTTCGGGGAGAAGGTTCAATAAGTATCAAGGCCGTTAAACCAAGGACACAAAACAGCATGCTGTGCACCTTCGTCGCCAATTTTAGCCTGCTATTTTGTGCCGTTTACGGCAAGCGTTAGGTTACAAGGAAGGTTGATGAAGCACTACTTCTGGCATTGGGACGAGTCCCGTGGCGATGAATATGACAACTGGGGAACATCAGACTGGTATTATGAAGTCGCTGACGATGAATCTTACAATAGAGTCATTCAAATATATCAATCGGGTAACGCATTGTTTTACAGCAGGGAGCATATTGAGGATAAGTACGGCATTTTACCTGAGGGTAGTTTCGGCTGTTGTGAATATGGCGAGGAGCCTATCTCTGCAGAAGCTTTCAATAAACTGGTAAAAGAAACTTCATTTACCAATGTCAGCAATGTCACCTAACAAACGCATTAAATCGCTCGCAAGCTCGCTGGGACGCTAACACATGGGCAGCGTCACTTCGTTCCTAATTTTAGCCCATGTGTTAGCGTCCTTTATGCGGGTGTTATGTTCTTGGTGAACCATGAGTGAAAGTTTAGATGTCAATGGAGAGGCTTCAAACCTTTCAGGTCAAATCCTTGAAGAACTCCTATGTACTGAGATGTGGTACGAAGGAAAATTAGAGGAACCAGCCAACGTAATTTACCTGAAAGTTAATGGTTCTTGGTTCAGACATTATTTCGATTGTGGAATCATATTCTGGCGCACAGATGATAGGGCCCCTGAGTCCTATGAAATGGAAGAATTGGACTCATATTTTAAAGTCGTGGATTTAGCTGTTAAATTCGGATTCAAAGGTCTAAGAATCAGAAGTTACGAGGCTTGCCCATTAGAAAACGGTTCTGAGACGATTTTTACATTTTCAAATGACTGCTCGATTATATTTTCTTGCATCGATGATGTTACGTCTTACAGAACATAACAAGCCAATTAAAACGGACAAAAACCAGTTGGCTTGTTGCTCGTGCCTCGCTAAAGTATAACCAACTGATTTTTAGCCTCTTATTGGGGCGTTACTGTTTAAATACTCTAACGTGTTTTTGTCCAAAGATGGGTTATAAAAATAACTACCCCAAAACTAGTTAGCCTAAATGCTCTAAAAATCTATTCTTCAGAGGTAGCTAAACATTGAGGTTCCTTCTTGAGCGTTTTGTTACGAATCGACCTTTATCAACACCTTTGTACGCACAAGTTGCCTCTCTACATTTTAGTTACCATAGTCCAAAGGATATTTGCTTGATCTTCTTAACTGAAAATAATTCGTAATGATTTGTATATTCGGATGAGATGAGAAGTTCGAATTAAAGAAGGCTTCGGTAAGTTTATTTTAAATCCAGAAGCTTTCTCGTTCAGTATGTTTTGAATATCTAGGCCTAAAATACATTTTGATTTTTCGGTTCAATGCTCCATTGTTCCATAATATTGATGAAGGTCTTAAAGCCTACTAGAGAAAGTTTTTCGTCAGAAATAATCGTTCTTGGTTAGTAAAGGAAATATCAAACCTTGATATCTTAAAGATATTAATAAACCTCAATAATGCCTAATAAAGCAAGCAATAAATCACATTATGCCTACTTTATTGTGCATCATGATTGCTAGAACTTATAACTGAAGCCCACGGATAATGTTTGTTTAGGCATGCCATGCGTTTCGTTTCTGTGTTCCCTACATAAAATTTTGTCCCTTTATCTATAAAGACTTCAGCACATTTCATAGCTTTTCGTTAGTGATCATTTAGCCAAAGGCTTATGTATCTCGAACTTCTAACATCAATCAATATTGGCTCTGCATTGGTGTTACTATTTAATCAAAATCTCATCGTGCCTGAGATTCTCATTTTGAGTGGCAATCGCCACATTCACACTTGCTTTGATAAATAGACTGGCGTAACTTAACACTGGTACGATGAGTCTATAAAAATAAAAAGGTCAAACGTGACGATTAAACAAGAATCGGTGTTTATTAAACTCGCCGAAAGCCAAACCTTACATTTACGCCGTATTAGTAAGACTGATGCGAAAGGCCCTGCGGTGTTTTTTATGCATGGTGCCGTTGAAAATGGCAAAATCTTTTACACCCACAGCAATAAAGGTTTAGCACCATTTTTAGCTGAGCATGGCTATGTTTGCTATGTGGCAGATTTACGTGGTCGTGGTGAGAGTAAACCTGCGATTTCAAAGCATGCAAAGTATGGTCAAACCGAGGCTATTTTAGAAGATATCCCTGCATTTTTAGATAAAATTAAGCAGCTTGAAGGCGAGCCTGCTCGTTATTGGGTGGCGCACTCATGGGGCGGGGTGTTAATGAACAGTGTGTTTGCCCGTTTTCCTGAGTTGATTGATGATGTTAAAGCCTGCGGCTATTTTGGTTCTAAACGGTCTTTGTATAACCATCATCCAAGCAAATATATTCAAGGTAATTTGATTTGGTATGGTTTGGCGCCCTTAGTTGCCCGTAAGCATGGTTTTGTGCCGGCTAAAAAGCTGAAATGGGGCAGTGATGATGAAACCCGTAAGTCACATTATCAAAGCATGCAATGGGCTAAGCGCAAGCCTTGGGTCGATACTGACGATGGCTTTGATTACGCCAACGCATTAGCAGATAAGGCACTACCGCCCATTATGCATGTGGCTGGTGTAAAAGATAAAGCCCTATGCCAGCCGATTGATATTGAAAAGTTTATGGAAGAGTCGGGCATCGGTAAGCAAACGATGACCATTTATGGCCGTAAGTTTGGCCATAAGGTCGATTATGATCACATTAATATGCTTACTCACCCACAGGCGCGTTTTGATCAGTTTGTTGACTTGTTGAACTGGTTTGAGACTCACGCATAAGCGTGTGCATTGCGCTCTCGTAGCGTTTGTATTTCTCTAATGCTTTATCACTTAACGGCTGTCTCACAGCCGTTTTGCTGAGCGTTGCCACCGGTTTTTTTGACTTATAAAAATCTAAAAATTGTGTGCTGTACTCAATGTCTAAGAACTTACACAGGGCTGTTAGTGTTTGTTCGCTGTCACCGATAAGTGCTTCATAGCTTAAATCAAAAACCGCCTCTGGCATCACGTTTTGCCAATGTTCCATTAACTGCTGATACAAATCAAAGTACTGTTTAAACTCTGGGAGTGAACAAAAATAAGGTTCGTTTTCAGCAAAATAGTTGCTAAAAACTGACCAAGCCATTGCATTATACTCGCGCTGCATATTAATAAACTTGGCGTTAGGAAAGAGTAAGTAAATCAATCCAAGTGACTGATAGTTAGCTGGTAGCTTATTGATCATAAAGGGGCGCACAACTGGCGCTTGCTTTATTCGTTCAATATAAATATTGCAGGCATTGTTAATTAGCCCTTGGTTCAGCTCTGCTAAGCAATCTGGGTAGGGTAGTTGTGTTTGTTGTTCAAGGTATGCAACAACCTGATTACTGATACTGGAATCTTCGCCAAGGCTGGCAAAATCCTCATGGCTTGCCAGCATTTGCTCTACCAGCGTTGAGCCACTTCTTGGCATTCCAATTATAAAAATGGGGGTAATTGTGCCTGTGAATGTTTTGTCTCTGGCATCAATTAGCTCAGCTGTATTTTGCTCTATGATGTGCTGATAAAAAGGCACTAAGTCTCGGGTTTTAAACTGAGTGAGTTTTGTTTGTAGCTTATTAGCTAGGCTAAAGTAGTTAAAAGCTTGTTCTGTATCATTTAACTGATCGTAACTTTTACCAAGGGCATAATAACACACCATTTTTAAACGCAGATTATTGGTTAACGTTAAAAACTGATGTAGCTCATTTATGTAATTTTGTTCGTTGTTAAAGCGCCCAAACTGCACTAATTCAAATAAAATGTACGCCGTCACTGGGTAATTTCCCATACCAAGGGCATGCTTTAAAATACTGTAGGCTTTATCTAGCTCACCATAGGTTAAATAATGCTGTGCAAGATAGTAATGTGGCTCAGGGTTATGGCTGGCAATTGATTTAGCATACTCGAGTACGGTTAAGGCATCTTGCGGTGAATGCACGCCATTAAAAGCATCGGCAAGAGCATGGAGCGGTTCAAGCATGTGAGGTAGTCGTTCACAGGCTCTTTGTAGAAGGTAAACCGCAGCATCATAACGTTCTAAACGCAGGGCAATGCGACCCAATCCAAATAACGCTTCGCCATTTTCAGGATCTGAATCGAGAATGGTTTTAAAATGAAACTCAGCCTCTTTAAGCTTGTTTTCATTCAGTAGTTGATTTGCTTTTTGTAACAGCATAGGAATGGCGGGTTATTTGTTATTTTTATTTACTATAAAACGAAAAAGGCGAAATGTCTTTCGCCTTGGTTAACTATAAATATCCAGAATAAATCCGGGGTATCGACTTTCTAGGTTGATTGCTCAACCTAGAAAGCTGTTCTATTTAGAAAGTATACGTAGCTTTCACGTAATAGAAGCCGCCGTTGATACCATATGGCGACGTTTCGTAGTATTTACCACCCCAGTTATTGTTAGGGATGCCAGTACTGTCATAGAAATCAAGTTTCTCTGCTTCTTGGTCGAATAAGTTTGTCGCACCTACAGAGAAGCTAAGCTCTTCAGTTAGGAAGTAAGTCACTTCTGCATCAATCGTTACTGCAGCATCAGCTGTTTTCGCTGTTGCATCGTAATCTACGTGTACGCCTTGGTATTCGCCATAGTAGTTAACACGTGTAAATGCAGAGAAATTCTCCCACTGTTGTGCCCAGCTAAGCGTTGCTCGGTGATTTGGTAAGTCATTTTCTAAACGGCTTACTTTAAACTCACCAGTAATGTCTGTTGACTTAGTTACTTCAGTGTCGTTCCAGTTATAGGCTAAGCTGAATGTTGAGCTACCGCCTAACAAATCAGTTGAGTAGTTAGCTACAGCATCAACACCTTGGGTTGTTGTATCAAAGTCATTCGTGAAGAAGCTTACTTGCGCTAAGTTTTGTACGTTTGGTACGCCTGCTGCTTCAAGTGTGTCTTTATCAGCTTGGCTTAACTCAATTTTATCTGATTGACTGATACGGTCATCAACTTGGATGTTGTAGTAGTCAACTGTGAAGAATAAGTCACCAATTGTCCAAACTGCACCAAATGTATAGCTTTGTGATTCTTCAGGTTCAAGCTCTGTACCACCTAATTGCACGGCAATTGGGTTTGTTGGTGGTAAAAGTGCTGAGTCAACAAGAACACCGCTGCTTAGGTTTGTTTGAACGTTACTTACATTTGCTTGACCAACAGTTGGTGCACGGAAACCTGTACTGATTGAACCACGAATGTTTAAGTCTTCAGTTAAGTGGTATTGACCAGTTAACTTGTAGTTAGTTGTTGAACCAAATGAATCATAATCTTCATAACGTAGTGCTAAGCCCATTAGGAAGTCTTCTGTGAATGGTGCTTCAACATCAACGTATGCAGCATAGTTACGGCGTGTGTATTCGCCAGCATCAGATGGTTTGAAACCAGGGAAACCATTTGAGCCGATACCAAAACCTTGTTCAGTTAGTGGGCCCGCTGTGAAAGACGCTTCGTCACCAGAAACAACTGTGAATGTTTCTTCGTGCCATTCTAGACCACCGGCAACGTTTACATCGTAAGCTAAGCCAAAGTCAAAACCTTTTGATAAATCAGCATTAAAGTTTTTCTCTAACTGTGAGTATTTACCTGGGCTGAAATCGCGCGGGCTTTCTGGACCTAATGATGCATTGATTGTGTCGTAGATGAAGTAACGAGATTCGTTGTAACCAACTGTACCGCTTAAGTCATAGTAAGCACCTTCAAGGAAACCAGAAGTGATTTCACCTTTAGTACCAATTGTTAATGCAGTATCTGTGATGTTACCACCGAAGTTAGGTGTAAAACCGCCTGGAAGCATTTCGTTAAATGCAAAACAGTCTGGGTTGTTAGCAACTAGATCGATGTATCTTTGGTTATCTAAAACGTTATCATCAATCATGATATCGGTAGGACAGTTACCGCTCATATCGCCAGTTAAATCACCAACAAGCAGTGTTTCACCGCCGTCATTTGAGTAAACACCTGGGCGAGTGTGTGGATTACGATAGTAGAAACCACCACGTACGTCACGCTCAGAGTAGTTACCAAACATGTAGAATTCAGATGAGTTGCTTAACTCAAGACCAATGTTACCAAAGATTGTAATATCATCATCAACTTCAGGTGCACCCCAAATTTGTGCTAAAGAAGATACTTCAGGTACACCTGCTGCGTTAAGTGCCGCCGCATCAGGGCGTTGTACTGAACGGCTAGTTGCATCAGCTGTTTTATATTGGAAGCTTAAGTTAGCAAAACCGCTATCGGTAAATGGTAGACCCACGTTACCTGAAATTTGTGTTGTATCGCCATCACCTTCGTAGTATTCGCCTTGACGAATTTCGAATGAACCACCTTCAGAGGCATCTTTTAATACAAAGTTCATTACACCAGCGATTGCATCAGAACCGTATTGTGCCGCAGCACCGTCACGAAGTACTTCTACTTGCTTTAGGGCAATACTTGGAATAACTGAGATATCAGCACCTTGAGCACCATCATTGATACCACCACCTAAGAAGGCAATAACTGATGCGCGATGACGACGTTTACCATTAACAAGTATTAATGTACTGTCAGAAGGAAGACCACGTAAGTTAGCAGGGCGTACAAGTGACGCTGCATCACTAATTGGGTTTTGGTGAACGTTAAAAGAAGGAACTGAGCCTTTTAAAAGCTCTAGCATATCGGTGTTGCCGCCTTTATCTAGCTCTTCACCACCGATGATATCAATCGGTACTGGTGAATCGCCGATTGAACGTGGCGCAGAACGAGTACCTACCACGGCAATTTTTTCTACGTTTTTGTTAACTTTCGTTTCTTCTGCTGCTTGCTCTGCAGCAACAACCGAACCCGACACAAACAGACCTGCTGTTGTTGTCGCTAGAGCAAATTTAATTGCTTGTTGTAGCGCATTATTTTTGAATTTCATTCTGACTTCCCCAGTTAGAATATTTATGATTATGTCACCGAAGTTAAATAGTAAACTTGGTGTAAATCTCTTATACAGCCTGTAGATTTATTTTGCAAATTGTTAATGCGATGTTGTTTTTGGCGTTTTTATTTGCACGTTATTATTGTTTTTTTAATTATGTGCATGAAATAAAAGGGGATAATTTATTCTTGTTTTTTCTTTTAAGCGTAAGAAAGTATATAAAATATCTAAAAATATTTTAAAAAAGGAATTTTTTGATTGGTTTTTAAGCGAAATTGGATTTGGAACGGTCTATTAGGCTTGTTGCGGAATGTTGTTTAATTGCCATTGCTTTAATTTTTCTCGGTATTCATCCCAAACACATGGGCAACAACTACCACCACCACAACATTCATCTGGGGCCGGCTTTTGGGGTTTTGGCTCAGCCTGTTGTATAGGTGTGTTCATGTTTAATACTGAAAAATAATTACGAATAGAGTATTAAGAATAAAACAAAAACTAATATAAGTAAATTATGCTTTGTGAACTTCACATGCTGTGTGAAAATAACCAAATGCGATTATACAAAGTTATTCATCGAGCCCCATTGAGAGTGGCTAAAATTACCAAAAAGCGTCAGACTCTACGCTTCAAGCGCGCTATGGTAGCACTTAAAATCGCACTTGCCCAAGAAAAGCAAGAAACAAAAGAGATGCTTCATATCTATAGGCGATACACACAAGGCCAAGCTACTAAAGAAGAATTGCATACTGCCAATGAGCAATTTTTAGATATATTAAAAGGACTCGGTTTGGGCGTATTTGCTGTATTACCCTTTGCACCCGTGACAATTCCTTTGGTTGTAAAACTGGGTCAATGGGTTGGTGTTGATGTGCTACCTAGCTCATTCAATATCAATAAGTCGATTAAAGAGATTGATCAACAAGTAGAAAAAGAAGAAAAAGAGAAGCAAAACAAAGACTGATTAGGTTTTGCTTATCTGATTTTGCCTATACCTTTTGTATCAAGATATTGGTATGCTTAAATACCTTTTCTTTATATCGAGTCGTTTAATGAGTTCATTAATTCGCCATTCTTCTACGGGAATTCCCCTGTCATTTATTGCTAAAGCTGACCTATCAACGTGGTTAACCGAGCAGCCGCAAGCCTTACAAAATTGGCTAACGAATTGTGATTTTAAAAACAAAGGCATGGCTTTAATTGCTGATAGTGAAACCGGTTCACTTGAGCATGTGTATTGTTTAGTTAATGATTTACAAGACTTTTGGTTAGCAGGTGACTTATCAACAAAACTGCCAGCAGGTTGTTATCAAATTCAAGGTGATGACAAATTTGTAGAACAAGTAGCGCTGGGTTTTGTGTTAGGTGGTTACGAGTTTAGTGAATATAAAGAAAAACCATCGCCACGTGCCACACTAGCTATTAAAGATGAAAGCTTAGTTAAGCGTCTATCGCAGCATGCAAGTGCTATTAATTTAGTGCGTGATTTAGTTAATACGCCTGCTGCAGATATGATGCCGCAACACCTATCACAAGTGATGGCTGATTTAGCCGACACCTTTGATGGTGAGTTTAGTGAGTGGGTTGGTGATGAATTATTAGAGCAAAACTACCCGACAATTCATATGGTTGGTCGTGCGTCTGAGAATAAGCCTCGCTTACTTGATTTACGCTGGGGCGCAAAAGATGCTCCACATATTACCTTAGTCGGTAAAGGCGTGTGTTTTGATTCAGGTGGTTTAGATTTAAAACCAAGCTCAGGCATGCGTAATATGAAAAAAGACATGGGCGGTGCCGCGCATGTTATTGGTCTTGCCCAGTTAATTATGGCTGCCAACCTACCAATTCGCTTACGAGTACTGGTACCTGCAGTTGAAAATGCGGTTTCTCGAAATGCATTTAGACCAGGTGATGTGATCAAAACTCGTAAAGGGATCACAGTAGAAATTGATAACACGGACGCTGAAGGTCGTTTAGTGCTGTGTGATGCACTTGCTGAAGCGCAAAACGATAACCCCGATCTTATCGTTGACTTTGCAACCCTCACTGGTGCTTGTCGCGTAGCCCTCGGCACTGAATTACCGGGCTTTTTCGCAAATGACCGAGATGTTGCGAACAAATTGATGGATGCAGGCGAAAGCTGCCATGATCCTGTATGGCAACTGCCGTTATTTGATCAATACAAGCCATTATTAAAAAGTGATGTAGCTGATATTGCTAACTGTGCTTCCACTCCTTTTGGTGGTGCGATCACTGCTGCTCTTTATTTAAAAGAGTTTATTGAGCCAAGTACTCCTTGGGTTCACTTTGATGTTATGGCTTGGAACTTACGTGCATTACCAGGTCGCCCTACAGGTGGTGAGGCATTGGGTATTCGCGCCGTGTTCAATTACTTACAAGATCGCTTCCAATAATCTAGAGTTGGTAAAGCTCTAACGGTAAATCATCGGGATCGGCAAAAAACGTAAATTGCTTCCCGGTGATTTCATCCACTCTTATTTCTTCAACCGAAATGCCTTGTTGTTCTAAGTACTGCTTAGATTTTGCAATATCAGCAACTTTAAACGCCAAATGGCGTAGCCCTTGTGCCTCTGGATAGCTGGGTCTTTGTGGCGCTCCAGGAAACGAAAACAATTCTAATTGGCTACCATCAGGAAGTGCTAAATCTAACTTATACGAGTCACGTTCAGCACGGTATAGCTCGTGAATAATTGGCAGTTTTAAAACTTCATTATAAAAATGCTTTGATTTTTCATAGTTGCTACAAATGATTGCAGCGTGATGTATGCCTAATAATTCCATTATAGAGTCCATTTTTTGCTCATAAAAAAACGCGGACTAAGCCGCGCTTTTCTACTAAAGAGTGTCGAGGATTACTCTGCCGCTTTACATGCTGCAACAGCTGGTGCAACAAGTTCAAGGCCTGTTTTATCACATTCAGGTAAAGCTGCATCAGACACTGCAATAGGTGTTACACGCTCGCCCCATTTAATGTAACTCGCCGCCCAAGTTAAACCAGCGCCAAAGGCTGCTGACATAATGTTTGAGTTAGGTTTGATAAGGCCTTGCTCAACAGCTTCACAAATTGCAATCGCAATTGTTGCGGCAGACGTATTACCGTAGTCGGCAATGTTTACCATTACTTTTTCATCAGCTACTTTCAAACGTTGCTGAATAGCTTGGATAATACGTAAATTTGCTTGGTGAGGAACTAATACGTCAATATCATCAAGCTCTAACTGTGCTTGGTTTAGCACGTCGTCACAAGCTTCACTCATACCTTTAACAGCACGCTTGAAGATCTCGCGACCTTCGAATAATAAGTTAGACGGGCCAATTGGCTCGCACTTATTTAAATCGCTACCAAAGTTTTCGATGTGCAAGATATCGCGGTCTTCACTGTCACAGCCTGTTTTAGTTGCAAGTAAACCAGATGGTGTATCTGAGGCTTCTAATACAACGGCACCAGCACCATCACCGAATAATACAGCACTGTCGCGACGCGCCCAGTTGATGTACCAAGTCATACGTTCAGCAGCAATAACGACAGCTTTTTTGATCATACCAGCACGAATTTGTGCCGTTGCTGCTTGTAATGCATATAAAAAGCCTGAACATGCAGCGTTAGTATCCATTGCTGCTGCGCCAACCGCACCAATGTTTTTCTGCACTAAAGAGGCCGTATTTGCCACCATAGTTGATGGCGTACAAGTCGCAAGAAGTACAAGATCAATGTCTTTACCATCAACACCAGCACAAGCAAGGGCTTGCTTTGCGGCAACGGTCGCTAAATCGGCAGTAGAAACATGGCTGACACGGCGAGATTTGATGCCTGTACGTGTTGTGATCCATTCATCATTGGTATCAACAATATTGCTAATTTCATCATTGCTGATGCTTGCTGGTGGTATACATTTACCCCAGCCAGTAATTTGGGCATAAGACATAATGTGTTCTCTTTATGTGGTCAGACTTGTTAAATTTTTCCGAAGTTATATCAAAATTCACTTGTTAACACTAGTTCATTGCTGCGCTATGTCGTAAATAATGGCATTTACTCAGTATTTAAGTTAAACCTAGTATAAAAAAGAGGCGATTATGAAAAAAATAAACCTAAAAATAAGCACATTATCGGTACTGTCTTTATTATCTTCGTTTGCTGTTAATGCACAAACCACCATTATTCATGCTGGAAAGATTCTGGTAGGCACTGATCAAGATGTCAAAGAGCAGCAAACGCTGGTTATTGAAGACAATAAAATTGCCGCAATAAAAGCTGGTTTTCTATCAAAGCAGCAATTAAACCTCAGTGATGCAGATGTTATTGATTTAAAAAATCAGATGGTATTGCCGGGTCTGATTGATATGCACGTTCATGTTACCTTTGAGCGAGATGCAAAACGTAACCCTCACCAATGGGCAACTGAATACGAAGCCGATTACGCTCTTCGTTCTCTAAAGTACTTACAACGTACGGTTGATGCAGGTTTTACCTCTGTGCGCGATTTAGGTAGCAGCTATCAAGTTATCTTCCCATTAAAGCGAGCGGTTGAACGTGGCGACATTGTTGGCCCGCGCATTTTTGCTGCGGGAGATATGATCACACCGACCGGTGGTCACGGTGATATGCATGGCTATCGCCGTGATATTACCAAAGCGACAGAAGGGGGTGGCTTAGGTGTGTGTGATGGCGCAGCCGATTGTACTCGAGCAGTGCGCGATGTAATTAAAAGCGGTGCCGATGTGATTAAAATAACCGCGACAGGTGGTGTTTTAAGTAATACAGCGGCAGGGGTTAATCAGCAATTTACTGATGAAGAACTCAGTGCCATTGTAAACACAGCCCATCATTTAGGCCGCAAAGTGACCGCTCATGCTCATGGCACAGAAGGTATAAAAGCAGCACTTAGAGCAGGCGTTGATTCAATCGAACATGGCTCTTTTTTAGATAAAGACACGGTTAAGCTTTTCAAAAAGCAAGACGCGTATTTAGTTCCAACCTTACTCGCTGGCGCGACAGTAAAAGAAGAAGTGCTAAATAACCCAAATATGCCAAAAGCAATTGCTGATAAGGTCGAAGTAGTAGCGCCAAAAATGGAAGCATCGTTTAAATTAGCGTTAAAAAACAAGGTTAAAATAGCCTTTGGTACAGATTCAGGCGTATCTAAGCATGGTGATAATGCTAAAGAGTTTGAGTTATTAGTTAAATACGGCATGACACCAAAGCAAGCAATTAAATCAGCCACCGTTGAAGCTGCTAAACTATTAGGTCAAAGTGATAACCTCGGTGACTTGAGTGTTGGTAAACAAGCAGATATTATCAGCGTGAATATGAATGTACTTGATAACATTAGTGAACTTAGTCAGGTTCAGTTTGTTATGAAGGGCGGTAAAGTGCTCAAACAGTAAGGGTTACTATGGGCGGTAAAATTAAAGAGACGTTATTTAATCATTTAATTGATGCAGAGCGACAGCTCCTTGAGCCAGAGGTACGTCAATCTGCTGAAGCGCTTGATACATTACTTGATGATGATTTTATTGAAATAGCCGCTGATGGCACGTCATTTAATAAGTTCCAAGTTTTAACCCGCCTACCAACTGAGGTGGTACCGCAGTTTTATAATCAACATTTTAAAGGCCGAATGCTCAGTGATGATATTGCACAGCTAAGCTATCAAGCGGCCTTTAGGCGTTCAGCTCGCTCAGAGTTTAACTACTCAGTGCGTATGTCACTGTGGCGTTTTAATGGTAAACAATGGCAAATGGTGTTTCATCAAGGAACGCCTTGTGCTGTTTTTACAATTTCAATGGACGATGATTAAGCTTTAAAGAGTCCGTTATGCAAACCGATCCGGCGATCAGTCGCCTACTAATTTTAAGAAGTGCCGCAATCGCCGTGCAGTTTGTTGCTGTGATTGCAGTGTATTTTCTTTTTGAATACCAAATCCCCTTACTGCCTTTACTTGCTGTAATTTGTATTGAAGCAATCTTTCAGCTGTTAAGTATATTCGCTTATAGAAAAGTAACGAAAGCCAAGCCAGCAGCTGTGTTGATGCAGTTGACAGCCGACTTATTGTTTTTAACTATTTTGCTCTCCTTAAGTGGTGGAGCAACAAATGCATTTGTTTCGTTATTACTGTTACCGATAATGATAGCGGCGGTGACTGTTAATGCGAAAGGGCTTGCTTACACAGCAGTGCTGGCAATCGCCGCTTATAGTTTTTTACTGATAAAAATGCCCGAACACACCATGCACCAAATGCAGATGACTCATCATTTTATTGGTATGTGGATTAACTTTGTTATCAGCGCCATCGTTATTGCCTTTGTAATTGGCACATTAAACAGCACGTTAAGAGCCCGAGAAGCGACGATTTCCCATACCCGCGAGCAACAATTAAGGCATGAGCAATTATTAACGCTTGATGGCGCTGCCGCACAAGTAACGCATCAACTTGCAACGCCGATAGCAAACTTACAGCTGTTATTTGAAGAGCTTAAAGAGCAGCAAGCTGATGACCCCATTGTGCAAGAAATGGCCAAGCCATTAGCTCAGTGTAAAGAGCAACTTGCTCATTTTAGGTCACTTTCAAATGCACTAAGAACCGGTGAAACACAACAAGTGATTAGTGCTAAAACACTGCAAAACACTATTCAGGATGCGATGACACTGCATTTTCCTGAGCAAAGCTTACAGTGGCTAAATGACGCCCCTGATTGTTCGATTTTAAGTGATGCCATGCTGTTACCGGCTATTTTAAACTTGTTGCAAAACGCCGTATCGGCAAATAACCATAATCAGCAACACTGCATCGAAGCTAAGTGGCAAATCGATGAGCAAATACTTTCATTGTCGTTACGTGATTTCGGTCAAGGATTTAGCGAGCAACAAATGGCATCATTAGGCGGTCAGCTTATGCCAAGTAGCGATGGAATGGGAATGGCAGTTATGCTTTCTAATGTAACCTTAGAGCGCTTAAATGGCTCATTAACACTAAGTAATCACCCACAGCAAGGCGCGATTGCGATGGTTAGTTTAAAAATTGTATGAAACTTTTAATTATTGAAGACGATGTAAACCTAGCCAGCACGCTTGCGAGGCGCTTTACAAAACAAGGCTTCACATGTTCACTTGCTCATAACGCTGAGCAAGCTTTACAAAAAATAACCACTTTTGAGGCAAGCCACTTTCTGGTGGATTTAAAACTCGGGGATGATAACGGCCTTGCGCTAATTAAACCTTTAAGAGAACAATTTCCTTCAGCTCGTATCGTATTGCTCACGGGGTTTGCCAGTATTGCCAGTGCAGTAGAAGCGATACGTTTAGGTGCTGATGACTACTTACCAAAGCCTGTCGATTTCAATTCATTATTAAAAACAATCTTGGGTGATGTTGAAGCTGGTGCCTCATCGGTAAACCCAGAGCCAAGCCAAATAATGTCGCCAGAGCGCCTTGAGTGGGAGCATATTCAACATGTATTGCATAGCAATAATGGTAATATCTCTGAAACTGCGCGCCAACTGAATATGCACAGAAGAACCCTACAACGTAAATTACAGAAAAAACCCGTACAACACTAAATTGATTGTTTATTAAACTGAAACAATGCAAGGTTTAATGCAAAAGTATGATTTAAGTATAAATGGGTACAAATCTCAGCCTTTTTGATTTGCTGCATCGCTGATCCTTAACTAAAGTCAAATTAACCCTGTTAGTTGTATGAGTCTGGTGTATGCATTTTTCTGAACTTAATTTCTTCGCGATTTTTTTTGCTGCCCTTGCATCTTTCTTATTGGGCGCTGTGTGGTATTCACCTTGGCTTTTTAAACGTATTTGGATGGAAAGCTGTGGTTTAACTGAACTTGACCTACAGAGTATTAACCCAGTTATGGTGTTTGGCGGCAGCTTTGTTTTATGTTGTTTAATTGCATTTAGTTTATCGTTATTTATTGGCGCAAATGTCAATGTGGGAGTAGCTGTTGGCACAGGGTTTATCATTGGCTTGTGCTGGGTTAGCTGTGCTTTAGGGATTGGCTATATTTTTGAACAACGCCCATTAAAATTGTTCTTAGTTAATGCAAGTTATTCAATATTACAGTTTTCTGTTATCGGCTTAGTTTTGGGGCTCTGGCCCTAACATGTTAAGGTAAGGTTTTATTTTAGCAATGTAGTTGTAATGGCAAAACCAAACAAAAAAGGCCCGACCAAAACAGTCGATATTTTTTGCTCACAATGTAAAACCCAATTATTTAAATACCGCAAAGGTGGAAAAGGAGCGTTGGTTAAATGTTTTGTTGAACGTATTAGCCAAGACTTTACCAATGAAACAGGTATCTGCCCTGACTGCCAACGTCAATTCGCCCGCGAAACAATGATCCGCGGTGCACCTGCTCTAAAAATTATCGGTGGTAAGGTAACGCATAAGTAGAATTAAAATACGGACATTTATCCTCGTTTATCCCTCATGCTCTGATACTATTGACCGGTTTGCTGTTTCAATGAATGAAAACAACCCTCCCCATGGATTGGGCCAGTTGTATGGGTATAAACACATGAACAAAATGGACTCACGCACGTGATAGCACTTTTATTTGATATTATTGGCATGACAGGCACATTCTTAGTGGTTGGTGCTTTCTTTTTATTACAACTGAATAAAGCATCGCCAACCGGCCTTGTGTATAACATGATGAACTTAACAGGTGCGATTCTGTTACTGATTAGTCTTTGTTATAACTTTAACCTTGCTAGTTTTGTTATCGAAATTTTCTGGATAGCGGCGTCACTTATTGGTTTATATAAGTACATCAAGGCAAAGCGTACTGGTAATGTTGAAACAGCTTAATTAAGCTTGGCTCAATAAAATTAAAACCCATTTTTAGCTAAAAGTGGGTTTTTTGTATCTACTTCCGAGAAGTCTTCAACTAAAACTATAAAAACATTGCAAGCTTGCCAATCTTTTGTATTAATAGTGTAAACAAGGTGTTGCTTTTGCAGCATGGGCTATTAGTACAGGTATCTCGCAGCGTGAAGCTTTTAAGATGTTCAGCACTTTTTTCAATTGCAGTTGCCTCAACCATTCCAATGGTTGCAAATGCGACTGACGAGCAAGACTTATTCTCTTTAAGTTTTGAAGACTTGCTTAATGTGCAAGTCGATATTGCTAGTAAAACCAGCGAAACCTTGTCATCTGTTCCTTCAACCATGAGTGTATTTAGCCGTAAACAAATTCAAGCACTTGGTGTTGATAACGCTTATGAAGTAATGAATTTTGTGCCAGGTATGCAATCAACCCGTGGCGATTGGGTGGGTGCTGTGCCTAAAGATCATGCTCGGGGTGTATATCTTGATAGCGGTAATGTACTGGTGATGATCAATGGTGAGCGAGTTAATGAATCATCATTTGGTAAAGCCTCTGTTTACATGCCTTATATTCCTATTGAAATCATTGAAAAAATAGAGTTTATTCGCGGTCCAGGCTCGGCGCTGTATGGCAGTAATGCGTTTTTAGGGGTGATGAATATTGTTACCTCTAAAGAGCGAAATGCTCTGCAACTTGTGGTTGGCAATAATGGTCGCTACGGGGCAACAGGGCAGTTCAATACCTCTTTAAGTGATGATACCGAACTCTTTGCGAGTTTTTCTTATGATCAAAAAGACGGCGAAAGCTACCCGCAAGGAGTAAAAGATCCTCTTGAGGCGCTTTACCTAGAAGCAGGTGTTGGTTACAAAAAGCTGCAATTACGTGCTCGTTACAACGAAACCTCTCTTGATGAATTTTTAAACCTTGCCGGCTATTCAACGCAAAATCAACACACCAGTGATAACACTTTTGTTGGTGTTAAATATAACTGGATTAATAACGATAAGTTAAAGCTAGATTCTAGTTACTCGTACACTAAACATAATATCTCAAGTGCTGGTTTAATCGCTGCGTTTGACGATATACCTGACTTTTTACTTGGTCCAGCTTGGCAAACGACCGATAGCAAATTTGAGACTGAACTGAGTTATCAATTTGAAAATCAATGGCAGCTTGCAGCGGGTATAGAATACGCAGAGGCTAAACAGGTCGAAGCTGGGGGGCGTACTAATTACTATGATGATGAGTCGATGTTAGTCATTATTGACCCCGCTTATTATCAGCAAGGTATTGTGACGGTGATGGACTTTCCTGAATTTGCATCACTTAAATATACATTCGAAACATATAGCGCCTACGGGCAGTTAAAAATACCTTATTCAGATGCACTTACTTTATTTGTAGGGGCACGATATGACGATGTGAAAGACATCGACAGTAAACTTTCGCCTCGCCTTGCGGGCGTTTATGTAATAAACCCAGAGCATACCGTTAAAGTGCAATATGGCGAATCGTTCAGAACCCCGGTTACGAATGAGCTTTTTTCAAATGATGATGTCACGGTAGGTAACCCATCACTCCGCTCTGAATCGGTCAAAACCACTGAGCTTGTTTGGCATTATCAAACCTCAGAGTTACAGGCTAATGCGGTGCTTTTTTATAATGAACTCAATGATTTTATAAATATTGAGCCAACGCAATCTAATGATGCCTTGTTTACTTTTACAAACTCATTTAACACCCAAAACAGCGGTATTGAACTTGATGGTACTTGGCAATCGAGTAAAGAGTTCTCTGTAACAGGTACTTATACGCAATACTTTGAAGACCCAATTAATGCGAGCTTTAAGCGTTTTGCAAGCTTAGTGAGTAGTTATAATTTATCTGACAGCTGGCAAGTGAGTTTAAACCTACTATGGCGTGATAAAGTAGAAGTAAGTTCAGTTACCGGTGCTCACTTTAAACAGTCTGCCTATAGCTTATTAGGTGGCAGCTTAAAATGGCAGCTAAACGCTAACAGCCAACTAATGCTTAAAGCAGAAAACCTGTTAGGTAAAAAATATAATGTGTTTGATCCACGTATGGACAATGGCGCTGTCGCTGGAACAACAGAAGATTTATCGTTACACTACCAGTTCAATTTCTAGTTGCGCTGCTCTCAAAGGTTTGAATGTCGTCATTAAGTAAAAAGTTAGTTATTGCAGGTGCAATGCTTTTATTGTTGCTTATATTAGTTTTTTACGTTGGACGCGCTCACGACTATCAACAAGCAGAGCAACAAAGCCGTGTTCAAGCTACTCAGTTAAGTCATTATTTTTCAAGCGAATTAGCACGATTTAAAACAATTCCGACCCTAGTGAGTGCCAATGATTTAGTTAAATCTTTTGTGGTTAAGCAAGGTATAGGCGAGCAAGCCGTTAATTATTATTTAGAAGATATTCAACGTGCCAGTGGTGCATCAGATGTCTATTTAATGGATTTAACAGGCTCGGTCGTGGCAAGTAGTAACTGGCAGGTTGATTACACCTTTTTGGGCAGTAATTTTGCTTTTCGGCCTTATTTTTATTTAGCCAAGCAAGGTGAAAAAGTAGCTTATTTTGCTTTAGGTATGCGCTCAAGTGAGCGGGGAATTTACTTTTCAGAGCCGGTTATTGATAAAGGTAAAGTTATTGCCGTTGTCACTTTAAAAGTAAATGCAAAAAAGTTTGAACAAGACCGCCAGCTACTTAATGCATCAGACAGCACTCACTTTTATATCGCATTAGAAGATAGCGTTATTGTGATGTCAGACGTTGAGGATTGGCGTTTAAAGTCACTTGAATCGCTTAACGACGAACAAATGGCTGCTTTAGTTAAGTCGCGCCGCTACTTGTCTCATAAACCAAGTTTACTTAATCATAATCATAAGCCTTTAAGTGAACAAACCGCACAGCAAAATATTCAGCTTAATGGCAAGCAAGCGCGCTTTATTAGCGCCACAGAAACAATAGACATTATAAACGCCAAAGCCAGTGTGCTGGTGGATGTAACTAATGTGGAGCTTGCGCAAATACCTCGGCTGCTTTGGTTTAGTGTGTTTTATGCTATTGCCGTGGTGTTAATTCATATGGCGATGGTGCGCTTTGCGGGCTACAAAAAGCTCTTGTTTTCAAGACATAGCCTTGAGCAAGAAGTAATTGAACGAACCCAAGCGCTCGAAAAAGCGCAAAAAGCACTGATCCAAACAGCTAAGCTTGCAACGATAGGTCAATTAAGTGCGGGCATTAACCATGAAATCAATTAGCCCTTAAGTGCCATGAACACTTATTTAGTAAGTGCAAAGAGGCTGCTTATTAAAGGCAATATTGAGCAAGCCAGCGAAAATTTAGTACTGGTGCAATCTCTAATAGAGCGTGTTCACAAAATTGTCGCTCAGCTTAAGCATTTTAGTAAACCCGCACAAACCCAACTTAGGCAGCAAAGCTTAGCGAGCATGTTAAAAAATGCGTTAATGATCGCCAGCGCCCAGTTAAAGCAAGACGATATCGAGGTAAAAGCTGCTGATATTGATGCAAACATAACGGTGTGGGTCGACAGCGTTAAGTTTGAACAAGTCTTGGTAAACGTGATCACCAATGCCAGCCAAGCAATGAGTGAATCTGAAAAGCGCGAATTGAGTTTCGACCTCGAACTATTCGACGACCGCGTAAAACTCTCTATTCTTGATACAGGCCCAGGTATTGATCAACACGCATTAGGTAACATCTTTGAGCCATTTTACAGTACAAAAACCAGCAACGGTTTAGGTTTGGGTTTATCTATTTCACGACAAATTATCGACTCATTTAACGGTCGATTATCGGCGCATAACCGTCCTGAAGGCGGCGCACAATTTATAATAACCCTACAAACAAATAAGGAACCATCATGAGTGTAGTTGCAGCGACCTGTAATCAGGTAATCGTTATTGATGACGAAGCGGTGATCCGCGATTCATTAAAGCAACTCCTTGAGATTGAAGGTTATCAAGTTCAGTGTTTTAGTGAGCCAACGGCAGCACTTTCAAAATTGAGTCGTCGTTTTGAAGGGATTGTTTTAAGTGACATAAACATGCCAAAAATGGACGGTTTGGCATTTTTAGAACAAGTGAAAGCCTTTGATAGCGAGCTACCGGTTATTTTTCTTACCGGCTTTGCCGATGTATCTGTTGCCGTTAAAGCCATGCAACTTGGCGCTTATGATTTATTCGAAAAGCCACTGACCGAGCAATTGTTAGACTGTATCGCCCGCGCTTCAGAAAAACGTGCTTTAGTGATGGAAAACCGCGCATTAAAAATTGCTGTGGAAAAAACCTCTGCCCCCGGTGTGCGAATTTTAGGTGAAACTGAGCAAATGCAACAAATGATGAATTTACTCAATGCGGTTATCGATACTCCCGCTGATGTTTTAATAGAAGGTGAAACTGGCACAGGTAAAGAATTAGTTGCCCGTTACTTACATGATCAAAGTAACAGATCAGCGGCTAATTTTGTTGCCATAAACTGCGGTGCAAGCCCCGAGCAACTGATTGAAAGCGAACTCTTTGGTGCAGCCAGTGGTGCATACACAGGTGCTACGCAATCTCGCCAAGGTAAGTTTGAATTTGCTAAAGGCGGTACTGTCTTTTTAGATGAAATAGAGTCAACGCCTGCAAGTTTACAAGTAAAGTTATTAAGGGTGCTTGAAGAGCGTAAAGTAACGCCTGTAGGTGATAACCACGCCATTGATTTAGACGTGCGTATAGTTGCAGCTACAAAAGTAGACTTAATGACACTGGTCGAAGCGGGGGAGTTTAGAGCCGATTTATATTACCGCTTAAACTTAGTTAAAGTGAGTATTCCGGCATTACGAGACAGAAAGGCCGATATTCCACTGCTGTTTAAACATTTTAGCTCGATAGCAGCGACACGTTTTCATAAACCGCCTGCACCACTAAGTAGTGAAGCAAAGCAGCGACTTCTTGCTTACGATTGGCCGGGTAATGTGCGAGAGCTTAGAAATCAGGCTGAACGTGCGGTATTGCTAGGCTCTGATCTGGCCTTTGCCTCGTACAGTGATGCAAACAGTGACAACGAGCTTGCTCAAGACTTAAGCCTTGCCGAGAAAATTAGCTTTTATGAGCAGTCACTTATCGAAGAAGCGCTAGAACGAAACAACGGCAGCATAAAAGACACCATGGTCACATTACAAATTGCACGTAAAACCCTCTACGACAAGATGACCAAGTATGGTATTAATCGCGAAATGTTCAAAGACTAAGCAACTCTCTCACATTAAACTCCTCACAATGGGTGGAACTGGTGACAGCACATTTTTAAAAATGTGTGGATATCCACCCATAAAAAACAGCCTCTTTTACGTCAATAAAGTTAATTTACTGTTATTTAAAAGCTTTTTTAAAATTAACTAAGTTGGCAACCAACTTGCCTTAATAGTTAGGAACAACAATTTGAACCTAATAAGGGGCGCATAATGACAACAATATTCACTCATACAAAAACACGCGTAGCGGCGGCTGTGATTTTAGCGAGCACAGCTGGCTCAGCAATGGCAGCAGACTACGCGGTATACGGTAAAGCAGAAGTTCAAATAGCAAACACAGATACAGGCGTTATGCGCTATGCAGATGAAGGTACGCAAATAGAAGCACCTTTTTCTCGTATTGGTATTAAAGGTAGTCACAAACTAACTGAGTCGCTAAAAGCAGTATTCAAATACGAAGTTCAAGTAAAAGGCTTTGAACATGACGATACCAGCGAGCCATTTTCAGCTCGTAATACTTACTTAGGCCTTGCAGGTGATTTTGGTGAAGTGGTTGTCGGCCGTAACGACACTCGTTTTAAATACTCAGAAGGTAAAGTAGACGGTTTTAACGAAACCCAAGCAGATATTGCTCAGTTGATCCCAGGTCAAGACCGTATCGGCGATACCATTACCTACAGCTCAAAAACATACGGTGGCGCATCACTAGCGCTAACTTATGCACCAAAAGATGACAGTAGCAACGATGAAGATGGTTTTGCGGCAACGGTTATTTATGGTGACCGTGCATTAAAATCTAAAGACTACTATGTTGCTATCAGCCATGTTGATGCACTTAATAAGTTAACAGCAAGCCGCGTTGTTGCAGCATGGAAACTTGAAAACCTACAGTTAGCGGGTTTATTCCAGCGCAGCGAATCAACCGACGGTACGAAAGAAGGCAATGGCTATGCACTTAGCGCAAGCTATTCAATCGATAAATGGGTACCTAAGCTGCAATATGTTAAAGACGACTCAAAAATTCGCCATGCTGAAGAAGGTAAACAATGGACAGCAGGTGTTGACTATGTTTTTGATAAACAAACCACAGCATACTTATTCTATACTGATTTAGATTTAGAACTTGAATCAGACAACAGCGTTGCAATTGGCCTTAAATACAAGTTCTAAGGAGTCGGTATGTCATTAGTAAATCAAACAAAAGATGGCTCACAGCCACGCCCATTAATGAGCACAGTGATGTTACTACTGGGCCCATTAGTAATGTTATTAACGTGTTTAATTGATCCACCAGCGGGTATGAGTGTATCAGCACTACGTACCGCAGGCCTTGCATTTTGGATGGCTTCTTGGTGGGTAAGCGAAGTTGTGCCAATTCCTGCTACTTCATTATTGCCACTGGTTATATCACCTCTTGCTGGCATTGCAGCAATCAAAGGGGTCGCGTCACCTTATGCACACCCTTTGATCTTTTTATTCTTAGGCGGCTTTTTGATCTCAATCGCGATGGAGCGTTGGGGTTTACATAAGCGTATTGCACTTAATACCATGCTTCGTGCTGGTACTAAGCCAAGCCTACAAATTTTAGCCATGATGTTAGTAACGGCATTTTTATCAATGTGGATGTCAAATACAGCAACTGCTGTGATGATGTTACCAATTGCTATGTCGATTACTATGTTGGTTAAACAGTCTAACCCTGAAAATGATCAATTTGGTAAAGCGTTGTTATTATCAATCGCTTATGGTGCAAGTATCGGTGGTATTGCTACTTTAATTGGTACCCCACCTAATGCACTTATGGCTGCGTATTTATCAGACAGCTACAAAATTGATATTGGCTTTGCTGAGTGGATGAAAGTAGGTGTACCTCTTGCAACTGTTATGCTGGCTTTATGTTGGGTTTGGTTAACTAAGTTTGCTTATAAAGTAGATACCGATTGTGCCAAAGCAGCAAGTAAAGATACTAAGTCGTTATTCCTATCGCAGTTACAAGAGCTTGGTGCAATGCAGCGCGCTGAAAAAGGCGTAGCAGCCGTGTTCGTTTTAGCGGCAGTATGCTGGATCTTCAGACCTGTACTTGCCGACTTATCGGGCTTAAAAATCTCTGATACGGGTATTGCTATTGCTGCAGCATTATTATTGTTCGTGTTACCTGCAAACAAAGGTGATGGTGAGCGTATTCTTGATTGGGAAAGTGCCGCTAAAGTACCGTGGGGCGTGTTACTACTATTCGGTGGTGGTTTAACACTGGCTGCGCAAATGAAATCATCTGGTCTTGCTGAATACATTGCTCACATGATTGAAGGGGCGAGTGCAATTCCATTGGTGTTAAGTGTTCTAGCAGTGGCAACCTTAATTACTTTCTTAACTGAGATCACTAGTAATACAGCTACAGCGGCAGGTTTCTTACCACTATTAGGCCCAGTTGCTGAGTCAGTATTTGGTACACCGCTGGTATGGGTCATTCCAGCGGCTATTGCGTGTAGCTGTGCGTTTATGATGCCAGTTGCGACACCGCCTAATGCAATAGTGTTCGGCTCTGGGCAAATTCAAATGCGCGATATGATCCGCTCTGGCTTTGCACTGAACATAATTGCTATTGCGATGATCACGGTAGTTACTATGACTATTGCCGCAGTGGTATTTGGTTTTTAGTTAAGCCTTTAAGTTTTCAACCTATTCCAACCAATAACAGCGCTCACTATGAGCGCTGTTTTTACATTTATAAAGTTGCTCAGATAAATTTAGCTAGTTATAGTGGCTAAAATCGTTTATCAAGAGATGATGTTTTGACAGATATACACGCACAATTACAGAGTGAATTTATAAAACTCAACGATGCTTTTATGGCCGAGCCTTATTTAGCTATTGATCAGCGTATAAAGCTGTTAAAAACGATTAAATCCCGCCTAATTGAAAATGAGCAAGCCCTAGTTGCAGCAACAAGCAAAGACTTTGGTTACCGTACTGAGTTCGATACGGTACTGGGTGATTTACTGCCAACGGTAAAATCATTAACCGACATCATCAAGCGCTTACCCAAATGGTCACGAAACGAATCACGCAGTGTGGGTATCAGTTTATGGCCTTCATCGGCACATATTCATTACCAACCTAAAGGGGTCGTGGGTGTTATTGCGCCATGGAATTACCCCATTCAATTAGCATTAGTACCGGCTCTTAGCGCATTAGCGGCGGGTAATCGCGTGATGTTAAAACTAAGCGAATTTACCCCACATACCAATGCTGTTATTAAGCAGATAATGGGCGGTGACGTTGCTGAGCACTGCATTATTGTTGAAGGCGAAGCCGATACTGCCGCCTCTTTTTGTGATTTACCTTTTGCTCATTTACTATTTACTGGCTCAACATCAGTAGGGCGTAAAGTGATGCAAGCGGCCAGTAAAAACCTCACCCCAGTGACCCTTGAGTTAGGCGGTAAATCGCCGGTTGTGATTCTTGATGATGTGAATATCAAAGAGGCTGCAAAAACCCTGTTATTCGGCAAGTTAAACAACGCAGGGCAAATATGTGTTGCTCCTGATTATGTGTTTGTGCCCAAAAAGCTTGAGCATCAGTTAGTTCTGCAACTCAGTGAGCTTTATAAAAAGCACTTTAAACAAGGTGTTGAAGGTAAGAATCTCACGTCTATTGTCTCTGATAGACAATATCAACGTTTAATTGCGACATTAAATGATGCAAAAGACAAAGGGGCTCAAGTATTCGAGCCAATAGAAGGGCATCAAGTCGATGAACTTAAACATCGCATGGGTTTGCATATTTTAACGCAACTAAATGACGATATGCGGGTAATGCAAGATGAGATCTTTGGCCCTTTACTGCCAATTATGAGTTATGAATCACTGCAACAGGTGATTGACACCATCAATGCCGATTCATCACCTCTTGCCTTGTATATTTTGGGTCATGACAAAGACAAAATCAGCAAATTAAGCGCATCAATCAGAAGTGGTACATTGGCAATTAACGATGTATTGATGCAAGTAACAGCCGATCAGTTACCATTTGGTGGTATTGGTGAGTCTGGGATGGGGCACTATCATGGTATTGAGGGCTTTAAAACCTTTAGCCATGCACGAAATACCCTGGTATCAGGTAAGTTTAATCCACGTACCAGCTTATTGTTAAAGCAAAATAAGTTGCTGATCAAATTATTAAAATGGATGTACTTGCGCCGTTAAGCGCAAGTACACTGCTTGTTATAGACGCCCATCAGGTGCGTATAAACCAGCCTGAATTTTTGCATAAATCGCGTCTGCTTTTTCTTTCGCAGCTTCAATTTCTGCAGGCATCATATTGCGCTCGTCAAGCTTACGGCTATGGCTTGCATCCATGTTGCCGTTGTATTCAGCAATGGTATTCCAAATGTATGATTTCTCGAGGTTCTTAGGAACACCTAAACCTTCATAATACATCAGGGCCATATTGAACTGAGCAAGAGTAAAGTTATTCGCTGCCGCCTTTTGGTACCAGCTGAGTGCTGTGCGGTAATCTTGAATTACCCCTTCGCCATTGGCGTACATAACCCCTAAATTAAACTGAGCTGCCGGGTGATTTTTTTGTGATGCCATTTCATATAATGAAATTGCTTTTTCTTTATCAAGTTTGACACCTTTACCTTCTTGATAAAGTACACCTAATGCAAACATTGAATCAGCATGTACTTTTTTTACTGCCTTTTCGTACAACTCTGCTGCTTTACGGTAGTCGCGTTGCACACCAAAGCCACCTTCGTACATTTTAGCAAGCTCATACATTGCAGGGGCATAACCTCTGTCTGCAAGGTAATTAAATTCATGAAGCGCTTCTTCAAAACGACCTTCATTTGCCGCTAATTGGGCATCTTCAAGACTGGCATTTGCTAAAGGTGACAAGATTAACGTGCTAGCGAGCAATAGTGATTTAAAATTAGGCTTGATCATAGTCTGCCTCCAAATGTGTGTTAGGTATCAATAACAAAGCATTGAGCTATTGATAAAATGCATTGCCAAACAGCCACTGAGCAAAACATCACTTTTAGTTTAGACCCAACAGCTGCAAATGCCCAATTTATAGACAGCGGCAAGCTTTGCAATTAACAAGTAGGCTTAAGATACAGATTTTACAGAAAAATTAAAGAAATAAAAAAAGCCCGTATCGGGCTTTTTCGTGTCATATCTACCGTCACCGATATGAGCAATGTAGCAAGTAAAGTGTAACGTTTTATGTCTATGTTTGGGTCGAGGAAACAGGTGACAATCAAGAGTTACGTCTTGAACTAACTTGGTTAAACAGCATCAAAGCCTTTAACAGTATGATGTTGCTGTGAGAATAGTTTAGCTAACCAAGTTGTTGATAACGATTATTACTTAGGTTTAGCCGTTCGTCAATACTTAAATGATAATTAATTTCATTTAATTGCTATTGCTGAATATTTGTTCTCGGTGGTATGTTTACTTTGTTTTGAAACAGGATTTGAAAAAACTACAATGAAAAAGCTATCAAAGTATTTAATCGTATTTAGTTTGTTGTTCACCGTTGCTGGGTGTTCTCCTAGCTTTACTTACAATAACTTAGGTTGGTTATCAGGGTTTTGGATTGATGATTATGTTGACCTCAACAGTGACCAAACTGATAAATTTAAGCATATCGTCAAAACCAGCCGCGATTGGCATCGAGAAACACAACTCCCTTTATACAAACGTGATCTTGAAAGCTTAAAGTCCATGTTAGATAAGCAAGTTGATCATAACGAGCTTAAAGCACACTTCGTACAAGCAAAGCAGCATTGGCAAACGCTGGTTGATAAAATCGAGCCTGAACTTATTGATTTAGCAAACTCTCTTTCATATGAACAGCGAGTTGAGTTTGTTGCTGCACTGCAAGAAAACATTAACGATGAGTACAAAGAACACGAAGAGAAATCGCCTGAGCAACATAAAAAAGAACGTTTAGAAGAAAACCTTGAAAACTATAAAGAGTGGTTCGGTACCAAGCTATCTGCACAGCAACAAACACTGATAGAGAACTCATCAAATACTCGAGTCAGTACATTTTTACTGTGGATGCAATACAAACAAAAGCGTTTAGATACATTAAAAACGCTGTTTATGCAAAAGCAAAAACCAGCAGATTTTAACCAACAACTTGCTGTTATTATTAATGATCGTTTTGCCTTTATGAGCGATGAGTTAGTTGCCGCCGATGATAAAAATCTCGATAACTACGTTAACTTACTATTGGAGCTAAAGCCTACGTTAACCGAAAAACAACGTCGTAACATTCACGATGAGTTTGATGAGTTAATTGAAGAGGTCAGTGACTTGATTAATGATTAGCTGCTAGGTGCTCGCTGTATTTGGACGCGCTGTAAAATCGCTTCCTGTTAGCATCTTGTACCTCATAGCACATTTTATGATTTGAAAATCAAAATTAAAAAGTATTAGTTTTTCTGGTGTTTATGTAAACGTTTGCATTTTTATGCAAGTTTGCTTAATAATTTGTTCCTATAATTCTTGTTTCGCGTTAAAATTAGGCAACTTAAACAATAACGAGAAACCTGATGGATATTGGGGCGCTAAGAGGCACTCAAGCATTACGAAATAACGTTCTTAAATGGATGGGCTTTTGTCTTGGTGTACTTGCAGGAATATTCGCTGGTTTTAATCTTTTTATTAATGACTTTTTTGTTCTTGGGGCATTAGAAGTCGTTTTTGCATCGTTTTGTTTTTATATCTTTTTTTATACTCGAAAACGCAATGGTCATCTTTGGCAATCACTCACATTGTGCGTTTTCTTATCGCTACTCATCACGTTAGGCACGTATCTCAGCGACATTAAAAGTTTGTTGTTTATTTGGACTTGCTCACTACCGGTCTTGTTTTATCTGTTATTAGGTAAACAATACGGCAAAGTTTTGTCGCTGATAGTGGCTGTGCTACAAGGTGTTATTCTATTAACCAAGCCAAGTCTTGAACCTCTCAATAGTGTTAACTTTTTACTTAATTTTTCGTTTACCTACATCAGTATATGGGCGGTGTCTCATACTTTTGAGAATAGTCGTGCACAATATGGTAAGCGGCTCGAAAACTTAGCCTTACTTGATCCTTTAACCGGGGCAGGTAACCGCTTAGCGATGACCCATTATTTTGAAGTTGAGCTAAAAAACAAAAATGGTTTGTTTATTTTAATGCTAGACCTTGATTACTTTAAGAATATTAATGATCAATACGGCCACGATGTGGGCGACCGCATTTTAATTGAAGTAACCAGTTTCTTCAGGCAGCGCATTAACAGAGGCTATGTTTTTCGTATTGGTGGTGAGGAGTTTGCTATCTTCTTACCTGACAGCGACCCGCAAAGTGCCTATGAATTTGCAGATATGCTGCGCGAGCACTTAGCAACAACCATCCACAACATAGACGAGCAAGCTATTAATTTGACTATTAGTATTGGTGTGGCTTGCTACATGCCAAATCAAACCCTAAAAAACTTTATTAAGCGTGCTGACGATGCACTATACCAAGCAAAACAGCAAGGCCGAAATAGAGTGGTAACGGCTTATGAATTAAGCAAACAAAATAAAGCGAGTTAGTGGCTATTCAAGCTTAGCAAGTTAGCCTTTGTACATAGTGTCAAAGTCAGGAATGTTTGCTTCCCACACTGGAATATCTTTGCCTATGTATTCACGCATAGCATCAAAGAATAAACGTGTTCTTACTGGTAAGTCTCTGTGTGGGTAAACTGCATACACCGCACTGTAATCGAGTAATTCCATATCGGTTAAAATAGGTACGAGATCGCCACGTTTAACTTCATCATCAAGAATAAAAGCCGGTGCTAGCACATAAGCATTGCCTGAGATAGCCTTCATCAAAAGTACTTCGGCATCGTTCGCACGAAAGACGCTTTTGATATTTTGTTCAATAATATCGCCATCGGCATTACGATAACGAATACCGCCAATGCGTTTACTTGGGCTTGAATAGCTAGCAGCAGGTAATTCTTTTAAGTCTTCAACATGTTTAGGCATACCGTATGTTTCGATGAACTCAGGTGAGGCTAAAAGTAACATACGGTTGCGGGCGATTTTACGAGCAATGAATGACGAGTCTTTTGGTTCGCCAACACGAAACGCTAAATCATAGCCCTCTGATACTAAATCAATCAGTCTGTCGTCTAAACGAAGCTCTACTTCAACTTGCGGAAAACGTTTTTGAAAGTCATTAATTACAGGCTGAATATAACGCTTACCGATAATACTTGATGAAGTAATTTTTAAAGTACCACGGGGTTCTTGGTGGTAATTCTCTGCAAGTCTTACGGTATCAGATAACAAATCTCTCAGTTCAGCTGCTTTTTTTACCATTTCAGCGCCAGCGGCAGTCAACGAAAAAGAGCGCGTGGTTCGATTAAGTAAACGCACTCCTAATTCATCTTCAAGACGGCTAATTTGTTTTGAAATGACAGAACGGTCTATATTTCTAGACTCTGCGGCCTTGGCAAATGAGCCTCGTTCAATCACTTCAAGCAACATTAATAAGCGGCTGGTGGTATCCATAGCAGTTCCTTAAACTTTATTGGTGCCATTCTGGCATTAATGAATTTAAAAATCTATCATTTTTATCCGCTAATTAGTTCCGTAACATTGTCTCCAATCTATCAACAGGAGAGTCGTGATGAACAAATCTATTCTTGCAGTGGCAGTGACCATTGCGAGCTTAACGCTTGCAGGATGTGGCACAGAAGCCAATCAAGCAGCGCAGCAACAGCAATTACAACCAATCGATGTAGCACAAGTGCTTGTTAAGCCGGTACAAAATTGGCACACCTATACAACGCGTTTAGAGGCTCCACAAGAAGTTGCGCTTATGCCGCGAGTTTCGGGTGTTATCGATAAAATTAACTTTAAAGAAGGTGACAGCGTTAAAGAAGGTGATTTGCTTTTCACCCTTGATGCTCGTCCATTTGCTGCCGTAGTAGATAGCTTAAAGGCACAAATCGAAAGTGCTAAGGCAGCACTTGAGCAAGCTAAAAGTGAAGCAAAACGCGCAGATCGCTTAACAGAGCGAAAAGCGATTTCAACGGAGCAAGCTGAGTCTCGTAAATCAACACTAAGACAACGCGAAGCACAATTGCTAGCACTACAAGCTGAGCTTACTGCCGCTGAGCTTGATTTAGCATTTACGCAAGTGCGTTCGCCAATTGATGGCGTTGTATCTCGCGCGAATATCACCAAAGGTAACAATGTTCTTGCAGGTCAAAGCGTATTAACAAGCATTGTTTCAAACCAGCAAATGTATGCTTATTTTGATATTGATGAGCGTACGTGGAATCGGTCATTTGCTGATGTGACAGCGCAAAGTGAACAAGCGGTTGTGATGCAAAAAGTGGGTCAAACCAGCTTTAACTACAATGGCAAAATCAACTTCATTGATAACCAAATCAACGAAACTACCGGCACTCTTCGTGTACGTGCAGTGTTTGAAAACGATGAACAACAATTACGTGCGGGTTCATTTGCTCGTATCAAGCTTGCTGCCAATAAAGTGAGCGAAAAAGTCATCGTGCCAGAACGTGCAATTGGGACTGATTTAAAGAATCGCTTTGTACTTACCGTAGGTGAAGGCAATGTTCTTGAATATAAATTAGTGACTGTGGGTGAGCGTTACGGAAGCTTACGAGCGATTACATCGGGTCTAAACGAAAATGATGTGATTGCTGTGAATGGCCCGGCGCGTGTTGGTCCTGGTATGCCTATTTCACCAAACACAGTCACTATTAATAGCGATGGAATTGCATTCACTCTTTCAAATAATCACTCAGATTTGGTTGCTAAACAGTAGGTCAAAATGAAATTTTCACACTTTTTTATCCAGCGACCCATCTTTGCAGCGATGCTGTCGCTTATCTTTCTCATCGCAGGGGCAATCTCGTTATTTCAATTGCCAGTGAGTGAGTACCCAGAGGTAGTGCCTCCAACTGTTGTTGTGACGGCAAGTTACCCGGGTGCAAACCCAACGGTAATTGCTGAAACAGTGGCGACGCCGCTTGAGCAAGAAATCAATGGTACTGAAAACATGTTGTATATGTTTTCGCAAGCAACCAGTGATGGTCGCATGACGTTGACGGTAACCTTTGCATTAGGCACTGATTTAGACCGTGCACAAGTCCAAGTGCAAAACCGTGTAAATAGTGCACTACCACGCTTACCGCAAGAAGTTCAGCGTTTAGGTGTTGTAGCTGAAAAATCATCACCAGATTTAACCATGGTGGTGCATTTATACTCACCAGAAAAAACGCATGATACAACTTACTTAGCGAACTATGCTGATTTGTATATCAAAGACCAAATTGCCCGTCTTCCTGGTGTGGGTGATGTTCGTATGTTTGGTGGTGGTCAATACTCAATGCGTGTTTGGCTTAACCCTGATGCACTCTCTGCACGTGACTTAACAGCCATGGACGTAGTAAATGCATTACGCGCGCAGAACCAACAAGTAGCTGCGGGTAGTTTAGGTGCACAACCAACTTCGAAAAGTAATCAATTTCAAATTCTGATGAATGTAAAAGGGCGCTTAAGCTCAAAAGAAGAATTTGAAAATGTGATCATCAAAGTAGGTGAGCAAGGTCAGCTTACACGTTTAAGTGATGTTGCACGCCTTCAGTTAGGCCAAGACACTTATGCACTAAGAGCGATGTTAGATGGTCAACCAGCCCTTGCTATGCCGGTATTCCAGCGCCCGGGGTCAAATGCGATAGAGCTTTCTGATCAAGTGCGTGAAACCATGAAAGGTTTATCAAAAGACTTTCCGGCTGGTGTTGAATACGACATTGTTTATGACCCAACTGTATTCGTACGCGGCTCAATTGATGCTGTTATTAAAACGCTACTAGAAGCAATTGCATTAGTTGTAATCGTTGTTGTGGTGTTCTTACAAACTTGGCGTGCATCGGTTATCCCATTGATTGCGGTACCAGTGTCTTTGATTGGTACGTTTGCGGTTATGCAATGGTTGGGTGTGTCGATTAATACATTATCGCTATTCGGCTTGGTTCTTGCCATTGGTATTGTTGTTGATGATGCCATTGTTGTGGTTGAAAACGTTGAGCGTAATATCGAGCAGGGCTTATCGCCACTTGAAGCAACCCGTGTCGCGATGACCGAAGTAACAGGACCAATTATTGCCATTGCACTTGTATTGTGTGCGGTATTTATTCCAACAGCGTTTATTACGGGGTTATCTGGTCAATTTTATAAGCAATTTGCATTAACCATTACTATTTCAACGGTTATCTCTGCGTTTAACTCGTTAACACTATCGCCTGCGTTATCGGCGTTGTTACTAAAAGGTCATGATGCAAAACCAGACCGTTTAACTAAGTTATTAAATCGCATATTCGGTAATTGGCTATTTAAACCTTTTAACCGCTTATTTGATAAAGGCGCCAATGGCTACGAAAAGCTGGTGCAAAAACTGATTCGTATGAGTGTAATTGTATTAGTTGCGTATGTTGCGCTTGTTGGTGGCACAGTTAAATTGTTCGATGCTGTACCAGGCGGTTTTATCCCACAGCAAGATAAGCAATATTTAGTGGCTGTGGCACAGCTACCAGATGCGGCAAGCTTAGATAGAACTCAAGAAGTCGTGCAAGAAATGGAACAAATTGCATTACAAGTACCGGGTGTTGCAAACACAGTGTCGTTTCCTGGTTTATCTGTGAATGGTTTCACAAATAGCCCTAATAGCGGCATTGTATTTACACCGCTTGCCCCTTTTGAAGAGCGTCAAGATCCGAGTATGTCGGCAATGGCGATTGCAGCTCAGTTAAATCAAAAGTTTGCCAGTATTGATGAAGCGTTTGTTGCGGTATTCCCGCCACCGCCAATTCAAGGTTTAGGTACAACGGGTGGCTTTAAACTGCAAATTGAAGACCGTGCTAACAAAGGCTTTGAGGCACTCTTTAATAGCTTACAAGCAACCATTGCTAAAGCACAGCAAGACCCTGCGTTGATGGGCCTTTACTCAAGCTTTAGAATTCAAGTGCCACAAATGGATATCGACATTGACCGTGAGCAAGCGCTTATTCAAGGTATTCCACTTGATGAAGTATTTAATGCCTTACAAGTGTACTTAGGTTCTGTGTACGTAAATGACTTTAACTTGTTTGGTCGTACTTATCAGGTTAATGCACAAGCTGATGCCGATTACCGCCAAGATCCTGAGCAAATTTTGAATCTTAAAGTGCGTAACCGCATGGGTGAGATGGTGCCTTTAGGGTCAGTATTAACGGTAACGCCAACAACAGGCCCAGATCGTGTAATGCACTATAACGGTTATCCAACAGCTGAATTAAATGGTAGCCCAGCGCCAGGTTATAGCTCAGACCAAGCACAGCATGCGATTGAAGCAATTCTTGCAGAGACATTACCAAATGGTATCGAGTTTGAGTGGACAGAAGTAACTTATCAGCAAATATTAGCGGGTAATACCATGGTGTATGTTTTCCCACTCGTTGTATTGCTTGTATTTATGGTACTTGCTGCGCAATACGAGAGCTTAAGATTACCACTGGCTATTATTTTGATTGTGCCTATGACGATTTTCTCGGCCTTGTTGGGTGTGTGGTTTGTTGGTGATGACAACAACATCTTCACGCAAATCGCATTAATCGTACTGGTTGCACTAGCAAGTAAGAACGCCATCTTAATGGTTGAGTTTGCACGAGATCAGCATAAAGGGGGGGTGTCTCACCTTGAAGCTATCATCAAAGCGTGTCGCTTACGACTTCGCCCAATTTTAATGACATCAATTGCCTTTACGGCAGGCGTTGTACCCCTTGTTTTAGCAACAGGTGCTGGTGCTGAGATGCGTCATGCCATGGGTAACGCGGTATTTTCAGGCATGATTGGTGTAACTGTGTTCGGCTTATTGTTCACCCCGGTATTTTATATGTTAGTCACAAAAAAATTGCAGAAGGAGCAACACGATGCATAAGCCTCTTCATGCACTCTTTAAACACGGCAAACTAGTTAGTGCGATGCTGTTAGCCGGAGCACTGGCAGGCTGCGCACAAAGCGTCGATATGCAAGAGCAGCAAGTGAGCTTGACACAATTTGTTAGCGATACACAAATTGGTGAACAAAACGAAGGTGCGAGCGAAAATAACTGGTGGCGCCGTTTAGATTCAGCGCAGTTAAACAATTTAGTGACTGATGCTTTAGCAATGAATCACGACCTAAAAACCAGTCAACTTCAACTTGATGCAGCCATTGCCCGTTTAGGTGTAGCCCGTGCGGATTATTATCCGCAGGGCAGCCTAAGTGTAGGCGCAGAACGCAGCAGCTTAGATGGCGCAATTTCGCGCCAATCAAACGCAGGCGTTAATGTTAATTGGCAGCTTGATTTGTTTGGTCGTATTACCGCGCTTGTCGATGCTGCTAATGCAGGTGCACTAAACCAAGCCGAACAGTTAAGAGCATTACAGGTTGAAGTGGTTTCAGCTGTGGTGCAAGGCTATGTCAGCTATCAAGGTAATGTGCAAAAGCAAGCTATCATTGAGATGCAAATCGAGGCACTCGAGCAAAGTATTGATGTGCTCAAAGCGCGAGTAGAAGAGGGGGTTGCGAATGAGCTTGACCTTAATCGTACCCTTGCGCAGTTAAAGCAGCAACAAGCGCTTATTCCTGAGCTTAGCTACTTGCAATATCGTGACCTCGCAACCCTTGCGGTGCTAACAGGGCGACTTGCAAGCGATATAACACTGGTTGAAGAGCCTGAGTTATTAAGCCATGAATTTAGCGTGTCGTTTACTAAAGCCAGTGAAGCAATGGCACTGAGACCAGATATCACCAGTGCTTTATATCAGTTTAGTCAGGCTTATTCGCTAAGTGTTGCCGCCTCAAAAGCATTACTGCCAGATATTAGTCTGGCCGGGTTTGCAGGTGTGGTGAGCTTAACCAGCAATGGCTTAGAAGATACCGTGCAACAATGGCAAGTAACGCCAAAAGTTGAATGGTCATTACTCAGCTATCCTGCATTATTAGCGCAGCGTGATGCACAGCAGTTTTTAAGTGAAGCCGCTTACAGTGACTATCAAAGTAAAGTATTAAAAGCCATTAGCGATAGTGAACTTACTTTACAAAGACTAGTCAAACAGCAGCAACAGTTAAGTTATGCTGATCAGCGTTTTAATTATGCGAATAAAGCATTTGGTCAAGCTCAAGCAATGTATCAAGAAGGACAAATTCCTTACTTAGAGTTGTTAGATGCGAGACAGGATGTTTTAATAGCGCAAGAGAACGCTGTTGATTCAACAATTGCTTCGTTACAGGCCAAAGTAAGTGCTTATCAAGCGTTTAATGGTCGCTGGAGCTTTGAACTAAACAACCTTTAACCCAGAGTATTAAATGTCACATATTCAACAAACTACAGAACTTCCGTCAACAATGCGCGCGCTCGCACTGCTTGAGCCAAATGACGCGATTGCGTTATCTGAGCTTTCTGTGCCAGTACCGAGCCCTGAAGGCAACGAGCTCTTGATAAAAGTTGAATATGTGGGCTTAAATCATGGTGATGCCAACTTTGCAAAACAAGGTTTTTGTAAATGGCATTACCCTCATGTATTAGGCCATAATGCTGTTGGCGTGGTTGTTCAAGCAAATAAAGGTGTATTCCCTGGTGTGGGCGCACGTGTTGTATGGCACGCCAGCCTTGGTGACCAAGGTGTGTTATCTGAATACACAACGGTACCAAACTATGCGGTATCGGTTGTGCCAGATAACGTTTCACCGGCAGACGCTGCAACCTTACCTTGTTCAGGTATGACGGCATTAATTGCTCTTGATAAGTTGCAGCTAAGCGAAGGGGATTCACTGTTTATTGATGCAGGTGCAGGCGGCGTTGGCCAATTCGCTATTCAATTTGCCAAGCAACGTGGTGCAACCGTGTTTACCACTGCCAGCAAACACAATCATAAGCTACTTAAGCAATTAGGTGCTGATGTGGTGTTTGATTACAAAGACCCAAAACTTGAAGATAAAATTCGCCGTGAATTAGGTCCGCAAGGTTTTGATGCGGTGCTTGATTGTATTGGTGGCGATACTACTATTCGCAACGTTGAGCTAATGCGCTTTTGTGGCCGTATTGCTTGTTTAAATGAATTACCTAAGTTTGAGCAAGAACTTATGTTTAGACGCGCACCAAATATTGGCATTGTATCGTTAGGCGGAGCGTGGCTTGCAAATAGCTTATGTGCGCAGCAAAAGCTAAGCTTTATGGGTAACTTATTACTCGATAATGCAGCCCGTGGCGAGATAAAATTACCGCAAATCCATGCTGTTGATTTTACTGCAGAGGCTGTTTCAGCTGCTTTAAATAAACAACTTGCTGGTGGCTTTACCGGTAAACAAGTTGTGCAAGTAAGCGGCTAATCTTGCAAACTCACTGCCCAGTCATCTTGTTTGATGGTCAGTGCAATCTGTGCCATTTTTGTGTTCAGTTTATTGTTCGCTTTGATAAGCAAATAACCTTTAAGTTATGCCCCATGCAAAGCGATAAAGGTGAACGTTTACTAAAGGCGCATCAAGTTGACGATCCACTTTCTTCAATGTTAGTCATTGATAATAACCAGCTATACAAACAAAGTGACGCTGTGTTATTTATCGCAACTCAATTAGGTTTTCCATTCTCTTTGGCTAAGGTGTTCAAGCTGCTGCCAAAAGGCTTTCGCGATCGTATGTATGATTGGGTTGGCCGTCATCGTTATCGTTTTTTTGGCAAACAGACACAGTGTAAGTTACTGACTGAAAAACAAAAGCAGCATTTTTTATAAACATTTAAAGCAAAGCTTGCTATTCTCGTTATTGGGAACAAATAACAATAATAACAATATGAACATTCTCTTTCTAATCCTAAGTTCGGTTTACATTGCTTTACTGCTCTTTATACCATCATTAACTCAGCCTATTATGGCGCTATTTAAAACATTACCAATCGGCCTGTTGATTGTGATGGTGTTAAAAGGGCGTAGTCAGTTACAAAATCGCACTTTTATTACTTTATTATTCGCTCTTAGTTTTTCAGCACTAGGTGATGTGTTGCTAGCCCTTGATACGGGGCAATTGTTTATAGGCGGTTTAGCGGCATTTTTTGTTAGCCACGCTTTTTATATCATTACCATGTTGCCAATTAAAAACTGGCGACTAGACGTTGTACTTCTTTATCTATTTTTGGCCATTATCGTTTTTTGCTTATTTTATCCAAACTTAAATGACATGCTCGTCCCTGTGCTTTTCTATATGTTGGTACTTACCATAATGGCAAGCCTTACTTGGATGACGGATAAGTCGAACGGCTTTTTAGTGTTAGGTGGGGCAGTGTTTGTAATATCAGACTCTATTCTTGGCCTTAATCGTTTTTATTTAGAAATAGCGCATGCAGATATCGCAATAATGATAACGTATTACATTGCGCAATTTTGTTTGGTGATAGGATTTTTGCAAGCAACAAGTAAACATAAATAGCCGCAGTGTTGATTGCCGTGATAAAATATGCGCGTTTTAATTTTCGAGATTTTCCATGGCAAATACAGCGCACGCACTGCACATTCTTGTTAAGCACAAAGAACAAGCTGAAGACATCATCAAGCAACTTAAAAAGGGTGCTAAGTTTCAGACTTTAGCTAAGAAACATTCAACTTGTCCGTCGGGTAAAAAAGGCGGCGACTTAGGTGAATTCAGACGCGGTCAGATGGTGCCCCAGTTTGACAAAGTAGCATTCAGCGGCGAAATCTTAGAGCCACATCTAGTGAAAACGCGCTTTGGTTGGCATGTAATTAAAGTGCTGTACCGAACTTAATTCCTAATAAGAATGCCTCCTGATGTGAGGCAAACTAATTTATATTCAATTTTTAGGCATTACTTTATAGTAATTGAACTTTCATTTTCTGGAACTAGTTATAAAGTAAACTTTTTTAATATTTAAGTTTACACGCGAATTCAACTCCGAAGTGCACCACTCGCTAAATTAAGCCGCCTTGCGTAATTCTTCGAATACGACTGCTGGCTGTTTATACCCCAGACATTTTCTCGGTCTGGCATTTAACGCTCGTTCAATCTCAGCAATTTGCTTGTCTGTTACCGTGCGTAAGTCAGTGCCTTTGCGTATGTATTGGCGCAGCAAGCCGTTAAAGTTTTCATTTAATCCACGTTCCCATGATGAGTATGGATTAGCGAAATAGATATCCGTTTTCAGTTTCTTTGCAACCTGTTCGTGGTCACAGAATTCACACCCATTATCTGCCGTTATGGTATGAACGTGACGGCGATAACGCCACAGCATGCCGACCATAGCTCGGCTCACATCAGCCGCGCACTTTGCTGGTACTTTACGTATCAGATACAGCTTACTTTTGCGCTCAACCAGGCTGACTATGGCTCCTGTCCCTTGCTTACCGAGAACGGTATCGACTTCCCAGTCCCCAAACCGCTTTTTCTTGTCAACAATCGCTGGACGGTGCTCAATGCCCACCCGATTCGGGATAATGACACGCTTCGCACGACGACCTTTGCGATATCGTCGATGACCTTGGCGTAAGTGCCTAAACAACTTGCCACCGCTCAATTTATCCCGTTGCACATAGCCGTAAATCCACGCATGACTCACTGAAAGCCCAATAATTCGACCCACGCCTGCAATTTGCTCGGGACTCCACTTTTGTTCTAATCCGAACTCAACAAAGGTGATGGTCTGCTTAGATAGACACGACTTTGCGGCTTGAACGCGCCTTTTGAGTGTCTTAGCCTGGGCGACTTCGGGTAGATAGTGATTTTCCCGGACCCTATTTCGTCTGACTTCTCGGCTGATAGTGCTATGACTGACTTTCAGGCGTTTGCCTATTTCACGATAACTAAAACCCTCGCGTAAGTAGGCTTCTATCTGGTATCTTTGTCCTTCGATCAACTGCTTGTAACTCATGGTAAATACTTCTGTTTGTTTGGCGACGATAGAGTACCACCAACAGGCAGTTGATCTCTTCTCACCGTTTAACCATGAGTGGTGCACTTATTATCTGAATTCGGGCATTTTTTTTTGGTCAGACTTCTTTAAATACACCACTAAATAGTGTTTTTGGGTTAACAGTGACTAACGTTAATTCGTTGGTAGAGATAAATCCATACCTACAATGTTGTGTATTTTAAACCACTAGTGTTTGGCTTATGAAGTTTTATGTAATTGGATATACCTCTAGCAAGATAGTGATCATTAAATGGAGGTATATTATGAATACTCAATCAAGATTAAAACTAGCCGTTTTGGCTGCGAGTACTTTACTCGTTACTCAATTACATGCAGAACCATCTGGAAAAGGCAATGGAGAAACACCAAATGGTGTTCCTTTTAAGCATCTTCAAGAGCAAATAGATCAAAATAAAGCTGACTTAGACGCCTTAGCAGCAAGCACAGGCGCATCTATTGCTAGCATTGAAGCTGATGTAATGCTCATTCAACAAGATATCAGTGATTTATCTGCGCGTATAACAGCGAATGAAAATGATATTGCGGTTTTACAAAGTGATGTTGATGCGAATGCTTCACAAATATCAGCTTTAGAAGCAGAAACTGCAGCTCTTCAATCTGACTTAGATAACTTAGAAGCAAGCTTAGCATCTAAACAAGATGTCTTAGATGGCTCTTGCCCTGTTAATTCATCGCTTAGGGTGATTTATCCTGACGGAAGCTTTATTTGCGAAGTAGATACGAGCGATACGTACCAAAGCATACTGGTTAGAGTGGGCGGATATGTGCCAGTTAGCTCGTCTTATAGTGTGATGAGGCGAGCGGTTTCAGGTAACTGCCCTTCAGGTTATTTTGCAGTGAGTGGTGGTCCTGAATTAAGGCTTTTAGGCACGGGACGTAATGTTAATATTTCAAGCAGTAAGGTGTTATCAACATCAAGTTGGGAAGTCAATTTTTCAAGGGCTTATGGTAATGGTTTTAACTATGTACGTGTTAAAGCAATGTGTTTGAGAAGGTTTAATTAAGACATAATTAATCCATAGTTAACATAATAAACAGTTTAATAGGATTATAAAAAAGCGTCAATTGACGCTTTTTTTCACCCAAACGAGTTAGTTTATCTGTGGCTGTACATCTAAGCCATAGCCAAACATCACTGCTAAAACTAATACAACCGATGCTGCGACCATTAGTTTAATTAGTAGTGGTAAACAGAATCTAAACCAATGGCCGTAAGGCACACCAGCCATGCCTAAAATACCCATAAGTACGGCATTGGTCGGAATGATCATATTTGAAAAGCCATCACCAAATTGATAAGCAAGCACGGCGACTTGCCTTGGTACACCGACTAAATCACCTAGTGGCGCCATTAATGGCATGGTGACATAAGCTTGGCCTGATCCAGAAGGAATAAAGGTATTGAGTAGGGTTTGAATAACCAGCATGCCAATTGCAGATATTTCTGCTGATACATAAGAAAGCGGTAACGACATACCATGTACAAGGCTATGTAAGATTTGGCCGTCTTCTAAAATAAGGGCGATACCCCGTGCAACACCAATTAACACTGCGGTGGTAACAAGATCAGATACGCCTTCTATAAATTTGTTTGCTGCTTCATCAGCAGATAGTTTGCCTAAAATGGCTACAACTACACCCCAAGCAATAAAAACACCGCCTAGCTCGTATAAGTACCAGCCCTTCGTTGCGATGCCCCATACTGCAATTGCAAGGGTAATAATAAAGCTGCCTAAAACTAGTTTATGGCGCAGGGCAAGTGCTGGGTAACTTGTTGCTGTTTGATTTTCGAGTGGGCAAGGTACACCAATCATCATTGATTTAGACGGATCGTTCGCTACCTTTTTGGTGTATTGCCAAACATGATGAAAACCAATGAGTACAAATGGAATGAATATAGCTAAACGTAACTCTAAGCCAGAGTAAACAGGAATACCGGCAATTTGCTGTGCGATTAATACAGTAAATGGGTTAAATGCCGAAACACCATAACCAATACCATAACCTGCGACTATCATACCTACGGCGGTCATTGCGTCTAAGCGCATTGCTTTACAAAGCGCTACTAAAATAATAACAAAAGGAATATATTCACCGGCGGTACCAATACTGCTTGATGCTAAGGCAAAGCAAAACACCACCATAAAGATTAATCGTTGTGGTTTTTTACCGTGTCGCTCTAATAGCCTACCAATTAGAGCATCAACAGTGCCTGTGGCACGTGCAACAGCTAATACACCGCCAACAATTAACACAAAGAAAATAACATCTTGAGCAGCAGCAAAAGCGCGAGGTATGGCTTGTAATAAATCCCATGGAGTTAAGTAATGGCGTTCAGCAACGGTTTGATAGGTGCCCGCAACAACCATTTCTCGGCCTGATTCACTTAATGTAGTAGTGAAAAAACCTTGTGGTACTAACCAGGTAGCAATAAGCGCAACAACCATCATGCCCAGCAGCAGTATCAGGGTATGTGGAACTTTAAAACGTAAACCCATTTATTCTCCGTAATTATGTTAGGTTAAATTCTTGAAATCATAACATGATAAAAGCTGATAGGTTGTCTCAAAAATGTCCACACTGTTAATGATTGTAATAATTCAGATACAAAAAAGGCCAGAAAACTGGCCTTATAAAGTTTATTTGAATTTTATTTAGCTAACCCAAATGGGTCATCAATGCTATGAGCAGGCTCGGTAAACCAACGCGGACCTTCGTCTGTCATATAAAAGTGATCTTCTAAGCGAATACCAAACTCATCCGGTATAACTAGCATGGGTTCGTTACTAAAACACATACCTGTTGCGAGTGGGGTAGGGTTACCACCCACTAGGTATGGCCATTCATGAATATCTAAACCAATGCCATGGCCTGTTCTGTGTGGACAGCCTGGTGTTTGATACTCTGGTCCCATGCCATTTTCGGCGAGGTACTGCCTTGCAGCATCGTCTACTTTGCCACATGGCTCACCATTTTTTGCGGCAGCAAAAGCAGCAAGTTGTGCATTTTTTTCGTGTTGCCAAAACATACGTTGGCGATCGGTTGCTTCACCAAATACATAAGTACGGGTAATGTCAGAGAGGTAATCATGTACTTTACAGCCAGTATCAATCAGTACCACATCACCTTTTTTAAGGGTTTGCGGGTTTTTAACGCCATGCGGGAAAGACGACGCAACACCAAATAACACAATACAAAAATAGTTACCCGGTGCGCCGACTTTTTGGTGCGCTTTTTTAATAAAGGCTTCAACCTCAGTTGTGGTGATACCTTCATAAAGCATACTTGCCGTTGCTTTATGTACTTCTAAAGTCATGTCCATTGCACGTTGCATTAAGGCAAGTTCATTAGCTGACTTATGCATGCGGCAGTGAGCTGTTACGCACTGTGCGTTAACAATATTGTAATTGCCGTTCGCTTTATTAATGCCGTCGTAGATGAAAAACTGTGCGCTTTCATCAATACCAAGGGTACCATCTTTGCTAATGCCCATTTCTGTAAGAACATCTACACACAGTTGATAAGGGTTTTCGTGTTCTTGCCAGCCACGAATTGGGCCATCAATCACCATAAAATCGTTTAAGCTGCCGATTTCAAAAAACGGTGCTATGTATTGCACATCACCTTTAGCAGGTAAAATAGCGCCAACTAAACGCTCACTTGCGTACCAACGCATCCCTGTAAAATAGGCTAGGTTAGTGCCTGCATTTAAATAAATTGCATCAATATTGTTTGCTTGCATATACGCTTGTGCTTTTGCGATACGCGCATGAAATTCGTCATTTTGAATAGGGGTTAAATCTGTTGTCATATCTGACAAAGAGTCAAGCGCCTGCTCTGGCGTTTGTGTGCCAATACCGTATGTTGTCATTGTGTACTCCTTGGTTTTTTCTGCATTGTGGCGTGAGTAAACAGTTGATGCAAACTCACTGCGACTAATCGCATAATATTCGTATTTATGGCTATAACTGTTAGCATGCGCAAAAAATAAGGAGCGACAATGCAAGTTAATTACTTAAAAAGACAAGCTGAATTTAAAGCCTTGCTAGAACAACAAGGTTACAGCGCCATGTTAGTACTTGGTCATGAAAATATTCGTTACTTAAGTGGTTTTAGTGGTAATGCTGCTTATGCATTAATTACTCAAAATGCGTGTGTGTTGATCACTGATTACCGTTACCATCAACGTGCAATTGCTGAAACAACAGGGTTCGAAATTGTTTGTCGAGACAGAGACAACGAAACCCTTGGCCATTGTATAAATAGACACCTTAACCCAAAAAGCCATGTTGCATTTGATGCAAGCTATATCACGGTAGCAATTTGGCAAGGTGTGGCAGATGAACTAACCGGCCACACTCTAACAGCGGTAAACGGCTTAATTGAAAAACTTAGACGCGTTAAAGATAGCTGGGAAGTTGCGCAAATCAAAGCTGCTGCAGCCATCGCTGATGAAGCATTAGCACAAACGCTACCTTATTTTAAACCGGGTGTAACTGAGCGAGACCTTGCGTTAGAGCTTGAATTTAGAATGCAAAAGCTCGGTTCAGAAGGAATGTCGTTTGCTACTATTATGCTGTTTGCAGAACGCTCAGCCTTGCCGCATGGTAACCCGTCAGATCAGGTTTTAAAGCAAGGTGATTTTGTAACCCTTGACTTTGGTGCGGTTGTAAATGGCTATCGCTCTGATATGACCCGCAGTTACATCATTGGCGAAGCGTCAGAAAAACAAACCCGTATTTATAATACTGTTCTTGATGCACAAAATGCGGCACTAGAAATGGTTAAACCGGGTGTTAATTGTTTAGATTTAAATGCTATATCAAACAAGGTGATTGCTGAGGCGGGCTTTGGCGAATACGCCGGTAAAGGGCTTGGGCATGGTTTAGGGCTGTTTTTACATGAAGTGCCATTCATCAACACTCTGACAGACTACAACCTTGAAGTTGGTAATGTGATCACCATTGAGCCTGGCATTTATATACCAGGCTATGGTGGTGTGCGCCTTGAAGATGACATAGTTGTCACCGAATCTGGCTTTGAGGTGTTAACCCATGCGCCTAAGCCATTTATAATCTAGTGCTTAAATTAAAGGTTATTTTTTAGCATACGCTAAGCGGGCTAAACGTTCAGTTACATGGTAACTATCAAGCCCGCTCACTGCGACTGTGTCAATGGCTTCAATATCGACAAAGCCATCTTCTTGCAAGCAAGCCTCATCTAAGTAGATATCGGTTATTTCACCTATGATCAGCTCAGTGCCATTGATGGCAAGGTGGTGGTGTTCTCTCAGCTCAAGCGCATATTTAAGCTTACTTTCTTTAACAAAAGGCGCTGTAAAGTCATTTAGATATTCAGTAGTAAGCCCTGTTGCATCAAATTCAGACTCGTCCTTGTCGTAGCGTGCCGATGTTTGATGTGCTTTGCTATAAATGTCTTTGTTCACGTGGTTAATCGTGTACTGCTTAGTGGCTAATAAGTTCTCTAGGGTATGGCGAGGCACTGAATGAGGCCTAATTATCATACCCACTAAAGGGGGATGTGCCCCAAGATGAAATACTGAACTTACAATCGCCAAATTGGTTTTGCCGTTGCTATCTTGTGTGCCGACTAAGTTGGCACTTTTAAACCCCGACAAACTATTAATTAAATGAGCGCGATAGCGGTTTTCTAAATCAGAAATGGCTTGTTTTGTTAAATGCATAAATTTCCTGTTACCAGTCTATGGGTTTTCCTTGCCAGTCAAAGTAGGCAGGGTTTTGTGATTGTTGTAAATAGTCAGCATTACTTATTAATGAATACAATTGCTCGGCTACAAACTCAGGGGTAAATAGCTTTCCTTCGGGCACATTTGCTTGAAAGGGTTTTGATAATGGCGTATCAGTAGTACCTGGGTGAAATAACACACAGTGGCATTTTTTATAGCGTCTGCTGAGTTCAATAGCTGCAGATTTAAATAACATATTCAATGCCGCCTTCGATGCCCGATAGCTATACCAACCGCCTAACTTGTTATCACGAATGCTACCAACACGTGCACTAAGGGCACACACCACAGTTGAAACTTGTGGCTTTAAAAGCGATGAGAATAAAGTCACACAGCGAATTGGTAGTAGAGCATTTGTCATCATGCTATTTATAAAGTGCTGCTCAGATATTTGTTCAAGTTTACGTTCAGGCACATTATCTGGATCATGCAATAGGCCGTTAAATATCATCAACTGGGCCAAATCATATTGGGGTTCTAGGGATTTTCCCCTCTAAAGTAACATAAATCGCCATACTCACCATATTTAAAGGCATACAAAGGTGGGTTACTTCTCCAAAGTATGGCAAATTATGAGGTTAACAACCCCTTAAACTTAATTTAATTCCTATGGCTATAAAAAACGAACTATCAATTCTTACCAAAGCTGAGCAGCTTGATCTATATTCTCCGCCGCTATTATCACTTGAACAACAACGATTGTATTTTACGCCAAACGAGATCGAGTTAACAGAGTTGAAAAGTATTCGCCTAAGGAACCACCGATGCTATTTCATTGCGTTATTAGGGTATTTTAAGTCTAAGCCTGTGATTCTTTCACCTAGCTTTAACCTCATCTTTGACGATATGCAGTTTATTTCAACGCAAGTTCAAGGAGGCAAAGGGATCAGGCCTTTCAGCATTAATAAGATGCAGCGTGACCGTATATATCAAAGAATACTGAGGTTATTAAACTATCAGAAATGGGACGAAAGTCTGCACTTTGCGCCGCTGTACGAACATCTTGTTATGGTCGGCAAAGCTTGGCTTGAGCCTCGTTATCTATTCGATGCAGCCGCTGAATATCTAGCAACGCATAGAATTGCCATCCCTAAATATACTGTCTTACAAAAGCTTATCAGTCGTGTTATCCAACAGGTCAAGAAGGCGTTAAATAATAAGCTTCGTATTCATGTTTCATCTGAACTACACGGATTTCTAAATACTATTATCGATGACAAAGATGGGCTCTCCTTAAGCCAGCTTCGAGCCGGTGCAAAAAGCGTTATGGTGACAGAGCTAAAAAAAGAACTGACGGTGTATCATCAGTTACAGCCTTATACAAGACAGATTGATAATGCTGTTAAGGGCTTAGCCTTATCGTCTAAAAACCAACAACACTTCGGTGAAATGGTGGATTATTATGGCAGTAAACTAAAACGCTTTAAGCGTCCACAGCAACACCTATGGTTGCTGTGTTTTCTGACTCAACGCATACGGCAAAGCCTAGAGCGATTGGCTGATGGGTTTATTCATCATATCCGTAAACAACAAGAAGCTGCGCATGCGTTTGCCCAACAGGCAGTGTTTGACTCATGGAGGTCAGCTGCAGACAATGTCACCAAAGCCGCAGAATTACTGCATCTGTTTGTTGATGACAGTATCGACGATAATCAACCATTTGCAACGGTTAGGCAACAAGCATTAAGTGTAATGAATAACCAAGATATAGAAACGCTATGCCTGTACTTAAAAAAGCAAAAACGCACGGTAGAAGAATATCAATGGCAATATTATGATGATCAAAACGGGTTAATTGAGCAGTTATTAAGGCCCGTGTTTCTATGTCTTGAATGCCAAGCAGGTAAAGGCTCAGAAGCATTAGTGACCCAGCTCAAAACCACAAAAACAGAACTATTAGCAGGTAATACATTGCAAACAATGGATAGTACACTTATCCAACAAAAACATCGTCCATGGTTAATTAACAAGGATGTTGTTCATCCACAGCGATACGAATGGTTGCTTTACCGTCAACTGGCTTCTCGGCTTAATGGTCGAATTTACTTATCAAACGTCACTAAATATCGTGCGCTAGAAGACGACTTAATTGCATCGTCAATACAGCCTGATCTATTGGCATCATCAACATTGGAAAAGCTAAAGCAGCCGATTCAGAAGCTACTGCAAGTAAAACAAATACGCTTAACAACATCCCTAGAAGATGTTGCTCGTCACATTGATAATGGTGATAACCGCAATGTGATCATGAAGAGCCGAAGTGGCACACGATGGCGACTGCCAGTTAAAGGCTCCCAATCACTTGTCAACAACCCTTTCTTTAAACAAATGATCCCCGTCAGTATTGCTGATGTGTTGCGTTATGTTGAACAAGAAACCAACTTTATGCAATGCTTCGCACACGTGCTGCCAATACAAAAACAAGTAGGCGCCAATCAGGATGATTTATTGGCTATTCTAATTGCGAATGCGACACATCGCGGCGTATATGGGATGGCACAAATATCTGATCGCAGTTATGAGCATCTAAGCACTATACAAGCTAATTATATTAGGCCTGAAACCTTGCAAGAGGCTAGTGATATCATCAATAACGCAGTAGCGGCACTCCCTATTTTCCGCCACTATCACATCCAAGAAGACGTCCTGCACGCCAGTACCGATGGGCAAAAATTTGAAACTCACCTTGAGACTTTTAAAACTCGCTACTCCTCGAAATACTTCGGCACCAACAAAGGTATTACGGCCATGACGTTAGTTGCCAATCATAGTGCGTTAAATGCCCGTATCATAGGATCTAATGAGCATGAGTCCCATTATATTTACGACTTACTACAATCTAATACTAGTGATCTTAAGCCAGATGTCCTCTCAACCGACACCCATGGTGTTAATCATGTTAATTATGCCTTATTGGATTTATGCGGTTATAGTTTTGCGCCTAGGTATGCTCAGTTCACCAGTGTGATCAATGACCTATTTAACGTAACTGAAAGCGACGACGGAAACACGCATCTGGCGCTGAAAAAGCCGATAAAAATGAATGTGATTGAAGAAGGCTGGCAGGATATTCAGCGTATTGTGTTATCCCTTCAAGAAAAACGCACAACACAGGCATTGCTAGTACGCAAATTATCTGGTTATCCATCTAGACACCCTATATTACAAGCATTAACGGAATATAATAGGCTCATCAAAGCCCAATATTTACTTGATTATATTGATGATGCAAGTCTGCGCCAATATGTTCAACGAGCACTGAACCGAGGCGAAGCCTGGCATTTCCTCAGGCGAGCTATTGCATCGGTCAATCGTGACCAGTTCCGTGGAAAAAACGAATCAGAAATAGTCGTCTGGAACGAGTGTGCCCGTTTGACGGCAAATGCTATTATCTACTTTAACTCGATGATCCTAAGTCATCTATTACTGCACTTTGAAGAAGTTGGTGACGAGGAAAAAGCAGCAATAACTCGACAAGTATCACCCGTTGCATGGCAGAACATTAATCTGAGCGGCACTTATCAGTTCGCTAGTAACCGCAAACTACCTGATTTACAGGAAATAACTAGGCCTATTGTTGAAAATGAAGTCTAAAATGAAAGGTAACCCAGCTCCACAAGCCATTAACTGCGAGGGTTGTGGCGATTTATGTTACTTTAGAGGGGAAAATCCCTAGAACCCCATATTGGCCACCGGCAAGTTCTTCTGTAATACCACTTAAGCTTTGCTCTGAGTAGTCAGTAATAAAATGCTGGTGGCTTATCTCATCGCTTACAGATTCATTAAAACTTGCCTTAAATTCACCTCGACTGATGGTTACGATATGACCCGTGTTTATTCGTTTATATAGAGTGGTGAAATAGGCATTTGCAATTTCACTGCTTGCACCGCACAAAATATAGAGTTGCATTTTTGACCTGTTATAAAAATATTTGAAAATTTTTTCGCTCAAACTATCACCAACTAATAAAATGATAGTAGCTCTGTTTGTTTTGATCTAACCCTACAAACACATAAAAAAGGCGGGTAAAAATTTGACCATGCAAACTTTAAGGATGCCTTAAATTACGGGGATTTTACCTTTTGAATTGGTAAGTCCATTTTACCAATTGAGTTGGCTTTAACGCTTTGCAGCTGACTAAGCTGCGTATTTATTAAACTTTTATGTTTATAGATTGGTTATTCTTTTTTACGAGTATGTTAGAAAATTCGATCTATTAAATTAACGCTGACAATGATATTAATAAAAGGGATCAGTGTTTAGCTGCGTTCGTGCTTGGCTAAATACTGTGCAGTAAGTACTTTCAACTTAGTTAAAGAAAGGAGTATGAGAATGAGTGAACAATACGCTGCACTTCGCGGTAATGTTAGTATGCTTGGACAAATGCTGGGTCAAACCATTAAAGATGCACAAGGACAAGCCATTTTAGATAAGGTAGAAGAGATTCGTGCTTTATCTAAATCGTCACGTAGTGGTAACGAAGCCGACAGACAAGCGCTTATCGAAGTACTACACGCTCTCACAGATGAAGAACTATTACCGGTTGCACGCTCATTTAATCATTTTTTGAATCTTGCTAATGTTGCCGAACAATTCCATACCGTATCGCGCTTTAATGATGTTGGTTTTTGCCAACTAAACCCTCTCACTCAAACATTAAAAGCGTTAGCAACAGCATCAAAGCAAGGTCAAGTTGATCCTAATCACTTGGCGCAAACACTCTCAAAACTCCACATCAATTTAGTACTGACGGCTCACCCAACTGAGGTGACACGCCGTACAATGATCAATAAACACGTAGAATTAAGTGATTGCCTTGCCTCTTTAGAGCGTAAAGACAACTTACCTAGTGAACGTGCAGATTTATTAAACCGGATTGCCCAGCTTATTAGCCAAGCGTGGCATACCGATGACATTCGTCGCTCACGCCCAACGCCAATTGATGAAGCTAAATGGGGTTTTGCGGTTATTGAAAATAGCCTATGGCATGCTGTTCCGCGTTTCTTACGCGAGTTTGGCGAAGACGTAAAAGCAGAGCTTGATCTAGAGCTACCTATTGATTTCAGCCCAATTGAATTTACTTCTTGGATGGGCGGTGACCGTGATGGTAACCCATTTGTAACTGCTGAAGTCACACAGCAAGTACTTGATCATGGCCGCTGGATGGCACTCGATTTGTATTCGCGTGATATCGAAACGCTAAGCAATGAGTTATCTATGTCGGATGCAAGCGATGAGCTTATTGAGCTTGCAGGTCAAGACTTTGAACCTTACCGTGCGGTACTTAAAAAATTAAAGAATCAAATAGCTGAAACTGTGACGCATTTGGGCGCAAAAATTAAGAAAAAGCGCACTGATTCTGAAGATTTAATTACCGATATCGCGCAAATTAAACACCCAATAGAAGTGTGTTATCGCTCGCTTATTAAAACCAACATGAAAGTAGTTGCTGATGGCTTGCTGCTTGATGTTCTGCGCCGTATTAACAGCTTTGGTCTGCGCCTTGCAAAACTTGATGTACGTCAGGATTCATCGCGTCATGGTGATGTTTTCTCTGAGTTAACACGTTATTTAGGTTTAGGTGATTACCATCAATGGCAAGAAGAAGACAAACAAGCGTTTTTACTTGCTGAGCTAAACTCTCGACGTCCGCTAATTCCAAAACATTGGCAACCAAGCCCAGAAGTACAAGAGGTGCTGGATACATTCGATGTAATTGCAGCGCAAGATGCTCAAACATTTGGCTTGTATATTATTTCGATGGCTCGTACTGCATCTGATGTACTGGCAGTGCAGTTATTGCTTAAAGAAAGCGGCTGTAAGTTTAACTTACCGGTTGCGCCATTATTTGAAACGTTAGATGACTTAAATAATGGTAAAGATGTTATTGAATGTTTACTTGATAACACTTGGTACCGTGGTCATATTCAAAACCAACAAAATGTCATGATCGGCTACTCAGACTCAGCAAAAGATGCAGGCATGATGGCTGCTGGTTGGGCACAATATGAAGCTATGGATAAGCTGGTTCAATTAGCTGAAAATCGCGGTATTGAGCTTATTTTATTCCACGGCCGTGGTGGTACTGTCGGTCGCGGTGGTGCGCCAGCTGCCCAAGCTCTTCGCTCACAGCCTCCAGGTTCATTAAAAGGTGGCCTACGTGTAACAGAGCAGGGTGAAATGATCCGCTTTAAGTTTGGTTTACCTGCTGTTGCTCTGCAAAGCTTAAATATTTATGCCGGTGCAGTTCTTGAAAGTAACTTGTTGCCGCCACCAGAGCCAAAGAGCGAATGGCGTGATGTTATGGAGCTTATTAGTGCAGATTCTTGTGAGCATTACCGTCAAGTTGTGCGCCATGATGAAAATTTTGTTCCTTACTTTAGAATGGCAACCCCAGAGCAAGAGCTTTCTAAACTGCCACTTGGTTCTCGCCCTGCGAAGCGTAACCCGAACGGTGGGGTAGAAAGCCTTCGTGCTATTCCATGGATTTTTGCATGGAGCCAAAACCGTTTAATGCTGCCAGCTTGGTTAGGTGCATTAACAGGCCTTAAAGCTGCGTTAGATAAGTATGGTATCGAGACACTTCATGAAATGAGCTTAAAATGGCCATTCTTCCGTGCTCGTTTAGAGATGCTAGAAATGGTATTTAGTAAAGCAGATACATGGTTAAGTGCGCATTACGATGATGCACTAGTGACTGAGCAATATAAGCCATTAGGCGTGAAGCTACGTCAAGAATTGAGCGAGGCGATTGAGCTTGTGCAATCGCTTAGCCCACAAAAGAGCCTGCTTGCAGACCAACCGTGGATCAAAGAGTCAATCGCACTTCGTAACCCGTACACGGATCCACTTAACTTATTACAAGTTGAGTTACTGCGTCGTTCACGCGAAGCTGACGAGGGATCTGAAGGCGATATTGATAACGCCTTGATGATCACTATGACAGGTATTGCTGCAGGTATGCGTAATACCGGTTAATAGCTGGTGTCATCAACCAATCGAGCATCGATTGGTAGGCTAATAACAAATCGTGCGCCGTGTTTACATGACTCGGCGCTTATTTTCCCTCTAAGATTATATTTTACCGCATTAAATACTACGTTTAAGCCAAGCCCTAGATGGTTCCCACCTAGATTTGTTGTATAAAAAGGCGTAAATATTTCATGTAGGATCTCATCATTGATACCGACACCGTTATCTTGATAGGTAATTTCAACCACATGTGTATAGGCTTTAACTATTACTTCGACAACACCTTGATCAGAATTAACAAAGCCATGCTCGCAGGAATTTATAACCAAGGTTTTTAATACATCACTTAAGATAGTTGGATATGACGTAATAACTGCCTCATCACCATGAATTTTAAACTCAATTTGTTTACCAAGATGTTTGCTCAAAGGGCATAAACGATGATTAAGAAAGCTTGGCAGCTGTATTTTGCTCATCGGTTTATCAAGGTGTATCGACACATTGAGCGCTTTGAATTCTTCGACAATTCCAGCAAGCCGATTAATGCTACAGATCACCAGCTCTTTAGCGCTATTTGTATCAGTGATGAACTTATGAAAATGCTTGCTAGAGAGCTCTCGGGCTTTAAATTTTTCTTCTAAACCTTCCATGTAATCATCGATTAATGAACTTGCGGTCACTATGGTGCCAATAGGGGTATTAAGTTGATGCGCCATACCAGATACCAGTGCTGTTAAAGAGGCTATTTTTTCGATTTCAATCAGATGATCTTGTGTATCTTTTAACTGCTCTAATGCTTTAGTTAATTTTTGTTTTTGTTTGTCTATGCTGTTAATGGCGATAAGTGAGCCAAATAAAATAACAACTAAACAGATGCTTACTACAATCGTGAGGTCTTTAAATGCATTGGCTTTAGTTGCTTTTATTTGCTCAGCACGAGTTAGGTTAGAAATTCTTACTTCTTTTGCGGCAACATCGGCTTCTGCAAGTGCTTTTGCTAAATTCACTTTGGCTTGTCTGGTTAAAATAGCGGCGTTAATGTACGAATATTGTTTATAAGCGCTAAGTGCATTTACATAATTTTTTTGTTGCTCGTAAAGCTCTGCACTTAATTTGGCAATCGATAATAGGGCTTCAAAATTAGTATGGCTAACAGTGTGAGTATCAACGGATGCAAGCGTTGTGAGTGCTTTATCAGTATGTCCTTGTGCCTCATACGTTTCTGCTAAACATAAAATAATATTAAGTTGCTCATTCTCAAGTTGTTTATTTTCAATAAGCGTTGAAGCCTCGTTGAGTACCTTTTCTGAGTCTTCTAAAAAACCTTGAAAACGTAATACTTTGGCTTTTAAAACAAGGCTTGAAGCAAGGTGAGTGGTGTAGTTGTGTTGGCTTTGCAGCCCAATAGCTTCATTGATAATCTTGAGTGCTTCTGGATACTGTTTTAACCCAATTAAAGCTAGCGCTAAATTATTACTTGCAAATGATTCGTTGAGAGTTTGATTTTTACTGTGGGCATAATCTCGATAGTATGTGAACGAGTCGGCAGCTTCTTTATAACGGTTTAAACGTAGCTTTACTAAAGCGATATTATTTTCGGTTTGATAAACTAAACGCTCATCTCGAGATTGTGCAAATGGCATGGCATCGCGATAGTACGCTAAGGCTTCTTCATATAGACCTAAGCGCGCATAAATGCCCCCTGAAATATTAAAATAGCCATACATGAGGTCTTTTTCATCAGATTGAGAAACCATATTCATGTACTTAACAATGGTTTCCATGGCTTGTTCAAGCTTGTCAGTCTCAAGCAAAAACCAAGCTTTATAATTAGTGACTATAATCTTTTGTTCTAGTGTTAGTTCGGTAGTTTCAATTAGCGCATTTACAAACTCAAGCCCTTCTTGAGGTGAACTGGCGTAGCTTTGCCTTATTGAGGTTCTAAGCTTTTCAAATTCTTTAATGGGCATCGCTTTAGGTGTTGTTGAAATTAATAAAATCAACAAAGTAAAGCCAAATAATATAACCAATCGCGCTTTCATGACACACCAATCCATTTAAAAGTGAGCTTAAAAAACGCTCACCCATTTTGCTGTCTAATTAACGCCAAATATTATAAATTTTAACTAAATATAGGTTTATCTGAAAAAGCTGATTCTATGAAAGGAAAACTCATACTTGTGTCTAAAGTAAATAAGATATGAATTTGCATAACAACTCTTTAAAGTAGATCTAATCCTAAAATCTGAATTTCACAACTGGTCATACCTATTTTATTGCTAGGTATTGACTAGAGAGGCGATATTAATAAAATAGCCCAGCTTTTTGATTCAGCTACCGTTAAGCCAAATCAACCCCACGCTTTTTTTAGAGTAACTTATGCCAAACGTGTCTACTTGCATCACTTATGATGCATCGACGTCACTCGTGATGATGACGTTAAGAGGGACTGCTAGTGCACAGGATGTGATAAATTTTTACCAAATTGCCCAACAATATTCAGAATTACATGGGTCAGAGAAAATACTCGTTGATGTGTCTGAGATGACGCACAATTTCGCACCTGCTGATTTATTCACTATTATGCCGGAAGTGGCAAACTCTTTGAAAAAAGCTGTTGTAGCAATAGTTGTAAGTTTTGATGGTTTTATGCACGACTTATTTATGCAAAAAGCAAAACGCTATAACTTACAAGCTGAAAACTTTGAATGTTTTAACAAAGCAAAAAATTGGCTGGTTCGTCAATAATTGGTCGAGCTAGTCATCGCTATTTTGTTGTGTATATCTGGGCTTACAAATACCGCTAATTTTTAGCTTTTATTGTGCGATTTACCTTGATGTTTACCGCCAAAACCTAGCAATTCATTACGTAACCTTTTAAACTGTTTAGCCAATTAATAATTATAATTTGTTATGACAGCAACTAGGATAGATGCAAGCAAACTAGCTCAAAATTCAGAGCCGTTTAGCTTCAATGATCAACAAAAAAATTCTCTTTTTGCCCAGCTTAAACAGCAACGTGGTATCTTATCTCAATCTGATATTTCTTCTCTTTGTCAGCAGTTTCAAGTTAGCCAACTTGAGTTACTAAAAGCCTGTGTACCCGTCGCAAGTTTATTTTCTGTCGCGCCTATTTCTAAATTCTATGTTGGCGCTATTGCTGTAGGGTTAAACAAGCAAGGCGAAACAAATTTCTATTTTGGCGCAAATGTTGAGTTTTCTCATCAAGCATTGAGTTTGGTCGTTCATGCTGAGCAATCAGCCATTAATAATGCATGGCTTAATGGCGCGCAAGCAGTGTTAAAAATTGCTATTAGCGATGCACCTTGCGGTTACTGCCGTCAATTTATGAATGAATTGAGCACCGCAGACTCACTTGAGATTTTATTGCCAGAACGTGACTTTAATCTTCATGAGTTATTACCTTATTCATTTGGCCCGAAAGACCTAGGCAATAAAGCGTGCTTATTTTCTAATAAGCAAAGTGATAAACAGTTTACTGAGATTTCGATTGATGATGCTAAACTTATTCAATTGGCACTCAATGCATACGTGCCTTACACAGGTAATTTTAGTGCGGTTAAATTAACGACTTTTGATGAAGGTGACTTTTACGGAAGTTATGCTGAAAATGCTGCCTATAGTCCAAGCCTTTCGCCATTACAAAGTGCATTGAGTCAGTTTTATCTTGCGGGCTTAACTTTTGATGATAAAACAGTTAAGTCAATCACCTTGTTAGAAACACAAGGGGCAGAAAATCAATATGAGGTGGCTAAAAGTGTGCTGGCAAGCTTTGCAAACCCACCAGCATTTGAGCACTGTGTTGCTGAACTAGTTGAAGGTTAGTCTAGCAATAGTTTTGCAGCTTCAATGACGACGGCGACTGATTTTTTCTCAATCTCGCCGTGGTCAACATTCGGAATTTCTTGTTTAGTACGATTTACTAATACCCCTGCAACACAGGCTGCGCGTAAGCCAAGGGCAGCACACATAGTAAATAGTGTTGCTGATTCCATTTCATAATTCATCACGCCTAGTTTTTGCCACTCTTCACAGCTGCCTTGGAATGAGCGAGGAACATAGCCAGAATAAGTATCGTAACGTTCTTGACCCGGGTAGAAAGTATCACTCGATGCAGTAATACCAATGTGGAAATTAATTCCTAGCTTATCACATGCATTTACCATCGCTTGTGTTGCAAAAAAGTCAGACACAGCAGGGTAGCTTAGTGGTGCGAAATGCTGGCTAGCACCATCTAAACGAACTGAAGCTTGGCTAATTAAAATATCGCCTTCGTTAATGTGTGGCTGAATTGCACCGGTCGTGCCAATACGCAAAAAGGTATCAATACCTAGCTGAGCAAGCTCTTCAACAGCGATTGATGTTGACGGGCCGCCAATACCGGTAGAACAAACTACAACACTGTGGCCGTTAAGCTCACCTCGGTATACATGAAATTCACGGGTCTTCGCTAAGCATTCTGGATTATCGAGAAGTGTTGAAATGCGTGCTGAGCGGTCAGGGTCTCCTGGGACAATCGCAAGGGTCGCGCCGTTTAAGTCCTGACTAGTAAGCCCTAAGTGAAATACCTTTTCCATTATTAAACCTTATTTTTGTCTAAAGCGTAATACTTTAATCATATGTGTTTAAAGTACAGGACAGATGTCCTATTAGATCACCAATGTTGCAAGAATTGCACAGATAACCTAAACCTAAAGAAGTAACGATAAAAGAGGATATATTATGCCTGCTTCATCTTCTATGAGTAAACACCATGAGTTTGCACGCTGTTTAGAAAGCTCGAAAATTTCAATTGGTGCGCCTTTTCATTGGTTAGCACTTGCATTTAAAGATATCGCTAATGCGCCCATACTGAGTCTAGTCTACGGATTAGTATTTACCTTGATACCTGCAACTATCATGTATTTTGTTTATCAGTTTGATACACACTTAGTTATATTACCTGCTGTAGTTGGCTTTGCATTAATCGGTCCTGCCTTTGCTGCCGGACTTTACGATGTTGCATGGGAGCTTGAAAAAGGCCACAAACCCACCTTGATGCACAGCCTTAAATCGATGTTTAGAAACCCAGCAGGTGAATGGGGCTTTGCGGTGTTATTAATGGTAATTATGATTGTTTGGATGCGCTTAGCTGCACTTATTCATGCATTGTACCCGAACGTTGTTAACCCGAGTTTTGAGCAGTTATCTGCGTTTTTAACGCTCGGTAGTATTGTCGGTGGTATTTTACTGGTCACTGTATTTGCTATCTCAGCGTTTACCCCGCAAATTATGATGGAACGCAGAGTTGATATTATGACTGCGGTAATTTCTTCAATGAATGCGGTTAAAACCAATTTCGGTGCCATGGTTGTCTGGGCTGGTTTGATACTATGTTTAGTATTTGTCGGCTTTATTACAGGTACTGCCGGGTTTATCGTTATTATGCCTTTATTGAGCTATGCCAGCTGGCATGCATACATTGCCGTTATCAAAACTAAGAAGCCAAGAGGCTACGAATAATGAGTATTCACTTCGTTTGAATATAAATCTATAGCGGCAATCGCCTTGGTTGCCGCAAAATTTGACTTTCTTTTCGCGCATGTTATACCTGCCAAAATACAGCGCTCTTATTTGACTAGAGCAGTTTAAATTCTTCTGCATTAAAAATATAACTATTTAATATCAGTGAGTTATAGGTTTGGTTTAGCAAGCGATTGTTGAGTCTCAAAAATCCAGACTATACACAAACCTGATTGCGTAAGTTTTTTAATTACGCATGAATATGCAGATAAAGATCAGCGGAGTAGAGATGAGTAACACACAAAAAGCCTTCCACGAAAAACTAAGTCAGTGTCTTTGTCCTCCTGGCGATGGCGTATTTACAGTTAATACAGCAAAAGAACGTAAAGATGCGCTGCGTACTAAATTATACGGCCAAACAGATAATGTTGATGTGCTTTGGAAAGAGTCACTTGAAACACTGGCAGAGTCTAAGCACAAAGCGGTAATTTTAGGTATTAGCTCTGACTGTGGCGGTGGTATTTTACGTGGTGCTAACTGGGGCCCACTATTTTTACGCTCTACCTTGATTGATCAACAACCACAAGCACGCGCCTTTGATTTAGGCGATGTTCGTGTGATCCCACATTTACTTCATGATAAATACCTTAACGATGCAACCATTACAAACTGTCAAAAAGCGTTATATGCTGATGAAAACAGCGAATATCATGTATCGCCTTTGTCTATCACTGAAGATGTCTGTGATGGCTTTTATGCAAATTACCCAGATAAGGGTATTTTTGGTATTGGTGGCGACCATTCAATTAGCTACCCGCTGACTAAAGCTTACTTAAAAGCAAAACGTGATGCAGGTAAACGCACTGCAATCATTCATTTTGATGCTCATACAGACTTATTAGTAGAACGTTTAGGTATCGATTTATGTTTTGGTTCGTGGTGTACACATATTCTTGAGTACTTACCAGCTCCACGTAACTTAATTCAATTTGGTATTCGCTCTAGTGGTAAGCCTAAGCAACACTGGGAAGACACGTTTGGCGTTAAACAACATTGGGCACACGAAATCATCGAACGTGGCGCTAAAGCTGTTGCTGAAGAAGTTATTGCGCAGCTAAAAGCAGATAATGTTGATGAGCTTTATGTGAGCTTTGATATTGATGCACTTGATGAAAGCTTTGCTTCAGCGACAGGAACACCAGAAGCTGGTGGTTTAACACCTCAGCATGCATTAGACATTCTAGTTGCATTGGCTGACGAGTTCCCAATTACTGGTGCTGACATGATGGAAATTGCACCATTCACAGATAGCTCATTAATCGGTCAGACAAGTTCTGAAACAACTCTAAGAGAAGGCGCTAAAATCTCAGCTTTTTTGATTAATGCAATGAATAAGTAATTGACTCTATAGCGGAAACACCCTGTTTCCGCTCATTCCTTTTTACTAAAAAATATTTCAATATCTGCAACTCCGAGCTATATTATTATAAAAAATAATTATAATTTATTTGGTATCGCTCATTATGCGCTCAATTATCACCTTGTCATTGCTGCTTTTTCTGCAACCTTGTTTTGCAGCAATTACTGTGGTGACCGAAAATTTCCCTAATTTCCAATACCTAGATGAAAATGGCGAATTAACTGGCACTGTAGTTGATAGAGTTAAATCAGGTTTAGATAAAAGTGGCGTAGATTATGAGCTGTCAGTAAATTCTTGGTCAATTTCATATATCGCTGCATTGCGTGATAGCAATACCTGCATCTTTTCTATGGCAAGGCTTCCGGCACGCGAAGATAAGTTTACTTGGGTAGCGAAAATTGGTGGCTTTTCAGCGTCATTCTATTCTTTTAAATCTGAGCAAGTAACTATAGCTAACATAGATGAAGCTAAGAAATACCGAATTGCAGTATTAAAAAATAACTATTCACACATTTACCTAAAAGAAAACGGCTTTGATGAGCGTAATCAGCTGATCTTACTTGATAGTTTTGACAATATTTACGATGTACTGAAAAGCAGACGCTCAAGTATAGATTTAGTCATCCTCAGCGATGAACAATTTAAATATGAGCGCGATAACGACAGCACCCTTGAAGATTTAAAACCGATATTTAAACTGCCCGTTGGCACACCTCAGTTATACTTTGCCTGCAATAAAAATATCAATCCTGTGACTCTTGAAAAATTAAATAAAGGCTTTGCTGCTAACGATTAAAAATAGCACTTGTTGATTGCTACAAAGTGGCTATAATCAGCTGCTTTTTGTCCATTCTCGCCAAACTCTCGCTAGCCTAAACGAGCAAAAAGTTGTTTGCATTCAACACTCTGAATGCGCTTAATTATTAGGAGCTACAATGAGTGATTTACTCATTATCATGATTTTAATTTTGATCAGTGCATTGTTTGCAATGAGCGAAATTGCGATTGCGGCATCTCGTAAGATCAAATTACGAGTGATGGTGGACGAAGGCAACAAAAAAGCCCAAGCAGTACTTAGTTTGCAAGAGCAACCTGGGGCATTTTTTGCCATGATACAAATTGCCCTCAACGCAATTGCCATTTTAGGTGGTATTGTTGGTGAGCAAGCATTATCTCCTTACATAGAACAAATTTTAGGCATGATTTATCAAGGCCCGTTATTGAGTCAAATCAGCTTTTTGATTTCGTTTTTGAGTATTACCTCTTTGTTTATTCTATTCGCTGACTTATTACCTAAACGGTTAGCCATGATTATGCCAGAGGCAGTTGCAGTTAACGTGGTATCCATTATGCGTTGGGTGACCTTTGCGCTCACTCCTTTTGTTGTTTTCTTTAATGGTATAACTAATTTGGTTTTACGCGCGTTTAAAGTACCCGCTGAACGAGAAGATATTGTCACTACAGAAGACATCGTTGCGATGATGGATGCAGGGGCAGAGTACGGCAGCTTACAGCAACAAGAATATGAGCTAATTGGCAATGTATTTGATTTAGAGGCACGTTTTTTATCGAGTGTGATGACTCCTCGTGATCAAATTGTGTTTTTTGATGTAAAGGCGGATGCTCAAGAAGTTGCAACCAAAATTATTGAGCACCCTCATAATCACTTTTTAGTCTGTGATGGTAGTTTAGATAAATTAATTGGTTCGGTTGAATCAAAAGATATTTTGCGCAAAGTGCTAAAAGGGCAAACTGCCGAAATCGATAATGAATTAATAAGCCAAGATATTTTTTATCTGCCAGAAACATTGAGTCTTTCCGAGGCGCTAAATACTTTTAAAAAAGCGGCAGAGCCGTTTGCCGTAGTGGTTAATGAGTACGCGCTAATGGTAGGTATTGTTACTGTTAAAGATTTAATGAAAGGATTTATGGGCGACTTAATTAGCCACCAGGGTGAAGAGTTAATAATTCAACGTGATAATTCATCTTGGCTGGTCGATGGTTTAACACCTGTGGTTGAGCTTGCTAAGGTCCTTGAAATTGAAGAGTTCCCTGAACAGTCTCATTACGAAACAGTCGCAGGTTTTTTGATCTACACCATGAAACGCCTGCCTAAACGTGCCGAGTTTATAAACTATGCTGGCTATAAGTTTGAGGTTGTTGATGTTGAAGGGGTGAAAGTCGAGCAACTACTTGTTACTCGAATTTCGGATACTGTTTAGGCCGCCGATTGCGGCCTTATTCAAAGGTGCCTTTAACAAGTGCTTTGCTTTTGCTTACCATATGAACACCCTTTGACCAGCATTCTGTTGGCGCAAGCGTTGTTTTATTAAGTAACACAAGGTCGGCATCTGCATTTTGCTTAATTACACCTTTATTTATACCCAGTATCTGCGCAGGGTTTGATGTAACAGCCATTAAAGCGTGTTCAATCGAAACATTATATTTTTGCACTGCTTCTACAAACGAGCTATGCAATGTGGACTCTTTACCTACTTCAAGGCCAAGCAGGTTAAAGCTTTTGTCAAAAATAGGAAGGCTTGCATGGCCATCTGAGCTCATGGTTAGTTTTGTTGGGTCGACTTTATTCTCTAGGCAGTAAGCTAGTGCGTGTGCGGCAGAGTATTCACCATGAGCAAGGTCATACTCGGTTGTACTTGTAGTAAAATCGATAGTGCCACCGGCTTTACAAAAATCAACCCCAGCATTAAGTAAGTCGATATTACGATTCATGTGAGTTGGGTAAAATTGTGCCAGTGAAATATCGGTTAGCTTATCAACCTCATGTAATAACGATAAATGTGTGTCAACAGGGCCAACATGAATGCTGACAGTGCCTTTTTTACCACTTAACATGCCAGCCACTTTTGCCTCAGCGGCAAGCTCTGCCAGCTGTTGCACAGTGGGTTGGCTGCTACGATGATCCGATATAGCAACTTCTCCCACGCCAATAAACTCATCTATGTACATTAAGTCGCTGGTGATTGAGCCTGTCAGTGTTTTCGCAGGTAAATGATATGATCCCGAATGACAAAAAACGTTGAGCCCAAGCTCTTTCAGCTCTTTTGCTTTAGCAATTAAATTACTATGAGTTCGGCTACTTGAGTCAGTGCCAAGAGCTGCAATAACGGTTGTTGTACCATGCAGTGTTGCATCAGTCAGGTTCATTTCTGGTGTTCTACTTGCAAAGCCAGCTTCGCCGCCTCCGCCAGTTATATGAACGAGTGAATCTACAAACCCCGGGGCCAAAATACAATGAGTGCCATCGACCGTGGTAATCCCCTGATAGGTATCGATAGTTATTTCAGGCTGTATATCAACTATTTTTGTGCCAGCAATAAGAACATCTTGAATGCCTAAAGGTGAGGGGGCGAAAACGTCTGCGCCTTTTATAAGTGTTAACATAATTAAATCTTTTACTGATAGTTAATAAAGTGTGCGAGAAAAATAAAACCACTGGCAAGGCCAAACAAAGCCAAAGTGAAGCGCCAAATAAAACGTGCCCATTCACTCCAATCTAATTTAACAATACCTAAACAGCCAATGAGACTAGCAGAAGTAGGAATAAAAATATTCGTTAAACCATCACCCAACTGAAATGCCAACACCACAATTTGACGTGAGATATTTAACAAATCACCGAGCGGCGACATTAGCGGCATTGTTATGGCTGCTTGTCCTGAACCTGACGAAACAAAGAAGTTAAATACACTTTGAAATAATAGCATGCCCCAAGCAGCAATATAATCGGGCACAACTGAGATGCTGGTGGCACTATAATACAGCAAGGTATTAAGGGTTGAAGGCGACGTTAAATCGCTACCGCCAAGTATTAAAATAACGCCTTTTGCCAAAGCAACCAAAAGCGCTGCAGGTAAGAGCTCTTGGGCACCTTCTTTAAATGCGTTTGCGCTTTCATTGGCAGTTTGTTTTTTGAATAGGCTGGCTATTACAGCGCAAGCAATACCTAGGCAAAAGAATTGCGCTGCTAATTCAGGAATATAATACTGCCGAGCCATCACGCCCCAAATAACCCAAACAATGCCAGCAATAAAAGTTAGTAAGATTAGTTTATCTGCGTTATCTAAATTTATTGCACTGTCTTTGTGTTGGTTAGATTGTTGTTTAGTTGCTCTGATAGAATTGGCATAGCGAATGGTGAATACAAGGCCAAATGAAGTAAAAACAAGCCAAGCAACCATTCTGAACCCTGCGCCAGAAAAAACGGGAATTTCAGCAATTGATTGAGCTATGGCAATGCTAAATGGATTCATCCATGAGGTAGCAAAGCCAATTTGTGTAGCAACATAGGTTGTTAATACCGTTACTTTTGCGTCATAACCAAGTTGTTTCACAATCGGGAATAACACAATACAAAAGGCGATGGCTTCTTCACCCATGCCGAAAACCGCACCCCCTAAAGAGAAAAGCACGAACAAGAGAGGAATGAATACCCACTCAATATGTTGTGTTTTGTTGATCAGTGCCATTATGCCGTTATTGATTGCACCGGTTTTTAAGATAATCCCAAACGCACCGCCAGTGATTAAAATAAACGCCATTACACCAATCGCTGCGCCATACTTATCACCTGACACTAACCCTTCAAATAACACATTAGCTAGGCCAATTTCACCACCTTCTGCAAAAAATGCTGGCGGGGTATGATCTGAGGCTGTTTGATATTGTGATAGTTCAACGCTACGGCTATCTTTTTCGGCATTAAACACACCGGGGGTTATAAATAGGCTGGCAAAATAGGCGATAACTGCGACGCACAACAAAATGATGCTCGCATCTGGCATCGCAAACTGTTTGTTTTTCATAAAGTCACTTAAAGGTCTTTCGACGTTTATAAGATAAGCAAGGTATTGTAGCCCTTGCTAACAAAGATTAATACTGAGAGTCGTTAGTTTAAGATAACGTAAGCTCAAAAGTGTGGGCGACTATTAAGCCGCCCATACCTTGCTAAAAGCGATAGCTCAAACTTAACGTATAGCGACTGCCATAAGCATTATGGTTTATAGAATCAAAACCTCGGCTTGAACCATATAGTTTAGGCGGTTCTTTATCGAAGATATTATCGATACGAGCACGGATTGATAATGCATCATTGATAAAATACCCGGCAGATAAATCCCATACTAGCCAGTCATCAACATCGCGCTTTAACTCATCATTAAGCTCGCCAAGTTCTTCTAACTCATCTATTTCACGGCCTCGCAGCCCTTCAATATCATCCTCATAGCTACTGGTATAATTGGCACCTAGATTGATGTAATAACTCTCGGCATCCCAATCGATAGAGAATCTGCCAACATTTTCAGGGTAGCGATAAGTGCCGATTAACTTTTCGATTGCATCTGAACCAGGTTTGTTTCGCTCAAACTCTAAATAGTGTGTACCATCGAAAGCGAGTGTTAAATTACCTTTTGCAAAAAGAAAACGATGATCGAACTTAAAGTCAATTCCCGCTAAGGTTTGTGTGCCAGTATTTTCCAGTGGAATAACATGGTCTCTAAAAAGTGGCAGGAATAGCTCATCTTCGCGCGGATTAAACTCACTAATGTAGTTTGTTAGGATCTCTGAAAGATTAGCGCCATCACTTTCGATATTAAGGCCTGCATTATCGGTTACTTCACACAGCTGCTGCTCGTACGAAATACCTTGTTGCCCTTGTGGTACTAAGCCACAGTGACGAAGAGAAGCATCCGTAATTGCTCTATCTAGCACTGCAGTCATATTGGTATCGATGACTTGCTCATGATCAAAATGCCAATAATCGACAGTTAGATTGGTATTTACAGATGGGCTCCATGCAAAGCCAATACTGAGCGCTTCAGACTCTTCGGCTTTGAGTGCTTGATTACCAAGTTCTAGGCTGTTAACACTGACTTCTGTACCATCACCCATACAGTATAAGTCTGCGACAGCCTGATTTGCGCCGCAATCAAAGCTTGATTGTGTGGTACGTAATTTTACGCCAGCTTGAGTTAATGAAGGTGCTCTGAACGACGTTGACCAAGAGCTTCTAATGATTAGAGAATCTGAAGGGCGGTAGCTTAACCCCACTTTAGGGTTAAATGTTCCACCAAAGTCATCGTAATGATCATAACGACCAGCAACTTGCAATTCTAGCTGCTCAGTAACTGGCATATTCAACTCTACAAATGCAGCGTGTTGCGTACGGTCTGCTTCTGATAAGCTCGAGCCAAAACCAAAAACATCAACTAAATAACCATTTTCAGCACGCGCTTGTGAGTCTAAAGACGGAATATCTTTTAACTCTTCTCGGCGAGCCTCAATACCAAATGCAGCATAAATGGGTAACTCATTAAATGTAAATAAGTCGCCATTAAAGTTTAAATCCCATCCGTAAACTGTACTTTCACCACTTCTACTAGGGTTTGCTTTTGCAAGCTCAAGCACCGCATCATTATTAGCATCACCCTGTAAAAAAGGGTTGTAGAATGGCATTAACTGACCTTGCGCACAATTGAGCTGTGTTCCATCGTATGTAGCTAATGATCCGTCAGAGCATAATTCACCAGTGATTGCAGCATGAAATTGGTAGCGGTTGTAAATTCCATCAATCGCTTCTTGCTCTGACTTAGAACGAGAAAATGTTACACCTGACTCCCAACTCCAGTCCCCAATGTAACCAGCTAGGCTGCTGACTAAGCGAAAGTTTTTAGTTTCAACTTCAACTGTACGCGGTGAATTAAAACGTGCATCAAATGCAAAGCCATACACTTCTCGTCCTGCTTGAGTGGTAAATGGATCAATATAAAGCTGGTCCATAAGGTCGTTACTGCCATCAGCGTTATCATAAATGAATAGCGCATCTTCTATGATATAAGGACCATCATCGTCGTTTATTTGATTGATTGGTGCAGGTGATGAATAGGCTTTTGATTTAGTTTGGCTATAGAAGAAATCGGTATGCCAATCTAAATCACCTAAGCTGCTGTTAAACATAAAGCCAGTTGAAAGGCTTTCAAATGGGGTTTCTAGGTAATCATCTTGGTTAGTATAGTAAGCACAAATTTGCTCACCATACTCAGTCGTGACAAGCTCGGTTTTACAGTTTGGCGCTGGTAGTTCATTGCCATCTCGGCTACTGAAGTAATAAATGTTTGGTGAGTTCTCAAGTTTCGGTAAATATGAGTAACCATTAACTAAATTAGGAGTTGCGGTATATCTTCTGTCGGTCGCTTTAAAGGCATTGCGGTCGTATATATCAGCAAATATCGTTAAGTTACTTTCACCGATATTGGTTCCGTAGACTAAGTTAAGTTGCTTCTTACCTTCGTCATGACTGTCAAAACTATTGGTGTAAGAAGTATTTACTTCAGCTCCTTGATAGTCATCTTTGAGAATATAGTTAATAACACCAGCGACAGCATCAGCACCATAAATTGCTGATGCGCCAGTGGCTAAAATATCAATGCGCTCGATTGCAGCAAGTGGAATTGAGTTCACATCAACAAAGTTTTCAGTGCCTGCTGCAAACGAGCTAGGTGCAACACGGCGGCCATTAATGAGTGTTAATGTGGCTGAGGGGCCCATACCTCTTAAGCTTGCAGCGGATTGACCCGCTGGCGTTGAGGTTGATGTACCACCACTTTCTGATGTTGAAAAGGTACCGGATCCGCCTTTAAAAACGGATAAATCTTTTAATAATTCATGAATAGTGTTCGCTCCTGAGCGCTTGATAGCATCTTGGTCAAGCACTGTAAGCGGTATGGTTCCTTCTAAATCAACCCCTTTAATTCGTGATCCTGTTACTTCTACTCGTTCAATTTTTTCTGATTGTTGGTCGTTTTGAGCATACACAGTTTGTACTGGGCACAGCACAGCACTGATTGCTACAGCAATTGGTAACTGACGAAACATATTGATTTACCTTTGTCTTAAAAAACACACGGCAAAACCGTGACGTTTTGAATAATTGTTATAATTTTTAGACAGGGCAGTGGGTTATAGACACAACTAGCCCCTCACAGGAAGTGAGGTGTGGCTACTCGTCAAACCACTCCGAAAGGTAGTGTGGTGAGTAGAA